>JBCBSE010000011.1:0-75044 GCA_039819305.1 Pseudomonadota bacterium
GGCGACTGAAGCCTTGTTGCGGCTGCCTCTTTTTCCGCACGCCGCGTAGACGCGGTATTGCCTCGACGCTCCAGGCGAGAAGCGCGATTTCGCTTGCTGGAAATGATGGCGGACGTCTAACATATGTGTGCGCGTTGCTTGTCCTTCGCGACGTCTACGCGCTGACCAGGGGAGGGTCGAATGCGGGACGAAGACGGCAAGCGAGCCAGCGATTCTTTTATTCGGCGGTTGTCGAACCGCATTCGATTATCGCGGCGGCGCATTCTTCAAGCGCTTTCGTTTTCCACCGCATCGATCGGGATCGCGCACGCGCAGCGCACGCTACGCTCCAATCAACCGGTCGAAATCTCTCCTGAAATTCTTCGCTCGCTGGAATCGACGCTTCGCCTGCGCGAGGTGGAACCGCAAGTTTTGCTTCTGCGCCGGCCCGACGACATGTTGCTGCTCGACGTCGAGCTTAGAAATTTGCGGATCGTTTCACAAAGCGGCGTGCGCAGCCTTGCGCGGACCAACGCTTCGCGTCCGGGCCTGTTGATCGTGCGCCATCAGCCGCAGGCGATCGCCGAAGAGGCGTTCCTTGAAACGACCGGTCAGAACAAGCCCGCTTACAACGTCAACGCAAAAGGCGAATCGGGCAGCGGTCAGACAGAGTTCTTTAATGACGATCCGCCGGCGCCGCCGACGCCGGCCCAGGCGCGCATCGCCGGCGCCAGCCGAGTTGTTTACGCGATGCCGGACGGGACCCAGTCCATTTCCTATACGCGCGATGAGTTGTTGACGGCCATGCATACATGGCCGCTGGTGCTTGACCCGCTCGCGAAGTCCCCACCGCCGGAGCTGAACCCGGCGCTTCTGGGGAGCATGTTGTTTGAGAGCAGCGCGTTATCCTTCGCCGGCGCGCGCGCGGCGGAATATGACAGGATACAGGCGCGGGTCGAAGCTGAAGCGCAGGCGTTGTTGCGCACTTTGCCGCCTGATCAGCAGGACGCGGTCATCGCAGCGGCGCCGCAAGCGGCCGCCGCCGTTTCCGCGGAAGTCGCGCTGGCGGCGAAAGAAGGCCGCCCCTTAAATGAGCGTCAGATCGACGAGCTTGTCGAAGCAGAGTTGAACGAACGTCTTGGCCGCGCTGGGCAGCGGCAAACGGCGTCGCAAAGACTGGCGTCGCGCGGCGTTGTCGAGGCGCAGGTTGTTGCGCGGTCCTTGGAAGCGGCCCCGACGCGGGCCGAGGCACAGGCCGCCGGTGTTTCAGATCTCGCCGCGCTGTTGCCGTTGACGCCGCGCGAACCGCTGGAGACAGCGACATCGCTGGAGATACCCTACCGGCTGATGATGTCGCCCTTGCCGGGCGCGGGGTTCGCCCATGCCGTTGATGCGGTCACGCGCGGAGCGCGCACGGAGCTATGGCATACGCGGCTTGGCCGGCGCACGCAGAGCGGCGTCAATGACCGATCAAAAATGCCGCTGCGCGCTATCTGGTCGCCGGACTATCCGGTCGCTCTGGGCCAGGGCTCGACGCGCCCGCTTTGGGCGTTGTCAGGCGATGACCGCCTGCAGATAGTCAAACTGACAACCGGATATAATGAGAAGCAGGCTGACGCCCCGCGGCGGGCCTATACCCCAAGACCCGTCGTATCGAAACGCGCGATGCTGTCGGCGCTTGGCGGCTGGCTTGAGTCAGACGGCAACTGGAAGCTCGAAACGTTGCCTCAGGCTGTCGATCTTACAGGCTGGAATCATAATGCGACGATGGCGCGCGATCATTATGTCCGCGTCGTCTATGCCGGTTACCTCTATCCCTTCGGCCATGCGGCCTCGCTGATCAAGATATCAGAGCGCAAATTCGAACGGCGCGGCGACCACCGCGTCGCGCCGCTGCGCCAACGCTATTTCATCGTTGTTCGCGAGCGTGCGCGCGACTATCCAGCCGCGTTCCAGGAACACCAGGGCCGTGATTTCCCCTTCAAACGCATCGAGGCCGTCACGGAGGTGACGCCGAATTTGCAGGTTCCGGGCGAAGCGCAGAACTCGCGCATCCCCGATAGCGGCTTTTACGATGATCCGACCCTTTATCGGGAAGTCTTCGTCCCAATGTTAACCTCAACAACGCCGTTCCGATTTGAATTCATCGGCGTTGACGGCGCGGGTCGTCGAATTGGTTTCACGGCGCCGCAGATCTTTGTTTCTGTACGGCGCAACAAGACATTTCCCGCAAACAACAAGGCCGACGCCAACAAGGTTGCGGCCCACTACAATAACGTTTCCTTCGGCGGCAAACAGCTCTGTCAATCCGACATGAATGGCGCAGTTATTCAGTACGCCCCGCAAGGACCGTCAGGCGGCGATGAGGCGGAGGACGCGGACACTAATATTCCAACAGCTTTCATACGGTTTCGCGGGGCGGCGGCGACCGGCGGCATCGCGTCGAACTCAACGCCTTACTTCCATCCCGGCGTTCAAAAAGCGGGCGTGGAATTGCCGGCGGTCAAACAAATGCTCGCGGCGAGCACGACCCCGCAGGTCGAGTTTGCCGACAAATATCTCCAGCAAGGCTTTGATCCGGCTCAAAATCCCGGTCAACTCTTCTTGAAGCTTGCGAACGCCGCGGTGCCGGCGATTAACGAAGCCAATCCTTCGGACAAATTCGGCGGCATGGTTGCGCCTGATCTCTTGCCGTCTGCGTTGTCGAGGCGATTTGGCATCGTCAACGGGCCGCCGGGCCCTGATGTGCCTCAACAATTCCTGCAGGGCACGTTCGATCCTGCGGAGTTCCTGCCGAATGCAAAGCTGTTTGGCGTCGTTTCTTTGAAAGATCTATTTAAGAGCGTCCTCGATCTCGTCGCTGACGAAGTCGACATTCCGAAGTTCAAGAATATCGAGCTGCCCGATCGCGTTGAAGCGAATTACCAGTTTATCGCGCGCGACCTGCAGGAAGTGCTGATCTTCGTGCCGACGAGCGCGACCGTTCTCGACATCAAGTCGAAACTGGTGGCCTATCGCGACGGCCGGGAGCCGGAAGCGAGCGTCGACGGCCAGCTCAATGATTTCGCGATCAACCTGTTCGGTTTCATCATTCTCGATTTCGACCTGCTCGGCTTCCATTCCAAGCCTGGCGAGAAGCCGGATGTTGACGTCTTTTTAAAAACGGAAGACGGGATCCGGTTCGGCGGCCCGTTGGAATTCGTCAACAAGCTGAAAGAATACATTCCGCTTGACGGCTTCACCGATCCGGTACCGATCGCCGTCAGCCCGACCGGCATCGCCGCGAGCTATTCGCTCGCCCTGCCGAGCATCGAGGTCGGCGTTGCAGCCGTACAAAACATAACGCTGAGCGCAGGCTTTAACTTGCCCTTCACCGGCGCGCCGCCGAGCGTCAAGTTCGGGTTCTCGGCGCGGGAAAACCCGTTTTGCATCACGGTGTCGATGTTAGGCGGCGGCGGCTTTTTCGCGCTTGGGATCACCGCCGAAGGCGTCAGCGAAATTGAAGCGGCTCTCGAAGTCGGCGCATCGGTGTCGATCAATCTCGGCGTTGCGTCGGGCGGCGTTTCCATTTTCGCCGGTTTCTATTTTTCGTGGCAACAAAACCCCGAAAAGCGCGTCTACTTCGAAGGCTATGTCCGCATCGAGGGACATTTATCCGTCATCGGCCTGATTTCGGTGACGTTGACATTCCACCTCGCGCTCGCATTTGAGAAAACGCCCGGCCAGACCAAGCTCTTTGGGCAAGCTTCACTGAAAGTGGAAGTCGAGATTCTCTTTTTCAGCACAAGTGTGACCGTAAAGGTCGAGCGCCAGTTTGCAGGCTCAGACGGAGATCCGCCTTTCGCCGCGTTGATCGATGAAAGCGCGTGGACCGACTATTGCGAAGCGTTCGCGTAAGGGGTGAGAGATGGCGAATATTGAACAACAAGTTCTTTGGACGTTGCTTCCAAACGGCATCGACCGCGACAGGAATGAACTCAAATTATCGCTGGTCGTCTCTCCGCGCTTGACGTTGACGAACACCGCGCCGGAAGACCTTTCGCATTTTCCCGTCTGGCTCGACTGGCCTGCGCGGGTTCAGAACGCGACTTTTGCGGTTTCGGTCAATGGCGGCGGCGCCCAGCCATTGGAATTCGGTCCGGAAGTGGATCTGCGCTCTGATCTCTGGGAGGCGATCTTCCCGAAAGAAACCTATGTGCAGTCATATGCGTTCGACGATCTGCGCGGCGTATCGATTCTCAGCTATCCGGCGGCGACGATCGCGAAGTCCCTGCGGAAGATATACGGCGAAGCCGGGGGCGCGCCGGCGGACGAGCTGCCCTCCCGCAATAACTTGCGGCAGATCATATTCGGCTCATCGGCGAGCGTGGATCCGGCGACTGGCGGGCGCGATGCGCCGCAGCGCGAACGCATTCCGCCGGAAGAGATATTAACGATCCTCCGCCGGGAGACAAAGTCGCTCGACAAGCGGCTGCGCGACGGCAAGCGCCCTCGCTATTCCGATTTGCTTTCGAGCGCCGGAAATTCAAATCTCTATAGCGCCGATGTCGCGCTTGACCTCCTCGCGACCTATCATCGCCCGTTGCAGCAATCGAAGACGGATTCCTACGCGCAGATTGCGCCGAATGCGGATCGCCCGGACGCGCAATGGGAGAGCTTTGAGCGTACGCCGCGACCGCTGGCGCAGGATTATCAGCAGGAAATTGATTTTCATCGCATCGTGTCGTCTCTGATGCAGCACTATGAGCTATGCCGTCGGTGCGGGCTCGTTATCGACTTGCGCCTTGCTGCTGACGCCGTGCCCAACGGCGCGCACAAGCTTGCGCTGAAAGTCGGCTGGCCGTCGCAAGGCGGGTCTGCGGTCACGCAGCCCGACATCATTCCGGTGGTTAACGTCCAGCGGGCGGTATTCGCCTTTCATGCGCGGCCCGAGCTCGCCGCCAGCCCGATCGAAGGCAGATATTTGCGCCTGCAAGACGGACCGTTCGACTTTGTCCAGATGGATGTCGACGGCGGCGCGATGAAGGTGAAAAATTTCGCCGAAACGCTCGCGCTCGGCGACCCGCCGCGTCATGCTAATGACGATAGCTTCAATCCAAAGAACGTAGAGGACGAAAACGCAACCGGGCTGCCGGCGCTGCGCGGCGGCGGGTTGATGCTCGCCCAACAGCGCATGGACCTAGCGCTGCAGGCTTTGGTCTATCGGGCCGGGGCGCTGCAGGATGGCGTCTCGTCCGGCGGCGGGCCTGATGAGTTGTTCGCGGAAGATCTCATCCGCGGCTACCGGGTCGATATTCGCGAAGAGAGCCGGCCGGAATGGCGGTCGCTGTTTCGCCGGCGGGTCGACATGACGCTCGTCAATACAGGCGGCGCATTCATGTCCGAGGACGAAGAGGGCATGGCGCGCATGGCCGCCGCCGGATCGCCGGACCAGAATAACCCCGATATCCTCAAGCTCAGCGAATCTCTTTTCACGTGGACAGGCTGGAGCCTTTCGGCGCCGGAACCCGGCAAAATCATTGACAACGACGACGCTGTGAACCCTCAAAACGAAGAGACGCCGCCGGGCCTGCCGATCGAGCCGGTTTATCGCGTCGTTCCGAAATCGCTGCCGGCGTTGCGCTTCGGCAAGACTTATCGTGCGCGCGTGCGCATCGTCGACATAGCAGGCGCTTCAGAAATTTTCGCGGAAGACAGCCTGACGCCAGGAACGGCGATCAGCGAACCTGTCACATTCAAACGTCACGAGCCTGTGGAGTCGCCTGCGCTCGCCCTTGTGCGCGACGGCGCCATCGAAGAGCCCGGCTATGGCGGCGATATGGGCCATATTGTCATCCGGTCGTATAATGAAACGCCCGATCTCAATACGACGCCGACATCAGAAAGTTCGCGTCGCAGCATCTTCGCCCCGCGCACCAATCATCGGTTTGCGGAGCATCACGGTGTCCTCGACACCGGCCCGGGCGGCGCGCCAAATCCGGGGCTTTATCAATTATTGGCGGACCAGGACGTGGCGCTTGAAGAGGCGCAATTACAGACCCCGGGACCCGGCGACACGACCTATGCGGTCGCCGATGCGGACGCAGAAATTCCCTATATCCCCGATCCGCTGGCGATCGGCGCAGCGCTTCGAATCTCCGGGGCCGCGGGTTTTGATCCGACGAAAACCATCAAAGGGTTTTTCTACGGGGATCATGCAACGCAGTTTAGCGGTTTGCCGACAGACTGGCCGAAGGCAAGGGCGTTGAAAATTGTCGTGCGCGAAGGCCCCAACAACGTCATCTGGAATGCCGGCGACCGGCAATTCGAGATATCGCTCGAAAAGGCTGAACGCCTGCGCATCAAACTGGCGTCCATCGTGCCGACCGACGCATGGCGGATGATGGAAATCGTCGACATGATCCGCGAGGAGAACCCCGGCCTCAACCAGAAAGCGTTAATCGAGGAAATCAACGCCAGCCGGCATTGGATGATTACGCCGTGGCGCAAAATGACCATCACGCACGCCGTGCAGAAACCTTTGATAACGCCGGAATTCGTGAACGGGATCGGGATACGCCGCGCGTTTGGAAAGATCGAAGCAACGCCATATTTCCGGCAAGTGCCGCTTGACGCGAAGAGCACGGGACGGGTCGATATGTTGGCGGAATGGAACGAGCCGCTCGACGATCCCGCCGCAGAAAGTGATCCGGCGAAGGCGGGTCCCATTGTGCGCCCGCACACAGCCGTTGCTTTCGATAAGAAACTCGCGCGCGACGAAACGCCGAGCAAGCTGTTTGATCTCAATACGGCGACGGACGAGAAGCTGCATGTGTTTTCAGATACGCGTTATCGGCGCGTCGAATACCGCCTTGATGCAACGACGCGGTATAAGGAATTTCTTGATCCCGCCGTGCGGGCCGATCCGGCGCGCCTTAAGGTGACATCGCCGCGCCGCGTCGCCTGGATACCGAATTCAGCGCCGCCGCCGCAGCCGAACATCGTTTACGCCGTGCCGACTTTCGGGTGGAGCCGCACCGAAAGCGGCGATCAGAAACGCTCCATGCGAACAGGCGGCGGCATTCGGGTCTATCTCGACCGGCCCTGGTTCGACACCGGTTTTACGGAGATGCTGGGCGTCATGCTGCCGCCGGAATCGGCGTCAATGCTGTCCTTGTTCAATGAGGACATTTACAAAGACAGCGTCACCATGTGGGGCGCCGACCCGATTTGGGCGAATGCGGACGTCAAAGGCGTCGCCCCGTCGCGGACGAGTTTTCCTTTAGCGCGCTGGGCAGCGCCTATCAGCTTTGAGGGCATGGACTTCCCGCCCGAAGAGGGACAATCGCTCCCATCAGGTGATTTCAAGGGCGGCCGCAATCAGAACTTGCCGCATCCGGACGCCGGCGGGCGCCAGTTGCGCGTTGCGCCGCACGCTGTCGGTTATGATGAAGAGCGGGGGCTTTATTATTGCGACATCGTCGTCACGCCGCCGCGCGGGTCGTATTTCCCATTCATCAGACTCGCCCTGGCGCGGTATAATCCAATTTCCGTCGACGGCGCGCATCTTTCGCCCATTGTCATGACGAATGTGCAGCAACTGACCCCGGATCGGCTTGCTGTCGTGACACGCAAGAGCGCCAACCTCGTCGAAATTTCCGTTTATGGCGACGTCATCACGACGCAACGCCTGGGGCAGTCGCGCTTGCCAATTTGCGGGATCTTCGGGGTCGAAATCCAAGTCCTTGATGATGGCGGCGATCCGGAACTCGATTGGCGAAAGGTCGAGGAACCCGGCGATCCGCCCGACAGTCTCACCCTTGGCGCTGCTGCGCCGTCGGTCGCAGAAACGTCACGGTCTGCGGTGACGCGGCGCAGTCAATTGCTCGCGACCCGCCGCAGCCAAGTCGCGCCGACAACGGACGCAACGCGCGAAATCGAGAGCCTGATCGAACGCGGCCAGATCGCACAGGCGATCGCGCGTCGGGACTTCGCAATCGCGTGGCAGCGACCGCTCTTATGGCAGAAAGAAGTGCGGCTCCCGCTTGTCTCCGCGGGCGCGCGACGGCGCCTCATGGTCGTGGAGGCGGAAGCCTATCAGGCCGGCGAGCGGGGTTCCCGCGCCGCCATCCCATCGACGCGGGCGGTTTCATCGGCGCGTCTGCCGCCAATCGGCGGGCGCTTCGTCTATTTCGAGACAATCGACGTTTAGTCCGGCGCCGGCGCAGTCAGTCTTTTTCCTCTCTTGCGCATTCAACATCGATGGTCGCCGCGAGGTCGCCGTCGCGCGCCAGGCAAATCTTGACGGCATGGCGCGCAGCGGGATCGCGGCCCGTCTTTTCTAGGACGTCGATATCAACGCCTTCGCGCAACAGGTCGTCGATGAGCGTGTCGAACACTGCCTTTGTCTTTGCGATTTCCGCATTTCGTTCAATATGCCCGGAATGAAGGTTCACCCTGTCGCCCGGTCCGAACATAGTGAGTTTGACATTGCGCGCCATGAACCGGCTGCTCGCAATCGCCTTGTCATTTGGATCGGTTTCGATCGTCACAAAGCCATAGCGGCCGATCGCCGTCAGCTCCTGCCCAGACTTCGCCGCAACGACGGCGCTTTCTTCGCAAACGCCAACGCCGAAACGCTCGTTTTCTTCCGCGCACGCGACGACCAGCCTGCCGAGGCGCCGCGCCATCATGATGTTCTGATCCGCGATGCCTGACGCAAATAGGCCGACGCCCTCCTGGATCACGAGACCCTGGTGGCCCAAATCGGATGCGACGCCGAACCGAAGCGCTTCATAAGTTGTGCCGCCGGCGATCATGATGCCTGACAGCGCAGAGACGGCGCCGCTGGAGGCGATGAGCGTTGCGCCGTTTGCGTAGGCGCTCGCGATCGCGCGCAGCACCGCGCTTTCCTCACCCCGGTGCAGCAGTGTTTCAACCAACCGGATCTGATTGCCGCCGCACATGAAGATGCAGCGCATCGACGCGATTTTATCGAGGATTTGCGGATTGTGGGCCGCATATTCGACATTGTCGATCGTAACGCCGAGATCGACAGCGTTGACGCCGTTGCGTTTGAAGAAATCGACATGCTCTTCGGCCGTGCGGCGCGCTTCCGCGGACGCCGCCGCAAATACGCCGACGGTTTCTCCGCCAATGAGATCGATAAGTTCGGCCTGTTGCGCCGTTTCAAAATAAATGGGCGAGGACCCAAGCAATATGAGTTTGGATCGCTCATTGAGGTCCATGCCGAAGCTGCGCGCGCTGCGCAATTCCCACTTGGCGAGGTTCGCCGGATCAAGCGCAAGTTTCGCAATGGACATCCGAAAATTGACCGCGGTCATCCGCAGACCGTCAGCCGGGGTGGCGATCAGACATCGCGTGCTGCGCCGGACGCGTTCAAATCCAACTCGCGCGCCAACGCCTGATTTTGGATCGACCGCGTGGAGGGTGTCCTTCGCGTAGCTCGCCTGTTCTCCAAGCACGAGGCGCGCAATCAGATCATAAATGGCGTATGCGCCGAAAGCGTTGCGTTGCGACCTCACCGGCGCGCGATAGGCGATCTCGCTTCGACGGACGCGGCGTTTACTCTCCGCCGCCGTAATGGCGTAAGACTTCAAATCGATCGCGTCCCCGTCATCAAGATAGCTGATGCGGATCTGATCATAGCGGCTGGCGGCGGCGTCAATATCGGCGCGCCGCATGTCGACGAAGAAGACGCCATATTCTCCGCATACCCGCGCTTCATCGCCGTCGATAAAGAGCGCTGTGTTTTCGTCAACGCCGAAACCGCGGCGTTGTTGCGCGTGCGCCATCGCGACGACAAGACGGGCAAGGCGGCCGCGCTTTATAAAATGCTGGTCGACGAGGCCATGGCGAAAAAACCCAAGCCCATCGCCGACAAGCAGCCCCGGTTCTTCCGGATCGTCGCTGACGCCGTGGACAACGGCCTCAAAGGAGGTGCCGCCGAGAATCATGTTCCGCGACATGATCGCAGCGCCCGCGCTCGATCCCGCGAGTAGCCCGCCGGCGTTGAAGCTTCGCCGGATCGCCCGCAGCAAGGGCGTTTCCTTTCCGTTCTGGCGGAGCGCATTGTAGATGTTTGATTGATCGCCGCCGGTGAAATAGACGCTGCCGATCGATGTTACGCGTTCAATGATTGCCGGATCATGGGCGGTTTGCGCCGCGTTTTCTGAGTATACCGGGGCGACTTCGACCGAAAAACCATGCGCTGCAAAAACCGCGCGGGTCTCTTCGCCGACTTCAACGGGTTCGGATGAGGCTGTCGGCAGGATAAGAATTCTGCCGCCGGCGAGACGGCGCATTTCCCGATATACGGCGCGATTGTTGTCTTCCAGGCGCCCGCCAATAATCGCCATCCGCCGAGCGCGCCTCGCGGGCGCTGACGAAACAGGCGCCGCACTCGTACTGGCGGACATAGGTTCCCCTAATCAAGAAGCGTTAATCGAACGCCTCGCTCATCCCTGACAAGCCGATAGCCGTCCGGCACGTCAATATCAGACGCCGGGGCCTCATTTTGCTCGATTCGCTCGTCGGGTTTATCAGCCGGGGAAAAATAGATCACGCGCTTCCACGCCCGTGAAATCCCGGCGCAGAACAGCAACAGGAGGTCATTGCGCCGCGCAATTTCAAGCGCTCTGTCAATGGCCGCGAGCTCCTCAGGGACAATCTCGATCGCTTCAGGATCGACCCCGGCGTCGATCAACGCGTCACGCATCAATCCCGGGATTTCACCCGGCCGGCGTCCGCGCAAGTCGTCATCCGTATGACAAATATAAAGATCGAACTTGCCGGCGACGGCCCGCGCATTGGCGACAATATCTTCATCGCGCCGGTCGCCCGGACAGGTCACGCATACGACCTTTTTGCCGCGCGGCTCCAGGCGCTGAACGAGATCGGCCATAGACGCGATCGCGGCTTCGTTGTGGCCGTAGTCGAGGATCACCCGGAATCCATGCTCGTCGAAAACATTCATCCGGCCCGGAGACTGATAGAAGGAATTGTTGAAGGTGCGCAAACCGGCGCGAATCTGATCGAGCGTGAGACCCAACGAATATGACATGGCCGCGGCGAACATGGCGTTCTCGACGTTATGCGTCGCCTTGCCTTCGATTGTCGCCGGAATGAGGTGCGTCCAGATCAGCGGGATCTGATTTTCATTGTCATAGAGAACAATCTGCTCACCATTGGCGCCGCGCTCAAGAACGACAGCGCGCTGTCCAAGTTTGATATGCTCGCGGACGAGCGCGTTATTTGGATTGCGCGATACATAGAGAATGTGTTTCGCCGACGTATAGTCGGCCATTTTCAGCGTGTAGATATTGTCGGCGTTCAGGACCGCCGTATCGCGGGCGACCTCAACGACAATGCGTTTGACGCGCGCCAGATCGTCCAGCGTCTCAACGCCGCCCATGCCGAGATGGTCAGAACTCACATTCAGAACAGCGCCGACATCGCAATAGTGATAACCGAGACCGGCGCGAACAATGCCGCCTCGGGCCGTCTCCATGACGGCGATGTCAACGTCAGGATCGCGCAACACCATGCTCGCCGCGGTTGGTCCGGTCATGTCGCCTTTAACCGTGACATTGCCGTCGATCGCCACCGCGTCCGTGCTGGTCTGGCCGACGACATGGCCAGACATTTTCAGGATGTGCGCGAGCATGCGCGCTGTCGTCGTTTTGCCGTTGGTGCCGGTGAGCGCCGCGACGGGTATGCAGCTCGGCTCCCCTGGCGGGAACAGCATGTCCATGACGGCGCCGCCGACATCACGCGACGCGCCTTCCGAAGGCGAAATATGCATTCGAATGCCGGGGCCGGCGTTGATTTCACAAATGGCGCCGCCCGTTTCGCGGTAGCTCTTGGTGATGTCTGTCGTCAGAAAATCAACGCCGCCGATATCAAGGCCTACGGCCTTGATTGCGCGTTCCGCCATGAGCTTGTTGTCTGGATGGATGACGTCGGTCACGTCGATCGCCGTGCCGCCGGTCGATAGATTTGCTGTTTTGCGCAAATAGGCTTCCTGGCCCTCTTCCAACACGCTGTCCGGCGCGATCTTTTGCGCATCGAGCATGCGCACCGCCTCTTTATCGAGCTCCAGCCGGGTCAGCATGTTTTCATGGCCGACGCCGCGGCGCGGATCCTGATTTTCCTTCGCGACGAGCTCGCTCACGGTCGAGCGCCCGTCGCCGACAACGCGTGCGGGCACGCGTTTCGCGGCGGCGACAAGTTCTCCATTGATCACGAGGAGGCGATGGTCCGCGCCGGGGATCATCTGTTCGACGATGACGCCCGATCCCTGATCAGCCGCCTTTTCAAAAGCGTCCCAGACATCGTCATCCGTTTCCAGATTGATGGAAACGCCGCGTCCATGATTACCGTCGACAGGCTTGACGACGACTGGATATCCGATGTGCTGCGCGGCTGCGACGGCCGCCTTGTTGTCGCGAACATAGCGTTGCTCGGGCACCGGCAGGCCGAGGTCAAACAAAAGCTCCGTGCAGAACTCTTTATTCTTTGCGATATCAACGGCGATCGACGGCGTCTGGCTTGTCAGTGCGGCTTCTATCCGTTTTTGATATTTGCCCTGACCCAACTGAATGAGACTGTCTTCATTAAGGCGGATCCATGGGATGTCGCGGGCCTCCGCCGCCTTAACGAGCGCCGTTGCAGACGGTCCGAGACTGCGCCGGGATGCAAAGTCGAAAAAGTCATCGATCTCCGCTCTCAGATTGAACGGTTTGCGAGAGCTCGGATCGACCAGTTCAAGAACGATCAGGCGTGCGACATCTCCGGCTTCTATACCGATCCGCCGGGACGCATAGCCGAAGAGCACCTCGCGCACGCCCTCTTTGTCGGTTCGTTCGGACCGCGCAATTTCGCTCGGCGAGGCGGCGAGTTTCTGAAGCACGAGGGCGACCCGCGCTATAACTTCACCGAGATCGCAATCGTTTTCATTGCGCATCCGATCAACGAAAGACGCGCCGGCGTCTGTTGTTTCCTTCGCGAGCCCGGGCAAGGCCTCGACAAGCGGCGAGATAAGGTCGTCGCGAAAATCAGCTGCGCATTTTCCAGCGAAGGCGCCGAAGTCAATGGTGAACCGGATCAGCGGTTTCTTGGAGAAGATATTCGGGCCGACATAAACCGCCGTCGATGCAAGCTTCATTGCCGACCTCCATCCAGACGCAGCGACGGCGCCAAGCTTCCATCAGTTAAGCGATTACCGGTCATAATGCCCTCATTTTTGGAGATAATGTTTCAATAACCCCGCTCCTCAGTCAATTGTTGCGGTGCAGAAAGTTTTGGTTTTAGGTGCGAGCCGGACCGCAAGCAGAAAATCACGGATCAGAACATGAGCAACGCTGTCGACGCCGACCCCGCTGACGCCGTTTCCGTCCGCCGGCAACGCGTCGACATCGGGCGCGACCGCACAGGCGCGGCGCGCGAAATTGAAGTCTATTCGTTCGGCGTCGCGGGCGCCCGGCCCAAAGCGTATCTGCAGACAGCGCTTCATGCTGATGAACTGCCGGGCATGCTGGTGATGCGCCGACTGCTCGCTGATTTAACAATGCTTGCAGAACGCGGCGACGTCATCGGCGAGATCGTCGTCGTTCCCGTCGCAAACCCGATAGGCCTCGCGCAGCGCGAAGGCGATTACATGCAAGGGCGCGTTGAGCGCGGCACTGACCGAAATTTCAACCGCGGCTTTCCTGATCTCGCCGGGCTCGTCAAAAAGAAAATTGAGGACAAGCTGGGCGACGATGCGAGCGAAAATGTTGCGATCATCCGCAAAGCGATGCGCAAGGCCTTGTCGAAGATCGAGCCGGCGGATGCGTTTGAAACGCTGCAACTGACGCTCATAAAAAACGCATGCGACGCGGATATTGTCCTCGATCTGCATGCGGACAACGAGGCTCTTGTTCACCTGTACACGGGGAAGAAGCTCTGGCCCGAGGCGGCCGACCTCGCCGCGGAGATTGACGCGCGCGCCGTCATATTATGCGACTATGCGGGCGACGCGCCTTTCGATGAGGCTTGCGGGGGCCCGTGGTGGACTTTGCCCGACGCCTTTCCCTCGCATCCGATCCCGCAGGCCTGTTTGTCGGCGACGCTGGAGCTACGCTCGAATAACGACGTTTCCAGCGCCTTCGCTGATCGCGACGCGCGCGCCATCCTGCGGTTCCTGACGCGCCGCGGATGTCTCAAGGGCGAGGCGGGATCACTGCCGCGGCTGTTGGGGCGGGCGATGCCGCTTGACGAGATGCACCGCTTGAAGGCCTCCATCGAAGGCGTCATCGACTATAAACTTAAGCTTGGGGACACGGTCCGGGCAGGGGACGCCGTCGCAGAGGTCATTCCGGCCGTCGGCGGGACGGAGACGGTTGTTGCGCCGGTCAGCGGATTGCTGTTCGCGCGACATGATCAAACCTGGGCGTGGCCGGGAAAGACAATCGGCAAAATCGCCGGCGAGGCGTCGGCGCAGGGAGACTAGCGCCGCGCTAGCGCTTGAAGCGCTGCGTGCGCCAATTTTCGTAAAACTTTCGCATCCTCCTAACGGCGCATTTACCGCATGCGGTGAAGACTGCGATCAAATGATCAGGGGCGCGCTGTGATGCGAACAGTTTTCGTGGGTCTTTTCGTCGCCGGCATTCTGTCGGGATGCGCATCGATGTCGCGCGAGGAATGCGTGACGGCGGACTGGCGCGCCATCGGCTATGAAGACGGCGCGGCGGGCCTGCCTGTCTCGGCGGTTTCCGGGCGACGCGCCATTTGCGCGAAAAAGGCCAAAGTGACGGTCGATATGGCGGCCTATATGGCGGGCCGCGACCGGGGCCTCGATGTTTACTGCGAACCCGGAAATGGATACGCCGTCGGCAGCCGCGGCGGCGCCTATAATGGCGTTTGCGCCGGCGCGCTCGAGGACAGATTTCTGGCGGCCTATGAAACCGGACGGCGTCTTTTCGATCTCCAGGCGGCAGTTTCGTCGATCAATGGCCAGATCCGGCAAGCCCATTACGATCTGCGCAGCGTCGAGCACCGCATGGCCGAAACCGAGGTTTCGATCATTTCGCCCGGCTTTTCCGCGCAGGAGCGCATCACCATGCTGGCGGAGCTCAAGCAGCTCGCCGAGGACAAAGGGGCGATCGAAGCCTCTCTCGATGCGCTTAATCGCGAACACGCGCTGGCGAGTCAGGCGCTCGACGCCTTTCGCGATGACCTTGCCTTTCATGGCGGTTGGCGCGGCGTCGCCGAACCGGTGGACGCCAGCTTCTAGACATTCTGGAGCGTTGGCGTGACAGCGCCGCGCGATTGCGTCGTCGTCGGCGCCGGCGGGCCGCTGGGTTTCGAGATTGCGCGCCTTTTAGCCGAGCGTGGCGCGCGCGTGCGGGCAACCTATCGGACGCCAAAGGCGGGTCTCGCGGACGCCCTTGAGCAAATCAATGCCGAGGCCGTTCAATTTGATATCTCCGACGCCGAGGCGGCGCACCCGGTCTTTTCGAATGTGGATACGGTCATTGCAACGCCGATCCTGACCGTGTCGCGACAGCTCACGCGGCATCTGAAAGCATCGGCGCGGTCCATTTTCCTCTCATCCAACAATGTGGCTATTGACCCTGATGCCCCGGTCTATCGCGATCTGATTGCGGCGGAGACGGCGGTCGCTCATACGGCGCCGAACGCCATCATTTTGCGACCAACGATGATTTACGGCCATGCGCAGGACGGCAATCTGAGCGGCCTGATGCAGGCGATGCGCCGCTTTCCCGTCGTCCCGATGATCGGGTCGGGCGAGGCGATGCAGCAGCCCGTCTTTTATCGCGATCTCGCCGCGGCGGCCGTGGCGCTGGCGTCGGACGAAGCGTGGCGTCCAGGCGTGCGCGCCGTCGCAGGGCCGGCGCCTTTATCGACCCGCCGGCTCTATAACGAGGTCCGCGCGGCGGCCCGGGCGCGTTGCGTATTCGCGCCGTTGCCGGGCGCGCTCGTCGGCGTCGGTCTGAAGGCGTTGAACGCGGTCGGGATCGCCACGCCGATCTCGGCGGCGCAGATCAGACGCGCGGGACTCGACAAAACGCCAGTCGGAGAAACGATCACCGCCGCAACGCCTTTGGGAGACGGTCTCGCCGTCCTATCAGACGCTCTCGATGGCGCCCTTGACGCGGAAGGCCGGCCTGCCTAGCTCAAGCATCAAAGGAGAATTCTCATGAGCGACAATCCCGCCCTCGCCGACATCAAGGCCAAGATCGACGCCCACGACGTGATGCTCTTCATGAAGGGCGCGCCGCAATTTCCGCAATGCGGGTTTTCGTCGGTCGTGGTGCAGATCCTCGACTATCTCGGCGTCGAATATGGATCGCAAAATGTCCTGGAGTCCGACGAAATTCGTCAGGGCGTGAAAGAATTCTCCGACTGGCCGACAATCCCACAGCTATATGTGAAAGGCGAGTTCGTCGGCGGCTGCGACATTATCCGGGAGATGTTCGAAAGCGGCGAGCTGCGCACGTTTCTTGAGCAAAAAGGCGTGCCCGTCGCGGCGAAGACGGCCTGAGCCTTCAATTAGATGCTGCGCGTTTTTCTCGCGCGTTTGGTCGCCTTGCCTTCCTTATCGACAATCTGACCCGCATTCATCGCGCCCGGCGCGCGCATCAACGCGTCGGCGATCTGGTCCTGGCTTTCCAGCCGAAGTCTGCGAAAAAGCGCCTCGGCGCGCGCGCGCCGAGACTGAGCGGTTGGTCCAAGACGCAAGAATAACTCCTGCGTGGTGACGTCCAGCTTACTCACATTGCCCCCTCGGCATTTTCAAGACATCAGCCTGATTCGAATTGGTTAACAGAGCGTTAACCAAACCGGCGGATGCGACTGCTGCCGGCAGTCGACCGGACGGGAGTGCGGCTTTATCTTGTGGGTTGCAATGACTGCTGCTGCTGCAAACACTGTTGACGTTTTGATCATCGGCGCCGGGCTTTCCGGCATCAGCGCCGCGCATCACCTCAAGACGCGCGCGCCGGAGAAATCCTTTGCCATCCTTGAGGCCCGCGATGACATTGGCGGAACCTGGGATCTCTTTCGCTATCCGGGCGTCCGCTCCGATAGCGACATGTTCACCCTCGGCTATGGCTTTCGCCCGTGGCGGGGCGAGAAATCCATCGCCGACGGCGCGTCCATCAAAGCCTATATAAAAGAAACGGCCGAGCGCGAGGGATTTTCAGACGACATACGGTTTGGCCGCAGAGTTGTCGCCATGCGCTGGCGTTCCGACGAGGCGCTTTGGCGCGTCGAAGCGAGATGCGGGGAGAGCCTTGAAAGCTATTCTTGTCGCTTCGTCATCGTCTGCACGGGCTATTATCGATATGACGGCGGTCACACGCCCGCCTTTGTCGGCGTAGAAGACTTCGGCGGCGACGTCATTCACCCGCAGAACTGGCCAGCATCATTCGATCCGGCTGGCAAACGAATCGCGGTCATCGGCTCCGGTGCGACGGCGGTCGGTCTCGTTCCAGCCCTGGCGAAACAGGGCGCACATGTAACGATGATCCAACGCTCGCCGACCTATCTCTTTTCGATGCCGTCGGAGAGCGCGTTTGCGCGCGGCTTGCGCTCCTGGCTTCCGGCGCCGCTCGCAAACCGGCTTGTGCGGTGGCAGAAGATTCTCTTCCAACAGCTTTCCTACAAACTCGTTCGCGCGACGCCGCGCAAGACCGCCAAGAAACTCATCAAGCTCGTTCGGGAGAAGTTGCCTGAGGGTTTTGACGTCGAGCGCCATTTTCAACCAAGTTACGATCCTTGGGACCAACGTCTTTGCGTTATCGCGGATGACGACCTCTTTGACGCCATCAGCCGCGGCGAGGCGTCAATCGTTACTGACGAGATTGAGCGCTTTACGGAAGACGGCGTCCGCATGGCGTCGGGCGAGAACATTCAGGCCGACGCTATCGTGACGGCGACAGGCCTTTATCTGCAATATCTCGGCGGCGCTGATCTTTATATCGATGACCAAAAGAAAGAGCCGGGCGACGCGCTAACCTATCGCGGCGCGATGTTTGACGGCGTTCCCAATTTCGTTTTCGTCGGGGGATACACGAATGCGTCATGGACGTTGCGCGCCGAACTCGTGAACGCCTTCGCTTGTCGGTTGATCGGCTATCTCGACGATCACGGCTTTGACTATGTTGCGCCGATGAGCGCCGATCCTGCGATGGCGCGCCGTCCGATCTTCAATTTGACGTCGGGATATGTATCGCGGGCGGCCGATCGCTCGCCGAAGCAGGGCGATCGCGCGCCATGGCTATATCCGCAGGATTATTTCGCTGACCTTCGCAGTCTCAAATTCGCAAAGCTCGATGACGGCGTATTGCGATTTGGCAAAGCCAAACGCGCGGAGCCCGCGGCTCGCGCCGACGCGGCCTGACGGCTCTAGGCCTTCACCTTCACATAACTGCCGGGCGCGTCCTCGATGACAGAGAGCGCGCCGTCGCCTGGTTCGCGCGCAGGTACAGTTTCCGGGCTCACGCCGTTGAGCCATTCGATCCAATATGGCCACCACGATCCTGGAAACCGCTCCGCGCCGGCGATCCACTCCTCGACCGTATCGGGGAGCGCAGTATTGATTGAATGATGGTACTTTTTCTTCTCTGGATGGTTGACGACGCCGGCGATATGACCGGATCCGGCGAGCATATAGGTGACGTTATTGTTGTCGCCGGAAGCGAACAGGCACGCTGTTTTGTATACGGAATTATGCGGCGCGATGTGATCGGTTTCGCCGGCCTGCATGAAGATCGGAATGTTGATATCACGAAGGCTGAGCGCTTCGCCGTCCATGATCATCTCGCCCTTCGCGAGGCGATTCTTCTGATAGAACTCGCGCAGATAAAAAAGGTGGACCTTCTTGGGCATGCGGGTCGCGTCTGAATTCCAGAACAGGAGATCAAACTTCGCCGGATCCTTGCCCTTCATGTAGTTGTCGATCACGAAAGACCATATCAAATCGTTAGACCGCAACATGTTGAAGGTCGTCGCCATCGCCCGGCCTTCCAACACGCCGCCGGCGGCGTCCATCTGCTTTTCTATGGCGTCAAGCTGTGCGTCATCGACAAAGAGCTGCAGGTCGCCGGCTTCCGTGAAGTCGGCCTGGGCGGTGAAAAATGTTGCTGAGTTGATTCGGCGGTCGCCGACTTTGGCCATATAGGCGAGGGCCATGGACAGCATAGTGCCGCCGATGCAATAGCCGATAACGTCGGCCTTTTCTTCGCCGGTCGCCTGATTGAGCGCATCGAGAGCCTCGAAAAGGCCTTCCTTGATATAGTCCGTAAACGTTTTGTCGCGCAGCGACGGGTCGGGATTGACCCAGGAGATCACGAATACGGTTCGGCCCTGCTCGACAAGCCATTTGATGAAGCTGTTTTTCGGCTGCAGATCGAGAATGTAAAACTTGTTGATCCAGGGCGGCACGATCAACATCGGCGTTTTCGCGACTGAAGGGGTCGTTGGATCATACTGGATGATCTGCATGATCGCGTTCTGATAAACGACTTTGCCCGGCGTCGTTGCGATGTTCTCGCCGATCTTGAAGTGATCGAGATCAGCCTGCCGTATCGCGAGAGCGCCGTGCCCGCGATCAATATCCTCAATCAGCGTTTTGAGGCCCTTGAAAAGATTCTCGCCCTTGCTCTCGATGGTCGCCTCTACGACCTCCGGGTTCAACATGGCGAAGTTTGACGGCGCAAACGCGTCGATGAATTGCCTGGTGTAGAATTCAGCCTTGGCCTTTTCGTGCTGATCGAGGCCGTCAAGCTGTTTGACTGTGCCTTCGAGCCATTTCGCCGTAATCAGATAAGACTGCTTGACGAAGTCCAGCATCGGGTTTTCGCGCCAGGCGTCGTGCGCGAAACGCTTGTCGTTGCGGTCCGGTTCGATGGCGGGCTTGATGTCTTCGCCGGCCATTCGCCGCGACATGGTCGCCATCAGTTTCGCGTAGTCGCCCCAGAGATTGAATTGACGTTGCATTACGGTGCCGGGATCGGCGGCGAGACCATTCATCACTTCTTGAAAAGCGTCGCCGACATTTAAGGGATCGGTCGGCAGCTGGCCCGTCGCCTTTCGCAAATCCGGATTGTTGGCGAAGAAGTTCGAAATGAGGTTTTGGCTCTTGCCGGAAATCTCGGTGAGATACTCCGTCAAAGAATCGAAATCCTGAAACGGCGAAGAAGGGAGCGAGGTCGAGGGGTCATCAGCGGCGACTTTCGCGGCCGCCATTTTCTTCGGAACGTCGCCCGGCGACGGCGATCTTCTGGCTGCGCTGTCATTTGCGCCGGTTTTTTCCGTCGTCGCGGCTTTGGCCGGTTTGCGAGCCGCCTTTTTTGTTGTCTTTTTTCGGGGTTTTCGCGTCGTCGCCGTTGCGGCCGGCTTGACTTCGTTGCTCATAGCGCGTGCTTGCTTTCTGACGCCGGTTCAGGGTTTAAGGGCGGAGTTCAGCCACCTTATAGGGTCTGCTGGGGCAGGGTGCAAAACGACCAGATGCGACGATCACTGTTTATCCTCACGCTATTGGCCGGACTTGGCGGCTGCACCAGTTTTGACGTCAAGCGCCTGGCGCCCCCGGGCATCATTAAATATGAGCGGATAGCCGATCAGAAAGAACCGAACCCCGCCATCGTCGATATTGTTGCTGCGCAGCGGGCCGACACCGATGCAAAATTTCCCAAAATCGGCGAAACCCAGGCCGCCGGGCCGCGGCCAACGCCGCTTGCGCGCGGCGAGGTTGATGCCGCAACCGATGATCTGCTCGAAGATGCCGAGCGCGCCAATGATGCTGCGCAATCCGACCGCGAAGCCGCCGAGCAAGACGGCGCAAACGACGCCGAAGCGCTTGAAGATATTCGTGACGAGGCTGCGCAGTAAGCGGTTACACAGGCCCTAAACGCGAAGGAACAACAATGGAAGAAACTTATCTCGATCGCGTTTTGACGATGGAAGTCGGCCGCTGCACGGAGGCTGCGGCGATCGCGGCCTCAACCATGATTGGGCGCGGCGACAAGGAAGGCGCTGACGAAGCGGCGGTTTCGGCGCTGCGCGAAGCCTTCAACAAGTTAGAGATGGAAGGCACCGTCGTGATTGGGGAGGGCGAACGCGATGAGGCGCCAATGCTTTATATTGGCGAGAAAGTCGGTTCGGGCAAAGGACCAAAAATCGACATTGCGCTTGATCCATTGGAAGGCACGACGTTGACAGCGAAGGCGATGGCGAACGCGCTGGCGGTCGTCGCCATGGCGCAAGGCGGGACGCTGCTGCATTCGCCTGATGTTTATATGGACAAGATCGCCTGCGGACCCGGCTACCCCGAGGGCGTTATCGACCTTGACGCTCCGATCAAAGATAATATCGCCTCCCTCGCAAAGGCGAAGGGCGTGCCGGCGAATGAACTGACGCTTTGCATTCTCGATCGGGAGCGTCATCAGGGTCTGATCGACGGCGCGCGGGAAATGGGCGCACGCGTGTTCCTCATTCCCGACGGCGATGTCGCAGGCGTTTTTCATACCACGGAAGCCTCAACCGGCATCGATCTCTATGTGGGGCAGGGCGGCGCGCCGGAAGGCGTTTTGGCTGCGGCGGCGCTGCGCTGCGTCGGCGGGCAGATGCAAGGACGGCTCGTCTTCCGTAATGACGATGAGCGGGGGCGCGCCGAACGCGCCGGTATCAGCGAGCTCGACCGGAAATACCATCTCCGCGATCTGGCGTCGGGCGACGTCATATTCGCAGCAACCGGCGTCACCAACGGGACAATGCTTGACGGCGTGAAATGGGAACCGGGTTACGTCAACACGCACACAGTGGTCATGCGCTCGCGAACGGGCACGGTGAGATACGTTCGCGCGCGCTCACGCCGGTAAGGCGCGGAGCGCGTCCATGACTGCTGTTCCCCATGTCGGACCGATTGCTGACGCCATTGCGCTGCCGGACGTTGACGGCGCGGCATCCGGACGACGTTGGCGATTGCGTGACGCCGAATGGCGCGAGGTCGAAATGATGCGCCAGCGGCTCGATATTGATCAGCTGCTCGCGCGCGTCCTTTCCGCGCGCGGCGTAACAGCCGAGGCGGCATCTGACTTTCTTGAACCGTCCTTGCGCCAGTCTTTGCCCGATCCTTACGTACTGCATGACATGGAGTGCGCTAGCGCGATCCTTGCCGACGCGGTTCAAACCGAAGCCGCAATCGGCGTCTTTGGCGACTATGACGTCGACGGAACATCAGCCGCTGCGATCTTGTGGTCCTATTTCGATGCGCTCGGTCGCGAAACGCCGGTTTACCTGCCGGACCGGATCACGGAGGGCTACGGACCTTCGATCGAAGCCTTTCGCGCGTTGCGCGAGGCCGGCGCGGAAATCATCGTCACGGTGGATTGCGGCGCCGCCGCGCACGAGGCGATAAACGCCGCCGCCGCCGAGGGCATGAAGGTGATCGTCCTTGATCATCACCTGATGGACGGGCCGCCGCCCGCCGGCGCAGAGGCGACCGTCAACCCGAATCGGCCGGACGATATTTCGGGATTGACCAACCTTTCAGCGGCCGGGGTCGCCTTCATGACGCTCGTCGCGCTCAATCGGCGCCTGCGCGAAGCGGGATGGTTCGCGTCCCGGTCCGAGCCGCGGCTGACCGAGTTTCTCGACCTCACTGCGCTCGGCCTTGTCTGCGACGTGATGGCGCTCACCGGCCTGACGCGGGTTTTGGTCGCGCAAGGGCTGAAAATCCTCGAAGGCGGGGGAAATGCGGGGCTCAAGGCGCTTGCAGAACGCGCCGGCGCCAAGGGCCCGGCGTCGGTCTATCACCTCGGGTTCCTTATCGGTCCGCGCATCAATGCGGCGGGGCGCATCGGGCATGCAAGGCTCGCATTCGAACTGCTGACGACAAAAGAACCGGCGCGGCGCATAGCGCTCGCCGAGAAGTTGCATGTCATGAATGCGGAGCGCCAGGCCATCGAAGCCGACGTTCAGCGCGAAGCGTTAAAACTCATCGCTGATCATTGTCTTGATGCGGATGATGTTATCGTAGCGGCCGGCGAAGGCTGGCATCCCGGCGTCATTGGCATCGTCGCCGGTCGGATCAAGGAAAAACTCGATAAACCCGTCATTGTGATCGGCGTTGAAAATGGCGTCGGTAAAGGATCGGGCCGCTCCATAGACGGCGTCGATCTTGGCCGCGCCGTGGCCTCGGCGCGCGATGACGGCGTTCTTATCAATGGCGGCGGACACGCCATGGCCGCCGGCCTGACGATCAACGCGTCACGCATAGATGACTTGCGCGAAAGGTTGAATGTCGCGCTGGAAGACGCCGTTGATGTCGCGCGCCAAAACCGACAGCTCATGATCGACGCAGTGATTGCGCCGGAAGCGGTCGCGCGACCGCTTGTTGAGGCGACGGCGCTCGCCGGCCCCTTCGGCGTCGGCAATCCGGAACCAGTCTTTGCGCTGAGCGATTTGCGCGTTGCGCATTTGCGGGAGGTTGGTGAAAACCACATCGCCGCGACGCTGAAAGGCGCATCCGGCGCAGAGGTCCGCGCTATCGCCTTCCGCGCCAAGGATGAGCCGCTTGGCGATGTTTTGCGCTCGAACGCGCGTATTCACGTCGCCGGAAAAGTCCGGCCCGATGACTGGCGCGGCGGCCTTGCCTGCCAACTTCAGATTGTCGACGCCGCCCCTGCTTCTTGAGGTCTAATTGGTCCTGAAGCCCTTGCGCCATGAGGCGCTCGCGAATCCGAAAAAATCGGACTTGCAATGGCGGTCCCGGCTCGCATATACAGCGCGCTCGCTAAAACGCGCATCGACGCGGGCCCTTCGTCTATCGGTTAGGACGCCAGGTTTTCAACCTGGAAAGAGGGGTTCGATTCCCCTAGGGCCTGCCAAGCGCTTGCAAACCCTCGCAAAAACCATCGGACAGGGGCGAACGCGCCTCGATTGATTTTTTGCCGGCTTTGACGTTAACTACTTGTCATCGGCCAAGTTTGGTCAATTGTTGAGGGGTGCTGACCATGAAATACGCCGCTGTCGCAGCTGCTGTCGCCTTGGCGATCGCGCCGATGGGCGCCGCGCACGCTGAGGGCGTGAGCAAGACGGATATCGCCAAAATCCTTTCCGAACAGGGCTATAATGTTCAGGACTATGACGCGACCAAGTTGTTTGTCGACATTGCGCAATACCGCATCGTGGTCGCGGTCGATGGCGCTGACGGCGATGTCTCGTTTCTTGTTTGGCCGGGATTGCAGTCCGACGACGTCGGCTATCAGTTCCTCAACAAGTTCAATAATGAAGTGAAATTCGGCCGCGCGTATATCGATCGGGACGGCGATATCGCCATTCAGATGGACCGAAACTCCGCAGGCGGCGTAACCGCCGACAATATAGAATCAGATTTCGACGTATTTCTTCTGCTGATTCAAAAGTTCTTAACGGATCTAGAGAGTCAGGCCATCGCCTGATGCAATAACGTTGCGCGAACGCTCTACGGCGCGCGTAATGTTATCAAATCACTGCAACTTTTTCGCGAAAAGTTCTTCGAAACGATCGAAAAACGCGCATTGCTTGCGCCGGGGGACATGACGACTTTGTTCTTCTAGCTTATAGTTAACCGGTTAAAGGGAAGAATCGCCAGACCGCCTTAACGGGGGGCGCATGACAACAATGGCCGACCGTTTTGCATCATCGCCGAAAGATGAAACGGAAGAAGAAAGCTTCACCCTAAAGGGCGTCGTCAAATGGTTTGACACGACCAAGGGCTATGGATTCATGGTTCCCGACGACGACACGGGCGACGTATTGATCCATTCTTCCTGTCTTAAAGCGGCGGGGCGCGAGACCGCGCGCGAAGGCGCGACCATCGCGTGCGAAGTCGTAAGGCGGGAAAAAGGTCTGCAGGCGCTGAAACTAATCGATATCGACGAATCGACTGCTACGTCGATTTCTCATCGCGCGCCCGCATCGAGCCAAACGCCCGCAGGCGATTTCACCCGCGCCCAGGTCAAATGGTTTAATCGCGCGAAGGGCTATGGGTTTTTGACCCGAGGCGAGGGCACCCCGGATATCTTTGTGCATATGGAAACGGTCCGCGCCAGCGGTCTCGGCGAGCTCGAACCCGGCCAGCGCGTCAAAGTTTCGTTCGCCGAGGGTGCAAAAGGGCTGCTCGCTGTCGAGCTTCGCGACGATCCGGAGAACTGATCGCCGCCACGCGGCCGGTCCGATCCCGCATCTTTACATCCCCGCCAAGTTGGCCCAAGTGACGGCCCCAGCGATGCTTCGGGGCGTAGCGCAGCCTGGTAGCGCATCTGCTTTGGGAGCAGAGGGTCGCAAGTTCGAATCTTGCCGCCCCGACCATCGCTTCGAGATTAATATCCGCGTTGAGGTTAGCGAGTGACCAGTTTTGCGAGAATCTACCAGCCGGCGAAAACGGCAATGCAGTCGGGGCGCGCCAAGACAAAGCAATGGCGCATGGATTTTGACGCCCAGACCGCGCGCCGGATCGATCCATTGATGGGCTGGACGAGCGCAGAGGACATGACCGCGAGCCAGGTGCGTCTGACCTTTGACACACGCGACGAGGCGGTCGCTTTCGCGGAAAAGCACTCAATTCCTTATCGGTTGGAGGAGCCGCGGGCCAGCGCCAGAACCGTCAAAGCCTACGCCGACAATTTCGCGTTTCAGCGCCGCAAGCCATGGACCCATTAAGTCGGCGATCGCCGCGACCGGCCCCGTAGCTCAACTGGATAGAGCACCGGCCTTCTAAGCCGATGGTTGCAGGTTCGAGTCCTGCCGGGGTCGCCAGCCGGTCTCTACCTGAATTCGAGGCTGTCGCGGCTTAACTTCGTCATTTCGCGCCGCTAAGTTTGCTGCGGAGCCTCCCTCTCAATTTTTCCCTGGAGATCATTGATGCGTCTACCCATCGTCTTTTCCTTATTCAGCTTTTTCGCCGCGGGCGCGCTTCCCGCCCACGCCGAAGGGCCGATGACCGTCGAAGATCTCTTCGCCGTCGAGCGGGTCGGGTCCGTGACGCTTTCGCCGGACGGAAAGGCCGTCGCCTACGCCCTGTCTCAGATGCCGGATGTCGTCGCGGGAGAGGAAAACGGTTCGGCGACGGCCGCGTTGCGCATCGCCTTCGGGCCGGCGGACGACCGCGTTTATGCGCCGGCGACTATGAGCCCCGGCAATCCTCAGTGGCGCAGCGCAGGCACGCTCGCCTTTCTTGCAACGCCGGCCGAGCAAGACAATGCAAAACGCGCGCTTCACCAGATCGACGTCGCCGGCGGCGCCGCGGAGATTTTGTTCGCTCACGACCAGGACATCATCGATTACGCCTTTGCGAATGACGGCGCGACGCTCCTCTTCTCCGCGCTCGAGGCTGACCAAACGAACCTTGAAGAACGCCGGGCGAAGGGATTTGACGCCAACATCATTGATGAAGGCGACCGGTTTGCGCGACTCTACCGGGTTGATCTTGGCGCGGGCGATCCTGTTGCCAAGGCCCTCGACCTGCCTGGCCATGTCTCAACATTCGCGGTATCGCGCGATGGACGCCGCGTAATGGTGGCGCTCGCAGACACGCCTCTGATTGGCGACGACATTATCAATCGCAAATATCATATCGTCGACGTACGTAATGGCCGCGTCGAAAATGTCGTCGACACGGCGGGCAAGATAGGAATGGCGGCGTTCTCACCGGACGGCGCGCGCATCGCTTTTCTCGCCGGCGTCGATCGCCATGACCCGATCGCGCACACTGTCGCCATTGCCGATGCAAGCAGCGGAGATTTTGAATTTCTGACAGCCGGCGACGAAGCCGACGAAATGGATTTCTTCTGGCGCGATAATGAGAGTTTGCATGTGCTCGCCGATCGCGGCGTGCGATCAGAAGCGTTCTTCTTGTCCGCGGATGGTGAAATATCCGATCGTCAGGCCCATGAGGGTTTTGTGGTCGCCTCGGTCGACGGCGGTGCTGGCGGTCACGCCGCAGTCGGTCATTCGCCAAACCGTCCTCCGGAATTGTTCGTCGCACAGTCTGGCGGCGCGCTTGCGCCGTGGACGGATCATAACGCCTGGCTTGACGCTCGCAATCTCGGGAAACAGGAAGTTATTGAATGGACCGCGCGGGACGGCGTGCGCGTCGAGGGTCTTCTTGTGACGCCAAACCGACGCGCGCCGCGCGGCGGCTGGCCCATGATCGTCGTCGTTCACGGCGGACCGGAGGCCCATTATGTCGACGGATGGCTGACCGGATACAGCACGCCGGGCCATATCGGCGCGGGCGAGGGCTATGCGGTATTCTATCCCAATTACCGCGGCTCGACGGGCCGCGGGCAGGAGTTCGCCAAGCTCGATCACGCCGATCCGCCGGCGGCGGAATTCAACGACGTCGTCGACGGCGTTGAGTTTCTGGCCAATGAAGGCGTCGCCGACGCTGATAAGGTGGGCATAACCGGCGGCTCCTACGGCGGCTACGCCTCGGCCTGGGGCGCGACCGCTTTGACTGAGCATTTCGCCGCCGCCGTCGTCTTCGTGGCGCTTACCGATCTTGTCTCCTTTTCCGGCACCACGGACATTCCCGAAGAAATGGTCGACAGCCACTTCCGAATCTATCCGGAGGAAGACTGGGACATCTATCGCGACCAGAGCCCGATCTATCATGCTTCGAAGTCGCAAACGCCGACGCTGATCCTGCATGGCGAGGCCGACCCGCGGGTCCATCCCTCGCAATCGCTCCAGCTATTCCGTTATCTGCAGCGGGTGGGGCAGGCGCCAGTGCGCCTTGTAACCTACCCCGGTGAGGGGCATGGCAACCGAAAATCCGCGGCGCAGTACGACTACGCCTTGCGCCTGATGCGCTGGATGAACCATTATCTGAAAGGTCCGGAAGGCGCGCCGCCGCCGCCGGACCTGCCGGAAGTCGACGCGCTGGTTGGCGAGGAGGAATAAAGCGCGGGCCTTTCCGCGCTGCGGCTCCGTAGCTCAATTGGATAGAGCATCGGCCTTCGAAGCCGAGGGTTGCAGGTTCGAGTCCTGCCGGGGTCGCCAAATCTCTTTCGTTTATTCCAATGTCGGCAGGCTTGTCGCGTCGATGCTTTCGGTCGGCGCGGCGAGTTGCAGAATGACATGCACCGGTTCGTCGCCGGGCCGGACGCCAAAGCGCTGCGCCTTATAGCCGGCCTTGGCGACGGTGACCTGGCGCAGGCCGTCCAGCTTGACGGTGCACGGCGTCTCGCACTCGCCGAATGCTTCAATGGTCACGACCGCGCCGGACGGCGCAGACGTGATGGTGCGCGTATCGCCGGTTGTAAAAAGACATCCAGACAGGCCGGTCGCGGCTAAGATGGCGCCGATACGGACGAATTGCGCAACAGGGCCCATGTCGTTCACTCCTGCATCATCGCCATTGCGGCGAACGCATTATCGATGTCGGACTTCATGTCTTCTATATCCTCAAGGCCCGCATGGAAACGGATAACGGGGCCGGGCTCAGTCCATTCTGTCGCTGTGCGATAGCGCGAAGGATTGACGTGAACTGCAAGGCTTTCATAGCCGCCCCATGAGAAGCCGATGCCAAAAAGCTTAAGAGCATTGAAAAACGTTTTGAGTTGCGGAAGCGGCGTCGGTTTCAGAACGGCGCTGAAAAGACCTGACGAGCCGGTGAAATCACGACGCCAAATCGCATGTCCCGGGCATCCCTTCATCGCCGGATGAATGACGCGCTCGACTTCGGCGCGTTTCTGCAGCCATTTGGCAAGAGCGAGAGCGTTCGCCTCATGGACATCGAGACGAGCGGAAAGGGTGCGCAAGCCGCGCAAGGCGAGAAACGCGTCGTCCGCTGATACGTTCGATCCCAATTGCAACAGCGCCATATAAATCTTCTTCGCCGCTTCCTCATGGGCGGACGTAATCGTTCCAACAAGGCAGTCGGCGTGGCCAACAATATACTTTGTCGCCGCCTGAATGCTGACATCGGCGCCGAGCGCGAGCGGTTTGGCGTAATAGCCTGCGGCCCATGTGTTATCGGCGATGAGAACGGCGCCGCGTTCATGAGCGGCTTCCGCCAGGGCTGGGATATCCTGCACTTCGAAAGTCAGCGATCCCGGCGATTCAACAAACACGACTTTCGTCCGCTCGCGCATCAGCTTTTTCAAGCCGTCGCCGCCGAGGGTGGGGTCGTAGAAGGTGGTCTCAACGCCGAAGCGGGCGAGAAACCGCTCGCAGAACTTGCGCGTCGGGTCGTAGGCGCAGTCGGTCATCAGCACATGGTCGCCGGCGCTTACAAAAGCGAGGATCGCCGCATTGCACGCGGCCAATCCCGACGGCGCAAGACGCGTTTCGAAACCACCCTCCAGCGCCGTCACCGCGTCTTCAAAGGCGCGATGCGTCGAGGTGCCGAGCCGGCCGTAATTGATGGTGCGCGCGCCCTCGAGATAATCGTCATAAGTCGGGAACAGGATGGTGGAGGCGCGCTCCACGGCGACATTGACGGGGTGCGCATGCCGTTTGTGGGGACGCCCGGCGGCGATCAGTTTGGTTTTCTCTTTCATAGTCCGTTCGTTTCGCCGTCGCTTATGAATTGCCCGCTGCTTTCGTTCTCAAACAAGGGGATGCAACGGGCTTTTAATCGATGAGATCAACGACGCCGTCGCGGCGGTCGACGACTTCAAAGCCCAGCTTTTGATAAAGCGGGAGTGCGGCCGGATGATCAAGGGTGCAGGTCTCAAGGCGTATCTTGCGCGGCTGCAGGTCCCAGGCCATATGCAGCACCTGGCTCAGGAAATAGCGCCCAAGCCGGCGCCCGATCGCATCCGGTGCGATGCCGAAAAACCGGATCTCAGCAAAGGCCGCCAGGCGGTTGTCGATCTCGGCGAACCCGGCGGGCGCGCCGTCGAGATACAAGACCAAGATATAGACTTCAGGGTCGTGAATAATTTCGGCGAGGTCGACATCGTCCAGCCGGCGCCGGCTCACCCAATTCCAGGGATCGCCGACCAGCCGATACAAATAGCGGTAAAAATGTAGCGGCGAACGCTCAGCGCGTAAGATCGCAATTTTTCCGATGGCCGGGGCAGGCGTCGCATCCGCCGGCCGCGCGCGCTGCTCCAGAAACGTGATCTTGACCGAAAGCCGCTTTGAAATTTCAGACGTCGACGACGACGGGGTAGACGCTGCTGTCATGATCTCTCCTGGCCCACTCGGCCCAGGAGGCATCGTATAACCTCCACCGGCGATGGCCAAGAACTTCAAGGGCGAGCCCGGCGACGGCCGCCGTCACGCCGGAGCCGCAGGTGGTGATGATCGGGGCGTCAACATCAACGCCGGCGTCTTCAAAGGCCGCCCGCAGCGCCGCATCGTCCGCCAGCGTTCCATCATCGCGCACGATCCGGTCGACAGGGACATTAAGAGCGCCGGGCATATGACCGCTGCGAAGGCCCGCCCGGGGTTCCGGCGCGGCGCCGCGAAATCGCGCCGCCGGACGCGCGTCGACGATGCGCGGCGCGGCGTCGGCGATTGCGGTTCTGACTGTCTCGGCGTCGGCGACGAGGTCTCGCTTTGGGCTGGCTTTGTAACGCTGCGGCGAGGGCCTTGGCGCCCGATCATCGACAGCGCGGCCTTCGGCGATCCATTTGCGCAAGCCTCCGTCAAGGACGGCGACGCGGGCGTGGCCCATGGCGCGAAAAGTCCACCAGACCCGCGGGGCGGAGAACAGGCCCTGATCGTCATAGACGACGACCGCGTCATCCTCATTGACGCCGAGCGCCCCGACTGCGTTTTCGAAATCTGATGGAGACGGGAGCATATGCGGCAAATCCGTCGATTTGTCCGCAAGGGCGTCGATATCAAAAAAGACGGCTCCCGAAATATGACGGCGCTGATAGTCCTTATAGGCCGGCGGCTCGCCCGGCATCCGCCAGGACGCGTCGATAATCCGCGCCGCGTCGAGATTGGCGTGAAGCCAATCGGTCGAGACGAGCGGCGCAGCAAGGCTCATGCGGCGTCGATCCAGGGCGGCGTCGGAAGATTTTTCGACCTCAAAAATTCTGGATTGTAGAGTTTCGAAGCGTATCGATTTCCGTAATCGCAAAGGATGGTGACGATGGTTTTTCCAGGGCCGAGCGCCTTTGCGAGGCGGATCGCGCCGGCGACATTTATTCCCGACGAGCCGCCGAGCGAGAGACCTTCTTCGGCCGCCAGTTGGAAGATGATGTTCAGCATCTCATCGTCGGGAACGCGAAAAGCTTCGTCGATCTCCGCGCCTTCGAGGTTCGAGGTGACGCGCCCCTGGCCGATCCCTTCCGTAATCGAGCCACCCTCGGTTTCGAGCTCGCCGCTTTTCACCCAGCTATAGATCTTTGAGCCGCCGGGATCGCTGACCGCGATTGCGATATCTTTGTTGCGCGACTTGAGGGCGCCCGAGACGCCCGCGATCGTGCCGCCGGTGCCGACTGCGCAAACAAAACCATCAACCGCGCCGTCCGTCTGGTTCCAGATTTCCGGCCCCGTCGTTGCGGCGTGGAAATCGCGGTTGGCCGTATTGTCGAACTGGTTGGCCCAGACGGCGCCATTGGGTTCGGTCTTCGCAAGATCTTCGGCGAGCCTGCGCGAGACGTGAACGTAGTTCTTCGGGTCAGCGTAAGGGACGGCGTCGACCTCGATGACCTCGCCGCCGAGCATGCGCACTGCGGCCTTTTTCTCCTCGCTTTGCGTGCGCGGGATCACGATTTTGACGCGATAGCCGAGAACCGCGCCGACAAGGGCGAGGCCAATCCCGGTATTTCCGGCGGTTCCCTCGACGATCACACCGCCCGGCCGCAATTGGCCACGGCGTTCGGCGTCGCGGACAATGCCGAGCGCGGCGCGGTCCTTGATCGACTGGCCAGGGTTTAGAAATTCGGCCTTCCCGAGAATGATACACCCCGTTTCCTCGGACGCCCGCTGTAGCTTGATCAGCGGCGTATTGCCGATCAGATCGGTGGGATTTTCGACAAAATTCAACGATTTACTCCTAATTCGGGCAACCGCGATCGGGTATTGCGAAAATGGCCTTCGCACCTGATCCGCCAGAGGGCTCAATACGTAACGAAAACAACTCTCAAAAGCAGGTCACAACTATGCGAACGTGGATTTTTGCTCTGGCGACTTTGGTGGCGGGAATTGTGCCATCCGCCGCGTCCAATCTCGACGCAAAATTTCTAATCGAACGCAAAGGAAAGGTCATCGGCTACCACATGGTCGATGTCGAGGAGACCGACTTTGGCACCCGCGTCGACACCCGGATCGAGATGAAAGTCGGTCTCGGACCCGTCACCCTGTTCCGGTATGATCATGAGGCGACGGAGATCTGGCGCGGGGACGACGTTATCTCCATCGTCAGCAAAACGGACAACAACGGCAAAAAATCCTTTGTTGACGCCAAACGCTATCAGAATGCGTTGATGATCGAAGGCGCTGAATATAAGGGCGCGGCGCCTGAGGGCGCGGTGCCGAGCAGCTACTGGAACAAAGACATCGTCGCCGCCGAGGCGCTAATCAACACTGAGACCGGCGAAATCATCGACGTTGAGACCGCCAAGATCGGCGAAACGCGCGCACCTAATGATCAGTCGGCGCACCAGTACCGCGTAACCGGCACCGTCGCCCTGAATCTATGGTATGACGGTGAGCGTTGGGTTGGCTCGAACTTCACCATCGACGGCGAGGAATTGACCTATGTTCTCGTCAATGACGAGCGTGAATTTGCGGCGCTTGAGCGGTTTTTGAATTAGCGAAACGCTTTGCCGGCGCATGGACGCCGCGAATACTGGGAACAGCAGAGCGCCGTCGATATTGATATCGACCGGGCGTTTACCAATTTCGAGGAAAATGCTTGCATTACGGCCCGAGTTGGCGTCGGAAAGAACATAGGCGGAACACAAGGGCTTTTTGCATTCAATGGCGGCGATCCCGGAACACGAATTTAAGGTTACGCAAATCTTTGCGCTCATCGCGAAGATTTTGGGACCCGAGCGCTCATTCTACTGGCTTGCCCTCGTATATGGCGTCGGCATCAGTCTGCTTTCGCTAGCAACGCCTATCTCCGTGCAAATGCTGATTAACACCGTCGCCAATACGGCGATGGCGGCGCCGCTAATTGTCCTGTCAGCGACGCTTTTCGTATTGCTCTTAGCGTCAGGCTTGCTCAATGCGTTGCGCATCCATCTGATGGAGATCTTCGGGCGGCGATTTTACGCGCGCCTCGTCGCCGAAATCGGCATGCGCGCGATTTACGCACGCAACCCGTTTTTCAACGACGATGGCCGCGGGCCGCTCTTCAATCGCTATTTCGATATCATTATTATTCAAAAGAACATCCCGGGCCTCCTGGTCGGCGGCTTCACGCTGATCTTGCAGGCAGGCGTCGGCTTCATACTTGTCTCATTCTACCATCCTCTGTTTTTGGCGATGAACGCGGTCATCATCGCGGCGCTATGGGCGATCTGGCTGATCTGGGGCAAGCGCGCTATCCGCACCGCGATCGACCTGTCTCACAGCAAACACGAGGTCGCCGCCTGGCTGGAAGGCCTCGCCGCGTCTAACGGCTTTTTCAAGACGCAGCGCCATGTCGCTTACGCTTTCGATCAAACCGACGCGCAAACGGCGAATTACGTCAACGTTCACAAAAAACACTTCCGGCAGCATTTCTCGCAAACCATCGCGCTCCTGATTCTGTACGCGCTTGCGAGCGCCGTGCTGCTCGGCCTCGGCGGGTGGCTCGTCATTCAGGGGCAGTTGTCGCTTGGTCAGTTGGTGGCCGCGGAACTGGTTCTGTCTGCGGTCTTCTTCGGCTTATCGCAGCTAAGCCCTTACATGATCTATTTCTATGATCTGTGCGCTGCGGTGGAGGAGTTGTCGCGGTTCCTTAGCATCGAACTTGAGGATGCTCCGCATCGCGATGAATTCGACTGCGTCGACTCAAGCCTCGCCTTCGTAGACGTGACCGGTGAAGCACGCGGCAAACCGGCCCAACTAGACTTCAAGATACCCAGCGGCGCGACGACCCTTGCCGCGTCTTCCCGGCACGGAGTGCAGCGGCTCGTAACGCACTTACTAAAGCGGGTCGAAGAACCGGACACCGGTTACATCGCCCTCGGCAATGCGGACATCAAGGCGGCGGGGACCAACCAGCTGCACCAAAATATCGTCGTTCTCGACCGCCCGACCGTCATCGAGATGACAATTCGCGAATATCTTTCGCTGTGCTGTGATGATGTCGGGCCTGCGCGCATGCTGGAAGTGTTGACCGTTGTCGGCCTCGACCGCGTGATCTCGCGATCGAAGAAAGGGCTTGATACCTATATCTCCGCAAACGGGTGGCCGCTTTCCATCACCGAGACGATGCTGTTGAAACTGGCGGCGGCGATCTTGTCGCGGCCGCGGGTGCTTGTGCTGAACCAGCTATACGATCTCGCCAATGAGCAGGTGATGCGCCGCGCGCTCGGTTATCTGCAAGCTGATAAATCGAACACCGTGATTTATTTTTCACGCCGTCAGCACGATGTTGGCTGCGATACGTTCCTGTATCTGCACGACGATGGGCAAAGCGTCTTCACGTCCTTCAACGAATTCAAGCGCGTCGCTTACCCGGAAGAACCGACGACGCCGCCCGGCGATAAAGATAAAACCACGCCGCAGATCGCTATCGTCAAGGACGTCTGACGATGGCGATAATCGACAGATATAACCATCACTTCCAGACGCTGCAGTCGATCCGCGCGCCGCGCATCATGTCCGTTATCGGCTGGATGCTCGGCGTTTTTGCTTTCGCGGCGACGGCGTTTCTCGCCTTTACGCCCTGGATTCAGACGACAGCAGGGTCGGGCGCCGTAACCGCGCTCGATCCGAACGACCGTTTGCAGGAGATCAATGCTTTCGTTTCTGGTCGGATCGAGGAATGGTATGTCCAGGACGGCAGCATGGTGAAGCAGGGTGACCCGATTATCCGCATTGTCGACAACGACCCACAGCTTCTGGAACGATTGGAAGCAGAGCGCGCGCAAGTGATCGCGAAACAGAACGCCGCCGAGACGGCGCTGCAAACCGCGCAGATCAATCTTGAGCGGATGCTCGACCTTTACGAGAAAGGGCTCGCGGCGCGCCGCGAATATGAGGAAACCCAAATTCGCGTTGAGGACATGCGCGCGCGCGTCGCCGAGGCGGCCGCCGAGCTCAACAGGATTGACATCAATCTATCCAGGCAATCGGCGCAGATTGCGCGCGCGCCGCGCGACGGCATGATCTTGCAGGTCAATGCGGGCGACACGGCGACGTTTGTCAGCGCCGGCGATGTCGTCGCCCGCTTTGTACCGCAGGACGTGCAGCGCGCCGTCGAGATTTTTATCGACGGCCGCGACGTCGCACTCGTCCAGCCGGGCGCCAAGGCGCGCATTCAGTTTGAAGGATGGCCGGCGGTGCAGTTCAGCGGCTGGCCGTCTGTTGCCGTCGGCACTTTCCCAGGCGAGGTGGTTGCGGTCGATCCGTCCGCGGACGCGACGGGGCGGTTTCGCATCCTGATCACCGAAGTCGAAAGCGATGAGCCGCCCTGGCCCGATGAGCGGTTTGTGCGTTTTGGTTCAGCGGCGCGAGCCTGGGTCCTGTTGGAGGAGGTGACCGTCGGCTACGAATTGTGGCGCCAGCTCAACAACTTCCCGCCATCTCTTCCGAACAATCAGCAAGCGTCGTCGGGAACCTAAAATCATGCGCATCCTCGCCGCCATTCTGGCGACTGCGGCCGTATTCGGCGTCTCGTCTCAAAGCGGTGCGCAGACGAACAATGTCCCCCTTTTGCCGCAAGATGTTCTCAAGGCGTCCTTCCAACATTTTCCAGCGATTATCGAAAGCCTGGCAGTGCGCCGCGGGGTCGAGGCTGGCGTTCTCGAGGCGCGCGGCGCTTTCGACGTTTTGATTGAATCGGAAGGCTTCGATTACACAACGGGCTTTTATAGCGGCAGCGCGCTTTCTGCGACCGCGACGCAGAATCTGGCGCCGCTGGGCGCGACAGTCTTTGGCGGCTACCGCTTATCGGACGGGTTCCTGCCGGTCTACGAAGATGAGTATTTCACGAATTCGGCTGGCGAATTCAAAATCGGCACGGTGTTTTCGCTTCTGCGCGATCGTTCGATCGATTCAAGGCGCTTTAACATCAGTGATGCGCAGCTCGCCGTTGAGCAGGCCGAAATGGAAGTCCTCTTAACGCAGCTCGGCGTTCAGTATCGCGCTTTGACATCTTATTGGCGATGGGTTTGGGCCGGCCGGCAACTCGACGTCTATGAAGAGTTGCTTTCAATAGCTGAATCCCGGCAATCGGGTATTGAAGAAGAAGTTCGCGCCGGCGCCAGGGCGCAAATTTTCCTAACTGAAAACCTGCAGAACATTTCCCGCCGTCAACGCCTCGCTACGGAAGCGCGTCGAAATTACTTGTCGGCGGCGAACGCTCTTTCGCTCTTTTATCGGGACTCCAATGGCGATCCAGTGGTTCCAGTTTCCGAACAACTGCCGCCGGCGAATGCATTCGCACCGGACGAAAACGGCCTCGCGATCGAAAATGTTGCGCCCGAAGTTCCGCAAATTATCGGTCGGCGCCCAGAAGTCGCGATCCTTCGCACTGAAATTGAACGGGTGCGAAACAAGATCGAGTTGCGCGAAAACGACATGAAGCCGCGTCTTGATCTGTCTGCGGAGATTTCCCGCGATATCGGCGCCATCTCAGAGGGCGGATCGTCCCGGGACTCAACTGACACCATCGTCGGTTTCCGTTTTACGGTGCCGTTTCAGCGGCGTGAGGCGAAGGGCCGCTTGCGCCGGGCGGAGGCCGAACTTGACGCGGCGGTGGCTCGCCGCCGCCAATTGGAAGACGAGTTGGAAATCCAGGTTCGCGATATCTTGATCAATCTCGACGTGACGGCGGAGCTTGTGGATATCGCGGGGCAGGAGGTCGAGCAATCGCTCGCCATGCAGACCGCGGAGCAACAGCGCTTTCGCAGCGGGGCCAGTGATTTCTTCCTGGTGAATGTTCGCGAGGAGACGGCCGCAGACGCGCGCATCCGCTATTTCCTTTCGATCCTTGAGCGCCGTCTCGCGCGCGCCAATTATGACGCCGCAATCCTCAATCTCGAACGCTTCGGGATCAGCCCTGGCTCAATGGACTGAGCAAGTGGCAACACTGACACGCTAAGCCATTTCATTCTGATCTTGTTTCTCAAGTTTTTTTGCTTCGCGCCATAAGGCTTCCATCTCATCGAGACTGGCTTCTGAAAGTCGGGGCCCGAGATTTTCTTCGATGTGATGAAAGCGCCGGATAAATTTTTCGTTTGCGCGTCGCAGCGCCGCTTCCGGATCAAGATCAAGATGGCGGGCGAGATTGGCGACAGCGAAGAGAAGATCGCCGAACTCCGCTTCCAGCGCGTCTGGGTCGGCGCTGTCCTGCGCCTCGGCAAGTTCGGCCGCCTCTTCGTGAATTTTTTCAAGAACGGCCGGCGCCGAACGCCAGTCAAAGCCGACGCGCGAGGCGCGCTTTTGCAGTTTCACCGCGCGGGTGAGACCTGGCAGCCCGGCGGGCACGTCCGCCAGTACGGAGGCGGCGCCTTTTTCGGCGCGTTCGGCGGCTTTCTGTTCTTCCCATGCGCGGGTCTGCTCATCCGCATCCCGCATTTCCGCGTCGCCGAAAACATGCGGGTGCCGCCGGCGCATTTTCTCAGCAATCCCGGCCGCGACATCGGCGAAGTCAAAAAGGTCCCGCTCGCTGGCCATCTGGGCGTGAAAAACCGCCTGAAAGAGGAGATCGCCAAGCTCGTCTTTGAGGGCGGCGAAATCATCCCGCTCGATCGCGTCGGCGACCTCGTAGGCCTCCTCGATTGTATAGGGCGCAATGGAGCGAAAATCCTGCTCGAGATCCCAAGGGCAGCCGCCATCGGGCGAGCGCAGCCGGGCCATTATTTCCAGCAGCTCCGAGACCGCCTCGCGCGCGTCATGCTTTTCTGTCGCCATCGCCTTCTTTACCCTTCGCCGTCGCCGCTATAGTGCTATCGCCAACCGGCCGGAGGCGGCAAGGGCGGAGCCGCCGGCGAAAAGGGCCGTTCTGAACGAAGGAGTGTCGAGGATGCCCATCAAGGAAGCGAAACTCATATGGCGAAATGGCGAGATGGTCCCTTGGGCGGATGCGACGACGCATATCATGACGCACGGCCTTCATTACGGCACGTCCGTCTTCGAAGGCATGCGCGCCTATGAAACGAAGCATCGCGGCGTATGCGTGTTCCGCAATCGCGAGCATTTCGAGCGTCTCCACTATTCGGCGCGGGTCTACCGCATTCCTCTGCAGCATTCCGTTGATGAACTGATGGAAGCCTGCCGCGACGTCATCCGCGAGAACGGCCTTGGCTCCTGCTATATCCGCCCCATCGCGTTCCTGGGCTATGGCGAAATGGGTCCCTCTTCCACAGCAGCGAAAGCTGACGTCGCCATCGCGGCGTTTCCGTGGGGAGCCTATCTCGGCGAAGAGGGTATGAAAAACGGCGTCGACGTCGCCTTTTCGAGCTGGCGGCGCATGGCGCCGGGCACGGTGCCGGCCGGCGTCAAGGCGGGGGGCAATTATCTTTCCTCGCGTCTTGTCTCTATGGAGGCGAAAGACAACGGATACGCCGAAGGCCTCGGGCTCGCACATGACGGGACCGTTTCCGAAGGAGCGGGGGAGAACCTCTTTGTCATCCTCCGTGGCCGGATCATCACCCCGCCAACCGCGTCCTCGATCCTGAACGGGATTACGCGCGACACGGTGATAACGCTTGCGAAGAAACTCGGCTACGAGGTTGTTGAGCAGCCTTTGCCTCGCGAGGCGCTCTATGGCGCTGATGAAATCTTCATGACCGGCACCGCGGCGGAAGTCACCCCGGTTCGGTCCGTCGACAAGCTGACCATCAACAAGCCGGATTTCCCGATCACGAGACGCATTCAGAACGCCTTTTTCGGTCTCTTCAATGGCGAGACTGAAGACGAATGGGGCTGGCTTGATCCTGTCGAATAAAGCGAGGGGCCCGACGCCGTCTAAAGCCCCAGCGCGTCGGCCATCACATGATAGATGACGTTCTGCTCCATCACGCCGCTGACGAGATGAGCATTCGGGCCTGACGCGTAGACCGGCACATCCTGACCGCCATGGGTCTCGCTTGAGGTTGGGATCAGGGCCTGCTGGCGGTAATTCTTGTCGGCGACGTCCTCCGCCGTCGGCGCGGGGCGGCCATCCGAAAGATCGATTTCCGGTCGAAACACCGTACCCGGCCCATTCATGTAGGCGAGGGTCGAGTAAGGTTTGCCGTCGACGGCATTAAGGGCGTCGGGGCCGCCCTCGCCCTCCACTGTCACCAACCCGAGAATGTCATTGCCGCGCGCCGGATAGCCCTGGATCGCCATGACGTGTCCGTGGTCTGCGGTGACAATGATCAGGGTATCGGCTTCATCTGTCATCGACCGCGCGGTCGCAACCGCGTCTGAAAGAGCGATCGTGTCTTTCAAAGCGCGATAGGCGTTGCCGCCATGATGGGCGTGATCGATGCGGCCAGCTTCGACCATTAGGTAATAGCCGTTTTCGGCGCTCTCGAGTTTCGTGATTGCGCGCGCCGTCATTGCAGCGAGCGAGGGTTCGCCGGCGCCGTCGTCGGGTCGGTCAACCTCAAACTGCATGTGGCCCGGCTCAAAGAGCCCAAGAAGTTTTTCGTTCGGGTCCGCCGCCTCGAAGTCCGCTCGGTTCCAGACATAGCGATGCGCCGGCGACTTGTCGGCCCATTCGCTCGCAAGATCGCGCCCGTCAGCGCGCGCGCCCATGCGTTCTGGATATTCAGGATCCGCCGCGTCGGCGGGCAAGAAATGCGCGCGACCGCCGCCAAGGGCGATGTCGATCCCGTCGCCATGATCGAACTCGATGAGCTGGCGGGCGATGTCGATGCAGCCCGCTGCGACGGCCTGTTCGGGCATGTCGGAATCCGCGCCCCAGCCGCGATCGGCGCTGTGTGCGAAAACGGCGGCGGGCGTCGCATGTGTGAGCTCCGTCGTCGTGACGACGCCGGTCGCGAGCCCTGCGTCTTCTGCGCGCTCGGCAAGGCTCACAACTTCATTGGCGAGGCCCGAGGCGCAGTCGCCGCGCGATGCAGCGGCTTTGACATTGATGACGCCGGATCGGGTTTTGACGCCGGTGTTCATCGCCGATGCGGTGCCCGCAGAATCTGAGACCTGGAAATCGACCGTGTAGGTTTTGGAGAACGCGACATTGTGGAAGGCGTCAAATGAAAGATTGTGGTTCTCGCCGGGACCGCCCGCGGCTTGTCCGGCGAGAATGCGCGCGGCGGTCACCGTATTGATATCCATGCCGTCCCCGACAAATAGGATGACGTTGCGCGCGCGCTTCGTTTCGCCAGCGTTGCGCTTGCGATCGGCGAGGGCGGTTGCGCCTGCGTCAAACCAGGCGTCGCCCGTCGCAACAGGATCAGCGATTTCGCGTTGGCCAAACGCCCCGATCTCTCCGACGGCGGCGCAGGAAACGATCGAAAGCGAAGCGGCGGCGATAAGGCTTTGATTCAACACGGTCGGTCCATCCCCTCTGGCGGATGCGGGCTGTTGTACAGGCTGGCGTCGGCTTGGCAATCCGGTGCATTCTTGCAAGAGATTCAATGACGAAACCATGTCGGAGCGTAGAAGACCCATGAAAAAGCTTGTGTTGGCGGGGATCATCGTCCTGGTCCTGGGGCTGTTTGTCGTCGGCGAGTATCTGCGCACGCCCGGCGCGTCCTTTGACGTGCAGGCCGCCATTGAGCGGGCCAGGGACTACGAGGCGCGGATCGTGCGCGACCAGTTCGGCGTGCCGCACATCTATGGCGCGCGCGACGCCGACGTCGCTTTCGGGCTCGCCTATGCGCATATGGAGGACGACTGGGAGACGCTCTCGGAAGTGATCTATTTGTCCCGTGGCAAGCTTGCAGAACGCAATGGACGAGACGGCGCTATCCCGGATTATCTCATCGGCGCGCTCGGCATCGTCGATACGGTTTCGGAAAAATATGAGACCGACTTGGCGCCGGAGACGCGGACGCTCGTTGAAGCTTACGCCGCCGGGGTCAATCTTTGGTGTGCGGAACATCGCACGCGCTGTGACGGCGGAACCGCCCCGGTCACGGGTAAAGACGTGATCGCAGGCTTCGTCGCGCGCACGCCGTTCTTCTACGGTCTCGACGATCACCTGATGACGCTGTTTGATGGCGATGAGACGCAATCGGCCGCCATCGACGCCGCGCGGCACGCACTCTTGCGCACCAATCCCGCCGCCGAAATAGGGTCCAACGCCATGGCCGTCGCCTCACAGCGATCGGCGGACGGGCACACGCGCCTGATGGTGAACTCACACCAGCCCTATGAGGGCCCTGTGGCCTGGTATGAAGCGCGGGTGAAATCAGAAGAGGGGTGGGACATGATCGGCGGCGTCTTTCCCGGCGCGCCGATGATCCTGCACGGAACAGGACCCGACCTCGGCTGGGCGCATACCGTCAATAAGCCGGACCTGTTCGACGCCTATCGCCTTGAGGTCGACAACAAGAAAAATCCAACGCGCTACCGTTTCGACGGCGAATGGCGCGATCTCGACATTCGCGATGTTTCATTCCGAGTGAAGCTGTTCGGGCCGTTCAGCTTGCCGGTCACGCGCAAGGCCTATGCTTCCGTGCACGGACCCGTTTTCGTCACCGATAATGGCGTCTTCGGCGTATCTTACGGCGGCGCCGGCGAAATCCGTTCCGCGGAGCAATGGTACCGGATGAACAAAGCCAAAACTTTCACGGGGTGGACAGACGCAATGGAAATGGGCGCGCTGCCGAGCCTTAATGTCGTTTACGCCGATCGCGCGGGCAACATTGCTTACTATTACAATGCGGCGATACCGGTTCGCGATCCGTCTTATGACTGGTCCGAAATTCTCCCCGGTGATGAAGCGGGCGCGCTCTGGCAGGGCGTTCGCGGCTTCGACGCGGCGCCCAGCGTCGTCAATCCAGAAAGCGGTTATGTCGTGAACGCCAACCACACGCCGTTCAAGGCGTCGGGCGAGGGCGACAATCCGGACCCTGACGCCTTCCCGCCCGAATATGGCGTCGACACGCGCACGACCAATCGCGGCTTTCGAATTCAAACGCTTTATGGCGGGGACAGGTCCATCACCGAAGAAGAGTTCCTCTCCTATAAGATGGATGCTGGCTACGCCGCGCAGTCACGCGTTGTTGAGACCGTGGATGCGTTGATCGAGGAAGCGCCAACAGGAGATCCGCTGATCGAGGAGGCGATCGCGACGCTCAAGGCGTGGGACCGCACCAGCGAGCCGAAAAGCCGCAGCGCCGCTCTAGCGCTCTTCACCGCGCAGCGCGCGCGCGGGTATTTGATCAATGACGAAGGCGAGCGCGAGAGCGACTACGTTGAAGCGCTGCGCGAAGTCGCGGCGGCGCTGAAGGCGGAATTCGGCCGCGTCGATCCGGAATGGGGCGAGGTGATGCGCTTCCGGCGCGGAGAAATCGACACCTCTATCCGCGGCGGTCCGGACGCCCTGCGCGCCGTATGGCCGACCGGCGATATCGCCGACGGCCCAGTCGAGGCCGCCGGCGGCGATACGTATATTCTCTATGCGGACTGGCCGGAGGGCGGCGGCGAGCCTGAAATCAGGACGATCCACCAGTTCGGCGCGGCGACAATTGACGAAAGCTCGCCGCATTACGCCGATCAGGCGCCGATCTTTTTGGACGGCCGCTGGAAGTCGCCGCCCATGGATCTCGACGCCTTGCTCGCCGAAGCGACCGAGGACCGTGTCATTGGCGGGCGCTAACGCCTAATCGACGGCGGCGGCGCTCGCTTCCTGCGCATTGGCGTCGTCATCGCGATAGCGCGCAAACCACGCGAGAATGTTGTCGACCTTCGCGATTAGCTGCGAGGGCCGGCCGGCGATGAAATGCGGCGCATCAGGAATGCGAACGAGCGCGGTGTCGATGTCGCGAAGCTGCAGCGCCTGGTAATACTGCTCCGATTCCGAAATCGGCGTGCGGTAATCAGCCTCCCCGGTAAGCAGCATGGTCGGCGTTGAAACGTTCCCGACCAGCGACAGCGGCGAGCGCTCCCAATATTCATCAGGGTTTTCCCAGGGCGCGGCTTCGAACCAGTAGTTCATGAAGAAAGGATAGAAATCCGACGTCAGAACGAAGCTCGCCCAGTTGATGACGGGCTTCGCCACGACGGCCGCCGCGAACCGGTCGGTTTTGCCGACGATCCAGGCCGTCAGGACGCCGCCGCCGGATCCGCCGGTGACGAAGAGCTGATCCTCGTCGATAAAGCCGCGCTCGATCACAGCATCGACGCCGGACATCAGATCGTCATAGTCTTGGCTCGGATAATTCTTGTCGATCTCAAGCGCGAAATCGAGGCCGTAGCTCGTTGAGCCTCGGGGATTGGCGTAAAGGACGACATAGCCGGCCGCAGCGAAAAGCTGGACCTCCGCCGAGAAATGCGGACCGTAAGCGGTATGCGGCCCCCCGTGGATCTCGAGGAGCAGCGGATAGGTTTCGCTTTCATCGAAGTCAGGCGGATAGACGAGCCAACCCTCGATCTCCATGCCGCCCGCCGATGATTGCCAGGTGAAGCGCTCCGCCGGCGCGGCGTCGAATTGCGCCAGAATGTCGTCATTGAGCCGCGTCAGCCGCTTCGCCGGCGCCTCGCCGATCTTCACAGCAATGTCCGATGGCCGGTCGGAACGGCCCGATGTGTAGGCGATGGCGCCGCCGTCATTGGTGGAGAACTGGCCGCTCGTATAGGGCCGGCCGATGGAAACGCCCGATACGTCGCGCACAAGCGCATCGCGCGCGCCGTCAAGGGTCATACGCGCGAGATATGTGCGTCCGCGATCATCATACTGAACAATGAGCGAGTCATTTGAATCCCACGCCACATTGTCAATCGACCGATCAAAGCTGTCGGTCAGCCCGCGTTTGTTAGAGCCGTCTGCGTTCATGACGTAAACATCAAGCTGATGGTTCGACGTTCCCTGATCATCAAAGCCGAGATAAGCGATGAGCTCGCCATTAGGGGAGACTTCGGGCGCCGCATCGGGGCCCACGCGGTCCGTCAGCGCCGTCATTTCGCCTGACGCGATGTCAACGCGCCATATTTCCGCCTCAACGGGGTTGCGTTGCCAGTCGTCGCTCCGGTTTGCGCTAAAAACAATTGCCGAGCTGTCTGCAGACCAGGAGAGCCCGCCGCCGTGATTATAGTCGCCGTCGGTCAGCTGGCGCGCCGTGCCGCCTTCGGCAGGCACGACGAAAATATGAGTAAAGCCGCTGCGCGCATAACCGGCGCCGTCCGCCCGGTAGATGACATCCTCGATCACTTTGACCGGCGGCGCCCATTCAGCGCCCTCCGGCGTCGCCGGCGGCGCGGCGAGGGGCTCTGATTTATCTTCAACGAACATCGAAAATGCGATCATCTCGCCGTCGGGCGACCAGGCGATGTTGCCGGGCGCTTCTTGCAGGTTCGTAAGGAGCGCCGTTTGGCCGGTGTCCATCCAGCGCGCATAAAGCTGCGGCTTGCCGCCTTCAGCGCCGCTGACATAGGCGATCCGATCGCCGCTGGGCGACCAGCGCGGACTTGAATAGCCGTCGCGGCCTGATTGCAGCGGGCGATGATTGCGCTGCGATCCGGTGTCGACAATCCAGATCGACGGGCGCGCCCGATCGGTCATGATGTCATTCGAACGGCGCTCATAAACGACATGCCGGCCGTCCGGCGAAATCTGGGGATTGGCGGCGACCTCCAACTCGAAAACATCGGTGTTTTTCATCGGCCGCGCGTCGGCTGCGACGGCGGTTGCGAATGCCGCAATAACGGCGGCGGCGAAACTGGTGCTGCGCAAGGTGAACTCCCATGTTGCGTGGCGCGTGGAGCGGAACATCTCAAAGCGGCGACGCGCGCGCAAGAACGGCTCGCCGACGGAACGCCTCATATCGTCAATTCGTAAAGGAAGAACGCGAGCCGTGTTGGCTGCGCCGACATCAGAGCCTGTCGACGGGGACTGGCGTCATACTATTGTTATGTCCGATATTTATCAATATCGGAATTAGCGAGGATGGGCAAACAGGTCGTCGAAACTGTCTAATCGGAAGCACAATCCGGCCTGCCAGCATCCAGACGATCCAACGCGAAACCCGCATCATAGATGCCGGTGAGACTCGTGGATGGCGGCGTCATTGATGCTGGCGTAGCGCTTTTGCATCAGTCCGTCGGGCGCGAACTCCCACATCTCGTTGCCGTAGCTGCGAAACCACTCGTGATTTTCGTTGCGCCATTCATATTCAAAACGCACGGCGATGCGGTTTCCGGCGAACGCCCATAGCTCTTTTCTGAGCTTATAGTCGTGCTCTTTCTCCCATTTGCGCTGGAGGAAGGCTTTCACCTCATCGCGGCCATGGAGAAACTCGTCGCGATTGCGCCATTCTGTGTCGGTCGTGTAGGCAAGCACGACTTTGTCAGGATCTTTCGTATTCCACGCGTCCTCGGCGGCCTGTACTTTCTGGCGGGCGGTTTCTTCAGTAAACGGAGGCAATGGCGGGCGCATATCAAATTTCCTTGTTCTGTGTTGCAATGAAAGATGGCGGCTCGCCGAAGACTGGCGAGCCGCCGGATCGAATTAGAGACTCGCAACCGCCTCATGATGGATTGAGGGCCAGGTTTTGTGCGCCTTCGCGATGATGCGCGCTGAGTCTTTTTTGTATTTTTCAAATATCTCAGCGTTGACGAACAGATAGAGCTTGCCGTCGACGATATCGCCATATCGCGGATCGCCGTCGAATTTCTTGCCAAGAGCGACGGCATAGGCGCAGAAGCCGCCGAATTGCGGAAGGTATTTTGCAGGCGCCGCCTTAAATATGTCAGCAGACGCCGCCGACGCAAAATAATAGGCGACGCCGTCAACGACGACTGTGTGGGCTGCGTCCCCTTCTGCGATCGCGTTATACGTTGATAGCGTCACCGCATCGACGCCGTGTAGCCCTAGCGGCGCGCTGGCGGTCGTTACGCCCGAAGATACATTATATTCGTCTTCGGCGAAGCTGGGCAGCGTGAGCGAGAACGAGAGCGCGAGCACGGCGCATGTGGTTTTGAGAGTGTTGGTCATTTTTGAGGTCCTTTTTTTGCGTTTGTCAGGCGTCATCGGTGGTCCGTCCTGGAAAAGCCGCCTGTTCCTTCCGCAGGGCGCGAGCGTTGGCGTCGACAATTCGGGGTGTCGCCAACATTCAGGGTTTGGCGGGTGGCCCGGCTGACAGGGGAGACCGGGGGGCGTTTGTCAGCCGGGCGCTTGGAGGCCATCCATCGGGGCGGCGGATGGCCTCTGGGGGTTAGCGGTTGTACGCGGCGTTGATCTCGCGAACCGTGTTTTCGGTGTTGTCCACCCTACTCGCGATCATGCGGAAGTTGGTCAGCGAGGCGTCGTAACCATTGTAGTGTTCGGTGATGGCGCCAGCTGTTGCGTCGGTGACAACCATGACTTCGAAGCCGTTTTCGATCAGGGCGCGCATGTGAGATTCCGTACACAGATTGGAAGACATCCCGGCAAGGATCACTTTGTTGACGCCAGCTTTGCGTAGCTGAAGGACGAGATCGTTGCTTTCCGGCCCGTAGACCTTGTGCGGGCTCGTGACGATGGTCGCGCCGTTGTTGATGTATTTCTCATAGGGCTCGAGCCAATCAGCGCCGGAGCCTTCGAAGCCCTCGAGCGTGAGCGCGTGTGGGCGATCGAACATGCCGATGCTGTGCATCAGCGTTTCGAGCGTTCCTTCAAATCGCCATTTGTGATCGTGCTCGAAATAGTAATGCGGCGAGACAAAGAGCGGCATTCCGGTCTCGTCCGCGACTTCAAAAAGCGCTTCGAGGTTCGGAACGACGCCGTTCTCAGTGATGCTTTGTCCAACGACGCCCCAGGTCACGCCTTGCGGCGACAGGAAGTCGTTTTGCGGGTCGGTAATGACGATCGCCGTGTCGTTATTGGTAATCTGAAAGCCGGGCGTCGGAAGCCCGTCATTGACCGGCGGCATTTTGGCGGTGGCCGCGCGCGCGCCCTGCCCGTCTGTTTGCGCCGATGACGTCATGGCGAGCGCCGCGCTGATAACTGTCGTTACGACGAGGAGAAACGCAACTATGCTGAATGCGAGCGCCGCAATCGTCGTGCAGCGGCTGTAAAAGTGGCGAAGTGAATTGTGGCTCATCTCTCCATCCCCTTGATTTCGCCTATTGGCGTATCTGCGGCGGACTGCCTCCGCCCGGGCGGCCGATCAGAACATTAACCGATCGGTAAATCTTAGATATTAGACAATAACCGATCTGTCAATGTAATAGTTCTAAAATTCGTGCAGAAAAACGCATCTCAGCCTTCATAATCTCTCAAAACATATGCCTTACAACACTTTAGCGTGATAGTGCTTGCAAGAGCTCTCGCGACATGGCATTTACTGATCAGTCATGAATAGGTGCAAGGAATGAGCGCTTCGAAACGCGATGAATTGGTGCAAAATGCGCTTAAGGCGTTCTACGACGGTGGTTTCCACGCAATCGGTATGGACCGATTGGCGAAAGAAACCGGCGTTTCAAAGACCGCGATCTATAAACACTTCCGCACCAAAGACGATCTCATCCTCGCAACGCTGCGTCTGCGCGACGAGCAATTTCGCAATTGGCTCGTCCGGCGCGTCGAGGCTCTGGCGGATGATCCCAGGACGCAGCTCCTGGCGATTTTTACCGCGCTTGGCGAATGGTTCGATGAGCCGCAGTTCAAGAGCTGCATGTTTATCAAGGCGTCGTCTGAATATCAGGACCGAAGCGACCCCATTCATCAGACGGCCGCTGAACATAAGAATCTTTTGTTGAAATACTTCACCCAGCTGGCCGGAAAAGCTGGTCTTTCACGTCCGCAAGACGTCGCGCAGCAATTACTGGTCCTGAAAGAGGGCGCGATCGTCCTCGCCCATCTTCATGGGCCAGGAGACGTCGCGAAAAACGCGCATGCGGCGGCGAAAACAATTATTCAAGCGGCGAATGATTGAGCGCGTGTCTCAGGTTTCGCGGGACAGAGCGCTGCGCCATTTAAATGCGGCAGACGAATTCTGATGCCGCGATTAATGCTAGTCTTGCGCCGCCAGATTGATTCGAATTCAAGTCAACGCGTAACGCTCCGCAATCATGTCCACAAACGTCCTGAAAACATCGCCGGCGCCGATCCTCGATGCGCTCAAGGGCATGGAGAATCCGCATCGTCGCAAAGTCTTCGACGCCGGTGCGCATTTTACTGACGCCAAGATTGATGGCGCGGATATCGATCTCGAATATGCGCTGAAATTTCTCTTCGGCTACAATGGCTCGACCGCGACGTTCAACGCTTATCGCCGCGAGATTGAGCGGCTTCTGCAATGGTCATGGCGGGTAGAGCGGCGCTCGGCGCACCGACTGGCGCGCGAAGACATCGAGGACTTCGTGCGTTTCACGCTGGCGCCGCCGGCCGCCTGGATCGGCGAACGCCATGCGCCGCGCTTTGTAACGCGCGACGGCGAGCGGCGCGCGCACCCGCATTGGCGCCCCTTTGTCGCGAGCGTTTCCAAAGTTGAAGCCAAGGCCGGGCGCAAGCCAAACGCCAGGACGTATTCGCCAAGCCAATCGGCGGTGCGCGCGACCTTCACCGCCCTCTCCTCCTTCTATGATTTCCTTACGGAGGAATCCGTCATTAATTTGAACCCGGTGGCGCTGATCCGACAGAAGAGCAAATTCATCCGGCGCGATCAGAACGCCGCCGTGGTGCGCCGGATTTCAAACCTGCAATGGGACTATGTGATTGAGACGGCCGAAATGATGGCCGCTGAAAACCCCGACGAAGATGAGCGCACGCTTTTCATCATGAATTGCCTGTTTGCGCTTTATTTGCGGATTTCCGAGCTTGTCGCCGATGAGCGCTCGGCGCCGGTCATGGGCGACTTTCGAAAGGACCAGGACGGCAACTGGTGGTTTCATGTCACCGGCAAAGGCAACAAGGACCGCACGATCACTGTTTCCGACGCCATGCTGTCGGCGCTGAAACGCTATCGCGAGGCGCTCGGCCTGCCGCCCTTGCCTGCGATCAATGAGCAAACGCCGCTGATAGCCAAAGCCCGCGGCGTGGGCCCGGTGACATCAACGCGCCAGATCCGCCGCATCGTGCAATCCTGTTTCGACGCCGCTTTCGAGCGCATGAAGGACGACGGGCTTGAGATCGACGCGATGGAGTTGCGCGCTGCGACGGTTCACTGGCTGCGTCACACCGGCATTTCCGAGGACGTCAAAATTCGCCCTCGCGAGCATGTCCGCGACGACGCGGGCCATGCTTCAATGGCGACGACGGACCGGTATATCGAAAGTGATCGGCGCGAACGCCACGCTTCGGCGCGGAAAAAACCGCTGCGCGATCTTGATTGATGGTGTCGCTGGCGTCGGCCGCGATAACGTCAGGGCTTGTAGGCGACGCGCCGGCGAATGGTCTCCCCCATAGCCGGCGCGTCTAATATCAAGCCCGGGAAGAATCGGACTTGCATCCCGGCGTCGTCACAAGATCTCACCCCCCGGTAAGCTCTACAGAATACGCCCTCGTGAAGCCCTTGCATTGTATTTTTTCGACATCGCGCGGCTTGGCAATTTAAATTTCCGCCAAATTGACTGCCGCGCCTCTGACCCGACGGCTTTTCTGAACCTGTTTGATGAGCGCTGCTTCCTGGGCGGCGAATTGGCCGGGCGTAACGCCGATGAAATTCCGGAACTCGCGGATAAAATGCGATTGGTCATAGATTGAGACGCCGGCTGCGTCGCGCCAATTGGCGGCGCCGTTGCGCATGCGGTCCGCCGCTCGCAGCGTCCTGTATTTTCGCTGCAGCCGTTTCGGCGACGCGCCGAAATAGGTCTGCGCCAACCGGTCGATCTGTCGCTGCGACTTGTCCGACATTTCTAGCAAGCGATCGATATCGAGATCGCCCGGATCGCGCAGCCAGTGCTCGAGCGCTTCCGGGTAAGCGCAGGCGCGCTGAAGACGCGCCTCTACGAGATCGGCGAAATAATCGTCGGCCGCGCGCGCCATTTCGCGCAGCGTTTTCGCCTCGCCGATGCGCCCGATGGCGCCGCCGGCGACACGCCCGGCGATGGCGGTGAGGTCAACAATGCGGTCGGTGAGCTCCGCTGCGCTGACGCCCATCATCACGCCCCATCCGCGCGGTCGAATGCCGACGCCGAAAACGCGCGTGCCGGCCTCGCAGCGAATTGAATAGGCGCCCATCGTGGGGCCGATGAGAAAGGCGTCTGTCGTTCGGTAAGCGGGCCCGTTTGGCGGCGTCACCCAGCCGCCGCCGCGCAAGAGAACGCGAATATTGCCGAGCTCGGCGCATAAAGGCTGTTCAGTTTCGTCAGGGGTTTCGAAGTAATAATAGGCGCGGACATAGTCGATGAGATCCGCTCTCGGCCGCAAATAAGTCAACAGCATTTAAAACCGCACTCCCCTTCCACGCTCAGACTACGCTATTCTTCGTCTTGTCTCAATCGCGGGAATATTCGCTGTCAACAACCAGGCCGTCATAGGCCGGCTCGATATGGTCCGGCAGCATCGTTTTCAATGACTGATAGTCCATGTGGACATGCAGATTGGTCAGCACCGCGCGGCGCGGACGCACGCGCTCGATCCATTCAAGAGCGAGGTCGAGATGGGCGTGGGTCTTGTGCGGCTTCATCTGCAATGCGTCGACAATCCACGTATCGACGCCCTCTAGGATGGCGAAGCTTTCCTCAGGCAGGCCGACCACGTCGCTCGAATAGGCGATCGGCCCGAAGCGAAAGCCGAGCGAGTCGACGCCGCCATGGTGTTGCAAAAAGGCGATGACTGGCGCCGGTCCGCCAGGGCCCTCGACAACAAACGCCTTACCGCAAGGCGGCATGTCTCTCCGCTCGAGAATGGGCGGATAGTAGGAACCGGGCGGTTGTTCGAAACAGTAGGAGAACCGGTGCAGCAGGCCGCCCGCCGTTCCTTCATCGAGATAGGCGGGAATTTGCCGGCGCATGGAGATGACGAGCGGGCGCAGATCGTCGATGCCGTGAGTCTGGTCGGCGTGATCATGGGTGAAGAGGACGGCATCGATGGACCGGCAGCGCGCGGCGAGGAGCTGCGCGCGCAAATCGGGCGAGGTATCGACGAGCAGCGTCGTCTTTTCTTCCGCATTCGCCGCGCCTGCCTCAATGAGAAGCGAGCATCGCTTACGCCGGTTCTTCGGTTCGGCGGGGTCGCAGGCGCCCCACTCGCCGTCGCCGTCGGGCCCGCCAGGCCGCGGCACGCCGCCTGACGATCCGCAGCCGAGGATCGTCGCCTTGATATGCATGCTCTTCGTCATGAGGCTGGCGGTTTCGTCGTGCGGGCGAATAACCGGAAGAAATTCTCCGTCGTCGCCGCGGCGATGTCTTCAACACCAACGCCTTTGATCTCGGCGAGCTTCTCCGCAACGTGAACAAGGTAGGCGGGTTCGTTGCGCCGACCGCGCTTGGGAACTGGCGCGAGATAAGGGCAATCGGTCTCAATGATGATGCGGTCCATGGGCGCGTCAGCAGCGATGGCGCGAATGTCGTCGGCGTTCTTGAAGGTGATGATCCCGGAAAACGAGATATACCCGCCCATCTTGAGCGCCGAGCGCGCAAGGCCCTCGCCGCCGGTGTAGCAATGAAGGAGCGGGGTGAACGGACGGTTCGCCTGCGCTTCTTCCAGCGTCGCCTGCATTTCGTTGTCCGCTTCGCGGGTGTGAATGATAAGCGGCAAGCCGGTTTCCTGCGACGCTTCGATATGCGCCTTGAAGACCGGCCGCTGGGCTTCGCGGTCGGAATATTCATAGTGGAAATCAAGACCGCACTCGCCGATGCCGACGACATCATCGTCGCCCGCTAGTGCAATGAGGCGTTCGGCGGTGAGCTCGCCGGCGTCGGCGGCGTAATGCGGATGCACGCCGACGCTGCGCCAGATGAACGGATGCTGATCAGCGATCGCCTTGATCGCCGCCGTCGATTCGAGCCGATCGGAAATCGTCAACATATGCGTCACGCCCGCGGCCTGCGCCGCCGCAATGACTTCATCGAGGTCATCGTCGTAGCGTTCGTGATGCAGATTAACGTGACTGTCGACGAGCATCTTTAAGGCGCCGTCAAAATCTGGCGCAGATCGTGGCCCATCGCCGTTACGATCGAGGCGCGGTCGAGGTTGAGCGCATCGCCGCGGTCGGCAAGCGCAGCTGCGCGCTCCCAGCCGGCGGTAAGAGACGCGGGATCGGCGCCGGCGAGCGGTCCCTTGATCGTCTCGCCCCTGCCCGCAACGCGCGCGGCGTCCGAGATTTGCGTTAGGACGGCGCTCTTGAAAAAGCCCCAGGTTTCCGCCGGTGTTCGGGCGGTGAAAGCGCCCGCGATCTTGTCAATGTCGCCCCCTTTGCGGCTCGCTTTCAAAAACGCGTCGGCGAGGGAGAGCGCCGACGCCCCCTCCTCTGTTGCGAGCTGCAACGCGTAGCCGGGCCTACCGTCCGCGTGATCAGCGATGCGTTCTGCGGTTTGCGCGTCGATTTCGGTTTCGCTTTTCAACAGCGCTATGATCTCTTCTCTTGCAACCGCGCGCAGATCGATCCGCCGGCAGCGGGAACGAATGGTCGCCATCAGGCGTCCCGGAGACGCGCTGAGCAGCATCAAGAGCGCATGGGCCGGCGGCTCTTCCAATATCTTCAAGAGCGCATTGGCGGCGTTGCGGTTGAGATCGTCCGCTGTGTCGATAATCGCAACGCGAACAGCGCCGAGCGCCGGCGTCTTGTTCAGGAAAGAGGTCAGCTTGCGAATCGTTTCGATCGTTATTTCAGTCTGATACTTCGATGTTTTCTCGTTCCACAGGCGTTCAGCGATGAAAAGATCGGGATGGGCCTTCTGCGCGACCAGCCGAAAGACGCGCGAAGCGGCGTCAACTTGCAAGCCGTCTTCGGCGACGAGGGCTTTCGGATCGAGCGCTGCCCGCGCCATGCGAAAAGCGAGCGTCGCCTTGCCTGCGCCGACGCCGCCGGCGAGAATCCAGCCATGGGAGAGCGCGCCGTCGGCCATGGTCCGGCGCAGCGCGGCTTCCAGCGGGCCGCGGCCGATCTGGTCGATCCGTTCTTCTGGTCGCTTCATGTCCGTCATGGCCTTTTGCTCATAGGCAACTCAACGGCCAAACAAAAGGGTCAAGCGCGCAACCGGCCATCGACCGCGCGCCAGATGGTCTGCGCCGTTTCCTCGATAGGACCGGCGGCGTTGACGACGACGCACCGCGCCGGCTCGTCCCGTGCGATTTCAAGGAAGGCGTGGCGCACGGCGCGCTGGAACGGCTCGCCTTTTGATTCAAAGCGGGTCTCTTCGCCGGCGCGATTGCGTGCGCGTTTAAGGCCCTCCTCGATCGGCAGATCGAGAATGATGGTGAGATCCGGATTATTGTCGCCGACGGCGAGTGCGTGCAGCGCGGCGGCCTTGTCGCGCCCGAGGGCGCCGGCGACGCCCTGATAGGCCATGGTGGAGTCGGCGAAGCGATCGCTGATGACGACAGCGCCGCGCGCGAGCCCCGGCAAGATCACCTTTTCAAGATGATCACGCCGCGCGGCGACCATCAACAGAGCCTCCGTCAATGGCGACCACCGATCAGCGTCGCCTTCAACCAGCAATGCGCGGATGGCTTCGGCGCCCGGAGAGCCGCCGGGCTCCCGTGTCGTGACGACATCGCGGCCCGCTTCGCGCAACCGCTCAGCCAGGCGATTGATCTGCGTTGATTTGCCGACGCCGTCGCCGCCCTCGAATGTAATGAAGAAGCCCCGGCGTTCAGTCATATCGGTCGCGCCAGTGCGTCATCAGCGAAGCGCGTTCGACGTCGGCTCCACGTCTTCCGGTTTCGCGAGCAACGCCATCGCCGCCATGCCGATCTTGCCGAATACGCCTTTTTCCTTGACCGCCTTGCCCGCGTAAAGGGGATATTCCTTGGCGCCGCCGCCGGCGGTCTCCAGGCGCAAGAAACCGATTTGCTGTTGCTCGGCGATCGGCGCGGCGACCGGCCCTTCATAGACGATCGATGCGCGCGTCTCATCGCGGAGCGAGCGGTGAACGATCGCCGTCACCGGTTCGGCGACGATCAGGGGCGCAGCGTTGAGTTTGCCCTTAAAGACCTCTGCGTCGCCGACGACATCGCCGGGCTCAAAATACGTGATGCGGTCATAATCATTAAACGCGATGCGCATCAGACGCGCCGCTTCCTTTGAGCGTTCGCTTTCGCTTTCGAGCCCGTTGACAACTACGATGCGCCGCTCGCCGTCTTTCACCGCAGATCCGACCAGCCCATAGCCCGACTCCTCAGTGTGCCCTGTTTTGAGGCCATCCGTCCCATTAAAGGCGTCAAGCAGCGGATTGCGGTTCGACTGGCGAATATTCTCCCAGGAGAATTCACGCTCTGCGAAGAGACCGTAATACTCAGGATAGTCGCGTATGATTTTTCGGGTCAGAAGCGCCAGATCGCGCATCGACATCTTCTGGTTCTCGTCAGGCCAACCGGTCGCATTTGCAAAGCGGGAGTCGTTGAGGCCCCATTCGCGCGCCTTTGCGTTCATGAGTTCGGCGAAGGCGTCTTCAGAACCTGCGATGTTTTCCGCAACGACGATGCAGGCGTCATTGCCGGACTGAACGATGATCCCGCGCATCAAGTCCTCAAGCGGGATCTTTGTGTCGACCCGGACCCACATTTTTGAGCCGCCCATGCGCCAGGCTTTTTCCGACACGTCGAATTCATCTGACAGGCTGAGCGTTCCGTCTTTCAGGCGTTCGAAAACGATCGCCGCGGTCATCAGTTTCGACATCGAAGCCGGCGCGGTCGGCGTGCGCGCATCCTTTTCAAAGAGAACTTCGCCCGTCCGGTAATCCATGATCATCGCGTAGTCGGCCTCCGTCTCGAAGGGCTGCGACTGAGCGAACGCCGCGCCGCCGATGAACGCGATGAGGACGCCGAGGAAAACAGAAAAACGCACGTGAAAAACTCCTAAACAGAATTGACAGAACCGACCGCTAAAAGCGCGCGCCGCCGATATCAAGTTTTGCGAGCGCGCCGACAATTCTAAGGCGACAATGCGACGATTTCCGCCTGATCATAACCTGCTTCGCGCACCCGCTCCAAGCGCGCGTCGGCGTCCGATTGATCGGAAAACGGTCCGAGATCGAGACTGTAGGCGCCGGCGGGCGCCGCCTCGGCGCGCACAACCTGAACGGGCCCTTCGTTGTAAAGACGCGCATCAATCCGGCTGATCTCGCTGAGATCGCTCAGCATGGCGACGCGGATCAGGTATTGCGGGGCTTGCGCCGGCGTAGCCGCCAGGTCGGGCGGCGAAAACGGCACAGCGTCGATCCCCCTGTCGGCGATCAGCGCGCCGATAGCGTCGCTTTCCGCTCTGGCCGGCACCGATGAGGCGATAGGCTGCATTTTCAATGGCGCAGGAGGCGGTTTCGCAGCGACCATGACGGGCTGCGGTTCGCCAGGCAGCGGCGCGGGTCCGACATAGCGCACGCGCACTTTCGCAAGGCCTGCCCGTTCAAAGCCAAGCGAGCGCGCCGCGGCGCGGGAGAGATCGATGATCCGGTTTGACTTGAATGGTCCGCGATCGTTCACCCGAACGACAAGGCGGCGGCCGTTTTCGAGATTGGTGACTTCGACCATCGACGGCATGGGCAATGTCGTGTGGGCCGCGCTGATGCGGCGCATGTCGAAGATTTCGCCGTTCGCTGTCGGCCGGCCATGAAAATCGTCGCCGTACCATGATGCGACGCCGGTCCTGTCGTAGCCCGGATCCTCCGCCGGATGATACCAGCGACCATTTATCTTGTAGGGCGAGCCAACCTTGTAGTGAGGAGAGGAATGCCCCGACCCGCCGGTGCCGGAATAGCTCGCGCAGCCGGCGATGAGCGCCAGCGCGCCGAGAGCGGCGAAGCGGACAAAGATGCAGGCGCGAATCTGTGATGTCAGCGTCAATGAAGGATCCCCGGGCGCATATGACTGAGCGGAAAAAGCGAGAGAATCAAAGCGGTCGAACCCTTAATCTTCCGTTAACCGCCCGGCACGAGCCGGCGCCTTTTCTTACCCGCTTGTGCGAGCGCGCGCGACCGGTCTAGAAGGCGTGATGCGCGGCCGGGAGAGTCCCCAGCGGAGGGGTGGCAGAGTGGTCGAATGCGGCGGTCTTGAAAACCGTTGGGCGTTTACGCGTCCCGGGGGTTCGAATCCCTCCCCCTCCGCCAATCTTCGAGGCGATCGAAAAAGTTGTGACAATCCGGCATTTCTCTATTGGACAACCTTAGCTATTTCCGTCTTCGTGCTATGCGCTGAATGATGTGTCGGGTTTTGAGGTTCGTTCAGTTTCTCCCGAACAAGTTTTTCCACACGTTCGCCCGCCCAATATCGAAGTTCATCATTGGTTATCGCGCCATCATACTTCATTCCCCTTAAAGTTACTCGATCGGCTTCAGACATACTCTTCGGGTCGCTGCTTTGAAATAACTCGAGTATCGCTTCAGTAAAGGCCCCATTCTTCCAATCATGGTGTTCGTACGATTTCTGAGTCGCGGCGGACGATGAAATCACTTCTGTAAAACCGTCCGATGCCGCGAAACTATTCACTGCTATAGAGCCGTCGAAAAGCGACAAGATAGGATCGTCTTCAAAATCGGAATAACACGCGTCGAGAAAAACAAACCGTTTTCCTTCGATAAGATTGATAAATTTCTTTATTTCAACCTGATCGATAGCAGTGTTCAAAAGATCATCACGAACCGTGTCATGCGGCAACAAATATAGTAGCTCTCTGCGTCCTGATTTCTCTTTCGCGCCATGGCCGGAGAAAAATATGATCGTTACATCATGTGGACCCGCATCGCCTATAAGGTCATAAAACGCAGACACTATATTTCTTCTTGTAGCTTTTTCATTGGTAAGTATGGAGAGATTTATTTTATCATAATACTCGTTCTGTTCTCTCAGTATCGTGCTTATATCTTGAGCGTCAGTATGCGCGAAATTGAGATTGAGCGTATTATCGGTATAGGTACTAACACCAATAAGCAGCGCATTCAATTTTTTGGGTTTCTTACCCTGCGTAGGACTGCGTATGGGTATTCGATCGCCTCGCGCAACGCCCTCCGAGTCCGGCGCGGATCTCTTGCCGTCTTTCGAAATAGCGACGATGGCAATATCAGCAGAATTTCCGTAAGTGTTAACCAAAAAACTCTGTGTGTTGTTCGGTGACACGTCACGGCGCGCGTCGTCCATCGGTTGCCTTGCCCCGTCAACAAAAAGGTCAATATCAACGGGCTCATTAAAAATCGAGGTAACGGCGTATTCTACTCTTATATTTCCATTATTCTCGGGTATAATCGATTGAATCTTTGCAATCGGCGGCGCTACTCGGAGTAGATCAATACGGTCCGGCTCTACAATGTCATCTCCGTCGCTGAGCGAATCTCGGACATACTCAGGCCGATTGAAAAGGCTTCGAAATCGGCTCGCTGGATAAAAGAGCGCTTCTCGACGAGCGCTTTGATTGATTTGCCATCCAATTAAGTCCTCAGCGCCGGCTGACGCATCGTAGTAACCAGCAGGAGTCCAAGATATCCATTTCAAATTCCCGTTCGATGAAACAGACATGACCGCCAGTCGCTCCTCGCCGTCATCTAAATCATACCATCGAATTGTACCGTCTGATAGCGCTGCGACAACAATATCCCGCTCGTCCGCAATATTGATTTGCGTGACGCGCGCAGCCGCCGGCACGGTCCAGATATGCTCGCATGTTTCGCTGAACCGGCGAATTGCTCTTTCGGATCCAAGCACAAATCCTTTTGATGACCGCGAAAATGCAAGTGATAGGAATTCCTCTTCAGTGTGAAAGCTGTCGACGAACGGGTTTCCATCACAGGTCGGCGATTCATTTTCGGACCAATCGTCGATCGAAACTAAATCGTGTTGAATTTTCGGCGTCTTCAGTTCGCCGTGTTGAAAGAACTCTTTAGACTGAAAGTCTTCAGTGAATGAGACGTTCCGGTTGCGTATTGATATGTTCAATCGGCCGGAATATGGCAATTCGACTGGTGCCGATACAAATTCGCCATCATCAGAGATAGCAAGATCGCCGGCCGATCGATTTGCTGATGCGTAAGAGGGGTAACTCTTGTATACAGATCGCTTGACTTTTGCCGACACTGCATCGGCATAAACAATCTGGGGTTGTCCTGCGTCGTTGGCGAAGATTATGTCCCCTCTTTTCCGGACGCGAAGCAATTCAATAGGCTTGTTGTCATCTATTTCGATATCCGAGTAAATCGAGACATAAACCATCGGATCATCTGCAACCTCCTGAAACTCCACCTCTCTTATTGCCTGCATTCCCAATTCATTGCGAAAATCGCCGGCCACTTGCAACGTATGCCGATACTTCGACCATTTGATCGTGCGAATGTCATTGAACTCCGAAAGCCACGCTTCGCCCGCATCAAATTCGCGTCCGTTCAAGTTGTCCAATTTGAGAATGTCGATTCGAATTTCGTTTTCGAAGCTCGCCGCAATAAATCGGCCGTCATATGATAAGTCGATATCACTTAATCGCAGATCATCAGAATAGCTCTTTCTAGCTAATTCGTTCAAGTCGCTGTCGAATACACGGATCTCGCCATTGTTTGTTGCAACAACGATTTTATCGTCATGCGAAACTATTCCAATAACCGCAGATATTCCGTCTGACGCAATGTTTTTCTTATCGACATATTTGCGCGCGCCCGGTTTATTAGCGAACACCAACATCTCACCGCTAAATGTGCCAATCAGCAAATTTTCGTTGTCTTGCGTATAAGCGAGTTTTGTACATTCGCGGATCGAAGTGGCGTTTGACAGTGGCAAAACTGAATCCATCTCCTCTGTTTCAAGATTGTATATATAGACAACCGGCTGGCCGGAAATCATCCATCCTGTAATGCCGCAAGCAGCGACATATTTATCATCTTTTGATAGGGCGACATCAAAGAAAATCCCCTCGAGAGTCTGCCACCGAGCATCTTCGCCACGGGGCTTTACAATCGGTGGCCGCAAGACAGACAGCAATTCAAGAGCATCCGCTCCGACATCTGCGATACGCCAAATTCTAATCGTTTTGTCATGTCCGCTAGTCGCCAGCGTTCTTTCGTCAGCCCCAATCGAGATTCCTGTAATATGGCTGGCATGACGGCCCAGTTCGGTTCTGAGCACCGGCGTGCTTAGATCACCAAATCTCCAATCGTCTTCATGGTTTTGATCGACACTCGCGATGACGGCTAGGGACGCTTCTTGACCAATCCCAGCGGTAAGACTTTGTACTTTTTCTTCGTGCGGAAAACTCGCGCTTGTAGCAGGGAAGGATGAGTTACCGAATTCGCCAACGTAGCCTGCTGCGCGATCGGCGGAATAATTTGCACTTTCACTCGAGACAAATGTCGGTGCGTTAATGGCTCCCAACAAGATTATTGAAACAAATGATAGAGCGCTTAACCGCAATCTCAGTTCTAGACGTTCAACGACGCTGTTCATTCCCAACCCCGCTCCGTTATTGAAAACGATCGACGCAAACTTTCCGACTAAAAATCAATCACGCATCACTCTCTGAAGTATCACATGGCGCAATTCGAGTCCGTTTGACGCGGCACCAGGTTCTGAATAGATTCTTCTTCGATGTTCATCGCGCTTTCTCCAGGCAGACCATGCATGTCTTTCGTTTGGAGTTCCTCTACTACCTCGACGTCGTGGTCCGCGTTGAGTTATTTGAGCCGATCGCAATTATCGGCAAATCGGTAGGCATTTTGGGAGAACTGCAATGCAAAATCGTCCGTTAAAAGCAGCAGCGTTAATCTGCGTATTGACTAGCAGTTGCACCTCCATGTCGACTACGCAATCAGAACCATCGCAAGTGGCTCCCCTCGTTTTCAACGCTGATAGTTACGGATACGGCAAAACGATAAATGCCGGCGGGTCCGCATACAATGATTTTCTGACCGAACATCCGAGCGCCGCCGATTACGTTGAGATGTCATTGTGTGCTGGTACAAGAATTCCGCAAGAAGTCGTTCAACTCCGAGCTCCAGAAAATTACGGCGTTCGGGATCGCGAACGATTGGCGGTGTTTTCCTATATTTATGCGCTTTTCGAGATGTCGTCGGTGAGTTATCGCGAGAGCTGGTTGAGTACTTTTGAACAGGATAGATGCATTTCGGAGCCGCCTGGCGCATTTGGCTTCGGCATGTCCGAACAACTTGATATCAATTGGTGCCCTGAGGCGCCGTGGTGTTGATGCAACGTCTCTTCGTTTTTTTCTACCAACACGCTTCGTGGGAATAAATTGCTGCGATGGTCTAGCATCTCTTGTGTGGCTTACACCACGACGCGCAAGGGCAAAAATCGCTGCGATATTCTAGCAGCTCTTGCAGCTGACCGTCTTCCGGCGTCGGACCAGGCCCGGGCCCAGGTCCAGGCCATGGAGCGGGACCCGGCCCTGAATCGTCTGGTTGCACTCGACACATTACGCCCGGCGGGCAACTGTCCGCAGAAGTCGCGATAGGAGACGAGATACATCCGTCGCTGTCCACTTTGTCGTACCAAGAGTCGCGATAGAAAGGCGCTGCTTTCGTTTCAATGTACCAGACATACGCAAAGACCGTGAACTCGGCTTTCTGTTCAATCTCAGTAGCGAGAACCTCAGCGGGTATTTGCTCGCCAGCGCAAAGAGGCAAAGAGAAATAGCCCTCCGCATGCGGATACAACTCCAAAAACTCATTGTATTTAGTGGAACTGGATGGACTGCTCTCTTCATACTGCAGCGCAGAAGAATTAGCTGCTGCCGGATTTAGCGCCAATACAAACGATGCGACTAAGCCCATAACAGCCTGGCCAATGGAAAATTCGCCGCTTACTCTTTGAAAAGTTGGAAACATTCCTCGCCTCCCCTGGCTGGCGGATTCCGCGATTTTATCAGCTAATATCTGATTTTCAATCAACAATTGCGCGTAATTACTTCATTTCTGCTTTATTGCATACGCCCATGAACGAGGTATTCATTGTTAAATTCCTGCGTAAAGAGAACGAATTCAGTTTCAATAGTATCGCTTCCGATTGATTCGAGAAAGTCAAATATAGGTATTCCGTATACGCGTTTTTCAGTCTGCGAAGATCAAGTCAAACGTCAGATCTTTTGGCGCCAGAAACCGCGACACTTGGTTATGCGATGAGCAGCAGTCTTTTCCATTTTTGGACCGGCACATTCGGTTCGTAAAACTGGTGATGTCTAGAAAGGCCGAAAAAGCAGTCCGAAAGACATCGTGGGAGCTGTTTGTTGCGTGCTAAATCCGACTGGATCAACGTAGTCGAATGCGGCGGTCTTGAAAACCGTTGGGCGATTACGCGTCCCGGGGGTTCGAATCCCTCCCCCTCCGCCACAGCGCCTTTTTGCGGCGAATTGCACAATATCCACCGTCAATAGGGTTCCGAAGAGGTTCGTCAGAGTTGACGGCAGCGCGTTTGCAATTATACAAACCATAACATATGGTATGTTTTAAAACGCGGAGACGGTGCGTTTGAGATTTTCGAGGCAAGATTGGATCGCGTTGGGTCTGCGCGAACTTGCGAAACAGGGCCCGCCGGGGCTCACCATAGACGCGCTTTGCGCCGCGGCGGCGCGCACGCGTGGATCATTCTATCATCATTTTGAAGGGCATGACGATTTCATCGACGCGATGATGAGGACCTGGAAGCAGCGCGACACGGACGCCATAATTCAAACAGTCGACAACGTCGCACAGAACAAGACCGCGCTGCTCAATGACAAGGCGAGCCGCATCAATCACCGGCTGGAAGGGCGCATCCGTCAGCTTGCGCAACAAAACAAAGTCGCGGCCCGATGGCTCAAAATAGTCGACGCTGCGAGAATCGCTTTTCTGGAAATGCTCCATGAAACATCCAGCGGCGTTTCTAGAGACGATTCAAAAACGCTTGCGAAATTGGACTATGCTGCACTTGTCGGCGCCCAAACGCTTTGGCCGAACGCCAGCGCTACAACGATGGCCGGCCTCGGCGCGTCATTCAGCGAATTGATAAAGGCGAAATATGGAGGCAGTCATGACTGAGGTTGCATTGCCCGAAGCGCTCGCCGCAGTCTGGATGCTTGCGGTTGCTTGTCTCCATGCCTTTGTTGGATCAAGAACCGATGTCCGCCCGTTTCTGGAATCCGATACGCCCGAACCAGCCAAATCAACGGTCTTCTACTGCTGGCATATCGTGACCTTGATCCTGCTTGCGATGGCCGGATTGTTCGCAATCAGTGCAATTGCAGGCGGTCGCAATGATCTTACCTGGACCGCGACATCTATATCGCTTGCATTTGCGATCCTTGGGTTTTTCATCGGTGCGATGCGCCGGCAATCCCTTATCACGAAGATGCCGCAGGGGTTTCTCTTCCTTGTCAGTACAGCCCTCGGCGGGTGGGCGTTGATAACGGTATGAGGATGAGCCCCGATGCGCGCTCTATTTGAGGCGCTAGTAGAAAGGGTCGCCCCTACTTCTGCCCGACGCCCAAATGCGCTGTCGCAGCGAGGGTGGTCGGGAATGGTCCGACGGTCTCTTCCAGGAAGCGGATCGCGCGATCAGATTTCTCGCGCCATGCATCTGGCGTCGTCGCCGCTTTCAACATCGCGATCGGCGCGCTCGCCTTGGACATGTCGCTCCAGAACGACGTCGCGGAGGCGTAACGCGTCGTCTTTCTCACCGAGTATATCTCCACTGACCGGAAGCCGGCGTCCGTCATCTCCTTGCGCAATACATCCGGGTTCTCCAGCGACGCTGCATCGTAAGTCGGTTCGGGAAGATCCGGCTTCACATGGCGGAGGCTTGACCACATCGCGCCGATGAGCGGCGAAGCGGCGACGGGCGCCCAACTTGAAACGCAACCCCGCGCGCCCCGCTTCAAGATGCGCAGCATCTGCGCATAGCCCTTCGCCCGGTCGGGAAAAAACATCAGGCCAAACATTGAAAACGCCGCATCGAAGGCGTCGTCGTCGAACGGCAGATCCTGACCGTCGCAGTGAACGGCGCGGATGTTGGCGAGGTTTCGCACCGCGACGTTTTTCTCAAGCTGCTCGATCATGTTCAGCGAGAAATCCGCCGCCGTTATCTGCGCGCCGCGCGCTGCTGCAAGCAAGGAAAGCGTTCCCGGGCCGCAGGCGATATCGGCGATATTGTCGCCCTCGCCCGCCGGAATGATCTCAAGCGCGGCTTCGCAGAAGGCTCGCGAAATTTGCACGGCCTTGCTTGCATAGCCTGCGGCGACGGCGTCCCAGGGCGCGACGCTGCTCAGCATCGATGTCGGGCCCGCTTCGTTGGAAGAGCGCGAAGCGAGCGGTGACGCGTGATCGGACGCCAGCGCCTGCGGCGGATTATTCGTGGACATATCAAGCCTTTCTCAACTGGCGGCCATATAGACCCGCTTGATCGCCCAGCGCATTGCCGAAAAGCGTGCATCTGCTATACGCGCGCGCATGAACTGGCAGGCAATATCGTTTGACTGGAACCAGGTCCGCGCGTTTCTGGCGACGGCTGAAGAGGGCTCGTTCAGCGGCGCCGCGCGCGCGCTCAAGACAACTCAGCCAACGATCGGCCGGCAGATTTCAGCGCTGGAGGACGCGCTTGGCGTCACGCTCGTAGAGCGTAGCGTGCGCGGTCTCTTCCTTACCCAGGCGGGTCACGACCTGCTGACTCATGTTCGGGCCATGGGCGAGGCCGCATCGTTAGTCTCGATGGTTGCGGACGGCCAATCGCAAGAGATCATCGGCGACGTAACGGTTACGGCGACAGACCTTATGTCGTCGGCGGTGTTGCCCGGCCTCCTCGCTCCCTTGCGCGACACGGCGCCGGGCGTCAGGGTGCGCATTGTCTGCTCCAACGACATTCAGAACCTGATGCAGCGCGAGGCGGATATTGCGATACGGCACGCGCGTCCGGAACAGCCCGAGCTGATCGCGCGCCATGTCGGCGATTTCAGCGCCAGCCTTTATGCTTCAACCGACTATCTGGATCGCGCCGGTCGCCCGAGCACTCCGCGCGAAATCGCCGACCACGCCTTTGTCGGCAACGCCGATCCCGTGCGGTTGATGGCGCCGTTGCATCAAATGGGCGTTCCCATTCGCGAGGACAACTTCATCACGGCCTCGGAGAACGGGGTCGTCGCCTGGGAGCTCGTCAAAGCCGGCTATGGGATCGCGATGCAGCCGGACAATCTGGGCGAGGCGGAGCCTGGTCTTGAAAAGGTTTTTCCAAGCCTCCCCTCGCCGCGATTTCCGGTCTGGCTCGTCGCGCACCGCGAACTGAAAACCAGCCGACGCATCCGGGTTGTCTTTGACACGCTGGCTCACGGGCTTTCTGAGGCAACGAAACCGCGCTCGACGACCGGCCCCGCCAATGGCGAAATCGCCGGCGCGTAGGCAGCGTGTTCAAGGACCGCTCCGGCCTTGATTTCATTCAGTTTGTTAAGGCTCTGAAAGGTCAGGCTACACGTCGCATTAACCACGAAAAGCTAGTTTCCATAGCTGACAACGTGGTTACTAGTGATGGCACTGAGATTGCGCCAGCTTTTCGGTATATTTGGGGCTTTGACATTCATGTCCGCTGCTGCGGCGCAGGAAAAGGCTGCAGACCGTGCGCCCAATGGCGACGGCGCCGATGCGCCGACGGAAACTGTTTCTTCAAAATCATTTACCTATTCTGAAGCCATCACCGTCGTTGAACGTGATGTCGAACCCGATGTCGAAAACGAAAAAGACACCGGCGAAACGTCGACGGGACTGGAAAGCGGCGCAAGCGTCTCCGACACCGTGCGCGCTGCGCTTCTGAACAATCCGCAAGTTCAAATTGCGAAATCGCGCCTTGACGCGGCGGAAGCGGACCGGTTCGCGGCGCTGGGCGGCATGCTGCCCGATGTCGAGATTTCAGCGGCGTATGCTGATGAAGATCTGCGCAGCAATAGGCTGCAGACGCTGCAGGACCGCGACGGCACGACAGTCGGCGTCACCGCTATTCAACCCGTTTCGCAAGGATTGTCGGCGTTCAACAGGTTTCGCAGCGCCCGCGCCAGCCTCGATGAGGCCGGCCATTTCTATGAATCAGTGCGTCAGCAAACGGCGTTCGCCGCGGCGCGCGCGCATGCGAGCGTCGTGCTGTCGCGCGAGATCGTCGCCCATCGGGTGAGTAATCTTGCGCTTCTCACGCGGCAATATGAAATCGTCAGTCGCCGCCAACGGGCCGGCGCCCAGGGCCGCACCGGCGTCGAGCAGGCGCTTGCCCGCCGCGCCCAGGCGCAGGTCGATCTCGGCGAGGCGCGCACCGAGCTTGCGCGCAGCGAGACGGCCTATCGCCGGATCGTCGGCCACGATGCGCCGGCGGAAATTACCGAGGACCCCTATGACGCCTCGCGCGCGCCGGAGAATCTGGCAGAGGCGATCGAGCTCGCCCAGTTGGCCAATCCATCGCTCGGCGCTGGTGAAGCCGCACTAGAAGCGGCGCGTTATTCAAAGGACGCGGCGCGCGGCGACTTCGCGCCGCGGATTACCCTGGAGGGCAGCTACTTCCAACGCTTTGGCGCCGACCAGGCGCTCGCTGGCGACGACGAGGAGTATCAGTTGGTCGCGCGTCTGCGCTTGCCCATCTTCAATCAGGGCCGCAACATCGCCGGGCTTCGTTCCGCAAAAGCATCGGAGCGCGAGGCCCGCGCGGCGCTCGACGAAACCCGACTTGAAACCGAGGAAACCGTGATGCGCAGCTGGCGGCAACTGGCGCAAGCGGAATTCAAGCGGATCGCCGCTGAAAAGGGCATTGAAGCAGCGAAACAATCGGTTAAGGGGCTGCAACTGGAATATGAGGCGGGACAACGCACGGTGATCGATGTCCTCGACGGTCAGCGAGATCTTGTGCTGGCCGAAATCAGCCTCTCTCAAGCTGAATTTGATCTCCGCGTTAGCCAATATGAACTGGCCGCGGCCACGGGCGCGATCCTTCAGGCATTCGCCGTCAATGACGGCCCATCGCCGGACTAGATCGTAATCTCTTCGATGTTTGTGAACTGAACCGTCGTATTGTCGGAAAGAACGATCGATCCGTCGGCGTCGTCGCTCAGCGTGATCCGATCTTCTTCGACAGAGATAATAGAGCCCTCTGTCACTTCGATCGTCCAATCAATGCCGTAATCTCCGAGCGGCGTCGCGCCATCAGCGAGCTGAATAGTATCAGTCCAACCACCGCCGCCGCCATTGATGCGATCGGCCCCGTCGCCCATTTCGTAAACAAAGACGTCAGCGCCGTCGCCGCCATTCAGCGTATCGCGGTCGGCGCCGCCGATGATCGTATCATCGCCAGCATCGCCCCGAATATTGTCTCGTCCATCGCCGCCCGACAAGACGTCCGCGCCGTCGCCGCCGCGAATATTGTCCCGGCCGCCGCCGCCGAAGATGATATCATCGCCGGCTCCGCCTTGTTGGGTGTCCCTGTTTTCGCCGCCGATCAGCGTATCGTCGCCATCATTGCCATACTGCCGAACGCGCGCGGTTGAGCCGGTCGCGTCTATTGTATCGTTGCCGGCGCCGCCATCGACGCGCTCAACGCTGGACGCGGTCATGTCGATGGAAAAGTCGCCATCGCCCTGCACGGTAACGCGGTCATTGCCGGCGCCGCCATCGACAACGGTATCGTCGGCGTCGGCGAATAGCCTGTCATTGCCCGCGCCGCCGCGCAATTCATCGGCGCCAGCGTCGCCGCGGATCGTGTCATTGCCCCCGCCGCCGTCAATCACATCGTCGCCGTCGCCGCCGCGGAGCGTATCCCGGTTCTCGCCGCCAATGAGTGTATCGTTCCCGCCATTGCCATATTGCTGCACTCGGGCCGTGGCGCCTGTTGCGTCGATCGCATCATTGCCGGCGCCGCCATCGACGCGTTCAACGCTTGAAGCTGTCATGTCGATGGAGAAATCGTCATTCCCCTGCACAATGACGCGGTCAGTGCCCGCCCCGCCCTCAACGACCGTGTCATCGCCATCGGCGTAAAGGGTGTCGTTGCCGTCGCCGCCGCGTAATTGGTCTGCGCCGGCGTCGCCGCGGATCGTGTCGCGCCCGCGGCCACCGTCTATGACGTCGTCGCCATCGCCGCCATAGAGCGTGTCTCGGTTATCGCCGCCGGTCAGCGTGTCGTCGCCGCCATTGCCGTATTGCCGCACGCGCGCCGAGGCACCTGTTGCGTCGATCGCATCATTGCCGGCGCCGCCATCGACGCGTTCAACGCCGGAGGCGGTCATGTCGATTGAGAAATCGCCGCCGCCTTGCACGACCACGCGATCGTTGCCGCCGCCGCCCTCAACGACCGTATCATCCGCATCAGCAAAGAGCGTGTCATTGCCTGCGCCGCCGCGCAATTCGTCGGCGCCCGCGTCGCCGCGGATCACGTCATTGCCGCGCCCGCCGTCGATGATGTCGTCGCCGGCGCCGCCGCGGATATTGTCGCGTCCGCCGTCGCCGAAAATGATGTCGTCGCCGCCGCGGCCAGAGATGCGATCATTGCCGCCGCGGCCAATGATTTCGTCGGCGCCGTTCGTGCCGTTTAGCCTGTCAGCAGCGTTCGTGCCCTCGATAAGATTGATTTCATCGACGTCAGTGACATTGATCGTCACGGTAAGCGGGGTCGACTCGCCGCTTGAGCCAATCGCCTCAAGGGTGACATCGTGCGACGGCTGCGTTTCAAAATCGAGCGACAGCCCGGCTTTCAGTTTCAGCTGATCGCCAACGATCTCAAACATTCCCGACGGATCGTCGGCGATAGCGAACTGCGTCACCGGAGCGCCGGTTTGTGGATCAGTGGCGGAGATCGAACCAACAACGGCGCCGACGGCGTTTTCAACCACCGTCGCCACATCGCCATTGTCCAAGCTGACAATCGCGGCGTCGCCATTCAGTTCAAGCTCGTCGTCGCCAACGAGGTCCTCGATTTCGTCGTCATCGGACGCCGACATGACCCAATTGTTGACAAGGCCGGGCGTTGTCTCTGGATCACTTAATGGTTGGCCGGCGTTGCCTGCGATCTCCTGCGCCGTGCGCGCATGGTCGAAGATCCGGACCTCGGAAATCTCGCCTTCGAAAATCTGATTGGCGTCAAAGCGGCCGCCCTCGGCGTCCTGCTCTTGGCCCAGAACCAGCGTGCCGTCGGCCCTCAAATCGCGAATATTGATGCTCGATGAAAACGCCTCTTCGCCGTCGACAAAAAAGCGGATTTCGTTCGTCGCCTGATCCCATGTCAGGGAAACGTGATGTTGTTCGCCATCGAGCAAGGACGAATTCGGGACGCCCGAATTGATCTTCTGTCCGGCCAGAAAGAGCTGAACATTGCCGCTTGAGCTCTCGAGCCAGATCAACGCCTCGTTGTTCGATCCATTGTCGGCGGCGTAGGAGAATAATGGAACGCCATTGCCGACATCTGTTTGCGAAGAGGCGAATGTGACCTCGATCGTCAAGGCGTCGGTCGGGAAGTCTTCAAGGTCCGATGCGATGACATAATCGTCGGCGCCGCCGTCCTGATTAAGGGAAAGCGCGCTCGCGCCGCCGACAGGATCAAATTGGACATTCTCGGGCGCTTCATCGACATTGGCGACATTGATCGTGACAGTCTGCTGGGCCGTCTCGCCGCCGGCGCCGGTCGCCTCGATGGTGATCTCGTATGCGCCCTGGCTTTCAAAATCGACCGAAAGGCCCTCTTTGAGCTTCACTTCAATGCCGGAAATCTCAAACAGTCCCGACGGATCGTCTGCGATCGCGAAATTGGCAACCTCGCCGCCGGTTTGCGGATCATGCGCCGACAAGACGCCGACAACCGCGCCCGGTTCGTTTTCGAGGACAGTCGGCTCATCGTAAGACTGGCCTTCCTCGATTGAAGCGCCGTTCAACAGGACCAGATCATTGTCGCCGGCCGCATCGGCGACGAGACCACCCACTGCGCTGTCCATCGTCCAGTTGGAAACGAGGCCGCTGATCGCGCTTGGATCTTGAAGAGGCGCCCCGGCGTTGTCGGCGATCTCTTCCGCAGTGCGCGCGTGATCGAAAATACGCACTTCGCCGATTTCGCCTTCGAAGATCTGGTTGGTATCGAAGCGACCGCCTTCAGTGTCTTGTTCTTGCCCCAAGGTGACGGTGCCGTCCGCTCGCAGATCGCGGATGTTGATGCTCGTCGAATAGGCTTCTTCGCCATCGACATAAACGCGCAGATCGTTGCTCGCCTGGTTCCAGGTGAAGGAGACCTGGTGCGGCTCGCCATCGAGCAGCGACGCATTCGGGACGCCGGTGTCAACGCGCTGCCCGGCGAGATAGATCGTCATATTGCCGCTGGAGGTCTCGAGCCAGATCAACGCTTCGTTGTTCGAGCCGGTGTTGGCGGCGTAGGAAAACAAGGGAACGCCTGAGCCGACATCTGTCTGCGAAGACGAAAACGCCACCTCGACCGTGAGCGCATCGGTGGGAAATCCGACGACATTTGATGAGACCGCGACGTCATCATTGCCGCCGTTCTGGTTGAGCGAGAGCGTTCCTGATTCCGAGATGGGCGTGAGCGCGATATCGACCGGGCTTTCGTTGACGTCAGCGATATTGATCGTAAAGGTCTCGGCGCTCTCGAGCCCGCCGCTGTCGGTCGCCGTCACGGTGACTTCAAGGGCGTCGACCTCTTCATGATCGAAGGACACGCCCTCTTTTAAGCGCAACTCATCGCCAACGACCTCGAAGCGATCATCGGAGACCGTATAGGTCAGTGCGTCGTCCTCATCGGGATCGAAGGCCGAGAGCGCGCCGACGACGGCGCCCGCGTCGTTCTCGTTCACGCTCGCGTTGGAGAGGGAGACATCGCTTGGCGCTTCGTTCACATCGGCGACGTTGATCGTAAAGGTCTCGGCGCTCTCGAGCCCGCCGCTATCGATCGCCGTCACGGTGACTTCAAGGGCGTCGACCTCTTCATGATCGAAAGACACGCCCTCTTTCAAGCGCAGCTCATCGCCGACTACCTCGAAGCGATCATCGGAGACCGCATAGGTCAGCGCATCTCCGTCATCCGGATCGAAAGCCGAGAGCGTTCCGACGACGGCGCCCGCGTCGTTCTCGTTCACGCTGGCGTTGGAGAGAGAGACATCGCTTGGCGCTTCGTTCACATTGGCGACGTTGATCGTAAATGTCTCGGCGCTTTCAAGCCCGCCGCTGTCGGACGCCGTCACGGTGATTTCAAGGGCGTCGGTCTCTTCATGGTCGAAAGATACGCCCTCTTTTAAGCGCAATTCATCGCCGACGACCTCGAAGCGGTCATCGGAGACCGTATAGGTCAGCGCGTCGCCGTCATCGGGATCGAAAGCCGAAAGCGCGCCGACGACGGCGCCCGCCTCGTTCTCATTGACGCTGGCGTTGGATAGGGAGACATCGTTCGGCGTTTCGTTGACGTCGCCGACGTCGATCGTGAACGTCTCCGTATAAAGATTGCCGGCGCTGTCTTCGACCTGGATCTCAATTTCGTAGACGCCTTGAGTCTCGTGATCGAGCGCGACACCTTCGCGCAGGCGCAATTCGTCGCCGAGAATCTCAAACAGACCCGACGGATCGTCAGCGATCGAATAGGCCGCTGTTTCGTTAGCATCCGGATCTGTCGCCGAGAGCGTAGCAATCACGGCGCCGGCGTCATTTTCGTCTACCGACGCGCTGGAAAGCTCGATGCGCGTTGGCGCTTCATTCACTGGCGCGCGCTGCACGGCGATGCTGGCGTCCGGCTCCGCATTATCCTCAGTCCCGACGTCAGCGACAGCGGACCTGGCGTCGGCGGGAGACTCTGGCGCCGCGTTCTCTGCGCCGACAATTCCGCGTGGACTATCGCCGGGCGCTGGTTTTGCGTTTGAAACAGCGTTTGCGTCCGCGGCGTCATCGGCGGGCGTCGTCGCCTGCGTATCGCCTTTGTCGACCGCCGCCTTCGCCTGCCGGCCGTCTAACTGGCTTTCAGCGCTTTCATTGGCCTCGCCCGTCGCTTTGGACGACGCATTGCTATGGCGATCGAAATCCGTGGCCTCGTCGGTTTTCTGGTCGCCGTAGTGGAGATTAGCATAAGCGTCGGCGCCCTCGTCGCCCGCCGCCTCGGGCGCGTCAGCCTCGCGCGCTTTTTTTAGCGCCGCGCGCTCCTGCTCAATGGAGAGCTCTTCGCTCGTAAGCTTTGCGACCTCGTCATTATTTGCAGACGAAGTTTTTTCTGGCGTCGGCGTCAGTTTTTTTGAATCGGCCATGATGAGACTCAAAACAAGTTCGGATATCTCCGAAAGGTAATGGCAAGAAATTAATCGGAAACTTATCCATCTGGTTAATCAATCGTAAATATTTGGGCGATTCCTCAGCCCGCTTATGGTTCAGAAAGGATTTAATCATAAACGTATTCTGAACATCCGCGGTTATGAGTCCTTTTACCCCATGTTACGGAACGCTATTTCAGCCATCTCCGAATTGACGTTCGCCAAGCGGTCGACAAGCGCCGTCGCGCCGGAGCCGCCATTGGGCGCTGCGACTTATGCCGCGTCTGCGGCCATCAATGTGCTTGCGCTGGCGCTGCCGCTGACGATTCTTCAGGTCTATGACCGTGTCTTACCGAATGCGGCCTTTGACACGCTGACCGTGCTCATTGTTTCGCTGGTGATCGTCATTGGCGTTGACGCGCTTTTGAAATATTTCCGGGCGAGCATTGTGAATTGGTCGGCCGCGTCATTCACTCACAATCTCTCCGCCAAGGCGATGACGACAATGCTCGCAACGCGCCCGTCCCACTATAGCCGGACAACAGCGAGCGAACATCTTGAACGACTGAACGCCATCACCGGCTTGGGTGGTCATCTGGGCGGTCAGTCACGGATCGTCGCCGTCGATATCCTGTTCATACCGATTTTCGCAGCCGTCATTATGCTTGTCGGGGGCGTCGTTTTCGCCGTCGTCCTGGCGCTGTTTGCGATCTTCGGATATCTCGCCATCAGGCGCACCCGGGCCCTCAATGATGCGATTGAGGAACGCGAGTCTCACGAAACGCGTAAAAACGATTTTGTCATCGAAGTGTTATCGGCGATGCAAACCGTTAAAGCATCCGCCATGGAGCCGTTGATGATGCGCCGCTTTGAGCGGCTGCAATCATCGGCCAGCATGATCACGCGCCGCATCATCGACATCACTGGCGAGGCGCAAACCTTTACGGCCGTCTACGCTTCGCTGTCGGTCATCGCCATCGTCGGTTTCGGGGCCGTGCTTGTCCTTGATGGGCGCCTCAGCCTCGGCGCTCTGGCGTGCTGCATGCTGCTTTCCTCGCAGCTTCTGCAACCGTTGATGCGGTCTTTGTCGGCGTGGAACGAAATTCAACTCGCAAAGCATCGCCGCGCTCAAGTTGAGAAAATCTTTGAAGATGACGCCGCAGACGCACCGTCGCCTGCCGACCGGCATCGCAGATTTCGGCCAATGCGCGCAGCCCTTCAGGACGTGACCGTTCGCTACGGCGATGGAGAGCCGTTATTCGAAGGGCTCAGCCTCGAGATCCCGGCCGGCGCTTTTGTCGTCATCAAGGGCGCGGACGGCTCGGGCCGGTCGTCCTTATTGCGACTGTTCATGATCGATACGCCGGTGTCGGCCGGCCGCGTTATTCTCGGCGACGGCGATGCCTGCGAAGCAGCGCGCGGTGCTGTTCAGTATGTGGGCCAGACGCCGACGCTCTTTCGGGGAACAATTCTCGAAAATCTGACGCTGTTTGGCGAACGCCCCGCAAAGGTCGCGCTTTCGGCTTCCCGCATTGTCGGCCTCGACGAGGAAGTCAGCCGCATGCCGATGGGTTACGACACGATGCTGAAAAGCGCCGCCGGTCGGGATATCCCGGCGCCGACCGCGCAAAGACTTAGCATCGCGCGGGCCTTGGCGATGTCGCCGTCGGTGCTGATCCTTGACGAAGCCAACGCATCGCTCGACCTCGCCGGCGAACAACGTTTTATCGACGCGCTCAACAAACTGCGCGGGCGCGTCACGATGATCCTTGCGACGCATCGCCCCTCGCTAATCAAATTGGCGGATGCCGTTTACGAAATCCGCGATCGCAATGTCAGGCGCATCGGCAACCAGAATGGCGGCGCCAAGGCGGCCGCGTCATGAGCGCGCTAAGGGAGCTTGCAGCAGACGCCAATGATAATGGCGGTGAAACTGGCGGTGATCTGGCGACGGCCCGCGAACACCCCGTTCGCAAAATGCAGGCGCGCATCCGTGACGCATTCGCCGCGCCGGCGAAAAATCGCCGCCTGCTGAACGCCGATTGCATTCTCACGATCCATCGTTTTTTGCAGCTGACCGGCTGGTCGCAAGGCCCGCGGCGCGTTTTTGAAGCCATGCCCCATGCGGACACCGTGGGAAGCGTCGCGGCGTTTCGCGCGGTGCTGCATCGTCTCGGCTTCAACACGACCACGGAAGCCGTAACGACGCAAAACATCCGGGATGAATATCTGCCCTGTTTCGTGCTGCGCGAAGACGGTCGGGTCGTTCTCGTTGAAAAGCGCAATGACAACGGCGACATCGTCTTGTTCGACGCGGAACAGAAGACAAGCAAGGTTGTCTCTCACGACGAACTCGACGGCACCGCGATTTTCCCGGAGACCATAGAACAACGCGACGCCAACGCGCAGCCCTCGACAAACTGGTCCGAGACAATGTTCGGCGCGTTCAAGCCGGTCGTGGTTCAGATCTTTTTGGTCAGCTTTGTCGTCAACCTTATGGCGCTGGCGCCCCCGCTATTCGTCATGGCGGTCTATGATCAGGCCGTTGGCACGAAATCCTTTGACGTCTTAATCGGGCTCACCATCGGAATTCTGATTGTGGCGGCGGCCGATATCGCGCTGCGTCAGATCCGGGTGCGGATGCAGTCCTATCTTGGCGCAAGGCTCGACGAACAGCTGAACGAATCTGTTTTCCGGCAGCTCATGCACCTAACGCTTTCCCATACCGAAGATGCGCCGATCGGCGCGCAGTTGACGCGGTTGCGGCAGATGACGTCGCTGCACGAGGCGTTCACCGGCCCCCTCGCCAACGCGATATTCGACCTGCCTTTCGTTTTGTTATTTGTGATTGTGATTGCGTTTATCGGCGGGCCTTTGGTGTGGGCGCCGATCACGCTTGTCGGCCTCTATGCAGTGATGGCGGCCTGGGCGCTGCCGCGCACGGCCCGCCTCGTGCGCAAGGCCGGCAATAAGCGCGCGCAACTAAACAATTTGACGGTGGAAGCCGTCTCCTCTCAACGCGCCATTCGCGATCTGGGGGCTGAGCATATCTGGCGGCAGCGGCACCGGCGTCTGTCGGCTGAAGCATCGTCGGCGAATATGAAGGCCCGCGGCGTCAATTTTCTAATTCAGACGTTCTCGCAATCCATGGTCGCCATGGCCGGCGTCGCTATCCTGACGCTCGGCACCGGTATGGTGATCGCGGGCGATCTCAGCGCCGGCGCGCTCATCGCCGTCATGGCGTTGTCCTGGCGCGTTCTCGGCCCCATTCGCAATATCTTTTTAAGCGGCCTTACGCTCGGCCAGACGCTGCAAAGCATTCAACAGGTCGACCGCCTGATGAAAATGCCGCTTGAGCGCGAGCCCAACAGCGGGCCGTCGGTACCCCGCAGCTTCAAGGGACACGTCGTTTTTGACAAGATCTCGTTCCGCTATCCGACGGCGCGCGAGCCGTCATTGCGCGGCGTTTCGTTTGATGTCCCCGATCCACTTTGGCCGTATAGGCACAATAATTCTCCAGGGCGCACCTCAAAC
>JBCBSE010000012.1:0-74441 GCA_039819305.1 Pseudomonadota bacterium
CGCGAATTGCGGCTGGCCGGCGCGATCGGCGATGTAGAAAAACCGGCCATGATTGACGGTGTATTCCAGCGCGCTGTCAGGAAGCGGCTGCTTCTGAGCGTATTGCTTGAAGCTCGTCTTGGCATCCTCGGCGGCGTCGACAGAGCCCGTGAGCGCGACGATGCGATCGTCGAAGGCGAAATAATCGCGCAGCGCCTCTGGCGTGTCCCGTTCGGGATCGACGGAAATGAAGACCGGCGCCACTTCGCCGGCGTTATCGCCAAGTTCATTGAGCGCCGCGCTCATCACCTGCACGTCGATGGGGCAGACGTCGGGGCAATGCGTGAACCCGAAATAGACGAGCATCACCTTGCCTTCGAACTCCTCGTCGGTCCGCGTCGCGCCGGTTTTGTCGACGAGTTCGAATTCGCCGGTAAAGGCGTCTGAGAGACGGATGACGCCGTCCATTGGCGCTAATCCCTTGGACGCATCATCGCCCGAGCAGGCGGCGAGCAGCGCGGCAAAGGCGGAAACAACGATTATATTCGAGGATCGGATAAACATGCGGCAAGTTCCAGAGTTGACGCCGCGTCGCTGATAGCGCCTTTTCGAGCATCATGCAGCAGGTCTAGAACCGACCAGATGACGCAGCCCCAACAAGCGACGATCGCAGGCGATCTCCATGGCTCGGTCGACGCCTCGCGCGGCCCGGTGCGTCTGCGCACGCTGACTGGCTTGCGCTGGCTCGCCGTCGGCGGTCAGGGCGTCGCCATCGCGATCGTGCACCTCGCCTTTGGTTTCCCCCTGCCCTTGGGGCTTTGCATGATCGTCATTGCGGCGAGCGCATGGCTTAATCTCTTCACGATCCTGCGCTTCTCGCCGCAGCGCTTTCTGACCGACCAGGAAGCGGGCGCCTTCATCGCCTTCGACATCATCCAGCTTTGCGTGCTCCTGGCGCTGACGGGCGGGCTTTTAAATCCGTTCTCTGCGCTGATCATCGCGCCGGTGACGATCGCGGCGAGCTTTTTGACGCTGCGATATACGGCGCTGATCGCAGCGCTCGCGCTTGTCGGCGTCTCGGTTCTCGCGCTTTATCACATGCCGCTCCCCTGGCGGCCCGGCGAAACGCTGGAGCTCGCCCCGATCTACAAGCTCGGCGTATGGGCGGCGCTCTCTTTCACGATACTCTTTTTCGCCGCTTACGCGCACCGGATTGCAGCGGAGTCGATGCAGGTGCGCTCAGCGCTCGCCGCGACGCAGACCGTCCTCGCCCGCGAACAGCGGCTCTCCGCGCTAGGCGGTCTCGCCGCCGCCGCCGCGCATGAGCTCGGCACGCCGCTGGCGACCATTCAGCTGACTGCGCGGGAAATGCAAAGCGAGCTTCCCGAAGACAGCCCCCTCGCCGAAGACGCAGGCCTTCTCGTCGATCAGGCCAAACGCTGCCGGGAAATCCTTGGCCGGCTGTCGAGCCATGGCGAGGCCGGCGATTTGATCCATGACCGCATTGACGTTGAGACGCTGCTCGAAGAGGCCGCCTCGCCGTTCCTTGAAAAGGCTGCGAGCCCGGCCCTGCGGATCGAAGCGGAAAGCCGCGACGGCTCGCCCGAGCCGGTGCTGCGCCGGCGCCCCGAGATCGTTTACGGCTTGCGCAATTTCATCGAGAACGCGATCGGCTTCGCGCGCGCCGATGTTCGCCTGATCGCTTTCTGGGACCGGGAGCGGCTGACCGTTACGATTGACGATGACGGCCCCGGCTTTGCGCCTGAAATCCTCTCCCGCCTTGGCGAGCCCTATGTGTCGTCGCGCGATTCCGCACGCCCCGGAGGCCGGCCTATGAGCCAGCGCACCGGCGGCATGGGGCTTGGCTTTTTCATCGCCAAAGCGCTCCTTGAAGGAACTGACGCGACGATCGCCTGGTCGAACCGCCCCGCTAAACCCGGCGCGATGGGGTCAGGCGCGCGTGTTCGCGTTTCCTGGCCGCTCGCAGCGATCGTCGCGCAGCCGGAACAAGGCGCAATGACGCCCAAAAGGGTGCGCGCCGGTGACGCAACTGCTTGAAAATCCTAAGCCGAGAGCGCATTTTCTCCGCGTTCGAAAAGATAAAAGAAGCACCGAAAAATGACTGACGCGCCCAATCTTGACGACGCCCGCGCGGGGGACGCAACCATTCCCGCCGACGCGACTTTGTTGATCGTCGACGACGACGAACCGTTCCGCACCCGGCTTGGTCGGGCGATGGAAAAACGCGGCTTCCAACCGATCCTCGCCGCCGGCGTCGCTGACGCCCAGGTGGTCCTGAAAGATCTGGCGCCGGCTTTCGCCGTCGTCGATTTGCGGCTTGAGGACGGAGACGGCCTTGACGTCGTCAATCAGATCCACGACCGGCGCGAAGATTGCCGCGTGGTGATGCTCACCGGCTATGGCAACATTGCGACCGCCGTCGCGGCGGTCAAAGCCGGCGCCATTGATTATCTGCCCAAGCCCGCCGACGCCGACGACGTGCAGAAGGCGTTGCTGGCGCGTCCCGGCGAACGTCCCGAGCCGCCGGAAAATCCGATGTCGGCCGACCGCATCCGCTGGGAGCACATCCAGCGCGTCTATGAGTTATGCGACCACAATGTTTCGGAGACAGCACGCCGTCTCGGCATGCACCGGCGCACCCTGCAGCGCATTCTCGCAAAGCGCGCCCCGCGCTAGGCCGGCGGCGAAGGCGTCAGCCAATAAACGCAATTGCGTCGAGTTCTATGCGCGCGCCCGGTATGAGTAAGTCGGAGACAACGGTTGTCCGAACTGGCGGCGCGTCCGAGAAAATTGATCCGTAAACGGTGTTGTAAGCAGCAAAGTCGCGTGCATCGACGAGCCAGGCGTTGACCTTGACGACGTCGGCGAGTTCCCCGCCGCCGGCTTTCAACTGCGCTTCGAGATTGGCGAGCGCGCGCCTCGTTTGCGTTTCAATGTCTTCCCCAACGACCTTGAAATCGTCGTCAACGCCCAGTTGTCCGGCGATGAATAAAAAGTCGCCGGCGCGGACAGCCTGGGAAATCGGAACGGGCGCGCCGTTGATCACGATCGGCTTCCCGACAACTTTCTTGCCCATGACTTATCCTTCGAATTTAAACCTCATGGCGGCCGGCGACACGCCGCCACGCGATATTGGCGCGAACGCCGAGATCAAGAAAGGGTTGCGGCGGCCCGGCCGGCGGACCAGCGATTTTCTGCATCTCTGCAATCAGTAAATTCTCCTCGCCCAATGCGACATCGGCGATCAGTTGGCCAGCGATCGTCCCACGCGTTACGCCCACGCCCTGATGGCCGGCGGCGACCCAGATGCGGTCCGCGACCGCGCCAAAAGCCGAATGCTCATTGGCGCTAACGCAAAGATACCCGCTCCAGGTGTGATCAACAGAAAGATCATCCAGCATCGGAAATCGCTCTCGCAGCGCGCCAATGTGGCGCTCGCGCATGCGCGCCAGTTCATGGCGGCGCAGACGCAAGGTCGGACGATAAAAAATATCGAGCCGAAACAGGAGCCGATTGTCGCCGGTGCGTTGGATGGTTGGCGATACGAAACCGTCGGCGGGCGTCACGCCCCAGCTTCGCGCGCCGCCCAGCGCCGCCTGTTGGTCTTCGCTCATGGGCGCCGTGAGGCTGGCGAAAGCAATGAGCGGCAACAGTCGACCGCGATAGACCCCATGCGCTGGCGTATAGGCGTTGGTCGCAAGAATGAGCCCGCCCGCATCGACCGCCCCGCGCGTCGTTTTTAACACCACGCGCGGGCCGGCCTCGATCGCCCGAACTGCGCTGTTTTCGAATACGGTAACATTCTCGGGCAGAGCGTCGGCGAGGCCGCGCACGAGCGCTGCTGGATTCACGAGCGCAGTTCCTGGCGTGTAAACGCCCGCTTGATAAAGATCGGCTCCCAGCGCGCCGGCCATTTCGGCGCGATCGCACCAGCGGAAAGTCTCCTCCATCTCGCCGAGTTGATGCGCCAGCGGCCTCAAAATTTTGCGGACGCCGCGCGTCGATCTTGCGGCGTGATACTTGCCGACGTCGCGCCAGTCGCAGTCTATCTTGTACTCCTTGACCAAAGCGCGCAGCGAACGAAGCCCCTCTTTATAAAGACGGTTTTGCGCGTGCGCGGTCACAGGATTTTCAGCGCCGCCAAGGGAATGCGCGTGGTCGATTGCAAACCCGGAGTTGCGCCCCGACGCGCCGTCGCCGACCGCGCCAGCATCGATCACGGCGATGCGCGCGTCCGGCCTTGCCCTCGCGAGCCGACGGGCGGCGGCGAGGCCGGTGAAGCCCGCGCCGAGAACCGCCCAATCAAAGACGCGGCGACCCTCAAGGGCCGGGCGCGACGGGCGCGACGGCAGGATCGCCGTCCAACCGTTCGCCGAATCTTCCTCCGGCAATATGTCGATGTTGATTTTCAAGAGCGGCCTCGGCATTTGCCGGCGCACGCTGCCGCGCATTCTCGCAAAACGCGCCCCACATTAGGCTTTCGGCGCCGACTTGACGTCTCGCGTCGCGTCGACCCAGGCTGCGAGCGCAGCGAAAACGACATATGATCCGATAGCGGAATAAGCGGCCTCGTTCGGACTTCCCGGCGGAGGCCCGAAATTCCCAATCAGCTGCGCCACGGCCATCAGCACAAAGAGCAGCGCGAGCGAAAGCGTTCCGCCGGCGCCGCGCGCGCTTGTCCGCGCGAGATAAATCGCAAAGCCGGCGACGACGAAGGCGAATTCCGCGCTGACCGCGAGAGGGCGGTTCTCCCAAAGCCCGAGGCCCACTTTCGGGCCGCCGAACCAGAGCGCCAGATCCGGCTTATGGGTGACGAAGTCCAAAAGCCAGTGAGAAAAGACAAGCGCGCCGATAATGATCCCGCCGATGACGCCCGCCTGCCGGCGAACGAGCGCATAGAGCCCGCCGGCGATAACGCTCCACACGCCCGCCATTAAAAGGCTGTGCGTATACGGCATATGGTAGAGATCGAAATGGTTCGAGGCGGTGAAGCGCTCGACGATGCGGACTTTCTCAACGCCCGTCAAAATCGCCGGCGCCCATAGAATATCGAGGAACTGAACGGCGACAAAACCGTGCCAGAGCTTAACGCGCGAGCCAGCGACGGCGGCCGCGGGCCCATAATGGCCGATGAACATGCGCTCTCCCTCATTGCCCCTGCACACCAAGCTTGCCGAGGGGTTCGGGTCTGCGTCAAGGCCGTCAGGCGCGCCCCTCGCCGTTCGGTGCGACGAGCCGAGACCCGCAAACGGCGAAGAGGCGGCGCAGCGCTTGACGACCGAAAAACCGGCCGTCATGTCTTACGATCCTCGCCTGTGCAGGGCGACCATATTGGAGCTGAGTTGCATGAAATTCCTGACCGCGGCCGCAGCCGCCGCGAGCCTCGTCTTAGCCGCCGGCGCGCAGGCGCAAGACATCGAGATCCCGTATGAGAAATTCGAGCTCGACAACGGCCTGACGGTCGTCGTCCATGAAGACCGCAAGGCGCCCGTGGTCGCTGTCTCGGTCTGGTACAAGGTCGGCTCAAAAGATGAGCCCAAGGGCAAGTCAGGTTTTGCGCATCTGTTTGAACATCTGATGTTCAACGGCTCTGAGAATTATGACGACGACTGGTTCAAGCCGCTGCAGGAAGTCGGTGCGACGGGCCTCAACGGCACCACCAACACCGACCGCACCAATTATTTCCAGACCGTGCCGACGCCGGCGCTCGACCGGATTTTGTGGATGGAATCAGACCGCATGGGTCATTTCCTCGGTGCGGTGACGCAGGAAAAGCTCGATGAGCAGCGCGGTGTTGTTCAAAACGAAAAGCGCCAGGGCGAGAACCAGCCCTATGGCCGCAAGGTCTTCACGAACATTCAGGAAGCGCTCTTTCCCTTCGATCACCCCTATCACCACTCGACCATCGGATCGATGGAGGATCTTGAAGCGGCTTCCCTCGATGACGTGAAGGAATGGTTCCAGACCTATTACGGACCCTCCAACGCTATCCTGGTGCTCGCTGGCGACATCGACGCTGAAGAAGCGCGGCCGTTGGTTGAGAAATATTTCGGCGATATCGAGGCCGGACCGCCGCTGACGAAGTGGGATGCGTGGATCCCCGATCGCAAGGCCCCGACCCGCGCCACCATGTATGACCAGGTGCCGCAGGCGCGGATCTATCGCGTCTGGGTCGCGCCTGAGGATGTGAGCCCCAAGGCGACCGACCTTTACATCGCCGCCAGCGTCCTCGGCGACGGCAAGAATTCCCGTCTCTACAAGGAGCTTGTCTACGATCAGCAGATCGCGACCGGCGTCGATGTCTTCAATTTCGAATTGCAGATGGCGTCGATCTTCGGCGTTATCGTCGACGTCAAAGAGGGCGTCGAGGTCAAGCGCGTCGAGCGGGAAATGGAGCGCGTCGTCGATGCGTTTCTCGAACGCGGGCCCACCGCTCAGGAAGTCGATCTTGTCTCCACCAAAACGCGGGCCTCGATCATCCGCGGTCTGGAGGAAGTCGGCGGCTTCGGCGGCAAGGCGGTGACGCTCGCCAAGGGTGAGCTTTTGGCGGGAGATCCCGCCTATTTCGCAACGGAGCTTGAAGAACTGGATGCGGCGACGCCGAAAACCGTCCGCGCTGTTGCGCGCCAATGGTTGAACGAGGGCTGGCATCAGCTCGATGTTCTTCCGTTCCCGGAATATACCGCCGCAGGTGCCGGCGTTGATCGCTCGGCCGGCCTGCCGGCTGTGGCCGGCGAAACCGAACTTGAGTTTCCTGAAATCGCCGAGACGACGCTTTCGAACGGTATGAAAGTATTCGTTGCGACGCGCGACACTGTGCCGGTCGTGAATATCGCGCTGCAATTTGACGCCGGCTATGCGGCCGACGCTGGCGGCATGCTGGGCCTTGCCAATTTCACGACCGCGATGCTCGACGAAGGAGCGGGCGATTATGACGCGCTCGGCCTTGCAGAGGCCCTTGAATCGCTCGGCGCGACATTGGGCGCAGGCTCCAATCTCGATACGACAAGCGTCCAGATGTCGACGCTGAAGGAAAACCTTCGCCCGTCGCTCTCGCTTCTTGGCGACGTTGTGCGCCGGCCGACTTTCGACGAGGCTGAGATCGAACGCCAGCGCCAGCTGATCCTTGCCGGCATTCGCCAGGAAAAGGCGAACCCCGTTTCGATCGCCGTCCGCTTGCTGCCGCCGCTTATGTACGGCGAAGGCCACGCCTATGGCATCCCACTCACGGGCAGCGGCACGGAAGAAGCGGTCGGCGCCGTCGCGCGCGACGATCTCGTCGCCTTCAAGGAAAGCTGGATGCGCCCTGACAACGGCGCGATTTTCGTCGTCGGCGATACGACTATGGACGAAATCAAGCCGTTGCTTGAGGAAACCTTCGGCGACTGGACGGCGAGCGGCGCCGCACCGTCGAAGAACATCGACGAGGTTGCGCTCCCCGACGGCCAGCGCGCGCTGATCATCGACCGTCCGGGCTCGGAGCAATCCTTCATTCTCGCCGGCCATGTCGCCCCGCCCACCGGCGTCGACAACAACATCGCCATTGAAGCGATGAATGAGATACTCGGCGGTGGGTTTGTCAGCCGCATCAATCTCAATCTTCGCGAGGACAAGGGCTGGTCCTATGGATCGCGCACATTGCTCCTCGGCGCGGAAGCGCAGCGGCCCTTCATCATTTTCGCGCCGGTCCAGACCGACAAGACCGGCGCCTCGCTCGCCGAATTAAAAACCGAAATGGCGAGCTACCTGAACGGCGAGCCGGCGACCGCCGACGAGCTGGGGAAGGTCGTTCTCGACAATGTCCGCTCGTTGCCTGGCCAGTATGAGACAGCCGGCGCTGTTTTGGGCAGCCTGTTGTCGAGCAACCGCTTCGGCCGACCCTTCAACTATCCCGAAACGCTGCCCGAAAAATATAGGGCGCTGTCCACCGCCGAGGTCGCCGCCGCGGCGCGCGAGGTGGTGAAACCCGGCAGCATTGTCTGGGTCATCATCGGCGATGCGGAAAAAATCCGCGCCGAGGTGGAGGCCGCCGGAATCGGCCCGGTCGAGGTGCAGGACATGGGCGCCCTTTAGACACGGACCTTGACCGAATACTGGACGGCGCCCGCCCGGCGCGGGCGCTTTTTCTCAGTTTGCCGGCGCGGCGTTTGCACGTTTTGCGTGCGCAGGCGCATCGGTCCTCAAACGCGCGCGCGGCGCGCCAGTCGCCAATTTGCGCCCGTCTTTACCGAACCAACGAGATTGCGGGCGGGCCCCGACGCGGTTAACCTTTCGCCGGCGGGGCTTTTTGCATTAGAATTGCAGCACTGACGAAGGTTTCTCGGGGGCTTGTCGCCAGCGGGCGCGGCCGGGAGCAAGGGGATAAGGGGTTTCGATGGCGCGTTCACGCGAAAGAACGGTCCGGTTTGCACGGCCAGGCCGCTATGTCCTGAATATGCTGATCTTTCTCTTATTGGTCAGCGCAGTCGTGTTTTACCTCTCGCCCTTGAGCCCGCAGCCGACCAACCTGCTGGTCAGCGCCTTCAGCGCCAACCCGGCGCTCAACGGGCTGATCCTGTTCGTCCTGTTCCTCGGCGTCGTTTATCACTTCAATCTCACCGAGACGGTCAGCCGGTCGGTCAAATGGATCGAGGGCTTTCGCGACGGCGTAGACCCCTCGACCCGGCGCATGCGCTATCCGCCCGCCCTGATCGGCGCGCTCTCGGCGCTGCTCGCGGAGACGGACTTCCGCGTGCGCTTCTCGCCTGAATCGACGCGCTCGATGCTCGATTCTGTCGGCACGCGGATGGACGAGGCCCGCGAGATGGGCCGCTACATCATGAACCTCCTGATTTTTCTCGGCCTGCTCGGCACCTTCTGGGGACTTCTTGAAACCGTGAACGCTGTCGCGGCGACGATCAGCGGCCTCGCCAACGCCGGCGGCAACGCCGAGGACGCGGTCGCCCAGCTCATCACCAATTTGAAGGAGCCGCTCTCGGGCATGGGCACGGCCTTTTCGTCCTCGCTCTTTGGTCTCGGCGGCAGCCTCGTTGTCGGCTTTCTCGATCTTCAGGCGGGCCAGGCGCAAAACCGTTTCTATACGGATCTTGAGGACTGGCTCGCAGGTCAGACGGAGACCGTTCGCGGCGGCGGACAGACCTCGAGCGCGTCGAATTACACAGCCGAGGACCTTTCCGATCTCGCGAGCGCGCTCAACAGCCTGGAAGCCGCGCTTGCTGCAAACACCGAGACGCAAATCAAGGCGAGCGCCGGCCAGACCGCTGAGCTCAAGGACGAAATTCGCGCGCTCAATCGCACCCTTATTCGCGTCGGCGGCGGAGAGTAGTCATGGCGCGACGGCGCACGAGAGCCGAGGCCAATATCTGGCCGGGCTTTGTCGATGGTTTGTCGACGCTATTGCTCGTCCTGATGTTCGTCTTGTCGATCTTCGTCGTCGCGCAGTTTTATCTCGGCGATCGCCTCAACACGGTGAAGCAGGAACTCGCCGACAAAGATTCAGAACTCGCGCGCCTCATCGCGCAAATCAATTCGCTTAATGACCAATTGGGCCTCGCCCAGTCGGAAAGAGACCGATTGCAGGCGCAGGTTCTGTCCCTTGAGACAACCATCGCTGAACAGACCGCCGCGCTCGCCGCCGCCGGCGCCGCCGTCGCTGCATCGGCCGAGGAACTCGAGGCGGAAAAGGCGTTGACCGAGGAACAGAAAAGCGAAATCGCGACCTTGAACGCGCAGATCGCCGCCTTGCGCCGCCAACTCGCCAGCCTGCAGGAAGCGCTTGATGCGGCCGAGGCGAAGGACCGCGAACAGCAGGCGCAAATTGAAAATCTCTCCCAGCGCCTTAACGCCGCCCTCGCCCGCAAGGTCCAGGAGCTGCAGGAGGTGCGCTCGCGCTTCTTCGAGGAAGCCCGCGCGGCGCTGCAAGGGCTTGAAGGCGTCGACGTGCGCGGCGACCGGCTCATCGTCAGCGGCGATGCGCTGTTCGGCTCCTGCCAGGCGACGCTTTCCGCAGCGGCGCAACAAAGCCTCGACGGCGTCGCCGGCGCGATTCTGGAGATCGATCGGCGCATCGCCGCGCAGGTCGCCGGCCGCGAGGACGACGAGGATACGCAGGCGATCCAGAATTGGGTGATGCGCGTTGACGGCCACGCAGACGCAACGCCGCTCGGGCCCGCATGCGCCGCCCGCTTTGTCGACAATAAGGGCTTGTCCGCGGCGCGCGCGCTCGCGGTGACGCGCTATCTTGAAAGCCGCGGCGTGCCCTCGCGAAGGCTCGTCGCCAGCGGTCTCGGGGCCGACTTCCCGTTGGTCTCCGGCTATTCGGCTGCGGCGCTGGCCCAGAACCGAAGGATCGAGTTCAAACTGACGGAGCGTTGATGATGCGAAAATACGGCCTTTGGCTTCTCGCCGGCGTCGCGACGGCGCTGATGAGCACGGCGCTCCTAGCGCAGCCCCGCGAGCCGCGCCCGATTGAACGCATCAAAGCCTTCCTCGAAGAGCGCGCGCAGACGCGCCCGCGCCTTGCGCCGCCCCCTATCGGCCGTCCGCCTCTGCGGTCTGAAAGCGCCATCGCCGACTGGACCGCGGTTCAACGAATGGCCGAAGAAACGCGCCGCCGCGACGCTTCGCGCTTTTCCAGCGTCGCCGCGGCGACAACAGTCGTGCAGGAGCGCTTGGACGGCGTGCGCGCGCTCAGCGCCGAACGGTTGAAGACGGTACGGCCAGCGGAGATCGAACGGGTGCTGATCCCGCTGCTCGTTCCGAGCCGACAACGCGTTCTTGAAACCGTGCAAGTCATCGGACAGCCGAACGCCTACACCGCGATCGCTGAAGTCGACGATGGCGTTGATATGCGCATGTCGGGATCGGCGAAACGCCTCGTCCTTGAACGATCGGCGCGCCCGCGCCTGATGGAGCAGCGCAAGGCGCGCCCGCCGCTGCCCGGGCTGAACGCCGACTACGTCATTACACGGAGTGAAAGCTCGACCGACCTTTCCTTCTCGCGGTTTAATATCGGCTATGTGCTGTCATTGATCTGCGATGAGCCGGATACGGATGCGCGCTGTCTCGAAGACGACTTCATCATCGAGCTCGCCTCGTCCATGGCGCTCCTCAACGGCCCATTGGAGGACACGCCATGAGCAACCGCAACGCGCAAAAAGGCGGCGCCGCCAGCGATTTCCTGATCGGCGTCATCGCCATCGCGGTCCTTCTCGCCGCGCTTTACTGGGACCAAACCCGGCGCGCCGACGACGGGTCGGCGGGAGACGATGCGCCGCCCGTCGCGGACGGCGGCGATGGACCGGACGAGCCTGTCGACACGCCGGACGAGACCGGCGACGACAACGATGGAGGAGCAGACGAGGGCGCTGACGAAGGCGCTGATGGGGGCGATGACGCGCCGGCGCCGTCCGCCGACCTCACCGACGAAACCGGCGACGTATTCTCTTACGTTCCCGTCGGCGAATTGCTGCCCGACAGCGGCCCCGGCTTTGTTGATGAAACCGTTTACCGGCCTGACATTCTCTTCCCTGTCGCGGAACGCGCTTATCTCAATTCGCAGGTCTATCGCTATGGCGGCTATTACGGATCGCTCAACGGCATGGATGGCGGCCAGTGCAATCCGGAGAACTACGCCTATCCGTGGCAGGACACGTTCTGCGAGAAGCGCTCGCGCGATCAGGATCTTTGCCCCGGCGGCGGCCATGAGGGCCTCGATATTCGACCGGCGACCTGCACCAAGGAGGCGCACACCGCCGTCGCCGTCGAAGACGCTCGCGTCGTCGATCTCCGCCGGCACTGGGTGACGCTGCAGACCGCCGACGGCACGCTCTACAACTACTTGCATCTCGATATGGACAATCTCTCTGTCGCCCTTGGCGACGATGTTTCGAAAGGCGACGCGATCGGCGTCATTTCCAACGACTTCTACAAATCCGACGGCTCGTCAGTGGCGACGACCATCCATTTGCATTTCGAGATGTATGAGAACTATGTCGCTGGCGAGGACGAGGAGCCCTTGTTCACTAAGGTCAATCCTTACCTCACGCTTGTCTCGGCCTATGATCGCAAATTGCGCGGCGAATAAGGCTAGTCAGCGCGTTTGCGCAACGACATTGCGAGCCACACCGCCGCGAGCGCGCCCGCGAGCCCGAACCAGGTCAGCGCATATTCAAGATGCCGGTTGTTGAACTCAAGGCGCGTCTGCGGCGCGCCCGCCGCGTCAAAGGCGTCGATGTAATAGGGCGAGGCGTTGATATCAGCCGCTGCTGAAAAGAGCCGCGGATCGCGCACGAACCACAATCCGTCTGCTGACTGTTCGCGCGAGACAAACCACGCAGCCGGTGGGGCCGGTTGCTCAGGCGTGCGGAAGAGACCTGTAAACCTGCGTTCGCCAGCGGTCGATTCGACGCTTGTTCCGGGATCGGCCTCTTCAAAGCCTGTATTGACGTAGACGACGTCGTCGCCTGACCGAACGGGAACGAAGGGAAAGGCGCCGGCGACGCCGCCAACGACGCCGAAGACGCTGGCCTCGCTTTCGGGAACGCGCACGCCATTGATCCGGACCGGGACATATTCGACGTCCTCGCCGGCGGCGGCGCGGGCGGCGGCCTCGGCGAAGGGGATCGGCTCGGCGGAGACCCGCGCATCGATGCGGGCGACCAAATCCTCTTTCCATTCTAGGCGCTGCAATTGCCAGTTTCCGAGGGCGATCAGCACGCCCATGGCGATGACGGCGCAAAGCGTCAGCACCGGCCGAAATACGAATTGCCGTTGTGACAGGGGCGCGCTCATTCGGTGAGCTTTCCTTCCGCCGCCTTGTTCCGGAACTGCAAGGCGATAAGCGTCGCCTTAAAGGGGCGCAGCAGGGCGAGGCTGAGAGCGGTTGCCCCGCCGGCGCTGATCGCAAAGGCGAGCCACAGGGGGGCGTACCAAGCAAAACGCGCAATAAAGGCGAGCGCGACGGCGATGAAGCCGACAATGAAGATGACGAAGACCGCCGGTCCGTCGCCGGAATCGGCCTTGGCGAAATCGAGCCCGCAAACTTCGCAAGCCGGTTTCAGCCCCAGAAAACCTTGAAACAACGCGCCCTCGCCGCAGCGCGGGCACTTGCCGCCGAGACCGGCGGCGTAAGGTGAAACCGGCGGATAGCGCGTCATCCGGCCCCGCCCGGCGCCGGCGTCAACACCGTAGCAAACGGGTCTTCATCGACGGCCTCGCCGCTGTGATAGGCGCGGGCCGCCGCAACGAGCGCCGCTCGGGTCACGACGATGCACGTGTCATAGCCGTCGTTCTCTGGCTCAAGGCCGCCCTCAGAGATGAGGCGCGCGCGCAACCCCGCCGGCAGCGACGCGCATTGCATGAAGACCATAGCGATGCGGCCGCGTTCAACGAGAGCGTAGTAATAGGAATAGCCGTCGCCGTCATAGACTTGCGCCGCGTAGCCGCCGCGCGCAATCCGCCGGAAACGCCATTCGGAGACTTCCTCCGCCTCGGAATTATCCGTCAGCCGATAAAGACCGCCGTCGAGGCGCTCGACACTGAGCATCGTGCAGTCATCGCTTAGCGCGCCGTCGTCCTCGACCGGGCAGCTTTGATAGGCTGGCGCTTTGAGCGGGCGCGCCTTGCCGGTTTCAGCATCAAGGACCGGTTCTTCTGAGACAAGGCAGGCGCTCAAGCATAACGCCGCACCTGCGGCGCAGAAACGCGCAATGATCCCGTGAAGCGTGATGATGCCGGCCCTCCTTGTCTGGAAGACCGTCAGCTTACGACAAAAGGCCCTGATTGCCGAGGACGTAGATAAACGCGAACAGGAACAGCCAGACAACGTCGACAAAGTGCCAGTACCAAGCCGCCGCCTCAAAGCCGAAATGGCGCTCCGGCGTGAAATGGCCGGCCATCGCCCGGAACAGACAGACTGTCAGGAAGATGGTGCCGATGATGACGTGAAGCCCGTGGAAGCCAGTCGCCATGAAGAACGACGCGCCGTAAATGCCGCCGCCGGAGAAGGTGAACATGCCATAGGCGAGCGCTTCGTAATATTCGACCGCTTGCAGGAAGCTGAAGAAAACGCCGAGCACGATAGTGAGGACGAGACCCTGGATAAGGCCTTTCTGATCGCCATGCTGGACCGCGTGGTGCGCCCAGGTAACCGTCGTTCCCGACAGCAAAAGAACGAGCGTGTTGATCAGCGGCAAGCCCCACGGGTCGAGCGGCTCCACGCCTTGCGGCGGCCACACCGCGCCCGTCGCATGGACGCGCCCGTCATTGCCGGCGAAGGCCGGATCGCCCGCCGGGTTCAGCATCTGCTCGCCGGTCGTCAGCATGATCGGATCGCCGGCGCCTGGGAAAAGCGCGGCGCCGAAAAACGCCCAGAACCATGCCGCGAAGAACATCACTTCCGACGCGATGAAGAGCACCATGCCGTAACGCAGGCCGAGGCGAACAACGGTCGAGGTGTTCTCGCCGGTGAGGCTCTCGCGGATGACGTCGCGCCACCAGCCGACGAAGGTGACGAGAATGCCGGCGAAGCCGAGGAAGAACAGCCAGTTGCCTTTGAGCGTCAGGAGCGGCGCATCCGTCGAGCCGAGAATAAGGCCGGCTTCATTGGCGCCCGAACGCATCCAGACGACGGCGCCGATCATCATAAGCGCGGCGGCGACCGACCCGACCAGCGGCCAGGGCGACGGATTGACGAGATGGTAATCGTGTTTGACTTCAGCGCCGGCCATAATGCGGGGTCCCTCTTCGGCGGGTCATATTGAATTTTGGGTTTCTATACTGCCTTGCGCCGACGAATTCCAAGGCCCTGGCCGCGGCTCAGGCGCGCCATAGAGCCGCAGCCGGCGCCTTTGTCAGCCGCCGGCAGCATCGTTCGTCGCGGCCGGCGCCGCGTTTGCGGTGCGCGCAGGGGTCTGGGGGAAAAAGCTGTATGCGAGCGTAATGGTCTGCACGTCAGCCATGTTCGGATCGTCCTCAATGGACGGATCGATGAAATAGGTGACGGGCATCGAAACCTTCTCGCCCGGCTGCAGGGTTTGCTGGACGAAGCAGAAACACTCTATTTTCTGGAAATAGATGCCGGCCTTGGCGGGCACGACATTGAACGTCGCCGCGCCGGTGAGGGGCTCGTCGGATCGGTTCTCGGCTTCATAGAACGCCAGGCCCGTCTCGCCGACATTGAGCGTCTGCGAGGGCTGCTCCGGTTTGAAACGCCAGTTGAGCCCGCGCGAAACCGTGCCGTCAAAACGCACAGTGATTTCCCGATCGAGGGTGCGGGTCGCGCCGGCTTCAGCGCGCTGCGTGGTGCCGCCCCAGCCGGTGACGCGGCAGAACGCGTCATAAAGGGGAACCGCTGCAAAGGAGAGCCCGACCATGGCGACGACAACGCCAAAAACGGTGAGTGCGGTTTTCTGATTGGCGTTAAGCGCAGTCATTGCGCGCCTCACAAGGGACGGTCGGCGACCGCGCCGCCAAGGCGCAGGATCGTCACGACAAAGATCAACACGACGAAGGCGACAAGCCCGAGGGCGATCGCAAGATTGCGCCGATTGCGCAGTTTCGTTTCGTCTTCGGATTTCAGCTCAAGATCAGCCATGGAGACCGAGCCAGCGCTCCGCCGGGATTACAGCGAAGAGCGCAAAGAGATAAAGGATTGAAAACTTGAAGAGGTCGATCGCCGGCTTCTTGTCGTCGGCCGCGGCTTTCAGAACGCGCCAAGCGGCGACGATGAACCAGGCGCCAAGACCGAGCGCGGCGGCGAGGTAAAGTCCGCCCGCCATGCCGACGAAAAACGGCGCAACGCCTGAAAGCGCCAGCACGATTGAATAGGCGAAGATCTGGCGGCGGGTTGACGCTGCGCCCTTAACGACCGGCATCATCGGCACGCCGGCGCGCGCATAATCGCCTTCCTTGAATAGTGCGAGCGCCCAGAAATGCGGCGGCGTCCACAAGAAAATGATCGCAAACAGGATCCACGCCTCGAGCGGCGCCGTGCCTGTAATCGCCGCCCAGCCGACAACGGGAGGCAACGCGCCGGCGGCGCCGCCGATGACAATGTTTTGCGGCGTCAGGCGTTTCAGCCAGATCGAATAAATGACGACGTAAAAGAAGATCGTGAAGGCGAGGAGCCCGGCGGCGACGTAGTTCGATGACAGCGCGAGAAGCGCGACGGAAAGCGCCGACAGAAAACCGCCAAAGGCGGCGGCTTCCGCGCGCGGGACGAGCCCTGCCGGGATCGGGCGGCGCGCCGTGCGCGACATGACCGCGTCAATATCGGCGTCCCACCACATATTGAGCGCGCCTGAGGCACCGGCGCCGACGGCGATGGCGAACAGCGAGATCGCGGCGAGGCCCGGGTGAACGGCGCCGGGCGCGGCGACCATGCCGACAAAGGCGGTGAAAATGACAAGCGACATCACCCGCGGCTTCAGAAGATCGAAGTAGTCGCGGGGGCCGGCGATAGAGGCCGACTTCGTCGGAATGGCGATTTCGCTCATGGCGCGCTTATGCCCGAAGCGCGGGCCCAAGAAAATAGGCGCGGAACCGATTTCGCCGCGGCGGACCGCCGCAAAAGGCGGGTCCCGCTCAGCCTCGCGAAAACAGCGACCTGAGCCCGAAAATCAATATGATCAGGACCATGAAGGCGAGGAAATAAGCGAGCAGCGTCGCAGCGGTGAGCCCCATGAAAACGCTCCAGCTCGCCTGCATCTGACCGGCCAATCGGTCGCCTGTCACCGCGGCCGGTTCGGGCCCGCCGAAAACGCCGCGCGCAAAGCCGCCCAGCGCAAACAATACGAGCGCCAGCAAGGTCATCGAACCGATCTGCGTTCCGCGGCGCATAAGAAGCGCGGCGATGAGCACCGAGCCGAAGGCGATCGCAAGCCCGATCCAGTCGCCGCCCAAAAATGTCGCGCGAAAGATCGCTATGACGTCGCTTAGAATTGTTTCAAGCATATCCCCACCCCGAACCACCTGGTTTCGTTAAGGCTGCATCCCCCAAAAACGCAACCGACGCCGCTCGCCATCGGGAACGGCGCCGAATTGAATGGCCTTCGTCAGTCGCCCGCTTAACCCCGGAAGAAGAGCGACTTGCCGATAAAGAGAACGGCGATCGTGACGGCGAACACCACCAAATAGGAGATCATCGTCGATCCCGACATCGCGCCGAGCGTCGCCCAGCCGGCTTCCAGCTGCCCGAGATATGCGCCCGGATCCGTCGGCGCCGCACCCGTCGCGCCGCCATAGACGAGCCAGAGAAGCCCGAACACAATCAACGCCAGCACGCTGACGCAAATGATCTGTCCGACATTTTTCATGGCGGCGACGCCGACCAGCGCCGCGACAATCACCATGCCCATAAAGATCCAGTTGCCGCCGAGAAAAATGCTCTCAGCCGTCGCCCGAAACTCACCAATCATCCCTTCCATGAACAACCCCTTCGTTCGTTCCCGCTTACAATTGATTAACAGAGGTTAACGACATTTTTGGAACAGCGTCACGCTGCGGCGCACAAAAAACCCGCCGGCGAGGCCGGCGGGTCCTGATCTTTTAGGGATCAATGCGTTCTAGAACGCTTTTGCATCGCCTTTGTCGAAGCGCGGCAATTCATTGAACTGGTGAAACGGCGGCGGCGAGGGCAGCGTCCATTCCAGCGTCGTCGCGCCTTCGCCCCACGGATTGGCGGGCGCTTTCTTCCGGTAAACAAAGAAGGCGTCGACCATGGCGACGAGGAAAACCAGCATGCCGAGGATCGTGATCGCGTAGCCGACCGACGAGACGTAATGCCATTCGGCGAACGCCACCGGATAGTCGATATAGCGACGCGGCATGCCCTGCAGCCCAAGGAAGTGCTGCGGGAAGAAGATCAGGTTCACGCCGACGAACATGACCCAGAAATGCAGCGCGCCGAGCCATTCGCGGTACATCTTGCCCGTCATCTTGCCGAACCAGTAATACCAGCCCGCAAAAATCGCGAAGACGGCGCCCAGCGACAGGACGTAGTGGAAGTGCGCGACGACGTAATAGGTGTCGTGCATGTAATGGTCGATGCCGGCGTTGGCGAGAACGACGCCGGTGACGCCGCCGACGGTGAAGAGGAAGATGAACCCGATCGCCCACAGCATCGGCGTTTTAAAGTCGAGGCTGCCGCCCCACATGGTGGCGATCCAGGAAAAAATCTTGATGCCGGTGGGCACCGCAATGACCATGGTCGCGGCGACGAAATACGCCTTCATGTTCACGCTCAAGCCCACCGTATACATGTGGTGCGCCCACACGATGAAGCCGACGAAACCGATGGCGACCATGGCGTAGGCCATGCCGAGATAGCCGAAGATCGGCTTTTTCGAGAAGGTCGCAACGATGTGGCTGACGATCCCGAAGCCCGGAAGAATGAGAATGTAGACTTCCGGATGGCCGAAGAACCAGAACAAGTGCTGGAACAGGAGCGGATCGCCGCCGCCGCCCGCGTCAAAAAAGGACGTGCCGAAATTGCGGTCGGTCAGGAGCATCGTGATCGCGCCGGCGAGCACGGGGAGCGACAGGACCAGAAGGAACGCCGTCACCAGCACCGCCCAGACAAAGAGCGGCATCTTGTGCAGCGTCATGCCCGGCGCGCGCATGTTGAAGATCGTGGTGATGAAGTTGATCGCGCCAAGGATCGAGGACGCGCCAGCAAGGTGCAACGACAGGATCAGGAGATCCATCGCCGGTCCGGGACTGCCTGTTGTCGAGGATAACGGCGGATACAGAACCCAGCCGCCGCCGAAACCGATATTCGAGCCATAACCCGGCGCGAATAGCGACAGCGTCAACAAAATGCCCGACGCGCCATAAAGCCAAAACGAGATATTGTTCATGCGCGGGAAGGCCATGTCCGGCGCGCCGATCATGATCGGCACGAACCAGTTGCCGAAACCGCCGATCATGGCCGGCATCACCATGAAGAAGATCATGATCAGGCCGTGATAGGTGGTCAGCACGTTGTAGAAGTTCGCCGCAGCGGTGAGCTGCGCTTCATCGGGAAGATTCTGGTTGGTGAAGGCGGTTAGGATCGTGACGCCCGGCTCGGCGAGCTCCCAGCGCATCAGGCCGGACATCGCCCCGCCGACAACGCCGGCGATGATCGCGAAGATCAGGTAAAGCGTGCCGATGTCCTTGTGGTTCGTTGAAAAGAACCAGCGGACGAAAAAGGACGGCGTGTGGTCGTGGGCGTCATGGGCCCCGGCGGCGTGTGCTTCTGCCATAGTCGTTCTGCCCCTTACTCGGTTTCCGCGCCGGGTGTGGCGGCGGCCAATTTGGTTTCTGGGTTTTCAAACATTGGATCCATTCCGGCGAGCGCGCGCTGGCCGTCAACCCAGGTCTCGAATTCGGACCGCGAGACCACTTCAACGGCGATCGGCATGAAAGCGTGTTTCACGCCGCAGATTTCCGAGCATTGCCCGTAATAAACGCCTTCACGGTCTGCGGAGAACCATGTCTCGTTAATGCGGCCCGGGATCGCGTCGATCTTGATCGCAAAGGCCGGCATCGCCCAGGAGTGGATCACGTCGCCGGCGGTCGTCGTCACGCGGACGGTCTCGCCGACAGGCACGACCATCCGATTGTCGACCTCAAACCGGTATAGCTCGCGCGTCGTTTCTTCTTCCGGCAGCATGTTTGAGTAGAATTCGAAGTCGCCGAAATCGGGGTAGGCGTAAAGCCAGTTCCACTGATAGCCGACAGCCTTGATCGTCATGGTCGGAGCCAAGGCGATATGCTCGCGATCGCCGCGCCCGACGAGCGAGCGCCCGCCGCGAATAAAGATGTTCTCTCCTCGCGCCGGCGGCGCATCGAAAGCGACGACGACTTCCGGCTCGCCAAGGCCGCGCAACTCGTAATCGGCGCGATGTTGCAGCTTGCGCAGCTCGCCGCCGTCTTCAACGTAAACTTCAACATGGCGGGCGCGTTTCACCTCGCGGCCGTCGGGGAAGTCGTTGCTGAACACAAAATCCACCGTCTGCCCGTCGCCTTGCGCAACCACCTGCCGGCCATCGGGAACGACATCTTCTTTGTAAAGAAGGTCGAAAGACGGCAGGGCGATGACAAGAAGGATGATGATCGGCACGCCGGTCCAGATGATTTCAACCAACGTGTTGTGGCTGAACTTGCGCGGCTCCGGATTGGCCTTGGCGTTGTAGCGGACGATCACCCACAGCAAGAGCGCCAGCACGAAGAGGCTGATGGCCGTGATGATCGGCATCAAGATCACATTGTGAAAGAAGTGCACTTCTTCGGCCAGCGCTGAATTCGCCGGTTGCATGGCGATGCCGCCTGGCTCAGGCAGCTGCGCCTGCGCGCTCGTCGCGGCCCAGACGCCCAGGCCGGAAATCGCTGAAAGAAGTCGCTTCATTAGTGTCGCCCCGGATGGTTTGACGAGGGGCGCGTCGGCCCCGTCGCTGGAATGGTTGTTGAAACGCCGGCGGAGATACGCCCGCTCGGCGGCGTTGGTCAATTTTTCCGCTCGCTTATAGGCGCAGGGGCGGGTCTCCGTCATCGCGCCGAGGCTGGATAAATGGTCGCAGCGCCCCGCAATTCCGGGGGTTGCGGGGCCAAATGCGACACTGCCGCAACGCCGCCATGCCGCCATTGCCGCAGCGCCGCGCAGCGCTTAATTGAGAGCCATGACAGATTCCTATTTTTTCTCCCGCACCGATCTCGACCGCGCCCGCACCGAGGGTGTCCTCAATGACGCCCTCTCCGGCGCCGACGATGGCGAGTTGTTCCTCGAATACGCGCAGTCCGAGGCCTTTGTCTTTGACGACAACCGGCTGAAAACGGCGAGCTTTAATGTCGATCAGGGCTTCGGGTTGCGGGCGGTGATCGGCGAGTCGACAGGCTACGCGCACGCCTCGGAGCTTTCGGAGGCTGCGCTGAAGCGCGCGGCGAGCGCCGTGCAGGCGGTGAAAACCGGCAAGAGCGCGACCTTCGCCGACGGCCCGGCGCGCACCAATCTGAAGCTTTACCCCGACGACAACCCCCTCGACGATCTCCCCTTCGAGGCGAAAACGAAGCTGCTCGCGGAGATCAACGCCTACGCCCGGGACAAAGACCCGCGCGTGCGCCAGGTCACCTGCTCTCTAAGCGGGGAATGGTCGGCGATCGAGATCATGCGGCCCGGCGGGGAAATTGTCCGTGATTTCCGTCCCCTTGTCCGCCTCAATGTCGCGGTCACCGCCGGCGAAGGCGACCGTCAGGAGACAGGGAGCTATGGCGCGGGCGGGCGCGAGGGCTATGCCCGCTTCATCACGCCCGAGGCCTGGCAATCCCAGGTCGATGAAGCCTTGCGCCAGGCCCTCGTCAATCTTGAGGCCGAAGCGGCGCCGGCCGGCGAGATGGAGGTCGTGCTCGGGCCGGGCTGGACCGGCGTTCTGTTGCACGAAGCGGTCGGCCATGGCCTCGAGGGCGATTTCAACCGCAAGAAGACGTCGGCTTTTTCAGACCGCATCGGCGAACGGGTCGCGGCGCCCGGCGTTACGGTCATCGACGATGGCACCATCAACGGCCGGCGCGGCTCGCTCACCGTCGACGATGAAGGCACGCCGACGTCGCGCACGACGCTGATCGAGGACGGCGTTCTCAAGGGCTATATCAATGACCGGCTCAATGCGCGGCTGATGGGCATGCGCGCGACTGGCAACGGCCGGCGGGAGAGCTTCGCCCACCAACCGATGCCGCGCATGACCAACACCTTCATGCTCGGCGGCGATAAGGACCCCGGCGAAATCCTGGCATCCGTCAAGGACGGCGTTTACGCGGTCAATTTCTCCGGCGGCCAGGTCGACATCACCAGCGGCAAGTTCGTCTTCAACTGCACCGAGGCCTATCGCGTCAAAAACGGCAAGATCGGCGCGCCGATCAAAAACGCCGCTCTCATCGGCGACGGGCCGAGCGTCCTGACGCAGGTCTCCATGATCGGCAACGACTTCTCGCTCGACCCCGGCGTCGGGGTCTGCGGCAAGGCCGGTCAGGGCGTGCCGGTCGGCGTCGGCCAGCCGACGATCAAGATCGACAGGCTGACGGTGGGCGGCGCAGCGGCGTAGGGCTGCTTACGCAGTCGCCTGCCAGACAAGGCTTGAAAGCGTCGCCGTCAAAATCGTCAGCAAAATGACGATATATATCAATCCGGAAATGCTCGCGGTCCAGAGGGTCTTGGTCCAACCGCGGCCATAGGCCCGTTTGAGGGCCGCGACATAATAAATGGCGATGACGGTAAACGCCGCAAGCCCCATCAACGGCGCGCCGAATTGCGCTGCAACAAGGCTCAAGGCGATGACGGCGAAGCCGACCGCGTGGGTGTAGAACGACAAGATCAAATGATCGAACACAAGCGCTTCACGACGCAGGAACAGCGTCAAGATCAGCGCCAGCGCCGGTGTCATCAAAAACAGGATGCGCGGCAGCCAATCGTTGAACCGGTCGTTGAAGGCGCGCGGATCGGTGACCACCCAGCTGACGCCGTCAAAAAAGCGCCCGATATATTGGCCCAATGCCTCACGCTGACGCGAATCGACCGGCTCGCCGTCGACGGTCAGATTTTCGGCGTCCGCCAGTTGGCGTGCAACCATCGTATTGGCGCTGTCCATGCACGATTCGACGCGCTCTCTATCTGTATTAAGATTGCTTTCCTTGACAAAAAACCGCGGCGTCGTCTCGAAACTGCACATTTCCATGGCCGGGCTCAGTTCAACGCCAGCTTCAGCAGCCGCTTCCCGAGCCGTCGCCAGCTCTTCCGCCGTTACGTCCCTGAACTGCATTTCAAGGCCTAGAAAAAGCGTATTTGTGAGGGCTATCGTCATGAAGAACAGAAAACTGACGACGAGAAAAAGGCGCACGGGCGGCGTGAACCGCGAGCGTCTTCCGTGTGCGTAATTTTTCGGAACAATGCCTGGCGAAATGGCGAGCAGGCCGAGCGTGCGCCACATGCGCGAGTCGAAGCCGAAAGTGTCGCGAAGGAAATCACGGACGAGAACAAGCGAACTGCGGCGCAGATCATCGTTCTTCTGACCGCACCAGGGACAAAACACGCCGCCCGCCGGATTGCCGCAGGAAAGACAGGCGGGCGCGGGCGCCGCGTGGCCCGTCGGCGCCTCGCTTGGCGGCGACGTCTCGCCTTGCGCTGGCGCATCGGCGCTTTCGCCGGCGTCCTCGCCCTCAATATCGTCCAGATCGGCCATGAACGCGCTCCCCGACAATCGTCATACCAAAGACGCTTGCCGCCCGCAAAGCCTGATCGGCCATTCGCTGCGCGCGCTGATCATTCCAAGCTGCGGGCAATCGCTGTATCAATTCGCGCGCCATGGCTGACTTCATAACGCGTTTCGCGCCCTCGCCGACCGGTCTTTTGCATCTTGGCCACGCCTATTCCGCGTTGTGCGCCTTTGGCGCGGCGCGGGGAGCCGGCGGGCGTTTTTTGTTGCGGATTGAAGACATCGACCAGACCCGCTGCCGTCCGGCCTATGAAGCCGCGATATCGGAAGATCTCGCCTGGCTCGGCCTTGAGTGGGAAACGCCGGTTCGTCGGCAGTCGGAGCATTTCGCCGACTACGCAGCGGCGCTTCACCGCCTGCGCGACGCAGGCCTCGTCTATCGGTGTTTTAAGACACGCAAAGAAGTCGCCGATGAGATCGCGCGCGCGCCGCATCTCGCCGCCGACGGGCCGGAGGGCCCGCAATACATCGGCTCAGCCCTGCCGGCCGCCGAAGAAGAGGCCCTGATCGCCCGCGACGCGCCTTTCGCCTGGCGCCTCTCCATGTCGGCGGCGCAATCGCAACTTGGCGAGGCGTTCGACCAGCTCGACTTCGCCGAAGAGGGGAGCGACGCGAAAGGCGCTTCGGGCCGCATCAAAGCGCGCCCCCAGATCTTTGGCGATCCGATCATTGCGCGCAAAGACGCCGGGACGAGCTATCACCTCGCGGCCGTCCATGACGATGCGCTGCAGGGCGTCACCCATGTCATTCGCGGGCTCGATCTTTTCGCATCGACGCATTTGCACCGACTGTTGCAAGCGTTGCTTGACGTCGCGACGCCGGTCTATCGCCATCACCGCCTGCTTGCGGACGCCTCAGGCAAGCGCTTTGCGAAACGCGACCGCGCGTCGACCCTGCGCGCCCTGCGCGATGAAGGCGCGAGCCCTTCGGACATACGGCGCCAATTGGGGTTTAATTGGTGAGCGAACGAATGCGATAGCGGCCCGTTATCTCCCACGCGAAGAGAACGTCCTCAAGTTGCGGACCCGCCCCGATATTGTGCGCAATGAGCGGCCGGCCGGAGGGCGCGTAGTCGCCCGTCACGATCCCGATATGGGCGAGATACCCGCCGTCATCGCGCAAATTCCAGGCGACGATATCGCCCGGCTGATAGTCGCGCGCCTCGCGGCTCGCGGCCAGCCGGTCGCCGCGCCGCGTCAGATAGGTCTCGATATTGGGAACACGGCGATGGTCAATATTGGGATCGGGTCGCGCGAGCCCCCATCTCGCGGGATAGGCGCCGAACGCTGCGGCCATGTCTTCATGAATGCGTTGCTGAAGGTCGAGGCCGACCGCGCGCAAGGATCGCACCACCAGATCGCTGCACACCCCGCGGTCAGACGGCGCATCGCCCATGGGATAGTCAAGCCGGCGATAGGCGGGATCATAGAGAACGCGATGGCGCGTGCGCTCGATTGCAGCCACAGCGATCCTCTCGCCAAGTTGCGGCGGCGGCGCGGCGCCCTGCACACTACCTTGCACAGCGAAAAACAAAAAAAGCGCGGCGACGGATGACATCGGTTTTCACGCTAAAGATGAATTCGGCCGGAAATGCGGCGGGCCGCGCGCGCAAATGTGAATGTTGCGGCCTATCTCCCTCATGCGCCGCCGGTGTAAGAGCCTCGTCGTCAGACGGAGGGACATATGAAACCGGCTTTGCTTCTGGCGCTGCGCGCCACATTAGGATTTTTGTTGATTATCTGGGGCGCGTTGCGCGCCATGGACTCTGGCACGGGCCAGTATCTCGCGGACAAATATTACGGCGGCGCCGGCAATGAAGCGACGCTACAGGCCGCCCTTGGCTGGGGCGAAATCGTCCTTGGCGTCCTGGTGGTCCTCGGCCTTTTTCGCGTCATCGTTTATCCGCTGCAGGCGCTGATCCTGGTCGGCGGCGCGCTGGCGATCTGGAAATATCTTCTGGATCCGCTCGGGCTTTATCTTCTGACCGAAGAGACCCGGCAGATTCTCTTCTTCCCCTCGACGACGGTCGCCGTCGCCTCGCTCATCATGCTCGCCTTCAAGTCGGATGACCGCTTCGCACTCGACGTGATTTTCAAGCGCTCTTAAAGGCGCCCGCGACGCGCCGTTGGAAGTTTGCGGCGAGCCGATGCTGAAAGGCGGGCTCGTCGCACTTATATTGACGGGTGAGGAGGCGCGAACCCCATGTATCCAGACCATCCGCTCGCCCGCGAACGCGACATTTCTCCGTTCGCTTTCATTTTGAACATCATCTGGCTCGTTCTCGGCGGCGCCGTTGCAGCGCTCGGTTGGTTTGTCGCCGCCCTGATCATGGTCATCACCATAATCGGCATCCCCTTCGCGCGCGCCGCATTCGACAATGGCGTTTACACGCTGTGGCCCTTCGGCGCGAAGCCCATGGACCGCGCGCCGCTTTATGGCGAAGACATCGGGACGGGCCCGCTCGGCTTTCTGGGCAATCTGATCTGGTTCGTACTCGCCGGCTGGTGGCTTGCGCTCGGCCATGTCTTCGCCGCCATCGGGCTTGCGATCACCATCATCGGCCTGCCCTTCGCCTGGGCGCATTTGAAGCTCGCCGGCTTCGCGCTGTGGCCGATCGGGCGCACGCTTGTCTCGAGCGGCACGCGGCGTGTCTATCGTCGCCAAGCCTACTAGCTATTTGGCCCCTTCCGCCGGCGCCATCGTCAGCACCGCGGCGTAAGCATCGATCCCGTATAAGAGATTGCCGATGCGCAGATTTTCATCCGCCGCATGCTGATTATTATCATAATTGGCGATCGGAAGGATCACGATCGGCGCGTCTGATGCGTCTTCAAAAACGTAAAGCGGCAGGGTGCCGCCAAGGCTTGGCGTCAGGATCAAATCATCCGCGGCGGTTTCAAGCGCTGCGACCAGCGGCGCCGTCGCGGATCCGTCCATGGCGCTTCTGACGGCGCGGTAGCCGCCCTCGCGCGTCACCTTGGCGATCAACGGGTGTTGCAGACGGGTTTCGCGGTCAGGATCTTCGCGGACGATGTGATAACCCTGAGCTTTGATATGCGCTTCAACGAGATCGACCATCGCCTCCGGATCATTGCCTTTGACAAGGCGAAGGCCAAGCGAGGCGGTCGCCGTCGGCGGGATGATGTTGCGCGCCTGCAGACCGACCTCGGCGCTTTTAAGGCCTTTGACATTGAGGGCCGGCAGCATGATGCGCTCGGCGAGCGGCGCATTGCCTGCTTCCGTTGCGGCGAGCCCAAAGGTGCGGCGCAGATCATCGTCGACGGAGGGCGTCGCCGCGATGGCCTCGCGGTCGGCCTTCGACAGGGGCGCGGTCGACGCATAAAAGTTCTTGATCCGCACACGGCCATTTGCGTCTTTCATGGAGGAGAGAAGCCGGGCGAGGCGCCACCCCGGACCCGGCGCCCAGTTGCCGTAATGACCTGAATGCAGGCCCCGGTCTGGCCCGTAGACCGTCACGTCCAGCCCGGCGATGCCGCGCACGCCAAAGACAAGTTGCGCCCGGCCCGACTGGTGCGTGGGACCGTCGCAGATCAGCCACAGATCAACATCGGCGAATTTGTCGAGATGCGCTGCGAGATATTCATCGAGATGGGGCGAGCCGCGTTCTTCCTCGCCGTCGAAAATCAAAACGATGTTCGAGGTCAGCGCCGTTTCTGCTTGATCAAGCGCGTCGATGGCGGCGGCGAGCGCGATCAGCGGCGCCTTGTCGTCGCCGGCCGATCGCGCATAAAGCCGCCACTCCGGATCCAGCACGTCGCCTTCGACGGGGAACGGCATAATCTCGCCGCCATCGGGGATCGGTTTTGAATAAAGGACCGGCTCAAAAGGCGGGTGGGTCCAGTTCGCGTCCTCGGTGGGCTGCCCGTCATAATGGACATAGATCGCGATAGTCCGCGTTGCGCCAGGCGCGTCGCGCCGGCCGAAAACCAGCGGCGGCGCGTCTTCGTGCTCAAGCAGGCTCATGGCGAAGCCCCGCTCACGGAACATCGCCGCGATCGTTTCCGCGTTGAGACGGATATTTTCTCTATCCGCCGCATCATTCGGAATCTTCAAGAGATCGGCGAAGTCGCGCAACAGCTGCGGCCCGTTCGCCGACGCAAAGGCGCGCGCCTCTTCAACCGGCGACGCGGCGGACGCGCTGGCGAAAATTACGCAAAAAGCGGCGATGACAGAACGGGCGAACATAGGCGGCGTCTCCAACTTGATGAGTTTTGGCGGCGTCCTTGCTCGCCCCGCGCAGAGCCGGGGTCCGCCGGCCCGCAATTACGGACTTGCCGGCGGCTCCATATGCGCGTCAAGGCGGTCCTTCATGCCAGCCACGACCTTTTTATCGGCCTCCGGCGCATTCTTCACGGTCTCCATCATGGCGAAGACGCTTTCAAGCTGCGCGCGCATCTCCGGCGGCATCATTTCCATCATCGACTGATCCATGCCGTCCATCATCTGCATCGAACGCGGATCGTCTTCCTCCATCTCGAGCGCCAGATAAGCGATGATAACGCGGTCGCCGACAGCGCCCCATTCATCGGCGCTGAACCCGTGCGGGCGGACGGCGTTGACGAGCCGCGCATGATCGGCGGGATGATTTTTCTTAAGATTGGCGACAGCATCGGAATAGGGGGCGAAAGGCTCGCCCGCTTTGGGCTGATTGTCGATCTTGAATTCTTCGAACTTGCCTTCCGCTTCGAGTTCCTCGCCGAGCTTATCGAGGGTCGGCAGCGTATCGACAAAGCGCGACGCCTGATCCTCCGTAAGCGGCGCATCCCCGGCGACCGCCGCACCGGCGAACAACAACGCGACTAGGGCTGGCAAAAATCGAGTCATGGTTTCTCCCCGTCAGGCAAATATGAGCTTCGCGTGACGATAACCCAATTCAGCGAGCGAGCGGAACGCTCATTCCGAAATTTCATAAAAGAATCGCCAATTTTGCACCCGCGAGGCGCGCCTCAGTCTGCGTCCGGGGGCGCCTGGCGCATTTTCTTGATCTCGCCCCGGCGTTTTTTCTCATTGAGCCGGCGCGCTCGCTGCGCGCCCGGCACCGCCGTTTTACGCCGCAGCTTTGGCGGGCGGGCCGCCTTTTCGATAAGGGCCGCGAGGCGCGCGCGCGCATCGGCCCGGTTTTTCTCCTGATCGCGAAAGCGTTTGGCTTCGATGACAACGACGCCCTCTTTCGTCATTCGCCGGCCGGCGATCTGCTTGAGCCGTGATTTCGCCGTCGGCGGCAAGGACGGCGAGCTTCTCGCGTCGAACCGCAGTTGCACCGCGCTCGCCACCTTATTGACATTCTGACCCCCGGGCCCGGAAGCGCGGATGAATGTTTCAACAAGCTCCCAGTCGGGGATGGCTATGGTTTGAGAAACCTTCAGCGTCATGGCTGACCGATCCTATCGCGGTGCGCTCGCCGGCGCATCTTTTCGTGTTAGGGTGAGCACCGGGGCATTCACGGGGATCTCATGTCAAACGAAGCGAAGTTCGAGCTCAACGGGCTCTTTGTCGACCGGCGCTGGTTGATGTTTGAATCCAAGAAAGGCGGCGGCGTGATTTTCTCCGTGCGGTTTTTGTTTGACAATCCGCCCGAGGGCCGACGCGCCAATGAAGTCAAAGTCCAGTTCGACGGAAAAACCCAGGAGCTTCAGGTCGGCGAAGCGATCGTGCGCAAGGCCTATGAGAAAATCTGGCTCGACCCGGCGAGCGGCAATGCGTTGGTCGACGTCACGGTCATCCCGCTGGCCAAGGGGGACTAAACCGCCGCTTCCCTTCGCAATTCGCTTGCGCGTTTCTTGACGCTGTCAGACTTCAGCTGCCCGCAGGCCGCGGCGATATCGCGACCGCGGGGCGTGCGGATCGGCGAGGCGTAGCCGGCGCGATTGACGATCTCGGCGAAGGCCTCGATCCGCTCCCATGTCGAGCACTCATAAGGCGCGCCGGGCCACGGGTTCCACGGGATCAAGTTGATCTTGGCCGGAACGCCCTTCAAGAGGCGGACAAGCTCGCGCGCCTCCGCGTCGCTGTCATTGACGCCTTTCAGCATCACATATTCGAACGTGATCCGGCGCGCGTTGCCGACACCGGGATAAGTCCGGCAGGCCTCCAGAAGCTCCGCAATCGGATATTTCCGGTTGATGGGGACAAGCTCGTCGCGCAAGGGATCGTTGGTCGCGTGGAGCGAGATCGCCAACATCGCCGAAGTATCGTCGCCGAGCGCTTTCATCTTCGGCACGACGCCGGACGTCGACACCGTGATCCGCCGACGCGAGATCGAAATCCCGTCGCCGTCGGAGATGACGTCGATGGCGCGGGCGACGTTTTCGAGATTATAGAGCGGCTCGCCCATCCCCATGAAGACGACGTTGGAAAGGCGCCGGTCGTCTCCGCCCGACGGCCATTCCTGCAAATCGTCTTTCACCGCTAAGACCTGACCGACAATCTCAGCCGCCGTCAGATTGCGCACCAGCCCTTGCGTGCCCGTATGGCAGAACGTGCAGTTGAGGGTGCAGCCGACCTGCGACGAAACGCAGAGCGCGCCGGCGCGACCGACATCGGGGATAAAGACGCACTCCACCTCGACGCCCGGCGCCAGAGAAATCAGGTATTTGCGCGTGCCGTCGGTCGAGACCTGGCGGTCAACGACGGCGAGGCGATGAAGCGTGAAGCGCTCGGCAAGCGCGCCGCGCATCTCCTTCGCGATATCGGTCATCGCGGCAAAGTCGGTGACGCCATAATGATAGATCCAGCGCCAGATCTGGCCGCTGCGCATTTTGGCTTTTTTCTCATCGAGCCCGAAAGTCGCGGCAAGCGCCGCGCGCAGTTCGTCCCGCGTCATCCCGGCAAGGGAGAGACGCTCGGGCGCGGGCGCCGTTGTGAGATCAAGTTCCGCCATCGCCGCCATATAGGGCGGCGCCTAAGCGTAGTCGAGCGGCAGTTCGGTCGTTTCCTTGAGGCGCTCCATGGAGAAAGTGGAGCTCACGTCAGAAAATTCCGCCCCCGAAATGAGCCTTTTGTATATTCGGTCAAAACGCGCCATATCGGGACAAACGACCTTCATCAGATAGTCGACGTCGCCGCTCATCCGGTGCAGCTCGACAACCTCCGGTATGGCCTGAACGTGGGCCGCAAACTCCTTCAGCCAGCGCTCGTCATGGCGCGCGGCCTTCACAGCCACAAAGGCCGTTAGGTTCAGGCCCACCGATTCCGGGTCAATGAGGGCGACGCGACGGGCGATCACCCCGTCTTCCTCAAGCTTCTTGATCCGCCGCCAGCAGGGCGTTTGCGATAGGCCGGCTGATTCGGCAATTTCACTCACAGAAGCCGCAGAATCGCGCTGAAGCTTCGCTAAAATTCGTTTATCGGTTGCATCCATTCTATAGTGGTAATGTTTTTTAGAATTTTTTTCTACTAATAGTTTTTCTATCAAGCAAATTAGACAGATTTTTTCAGGCGCTTTTGCTTAATCTGCGGGCGACGAGCGGAGAGACTGATGAAAAACGCGTTCACAAAGCATCCCGAGAGTGTCGGAGAGACCTATACCCAGCATATGGGCATGGCGTTCAGCTTTGGCGCACGACTGATTTTCGCCGGCTTCGCCTGCCTCGTGCACGGCCTCTTTCCGTTCCTGTTCACGACCACCGGCAAGGACTGCATCCGCCGTCTCCATGACGACATGGTGCTGCATCGCGACCGGCGAAGCGCGCAGCGCGCCGCCATGCCGGCCATGGGTCGCGGCGAGCAACGGATGGAAGCGGCCGAGTAGCCGCTCCTTACCGCTTCATTAACCCCGAAAACGTCTCGGCGGTTTTCCGCGATTTTAACTTCGCGGTGGCAGGATCGGCGCGCAGCTTTTCCGGAGCCCCGCGCCCCATGTCCGAACAAGACCAACACGCTTTGCCCCTTGAGTCCCGCCTCGCCGCCCTTGGCCAGGACGGACGCGTCACCGCCGATGAAGTTCTGTTTCTGCGCCGAACGGTTTTCGCTGACGGCGTCGTCAGCGACCACGAGCTTGACGCTTTGTTCGCTCTGGGCGAACGCGCGCCCGCGGGCGATCCCGAATGGCCGCAGTTTTTCGCCGAAGCCGCGAGCGATTTTTATCTGCGCGAGGAAGAGCCCGAAGGTTATCTCACCCGCGAAGAGTTCGCGTCGCTCAAAACGCGCGTCATGCGCAAGGGCGGCGCCAATGCGCTTGAACGCCAATTGCTCATTAAACTGATGGAATCAGCGCGTTCGGTTCCGACTGAAATGAGCGCTTTTGTCGGCGCAGCGTTAAAGGCTGGCGTGATGGCGAAAGACGGCGGGCCGGCGATCGATAAGGGCGATGTCGCGCTTTTACGCCGCTGGCTGTTCGCGGCCGGCGGCGACGGCCATGTCGGCGTCACGCGCGCTGAGGCGGAAGTCCTTTGCGACATCAATGACGCCGTGCGCGGCGGCGAGGCCGACCCGGCCTGGGGCGAGTTGTTTTCGCTCGCCATCGTCAACCACCTGATGGCGGGCCTCGGCTATTCCGCCGCGAGCCGCGAAGAAGCAATGCGCCGTCACGCCTTCATCAGCGATCACTCCGTCGAGGTCGGCGGATTTTTCCGGCGTATGGCCGCAGGCGTCTTCGACGCGTTTCGCGGGGCCAAGCAGAAATCCGTCTACGAACAGCGCGCTGAAGATCGCGACGCCGCTGTCGCCGCAGCGGAAAAGGTAATGCCCGAAGAAGCTTCATGGCTCGCCATCCGCATTGGGCGCGACGGCGCGTTTGATGACAATGAGCGCCGCGTCGTTGAGCGGATGAAAGAGCTCGGCGCCGACCTGCCGGAAGAGCTGAAAGCGCTGGTCGATCGGGCCGCGTAAAAGAGTCCAAGCGATGTATCGGGTCCCGCTGACGCGGCCAGCCTAGCTCCCCGAATGGCCGGCGCGGAATTTCTCGACAAAGGCGCTGATCACATCAGCCCAGCGGCCGATATTTTTTGCAAGATGCGCCTCGGAAACGCCCCCGCCAAGTTCGATCACATAATCGACGCCGACCTGGTCTTGCGTTTCGAGAACATAGGCGCGCCCGAAGACAGCGCTGTCATTGAAGTCATTAACAATCCGGAAGTCCGCCGCGGTCGCTGGGCGGCCCAGATCAAAGTTTGCGAAAAAGACGAGATCCTCGCACGCCGCGGGCGCGCCGGAGCAGTTCAGCGCGCGGACAAAGAAGCTGAATTCGCCCGCCTTGCCGTTGGCGACGGGCGCGCCGGTTGCGGCGTCTTCAAGCATGTTGGGGCCGAGACCCGCCTCGGCGAGGGCTGCTTCGAGCTCGCCGGCTGTAACCGCGCCGATCGATTGCGCCTGCGCGCCGCCGATGAGAGCCAGCGCCCCTGCGCTTATCGCCAACCATCGCCTGATCTGCATCGCCAACGCCCCGCCATCACCACAACCGCTGCGCATCATGACCGATGATGACGAGCCTTGGCAATGGGCTCAGCACGGGGCTTGGCGTTGGCGTCGCACGCGCGCAGCGCCGCGTTGACTTCAATCCGGCGCGGCCTATCTTCTCCCCGAATTCGACCAACGCCTTCATTTTTCGGGGATTTCATGGCTGACAACCCAACTGTCGCAAAGCCGGGCGCGCGCCCGCTTTCGCCGCATCTGCAGATCTGGCGCTTCACGGTCACCATGGCGGCCTCGATCACCCATCGCGGGACCGGCATCGCCAATGCGGGCGGGATTCTTCTGGTCCTGTTGTGGGCGTTGGCGCTGAGCGTCGGCGGCGCATTCTATGACGCGGTCTCCGGCTTTTTCGCCTCGCCCTTGGGGTTTGTGATTTGCGTTGGCTATATCTGGACGCTGTCCTTTCACCTCTTGAACGGCCTGCGCCATCTTTACTGGGATACGGGCCGCGGCCTCGCGCCCAAAACCGCGAGCCTTACGGCATGGGCGGTCTATCTCGGCTCTGCGGCGATGGCGATTGTCTTCATTTCCATCGCGGGGGGCCAATAATGGCGCATAAGGGCACCTCGACATTTATCTTTCAACGCGCGACCGCCGCGCTTCTGATCCCGCTGGTCCTGTGGTTTCTCGTCAGCGTCTTCTCGCAATTGAGCGCGGATCTTGAGACCGCGCGCGCCTGGGCCGCGCGGCCCCTTAACGCCTTTCTACTGGCGGTCTTTCTTATTATCGGCGCCGCTCACATGCGCATCGGCGTCAGCGAAGTGATCGCCGACTATATCCACGGATCGCTGAAAATCGTTCTCGAAGCATTAAACTGGCTCGCCGCGCTCGCCGTCATGGCCGGCGGGATTTACGCCGCATACGTCCTTTCATTCGCAGGCTAATCCTCACATGTCGAACTCTTACGAAATCGTTGATCACCAATATGACGTCGTCGTCGTCGGCGCCGGCGGCTCCGGGCTGCGCGCCACGCTCGGCGCGGCCCAGGCCGGTCTCAAAACCGCCTGCGTCACCAAGGTCTTCCCGACCCGCTCGCACACCGTCGCGGCGCAGGGGGGCATCTCCGCCGCGCTCGGCAATATGGGCGAGGACGACTGGCGCTGGCATATGTATGACACGGTCAAGGGTTCGGACTGGCTCGGCGACCAGGACGCGATCGAATATCTCTGCAAGCACGCGCCGGCCGCTGTCTACGAATTGGAGCATTGGGGCGTTCCCTTCAGCCGCACCGAGGAAGGCAAGATTTATCAGCGCGCCTTTGGCGGCATGACGCGGAATTTCGGCGAAGGACAGGTCCAGCGCACCTGCGCCGCGGCGGACCGAACCGGGCACGCCATCCTGCACACGCTTTACGGCCAGTCGGTGAAGCAAAATGCGAAGTTCTTCATCGAGCATTACGCGCTCGATCTCATCATGTCAGAAGATGGCGAGTGTCAGGGCCTTCTTTCGTGGGACCTCGACAACGGCGTCATTCACCGTTTCGCGGCGAAAATGGTGATCCTTGCAACCGGCGGCTACGGCCGCGTCTACTTCTCCTGCACCTCCGCGCACACCTGCACCGGCGACGGCAACGCCATGGTCTTGCGCGCAGGGCTTCCCTTGCAGGACATGGAGTTTGTCCAGTTCCACCCGACCGGCATTTACGGGGCCGGCGTCCTCATCACCGAGGGCGCGCGCGGCGAGGGCGGCTATCTCACTAACTCGGAGGGCGAGCGCTTCATGGAGCGCTATGCGCCGTCGGCGAAAGACCTCGCCTCGCGCGACGTGGTCTCGCGCGCCATGACAATGGAAATCCGCGAGGGGCGCGGCGTCGGTTCGGAAAAAGACCATATCCACCTGCATCTCGACCATCTTGATCCGAAAGTGCTCGCCGAGCGCCTGCCGGGCATTTCGGAATCAGCCAAGATTTTCGCCGGTGTCGATGTCACAAAAGAACCAATCCCGGTCCTCCCCACCGTTCATTACAATATGGGCGGCATACCCACCAATTATCACGGCGAGGTGCTGACGAAGCGCGGCGAGGATACAGATGCGGTTGTGCGCGGCCTGATGGCGATCGGCGAGGCGGGCTGCGTCTCGGTTCACGGAGCCAACCGGCTGGGCTCCAATTCTCTGATCGACCTTGTCGTCTTTGGTCGCGCCGCCGGCCTGCGTTGCGGCGAGATCGTCGACCCGAACGCGCCTTTCCCCGACCTGCCCGCTGCGGCCACAGAGGAGGCGTTGGCGCGCCTCGACCGGTTCCGTTATGCGGACGGTGATATTCCGACGGCGGAGCTTCGCTCGCGCATGCAGAAAGTGATGCAAGAGGACTGCGCCGTTTTCCGCACCGAGGAGTCTTTGCGCCAGGGTTGCGAGAAAATTCGGGCCGTTCACACTGACATGCCGAAGATCGGCGTCTCTGACCGCTCCATGATCTGGAACACCGATCTCGTTGAGACCCTTGAATTCGACAACATGATCGGCCAAGCGATCGTCTCGATGGAATCAGCGGCGAACCGGAAAGAAAGCCGCGGCGCGCACGCGCGCGAGGATTACCCCGACCGCGACGATGCGAACTGGATGAAGCACACCGCCGCCTGGTTTTCGCAGGGCAAAGCGACCATCGATTACCGCCCGGTGCATGATTACACGCTTTCAGACGAAATCGATTACATCGAGCCGAAAAAGCGGGTGTACTGACGGATGTCCGGCGCGCCCCTGCGCTCGCCGGCTATGAAAACAGAAGCGTCAGATAGCGCCGAAACTCGCGGGACTGGCGCTGCGTCCATGTCGCATCGTCCTTAGCATTCGCCAATATGAACCCGCCTTCATTGATGGTCAGGATCATCTCGGCGAGCTCGCGCGCGGTAACCTCGATCTTCGGCGGGTGCGCTTCAATGAGCGTTTCGAATTTCGCCTCGTAGATCCCGCGCCAGGCGTCGAGACTCTGTTCGATATAGTCCTGGACGTCCTCGCTGAATTGCTTCGCTTCATGAGTGTAAGAGGCGAAAATGCAGCCGGGATAAGGCGTTCCGAGATCGTCGAGATATTCTTCAAACAGCCGCAGAAAAATCAGGACGCGCTCCAAGGGATCATCGCTCAACCGGTCGGCACGGTCGGAAAAATCATTGAAAAGATCAAGATCGTTTTGCGCGAACCGCTCAAGCACGGCGCGACCGAGGTCGGCCTTGTTCTTGAAGTGATGAAAGAAGGCGCCCTTCGTCAGCGCCGTCGCCTCGAGAATGTCGTCGATGGTCATGCCGGCGAACCCCTTTTCCAGGGTCGTCGACTGCGCCGCCTCTAGAATGCGCTCTCGCGTCTGCTCGCCTTTTGAAGCCATGCGCCATGACATACTATTTAGTTTGATTACGTCAAGATGGCGGCGCATAGAGCTTTGATCAAACTGGCATTTTTTGAGCGGTCTAATTTTCTCAAATTTGTTCAATCTTTTCCGTTGACACCGACTAATTAGTCTGTTTTTTGTGAAGCATACTAAATAGTCTGTTTCCGGCGCCGCCGGTCAGGCCAGCAAAAATAGAGGAGAGACCCTATGCCAGAAGCAACCATCATCAACGGCGTTGATCGCGACGCCCTGTTCGCAACGATCGAGGCCGTGAAGGCCGACCCTGCGATCGCCAGTTTCGAGTTCCGGCTCAACAACGAATGGAAAGACGGCGGCTTGAACCGATCGGTGATCGCCGATTTCTACGGGACCGGAGAAACGATCGCGCATGACGAGCCGTTCGAGATCTATAATGACGAACCGCATGTCCTGCTGTCCGGCGACAAGGCGCCGAACCCGGTCGAGTATCTCCTGCACGCGCTCGCGGGCTGCGTGACTACATCGCTCGCCTATCACGCGGCGGCGAATGACATTCCGGTGGAGGCCGTGCGAACGCGGTTTGAGGGCGATCTCGACCTGCGCGGTTTTCTCGGGACATCGAAAGACGTTCGCAAGGGCTTCAGCGCCATTCGTGTCGTCTTCGACATCGAAGGCGACCTGACGCTTGAACAGAAACGCGAACTGATGGCCTACGGGCCGCGTTTTTCGCCGGTATTCGACGTCGTCTCAAACGGAACGCCGGTGACTTGCGAGTTGGCGGAGGACCGCGAGGCGAAAGCGGTCGCGTAAATCCGCAACACCGACCAATCGTCGCCCGCGTTCATGCGAAAGCATGCGCGGGCGATTTGGCGTCAAATGCTCGCTTAACTCACGCCGCTTCTAAAAGCGGGCCGATCGGATCGCTCGCATCATGCCATGAGGTGCGCCGTTTCAGGCCTGGGTTGAGCAACAGCGACGGCACTTTCCACAAGACAAGGCTTTTGTGAACGGCCCAGTCGGCGGCGCGCTCGTTCCAGCGCGGCTCGCCGCCGGCGTTTTTCTGAAGCCAGTCGCGATAAGGCATCCAGTGCGAGGGCTCGTCCTTGCGGATGACCTCATAGATTTTCACAAGCCGCTCGTCGGTCGCGACCATTTTATCCGTGAGCAGAATTTCGAGCTGGTTCATGCCGCGGATTTCGGTGATCATGATGATCCGGCACAGCTTGAAGAAAAGCTCATCGTCGGCGGTAACGGCGTCGGTGTCGAGCTCGTCAATGCCGCAGCCGAAAGTGAGATAGATCAGCCGGTCGATATGCCCGCAGGATCTGTCGACGGCGAAGGGCATGCGGCCGAGCCCTTCGAAATAATGCCGGAACATAAGGTAATGCTTGCGCTCATCGCGGCGGTGTTTCTCCACCGCATCGATAAACCATTGCTCGTCCGGATGGCGCGCATAAACCGCCTGTAGAACGCGGTCTATGCTCGAATAGCCCCGATGCTCATTGTAGATGTAGATCGAGGCCAGGACGTCCAGAAATCGCCGTTGCGCTTTGGACCACATGGACCGAAGTCATGCGCCCCGGCGCGCGCGCGGTCAACGCACAAAACATTCACATTCTTTGGAACGGCTCAGCGCCGGAAATTAAGGCTCGCCTCGAGATTGCGGGAGGCCTGCGGCGCGCCATCGACCGTTTTCGGATTGAAGCGCCAACGCCCGACAGCGGCCAAGGCCGACGCGTCGAAGCAGGCGTTCGTTGTCTCGCGGACGCGGGCGTTGGTCGGCCGGCCCGACACCGTGACATCGAAAACAACTGTCACCGTTTCCAGCGGCTCAGCGCGGCGCTCGCAGGCGTTCGGATAGTCAGGCGCAACGGATCGTTTCAGGCGCGCATCTTTAATGACAGGCGGTCGGACCAGCTCCGAACCGCTGGTCGTCGGCGTCGCAGTGTCAGGCGACGGCGTCGCATCGCGAGGCGGCGCCTCGGCGGCAGGCCGCGCTGGCGATTGCGGTTCCGGCGTTTGCGTTGCTTGCGGTTCCGGCGCCGAAAGTTGCGGCGCAGGCGTTGGCGCCGTTGACTGCGGCGCGGACGCCACTGTTTCCGCAGGGGTGGGCGTTGTCGAAACCTCGACGGGCGCGGGCTCGGTAAGCGCGTCAACCGCAGGCGCGCCATTGACGGCGGGCCCGTCAGACATGGGCGCGTCATTTGCGGGCGCCGCATCGATCGGCGCAACGCCGGCTGACGTAGCGTCAGCGGGTGCCTCATCGACGATCGCCGTGGCGGCCGGCGCTTCCGCGACCGGCGGGACCGGAATGACCGGGTATTCTTGTGTTGCTTGCGTCGGCGCGCGCGGCCGCGGCGCCTCTGCCCGCGTATCAGCGACGCGAACTGTCGGCCGGTCGGCGCCCTCGGCGTTCACCCGTTGCGCATTGCCGGTGATTTGGAAGCCGATCCAGATCGCGAAGATAACAACGGCGATCACGCCCATCAGCGAGGCGATCTTGATCCCGTCGCCGTCATCGAGCTCCGGCGCGCTGACCGCCAATGACGGTTCGTCAGCGCGGCGAACGGCCAGCAGCTCTTCGCGGAACGCCACCGCGACCGCATCGGCGTCAAGGCCCAGAAAGCGCGCATAAACCCTGACAAAACCCACCGCATAGGGGGTCGCAGGCAATGCTGCGGCGTCGCCGGCCTCAATCGCCTCAATATGCTCCGGCTTGATTTTCGTGGCGTCGGCGACGGTTTTCACGTCAATGCCGGCCGCCAGGCGCGCCTGCTCCAGAAAGGGTCCGGCGCCATCACCCGCCGCTGCAGCGCGCGCGCCCTCGAGATCGATTATCTGCGCTGTTTTTTCTTGCGACATCGCCAATACGCACCCTACCCACGCAACCCACGCCGGAACCGACCGCTTTCTTCGCGGTTGGCCCCAACCCGCTTCCCCAAGCAGGAAGGGCGCCAGCCATACCGGCTGCTCTTCGCGATGCTTAACGCTGTTCGCTCGCCCTCGTCGCTATAGTAACATGAATTTTCGGACATCGACGATGAGGACGCAAAAAAATTTGGAGCGCGACGGCATGAGCTATTCGACTTTTGATCTCTCCATCGAGGACCGCATCGCCCATTTGCGGCTCAACCGGCCGGATAAGGCCAACGCCATGAACCGGGCCTTCTGGCGCGAATTTCCCGAGGCCATTAACCAAATCTCTGACCAGGCGAGCGCCCGGGTCATCGTTCTGTCTGCGGAGGGAAAGCATTTCACCTCCGGCATGGACATTTCGGTCTTCATGGAGGGCGGCCTCGTTGTCGGCGGCGACAATCCGCAAGTGAACGCCGAAGCTTTCCGCCGGCACATTCACGAACTCCAGGGGACATTCTCCGCCCTTGAAAATGCGCGCCAGCCTGTGCTCGCGGCGATCCAGGGCGCCGCAATCGGGGCCGGGGTCGATCTCGCCACCGCCTGCGATTGCCGTTACGCCAGCGCCGACGCTTACTTTTCAGTGCGCGAAACCGCCATCGGCATGACCGCCGATGTCGGCACCTTTCCGCGCCTCATGAAAGTGATCCCCGAGGGCTGGGCGCGCCAGATGGCCTATACGGGCGAGCGCGTCGACGCCGCGCGGGCGAAAGAGATCGGCTTCGTGAACGAGGTCTACGAGGACGCCGATACGCTGCTCGACGGCGTGATGGAAATCGCGCGCCAGATCGCCGGCCATTCACCGCTCGCCGTCGCAGGGGCCAAACGCATGGCCAATTACGCCCGCGATCATTCGACGACGGATGCGCTTGATTATATCGCAACCTGGAACGCCGCGATGCTGCGGCCCCAGGACATCCAGGAGAGCTTCATCGCCAAGTCCGAGGGACGCGCGCCCCAATTCGCCGACCTGAAACCGGCTGCGTCATCGGACTAGAGGAGGCGGGCCGAAAATCGGCGCGACGTTCTTTCGCATCTGATGAGCGCGCATGCGTTGTTTAGCCGGCTTTTGCCCTCTCGCGCCGCCTGATATAGGGAAAAATTCGGATCTGACCGGTCGCGACGCGACCGAAGAAACAGGAAGACACGCGCGCCATGGTGCAACTGACGCTGCCGAAGAATTCGAAGGTCAATAAATCCGGGAAGCATTGGCCCGCGAAAGACGGCGCGAAATCCGTGAAGCGGTTCAAGGTCTATCGCCATGATCCGACGACAGACGAGAGTCCGCGCGTCGATACGTTCGACATCGATGTTTCGGACGTTTCCATGGTCCTCGACGGGCTGATCAAGATAAAGAACGAGATTGATCCGACCCTCGCATTCCGGCGGTCCTGCCGCGAAGGGGTTTGCGGGTCTTGCGCGTTTAACATCAACGGCGCCAACACGCTCGCCTGCACCAAGGCGATGAGCGATCTTGGGAGCGGCGACGTGACCATTTATCCGCTGCCTCACCAGCCTGTTGTGAAAGACCTCGTTACGGATCTGACGAATTTCTACGAGCAGCACGCCTATATCGAACCCTATCTCCAGGCGGGCGCTGAGGAGCCGGATGCGGAATGGCGCCAAAGCCCGGAAGACCGCGAGAAACTCGACGGGCTTTATGAATGCATCCTGTGCGCCTGCTGCTCGACCTCCTGCCCGTCCTATTGGTGGAACGGCGAGAAGGCCGACGGAGAAAACGAATATCTCGGCCCCGCCGCTCTCTTGCAGGCCTATCGCTGGCTCGCCGACAGCCGCGACGGGCGCGCCAACGCCCGCCTCGACAAGCTCGAAGACGAATTCAAGCTCTATCGCTGCCACACCATCATGAATTGCGCGCAGGTCTGCCCGAAGCACCTCAATCCCGCCAAGGCGATCGCGGAAATCAAGAAACTGATGGTCAGCCGGCCGGCCAAGGACCGCATTAATGAGCCCGCCGAATAGGCCTTATTGCACCGCACGCAAACTACTACGCGCCGGGCGTTCGCCCTTATGCGGCGCGCCCCTTCAGCGTTAACGACTCAGGCCCTGCAATCTGCTAGGCTCTGCGCTGCCTCTGGAAACCGGAGGGGCGCCATGCGACTTGGTCTCGATCTGGCGTTGTTTTGCGGCGTATACGCCGCATCGAACGCCCTATTTGACAGCACTTTTTACGCTGTCCTTGCAGCGATTATTCTTACATGTGCGGCTGACGTCTTCGCCTGGTCCGATAAAAAGCGCTGACTACGGACGATTTTCGCTCGCCGCCTCGATGCGCGTGAAGGCCATGATTTTCTGCCAGATCTTGCGCGACATGGCGGTCGACAATTGTTCGACATCGCTGGCGCCGGCGGCGACCTCGGGATCGCGGCAGGACTGGGAAAAGAGCGCCGCAAGCTTGCCGGTGAGCGACAGCATTTCCGAGCAATAATCGAGATAACGCTCCAGAAGCGGGCCTGAGAGATAGCGCCCGGGCGAGGAAGCAGTTCGCGGCACGGCGCTGCGATAGGGGTCTTTTGTCAGCTGGTGCATGTCGATCACATGAGCGATCGAGCGCAGCTCATGGAGATAATCGAGCGCGCGCCCGCGCTTCCACCGCTCCTCTAACCGGTAAAGGCCAATGACGCCGAGCCCGGCCAGCACTGCAATATTCATCGCCGGCTCGAGGACCTGAACGAGGCTGGCGGCGTCGAATTTCACCGTCTCATATTTCAGCGTCGCTGCGATCCATAAAAACGCCGCCGCGCCAGCAATCCAGATCGTATAAACGCTGATCCGGATCGGCAGGTTCGGCTGGCGCAGGCGCTCCGCCTCTGCAGCGCACCGGCGCGCGGTGTCGCCAAGTTCGCGCGAGACTTTCGATAGCCCGCTCTCCGGAAACCGCTCGCTCACCCGCAAGGTCAGCTTGTCGATGGTTTCGATAACGCGGTCCGCCGAGAGGGTCTTGTAGGGCATGGGAAATCAATCTTGTTTCGGCGCCGAAGTGATTGCCCCCAAGTTGCACCAGAGGCGGGCCACAAGGCGGGTATGACCGGATCGACCATTTCCTTGCGCCGATTCTGGACCGCAGGAGAAGTCGCCAGGCCACGTCGCCAAGCAGCCTCACTTGTTAAATTTTGATGATTTGATAATAATAGAAATATGGAAATAGATGATGCTGTCGTTGCTTTCTCCGCGCTCGCACAGCCCACGCGACTCGCGATCCTGAAGCGCCTGATCGCCGCCGGCCCCGGCGGCGAGACCGCCGGCGGCCTCGCTGACGGCGTCGGGGCGCCTGCGCCCACCATATCGTTTCACCTGAAAGAGCTGGTCCGGGCCGGCCTCATCCAGGCGCGCCGCAATGGTCGGCGCCGGATTTACGCCGCCGATTATGGCGGCGTGCGCGACTTGATCGATTATCTCCTCGCCGATTGCTGCGGCGGCGACAGGCGCCTTTGCGGGCCTTACGTCATATTGAAGGAGACGGCCTGATCAGCTTCGAGCGCCGCCAACACCGGCGCGTCGCGAGGCGGGAGCACGGATTACAAAGGGGGCTGAAGACATCTGACGATGAAGACCATTCTTTTCTTATGCACAGGCAACTCCGCCCGCTCGATCATGGCTGAGGCCTATATGAACGCCGCCGGCGGCGGGTCCTGGCGCGCCTTCTCCGCCGGCTCTAAGCCGACCGGCGCGCCCAATCCCCTCGCCATCGAAACGCTGCGTGCAAATGATGTTGTTATTGGCGAGGGCGAAAGCGCGCCGCGCTCGAAATCCTGGGACGAATTCACGCAAGACGGCGCGACGGTGATGGACGTCGTCGTCACTGTTTGCGACAACGCCGCCGCCGAGACGTGTCCGATCTGGCCGACGGGCGACGGCCCTGCCCCGCGCACGCTGCATTGGAGCTTCCCCGATCCCGCCGCCGCGACTGGATCCAAAGAAGATCGCCTCGCCGAGTTTCAATCGGTTTTTGATGCGATCAGGGCGCGGATCGATGACTTTCTGGCGGGCGCATAAACGATGGAGACGTTCTCCACGACACAAAAGCTCGCAGCCGAAGCGCTAGGCACAGCGTTTCTCCTCGCCATCGTCGTTGGGTCTGGCGTCATGGGCGATACACTCGCCGGCGGCAATGTCGCGCTGGCGCTTCTCGCAAATGCAGTCGCGACGGGCGCGGGGCTTTATGTCTTGATCACCATTTTCCTTCCTATATCGGGAGCGCATTTCAATCCCGCGGTGACGCTCGCCATGGCCGCGCGGAAGAAAATCGCGCCGGGCATGGCGATCGCCTTTGTCGGCGCGCAACTCGTCGGCGCCATCGCCGGCGTCTGGGCCGCGCACGCCATGTTCGATCTGGAAATCCTGCAGGTCTCCGTGAAGGCGCGCTCCGGCATGGGCCAGATCTTCGGCGAATGCATCGCGACCTTCGGTCTTGTCTTGACGATTTTCGGCTGCGTGCGTTTCCGCCCTGACAGCATCGCCGCCGGCGTCGGCTTTTACATTACCGCCGGCTACTGGTTCACCTCATCGACCTCATTCGCCAATCCCGCCGTCACCATCGCGCGGGCCTTTACCGACACCTTCGCCGGCGTGCGCAGCGAAGACGCGGCGCTGTTTATTCTCGCGCAAGGCTTGGCCGCCCTCCTCGCCGCCGCGATCGCGGCGTGGCTGTTTGAGCCGCGTGACGCGCGCGCGAAGGCGGGTTATAGCCCTGCCGATGAAGAGGGGACCGGAGCCGCGCTATAACGCGCTCATCAGCTCAGGCGCGCTGGAGCGGGACGAGGCGCAGGCCCTCGCCGCGGCCCGCTTGCAACAGCTCTATACGGAGATGCGCGCCTATTGCCGATCGCAAGGCGGCTGGTTCCGCCGCCGGCGCCCGCCGCCGCGCGGCGTCTATCTCTGGGGCGGGGTCGGGCGCGGCAAAACGCTGTTGATGGATCTTTTCTTCAACAACGCCGACATCCGGCGCAAACGCCGCGTCCACTTTCACGAATTCATGGCCGACGTTCATGCGCGCATCGCTGACTGGCGGGCCGCGCCGGCGCGCGCGCGCCGCGGGCATAATGGCGTCAACAAAAAAGCCCCCGACGATCCCATCGCACCCGTCGCCTACGACCTCGCCGCTGAGTCGATCCTTCTGTGTTTCGACGAGTTTCAGGTTGATGATATCGCCGATGCGATGGTCCTGGGCCGGCTCTTCGAAGCCCTGTTTGAACAGGGCGTCGTCGTTGTCGCCACTTCGAATCGGCGCCCCGGCGATCTTTACAAGGATGGTCTCAACCGGCAGTTGTTTCTGCCCTTCATCGAGCTCTTCAAATCACGCGTCGACGTCATCGAAGTCGAGGCAGAGAAGGATTACCGCCTTGAAACGCTGGCGAGCGCGGCGGTCTACCACCAACCGCTGGGGCCCGCCGCCGATGCGGCGATGGATGCGGCCTGGCGGAAGCTCCTCAGCGGCGCTGTTGAGCGCAAACATGAGGTTCCGGTGAAAGGCCGCACGCTGATTGCTGCGCGAACGGCGCGCGGCGCAGCGCGTTTCACCTTCTCTGAGCTTTGCGAGGCGCCCCTCGGCGCCAGCGACTATCTCGCCCTGACCCGCCATTTTGGCGCGCTATTCCTCGATCACATTCCCGTCATGAAACGCGACAAGCGCAACGAGGCGAAGCGGTTTGTGACCCTTATCGATACGCTTTACGATACGCGCACGAAGCTTGTCTGCTCCGCCGACGCCGAGCCAGACGCGCTTTACCCCGAGGGCGACGGCGCTTTTGAATTTGAACGCGCGGCCTCGCGCCTTATCGAAATGCGGGCTGCACGTTACCTCGCCAAAGAACAGCGCCGGGCGCCGGCGGAGCGAACCGACGAAAGCGTCACCTGATGCGGCGAGCCGCCGGAATCGCCCCTCGACACGCCCCACGGCCTCGACAATAATCGCCGACGGTCGACAGTATGGAGCCTGGCCATTCCGCCATTGCGTAAACTTCTTTTTGTCTGCGGCGCCGTCGTCGCTGCCGCGCTTACCTATGCGGTCATCTTCAGCGGCGATGGAAGCGGCGTGCAGGTTGACGTCGACGACGAGGGCGTGCGCCATATCGTTCGCGGCGACACCAGCGAGTTTTCGCTGACGGACGGCGACCGCGAGCTGCGGGCCGAATGGCGCGGCGATTTCAAACTCGACAAGACCGGCGACGCGATCGCGAGCCTTGATGACACCATGACGATCCGTCTGGAGGAAGGCGACGTCGAATGGGAGCTGAGTTTTGAAGAAGCGGGCAAGAAGGCGAAAACAGTCCTTCGCAAGGACGGCGAAAAACTCGATGACGGCGAGGAAACCACCGAAAAAATATCCGAAATCACCCTCGCCTTTCTGCGGGCGAGCGCCATCAAGTCGAACCAGCGCGTTGAGCGCCTAATCGAGATTGGCGGCGTCGAGGCCGCGCTCGCCGAAATCGACGCGCTCGATTCTGAATACGCGCTGCGCCGCTACGCCGTCGCCCTCGCTGAAGAAACCGCCCTCGATACAGCGCAACTGACGCGACTGATCACGGCCGTCAGCGAAATCGACGGCGACCACGATCTCTCTGAAGCCTTGCAGGCGGTCGTCGAAAAGCAGGCGGTCGCCAAGGAAACGGGCGAGGCCATCGCCGCCGCGGCGCAGCAGATCGAGGGCGACTACGAACGCCGCCGCCTCGCTGCGGCGCTGGCCGAGCGCGTGCTGACGCCCGAAACCGAACACCTCGCCCTCGCCCTCATTTCTGAGATCGACAGCGACCACGACATGCGCGTGGCGAGCGTCACCTTCCTGAAACACGAAAAATTGCGCCAAGAGACAGCGGTTCAATTGCTGGGCGTCGTCGCTGAGAATATCGACAGCGATCACGATCTGCGCCGCGTCCTTGAAGCGGCGGCGCCGCGCCTTTCAGAGCCGGATATGTGGACCGCCTGGCGCGGCGTTTACGACGCGATGGAAGGCGACCATGACCGCCGGCGCGCGATAGAGGCCGCAGCCGAGGAGACAAACGGATCCCTCGCCGACGAGCTGCGCGAAGCGGCGCGCATGATCGAAGACGACTATGATCGTGAGCGGGCCCTCGCCGCGATCGATTAGGGCGTCGCATCCCGCAAGCAACGGTCTCTGCTGATTGCAAAGGCGACGGCTAACGCGTAAGGCGCGCGCCATGGACGCGCCCGCCAACACCACTCGTCAACGCACGCTCAATTTCACCGAGTTGGTGGCGATCATCGCATCGGTGATGGCGCTGAACGCGCTCGCCATCGACATGATGCTGCCGGCGCTTGGCCTGATCGCGGAAGATCTCGACATCGTTGACGGAAACGATCGCCAGCGGATCATTGTCTTTTATGTTCTCGCCAACGGCTTCGGGCAGATCATCTTCGGTCCGCTGGTCGACCGGTTCGGGCGCCGGCCCGTCCTGATGTGGGCGCTTAGCGGTTACATGGCCGGATCGCTCCTCAGCGTGTTCGCCGGATCCTTCACGCTTCTCCTCGCTGCGCGCGGGTTCCAGGGCGTCGCCACCGCAGCGACGCGAGTGGCGGCGATCGCCGTCGTGCGCGATCAATGCGAGGGCCGCAAGATGGCGCAGGCGATGTCGCTCGGCATCACTATCTTCATGGCGGCGCCGATCCTGGCGCCCGGCTTCGGACAGCTCATCCTCTTCGCCGGGCCATGGCGTACGATATTCTTCGCCTTATTCCTGTACGGACTTGTGCTCGCCGTCTGGCTCGGCTGGCGGCTGCCTGAGACCCTTGATCAAGCGGACCGCAAGCCGCTGCAGCCTCGCGCCATCGCAAACGCCTATATGATCTTCATCCGCAACCGGACCTCGATCGGCTACACCTTGGCTTCGACCTTCTGTTTCGGCGCCCTCTTCGGCTATATCGGCGCCTCGGAGCAGATCTTTCTGGAGCTCTTTGACGTCGGTCCCGCCTTCGCGGTCTATTTCGCGCTGATCGCAGGCGCCCTCGGGGCCGCGACCCTTTTCAATGCGCGCCTGGTTGAAACGGTCGGCATGCGCCGCCTCGCCCATGGGGCGATCCTGGCGCTGATCATCATCAGCCTTCTGCATCTCGTCCTCGCCTCGACCATGGGCGAAACGCTGACCACGTTCATGGTCTTCATGATGCCGTCTTTTTTCTGCCTCGGACTGATTGGGCCGAACGCCAGCGCGCTCGCGATGCAGCCCATGGGACATAATGCGGGCGCTGCGGCGGCGGCCAACGGCTTTGCTGGCACCACGGGCGCCGGGTTTCTCGGCGGGCTGATCGGATCGTTTTACAACGGATCTACAACACCCATCCTTCTGGGTTTTGCGATCCTCGCTATGCTTGCCTTCTGCACTGTTTTGTGGACGGAGAAAGGCGAGCTTTTCCATCCGGGCGAACGCGAAGGCGAAGCGGTATGACGCGCGACAAGCGCATTTGCCTCGGCGCCTTCGCCGGCGCTCATGGCGTCAAGGGCGAAGCGATAGTCAAAACCTTCACCGAGGCGCCGGACGCCATCGCCGCTTACGGCGCCGTCGAAACCGAAGACGGCGCGCAGCGATTCACCTTGCGCTTCATTCGCTCGCCCCGCCCCGGCTTTGCGATTGTGCGCGCGGCCGAAATCGCCTCGCGCGAGGCGGCCCTCGCGCTCAAGGGCGAGCGCCTCTATGTCGCGCGCGCCGCCTTGCCGGAGACGCCAGCGGGCGAATACTACCTCGATGATCTTGTCGGCCTTTCCGTCGTCGATGAGACCGGCGCGCCCGCGGGCGAGGTTGTGGGCATTCATAATTTCGGCGCCGGCGACATTCTTGAGATCGGCGAGATCCCGGGCGTCAAAGGCGCGAAGATGATCCCGCTGATCGACGAGGCCGTGCCCGAGATTGATCTTGATGCAGGCCGGCTGGTCGCCGCCCGCGCCTGCCTGACCGACGAAGACGCGGAATAGGGCGCGGCTTGCCGCGGCCGGCGCGCCCATGCCAAAGGAAGCGCGTCAAAGGATGCCGCCCATGTTTCGCGCCACCGTTCTCACCCTGTTTCCCGAGCTATTTCCCGGGCCGCTCGGCGCCTCGGTGATCGGGCGCGGGCTTGGCGAGGGCCTTTGGGCGCTTGATACGGTGAATATCCGGGATTTTTCCGATAACGCTTACGGATCGGTAGACGACACCCCCGCCGGCGGCGGGGCCGGCCTCGTCATGCGCGCCGACATCCTCGCCGCCGCTATCGACAGCGTAGACCGACAGGACCGGCCGCTGATGGCGCTGACCCCGCGCGGCGCGCCCTTCACCCAGTCCCGGGCCGCAGAACTGGCCGCAGGCCCGGGCCTCATCGCCCTCTGCGGGCGGTTCGAAGGCTTCGATGAGCGCATTTTCGCCGCCCGCGGCGTTGAGGAAGTCTCAATCGGGGACTTCGTCCTGGCGGGTGGGGAAATCGCGGCGATGGCCATGATCGAGGCTTGCGCGCGCCTAATCCCTGCGGTATTGGGCTCCGCCTCGTCTCTGGGCGAGGAAAGTTTCGATCGCGGGTTGTTGGAGTATCCTCAATACACCCGGCCGCGGGAGTTTGAAGGCCGGGCCATCCCGGAAGTATTGCTGTCTGGCGATCACGAGAAGATCGCGCAATGGCGGCGCGAACAGTCGGAAGCGATAACGCGGACGCGACGACCGGATCTCTGGACGAGGCGCCAGGCGAGCGGTCCTATCCGGCGCGACAAGAATAAGAAGGACGGGTCAGATGAACATCATTGAGCAGCTCGAGAAAGAGCATATCGAAGAGCTCGGCAAAACCGTGCCGAAATTCGAGCCGGGCGACACGGTCAAGGTCAATGTGAAAGTTCGCGAAGGCGAGCGCGAGCGGATCCAGGCCTTCGAAGGCGTCTGCATCGCCCGCAATGGCGGCGGCCTCAATGAGAGCTTCACCGTCCGCAAGATTTCCTTCGGCGAGGGCGTCGAGCGGGTGTTCCCGATCTACTCGCCCCTGGTCGATTCGATCGATGTTGTGCGCCGCGGCAAGGTGCGTCGGGCCAAGCTTTATTACCTGCGCGATCGCCGCGGGAAATCGGCCCGGATCACTGAAAAAGCCGATCGCAAGCCGAAGACGTCCGAATAATCCGTTTCACTGACGGCGAAAAACCCGAACGGTCCCGCTTGCGGGGCCGTTTTTGTTTGTCCTTCCGCCATTTTCAGGCCGGCTTCAGACGGGTAGGTTTGCGCCCTCATGGGGTCTTTCCGCGAGGGAAGGCCGATGGGTGAGGGAGAGAGACATGATTCAAAATATCTTAGGCGCCATTGCGGCGTTCGTCGTTTTGGTGATCGGGCTTGGATTCATCCTTCCCGACAAGGTCGAGCTGCAGAGGAGCGCGGTGATCAACGCGCCGCAACACGAGGTCTATGCGCTGATCAGCGATTTTGAAGCGTGGGACGCCTGGTCGCCTTGGGCGAAACTTGATCCGGATGCGGAAATGTCGATCAGCGGCGAAGGCGTCGGCCAAAAAATGAGCTGGAAGAGCGAGGATCGCAATGTCGGCGTCGGGACACAGACCGTCACCGCGATGGACGCGCCGAACAGCATGTCGACGCATCTCGCCTTTGAAGGCATGGGCGAAGCTGACGCGCAGTTCATGCTATCGTCGTCGGGCGACGGCGCGACGGAAGTCACCTGGCGTTTTGAAACCAACATGCGCGAAGGCATGGCGCTGCATATGAAGCCGATAGCCACCTATATGGGCTTCTTCATGGACGGCATGCTCGGGCCCCAATATGAAGAGGGTCTTTCGAACCTGAAGCAAGTCGCAGAGAACCAAACGACCGCCGGCTGACGCGCCGCGTCTATTTTTAAACGAGGCGAACGCCAAGCTGTTCGAACAGGGCCGCGTCCTTCGCGAGGCCGGGATTGTTCGTAGTGAGGAGTTCGTCGCCGACGAAGATCGAATTGGCGCCGGCGAGAAAACACAAAGCCTGCGCTTCGGCGCTCATCATTTCGCGGCCCGCCGAAAGCCGGACATAGGATGTCGGCATCAGGATGCGGGCGACAGCGATCATGCGCGCGAAATCGAGGGGATCGACAGGCTCTGACCCGCCAAGCGGCGTGCCCGCGATGGGCATCAGCGCGTTGATCGGCACGCTCTCAGGGGGCGGCGCCATATTGGCGAGCGCCAGGAGAAAACCGACCCTGTCTTCGGGCGTCTCGCCCATGCCGACAATGCCGCCGCAGCAAACCTTCATGCCGGCGTCGCGCACTCGCTCCAGCGTCTCGATGCGATCCTCAAACGTTCGTGTCGTGATGATTTTCTGATAATATTCAGGCGAGGTGTCGATATTGTGATTGTAATAGTCGAGGCCAGCCTCGCTCAAGCGATGAGCCTGATCGTCTGAGAGCATGCCGAGCGTCATGCAGGTCTCGAGGCCAAGCGCCTTAACGTCGGCGACCATCTCGCACAACGCATCCATGTCGCGGTCTTTGGGCTCGCGCCAGGCCGCGCCCATGCAAAAGCGCGAGGCGCCTTCAGAATTCGCGCGCTGCGCTTCAGCGAGGACGGCCTCGCGCTCCATCAGCTTTGACGCCTTGAGGCTGGTTTCGAACTTGGAAGACTGGCTGCAATAGCCGCAATCTTCCGGACAGCCGCCGGTCTTGATCGACAACAGACGCGAGGCCTGCACTTCGTTGGCGTCGAAATGTGCGCGATGCACGCTGGCCGCGCGGAACAAAAGCTCCGCAAATGGCAAATCGAAAAGCGCGTCGACGTCGGCTCGGCGCCATTGCGGGTCGGGTCTGTCCTGTCCGTCCATCGCCCGGCTATCCTACACCGCGCCGTCTAACGCAAGGTCGAAAGATCGACCGACCGGCTCTCGATGACGCCGCCCGCCTCGTTCTTTATCACGAGGTCGACCTCGCCGCGCTCCCAGTCGATCTCGACGACGCCGTAATTGGCGTCGATGATCATATCGGTGAGGCGATGGGGCCCGGGCTCTTGCTCATAAGGCTCGTTCGGGTCGAGCCAATTGCGCAATGGCAGATTGAGCGAGGACGAGGTCGCCTCGAACAAGGGATAGTCAAGAACGCCTTCGCGCTTGTAGAGCGCGGCGGAATGACGATCGCCCGTCAGCAAGACGACGCCTTTCGCGCCCGCCTCGTCGATCGTCCGGTAAAGGCGTTCGCGCTCAGCCGGCAACATCTTCCACGCCTCCCAGCCATGACCCTCGGCGATCACTTGCACGGATGAAACGATGAGTCTCAGATCGGCCGGTTTCGCAAGCTCTCCCTCCAGCCACGCCCATTGCGCCTCGCCGAGCATCGTCTTCACCGGATCGTCGTCAGGGAGATAACGCTCTTTGCCTTTCGCGCCCCATTCATCGGTCGGCCTCAGCGCCGAACGGAAAAACCGCGTATCGAGCATGATAAGCTGCACGCGTTTTTCATCGCCCGCGCCGAACATCCAGCTGTTATAGACGCCGGGGCGCTCGCGGCGCGCATCCTCGACCGCCCATACATATTCAAAGAGCGCCTCGGCGCTCTCCTTGTACTGATAGTCGCCGCCTGCGTCGTTCATGCCGTAGTCGTGATCGTCCCAGGTCGTCAGCATCGGCGCAGCGGCGCGGGCGCGCGAAAAGGGCTCAGACTGCGCAAGGCGCATATAGGCGGCTTTCAGCTCGGGCAGCGCCGGATCATTGGAACGGACATCTCCATACACATTGTCGCCGATATAGAGCGTTAAATCCTGGCCCTCGCGAGCGATCACATCCCAGATCGACTGTTCTTCATTCTGTTGCGCGCAGGAAGCGAAGACGATGCGCGTCAACGTCTTTGACGGATCCAGCGGCGCCGACGCCATGGGCACAGCTTGGATGACCCCGTCCGGCGCCTCGGCGAGGCGCGCATCAACGGACGCAAACTCATCTGCGATCGGCTGGGACGCGCAGGCCGCAAGAGCGAGCGCGCCAGCGAAGGTGAAAACTGTTTTGATCATGGCGACCCCGATACGAAAAATCATTTGCTGAGATAACAGCCGCGTGTGACGGCCCTGTCACGATCCTCAGCGAAAATCGCCGTCCATCTCCGACGCCATATAGATGAACGCCGCCCAGGCCGCGACATTCTGTTGAAGCGCGGCCGGGTCGATCTTGTCGAGCGTGTCGTCGGGCGTGTGATGCAGGTCGAAATAATCCCACCCTGACTGGCGCAAGGTGACGACCGGCACGCCGGCCTCGCGCAAGGGAATGACGTCAGGCCCGCCGAACGCCTCATTGGTGCCGGGGCTGATGGAAAGTCGGCGCAACGCCTCGGCCATGGGCTTTGCTTTCGGCAGCGCCGCCGCGCTAAAGCGCGTATCGAACTGATAGACGACGCCGGCGCCGAAGTCGGATTCCGAGGCGACGATGTGTCGGTCAAGGTCGTCCTTGTGCTTTTCGGCGTAAGCGCGCGCGCCGAGGAGACCCACCTCTTCAGCGCCCCACAACACAACGCGGATCGTGCGCGTCGGCCGGCCCGGCAATTCATCGACCAGTTTCGCGGCAGCCATGGTGATCGCAACGCCGGCCCCGTCATCAATAGCGCCGGTCGCAAGATCCCAGCTGTCGAGATGGCCGCCGACAACGATCAACTCATCGGTTTTGCCGGGGATCTCGCCGATGACATTGCCGGATGAAACCATAGCCGCGGTCTCGACCTGAATCTTGAGGCGAACGACCACCGGCTCATCTGACATCGCCATGGCGCGCGCCAATTGATCCGCATCAGGATTAGAGACGGCGGCGACGGGAAGCATGCTTGCGCCATTGCCGCTCACCGACGCGCCCGTATGAGGAAACCGCCGGCTGGCGGTGCCGACGGAGCGGATAATCGCGGCGAGCGCGCCGCGCTTATCCGCCTCGATATGAGCCTGCCGCCGTTTTTGCACCGCGGTCCTGTAGCCCGAACCGTCCTGGGTGCGCGCCATCGGCTCATCGACGAAAACGATCTTGCCCTCAAGGCCCGTCATCGGCGCCGCGACAAGATCGGGCAGCGTCGCAAAGCGGACGATCTCGCCTTCAACGCCGCCCGGCGGCGTCTCGATGCTGCCGCCGAGCGCGGTGACGGCGAGCGCCTGCGGAAAGGGCGAGACAATTTCGGCGGCTTCAGACACCCGCCCCCAGAACGGCATCTCAAAAGGCTCTATGCGGACATTTTTAAAGCCCATGGCTTTGAGCTTAGCGACAGCCCAGTCTCGCGCCCGGGCCTCCGCCTCCGATCCGCCAAGGCGCGGGCCGATTTCAGTGGTCAGGCTCTCAACGATCTCATAGGCGCGCCCATCTTTGAGACCAGCGTCGATCAGCTGATTGACTGCGCCCCTTTGCGCGTCGCTGAGCGTCGGCGCGTCCGGGGCCGGCTCTTGCGCGCCGGCGCCTGTAGCGGCGAACGCTGTCGCCAGTGAAATCATGACCGCCTTCAAACCCATGGACGCGGCTCCTATTCAACAGAAGCGACGTTGTCCGGGGACTGGCGCGACGCGTCAAGTCACGATGGCGCGCCGGCGCCGTTAGGGCGCCGCGCGACCGGCGCCTTCGCGAATGCGGCGACGGCGGAGGGCAAAAGCTCGAAGGTCGGATCGAACTCAGCATAGTTGCAGACGAGCTCCTCGCCGGGTCTGATATTGCGGTGCGCATAGCCTTCGACGATTTTGGTGAAATCGGTGTTCGGCCGCGTCGAATGGTTCATGAACCGTCCATTGTCGACTTCAATGACAAGCATTTCGGGCGCATCATGGGCGGGATAGGCGTATTTGATCAGGAACTCCTGCATCATGGGCGAGCTGTCGCTGCGCCAGGAAGCCGGCACCAGCCGGTCAAAGCTCGGATCATACCGCCAGATCAGCGTTCCCTTGTGAATGGCTTCGGAGGCGAACACGCCAACGCCCTCCACATCGCTCGCGGCGACGTAAGTCGATACCAGCATCATCTTTTGAAAGTCTCCGGGCCGGACATGAGGGGACGGCAGCCCCGCGCGCATCAACAGCAGTGCGGCGACAAAATCAAATCGTCAGAATTGAGATTTTTTCAAGAGAAATATTGCGCGCCGAACGACGTTACGAAAATTTCTTCAGCCACGCGCCCCGTTCAGCCGCCCAGATGTCGGTCACGTATGATCCTGCTTCAGCGCGCGGGGGTCGATTCGCAAACGCGTCACGGCGCGCCTTTCCATGCGTCTAGCCGCCTTCAATCAACACAGGCAGCTCGTCTTCGATCGCTTTGAAAAACGCCGGCTCAAAGCCGATCGCGTTGTAATTTGCGATACCAGCGACGACCAGGCCGGCGTCCGGGAAAACCCTCAAGACGGCATAGCCGCCATTGGTTTCTCCGTTGTGCCCATAAGCCTTGATGGCGCCGGCCGCATCTTTGTACACCTGCCAGCCGAAGCTGTAGTCGATCGGCTCGCCATTATTGAGGCGCGCAGGCGTGATTGCTGTCCGGCGCGCCTCCTCTGAGAGGAACTCACCCATGAAGACCGCGTAGCCGAACTGAGCAAGGTCTTCAGCGGTCGATAACATGCCGCCCGATGGATAGTAGTCAGAGCTGTCGCGCGTGATCGTGTTGATCACCGCGCCGTCCGTCATCCAGGGGAAAACCGGATTGGCGCTGGTTACGGTGTAAAATCCGGCGCGTCGATCAATGATATCCAGCGGGTGGTCCGCAACTGTGTCGATGAGACCAAGCGGAGCGGCGAGATATCGACTGACGAGCGCTGGATAGCTCTCGCCGGCCGCGTTTTCCAGGGCTGCGCCAAGCAGGTTGTAAGCAAGGCTTGAGTAGGTGAACGCCTCGCCCGGAGGCGCGAGCAATGGCTCGTCTGAGAAATGGAACAGGGCGTCTTTTAGACTGTTGTAATATGTCGTGTTGTTCGCCTCGGCGTAGTCTGAGAAATCATAGTGGCGCACGCCGCTCACATGTGTTCCCAATTGATAAAGCGAAACGGACTCCCCTTTTGGCGAGAAAATCTCGACATATTCGCTGACATCATCATCCAGACTGAGGACGCCTTTATCGACAAGTCGTAGCGCCAGGGAGGCCGCGATCGGTTTCGAAACGCTGCCGATACGCAACCGATGGCGCGGCGTCAGTTTTATATCGTGCTCCAGATCAGCAAAGCCAGCAGCCCCGCTCCAGACGAGCTCCCCGTCCCTGACGACCGCGGCCATGACGCCGGGCCCGCCATCTTTTTCCAAAACAGTTTCAAGAAGCGCATTGGCTTGCGCATCGAACGCGGTCTCGCGGCGACCCGACGCGCAGCTTGCGATGACGATAAGGCCAGCGGCCAGAAGCAGCCGTGATACGAGAATGACCATTTGCCCTCTCCGCGAACACTAGTACGATTCGTACTAGTTAAAGCATCTCTTGTAAAGCATGCCGAAATGCCCGTTCGAGACCTAACGAACCTTGAAGCCGTCGCTCTCGCCCATTTGCAGAAGATGGGGCCGTCGACGGCGCACGAGCTTCGCATTGAGTTCGCGTCATCAAGCGCCGGGCGCTATTCCGGCAGCGCCGGCGCGATCTACCCCCTCGTCAAGCGCCTTGAAAAAGCGGGATACCTAAAAGGCGCGCCGGACCGGAAAGGCGCGCAACGACGCACGCTGTTTGAATTGACAGCGAAAGGTCGACGCGCGGTGCGCAGTTGGATTCTCTCAATGAAGCCGTCTGAAATCTTTCCAGACGATCCGCTTCGCACGCGCTTTCAATACATCGCGCAGCTGCCGCCGGCGGCGCGCGCGCGGTGGTTTGTCGAGGCGCGCCGCGCCCTTGATCGTCTCGACGCGACAATCCGCGCCGAATATGAAAGCCAATCGCTGCAAAGCGAGGTGGATCAGCTTGTCATGGACGGCGCGCTTGACGCCAACAAGCAACGAAGGCGATGGCTCATGCGCGCTGAAGAAACCTTGGCGGAAGCGCGGGCCTAAAAATCATCCGAAGTTCTGAAGCCAGACCTTGCGGTCGGCGGCCCAGACTTCGAGCCCATGCCCCCAAAAGCCGAAGACCTCCTTGGTCTTCGCTTCGCCGATCTTGCGCGCAACGGCCTGCGAGTTCTTGTTTGACGGATCGATCACGGAGATGATCCGGGGAAGATCAGGAAACTGATCGAATGTCCATCGGATGGCCGCGACGGCGGCCTCCGGCGCATAGCCCTTGCCCCAGCGGCTCGAAACGATGGACCAGCCGCATTCAAGTCCAGGCCACCCGCCGGGTTGCCATGGGCCGACGCGGCCGACCCAGTCGCCCGTTGATTTTTCAAAGACGGAGAAAAAGCCGTAGCCGCGGATCGCCCAGTGGCCGAGATAAGACGCAGCCGCCCGCCATTCATCGCCATATTCCCGCGGTTCGCCCGTCGGCGTCAGAAAGGACGCCGTCTTCGGGTCCTGCATCATCTTGATGTGCGCTTCGACATCACCGGGCGCGAAGGCGCGCATCTCCAGCCGTTCGGTCTCAATGGTCGCGCTCATGCCCGGTCCTCCAGCAGCTCCATGGCGATCGCCTCTACGCGTCCGGCGTTCGCGCGCCAAGTATAATCTCGCCGGAGGAGCTCTTCGCGCGCCGCCGCGCCGAGACGCGTGCGCAATTCGGCGTCGCCCGCCAACGTTGTCAGCGCTTTTGCGAAACCGCCCGCCGAGGCCTCGTCAAACAGCATCGCCGTTGCCGCATTGCTGAGAATTTCCTCTATATTGGCGGCGCGGGGCGCCAGGATCGCTTTGCCCATCGCCATATATTCGAAGAGCTTCAACGGCGAGGCGTAGCCTGTCGCCGCCGGCTGCAGCGCGATGTCGAAGGCTTCGAGCGCGCCCGGCATCTCAGCGCGCTGAACGACGCCGGTAAAAACGCAATCGCCGGCGACGCCAAGACGACGCGCCAGCGCCTCAAGATCAGCGCGCGCCGGTCCGTCGCCGACGATAAGAAGCGCGGCGTCTTCGCGAGAACTGGCGGCCAACCATTCAATCGCGCGGTCAACGCGATGCCAGTCGCGTAAGAATCCTGAAAAGCCGACGACAAGTTTCCCGGCGAGGCCGAACCGCGCCTTCGCGGCCTCGCTGTCAGCCGCGCGCAAAAACTGATCGTCGACGCCATTGGGAATGACCCGGATGCGCTCCTCGGTTACGCCGGCCGCGCGCACATGATCCGCAAGGCTTTGGCTGACCGGCGTTACGATATCAGCCGCGCGCCATATCGCCTCCTCGCTTTGGCGCGCCCACCGCTTCCAGAACAGGCCGCCATGGCGTGCGCGCTCTTCAGCCAGCGGCGCATTGACTTCAAGGATCAGCGGCAAGCCGGAGCGGCGGCTTGCCCAAACGCCGGCGTGATAGAAAAGGTTATAGCGCTCATAAATGATGTCCGGTTCATCGCGCCGGATCATGCCCGTCAGCCGATAAAAGGCGGGGACGGAATATCCGCATTCCGCGCATTCATAAAGCGCCGTTGGAAGGGCTCGCCTCGCCCAGCTTTCAGATTTCGCAGCCAGATTTGCAGGCGCGCGCGCGGCGCCCGGCGCCGCCACAAAAATTTCGTGGCCGCGCTCTGCGAGAGCATCGGTCAGGGCGTCTATATGAACGCGCTGGCCGTCCCGCGCCCGCGTCCGATGGGAGTAAAGAAACTTCACACCGCCGGTCTAACGCGATGCGCCGCCGGCGAGAATACGCCAAGTGCGGGAATCAATGGCGCCCGATATGCCTGCAGCGTGCGCCGGGCGGGAAAATCGCCGATGATTTCGGCCTCGTCTCTTGCCCGGCCATTTGCGCCCCGTCAAAATCTCGGTCAGTCGAGTACAAGGAGCGACATCATGCGGCTTTCAACAATCGCCATCATCGCCGCCGGCGCCATGTGGGCCGCATCGGGCGCCCAGGCGCATGAGCGCCCGGAAATCCTGACGCAATTCGGCGCCGATGCGCGCAGCAACAAAACGGCCGGCGTGAGCGTTGAGCAAATCAACGGTGTTCATCTCTATAACGGCGCGGCCAAGCCCGAGACGCCGGCGCCGACGAGCGCGCCGACGCACATCCGGACGACGGACGTCAAAATCGTGAAGCATTTCTGGGTACGCGCCAATCGCCGGTTGCGCACGCAAGGCTTTTACAGCGGAAAGGTCTATCCGACCCGCCGTTTCACCCAAGGCTTCTACAGCGGGGATTAGCCTAGGCTGGCGTCGAGATTGACGCACGCCTCCATCAATTCTTTCACCGCGCCGACGGATTTGTCGAACATCGCCTGCTCCTCGGCGTTGAGCTTGACCTCGACAACGCGTTCGCAGCCCTCAGCACCGATGACGATCGGCACGCCGACATAGAGTTGGTTCTGGCCGTATTGCCCGGTGAGATGAGCCGCACACGGCGCAACGACCTTCTTGTCCTTCAAGTAACTCTCGGCCATCTGGATCGCGGACGCCGCCGGCGCGTAATAGGCCGAGCCCGTCTTCAGAAGCGCGACGATCTCGCCGCCGCCCTTGCGCGTGCGATCAACGATGGCGTCGATCCTGTCATGCGTCGTCCAGCCCATTTCAACGAGATCGGGCAGCGGAATGCCGGCGACCGTCGAGTAGCGCGTCAGCGGAACCATAGTGTCGCCGTGCCCGCCGAGAACGAAGGCCGTGACGCTTTCAACGGAGACGTTGAATTCTTCGGCGAGGAAATAGCGGAAGCGCGATGAGTCGAGGATGCCGGCCATGCCGACGACCTTCTCGTGCGGCAGGCCAGAGAATTTCTGCAGCGCCCAGACCATGGCGTCGAGCGGATTCGTAATGCAGATGACAAACGCATTGGGGGCGTATGTCTTGATGCCCTCGCCCACCGCCTTCATTACTTTCAGGTTGATGCCGAGAAGATCGTCGCGGCTCATGCCGGGCTTGCGCGGCACGCCGGCGGTGACGATGCAAACGTCGGCGCCTTCGATGTCCTTGTAATCCTGCGTGCCTTTCAGCGCCGAGTCATAGCCGTCCACCGGCGAGCTTTCCGCGATGTCGAGCGCCTTGCCCTCCGGAATGCCTTCCGCAATGTCGAACAGGATGACGTCGCCAAGCTCCTTCTGGGCGGCGATATGGGCGAGCGTGCCGCCGATCATGCCGGAGCCGATGAGGGCGATTTTGTTTCGGGCCATGGGTCGTTTCTCCTGTGAATTGCCGGGCGCGCGCGCAGCCGCATGAAAACCATCGCGGCGTGGTCTAGCGGATCGGTTTGCGAGAGGAAAGGCGCTGGCGCCGCAGGCTATTTGCGCACGAGGGCGAGCCCGCCCGCCGCGGCGATGAGAACGCCGCCGGTGATGCGATGACGCCAGCGCCCGACCCGAGCGAGAACGGGTTTCAACCGCGCGGCGAAGATCGCCCAGCAGCCGTCGAGAACCGCCGCGACAACAACGAAAGTCACTGCGAGAAGAACAAGCTGCGGCGTCGCCGGCGCAGAGGGCGAGATAAAGAGCGGCAGAAAGGCGCCATGAAAAAGCAGCGCCTTCGGGTTGGTGAGGTTGACGATGAAAGCTTCAGCAACCGTGCGCCGGGCCGAGCGCTGAGGCGCGGCGGCGGCCTCAAGCGGGTCCGCCTTCTCTCGCAATGCCTTGACGCCGAGGTAAAGAAGATAGGCGACGCCGATCCATTTGAGCCAGAAGAACGCCTCGCCCGCGGCGCTCAGGATCAGCGACAGGCCGGCGACCACGACCGCCAGTTGAATCGCCGACGCCGCCGCGGATCCAATCAACGCCATGAAGCCATGGCGCAGACCATGGGCGAGCGTTGTCGCAACGAGATAAGCGACCATGGGCCCCGGCGTCAGAACGAGCAACGCTGAGGCGGCGACAAAGGCGATATAAAGCTCAATCGACATGCGTGATCAAAAATGTTTGCGCAGGCTGAGCATCACGGACGACGTCTCATAGCCGTCGCCGTCAATCCGGACCGCCGGGCCGCCCGGCGTGAAATCCTCGTCTTCGGGACCGAAGACGAGATCATTCGTGCGCAGATAAATATATTCAAGATCGGCGGCGAAGCCGCCGGTCAGCGCCAGCGATACGCCCGCCCGGCCCTGATAAGCGAGCGCCGCATCGCGCATCGCGTCTTCATTTTCAACAAAGGCGCCGCCGACCCCGAGGCCGATGAAAGGCGTGAACCGGGTCTGATTTCGGAAGTCGTAATAGAAATTTGTCATCAGGAGATGGACGTTGAGATCGTCATTGGCAGGCATCGGCGTGCCTGATAGGGCCGGGTCGACCTCAACGCCCCCTTCAAACAAGCGAACCGCATCGACGCCGCCCGTTGCGTACCGATATTCGAGTTCGGTCCGAATGCCGTCGGCGTAATCGAATCCGATCGCCGCCGCCGCAACAAAACCAGTATCCGATTCAACGAGCCTCTGGTCGGGCGCGCAGCCGATGGCGGCGCAAGGCGTAACGAAAGGCGAGGCTGTGATGTCCTGCTCAAGGTCGTTGACGAAAGAAACGCCGGCGCCGGCGCGCACGTAAAACCCGTCCGGCGTCGGTTCGCTGGAAATGAGATACGGGTCGCGCGGCTGCGCGAGCGCGGGCGTCGCCACCGCCGCCATGACGGCGCCGAAAAGAATCATCCGCTTCAACAAGTCTGCACACTCCTACACGAGCCGCGCCCGGGCGGACGATAGCCCGCGCGGCGCACGTTTCGCAACCGCGGCGCCGATCAACTTACCAACGGATAATGACAACCCGTCGCTAAAGCCGGCCTTTTTCTTTGGCCATGGCGATCACCACCGGCGACAGGAGCAAGATGGCGATGAGGTTGGGGAAAGCCATCGACGCATTGGCGATATCACCGAACCGCCAGATGAAATCGATCGGTTGGATCGCGCCGAGCGCCACCATGCCGACCCAGACAAAGCGCATCGGGCGCGCCGCCCAGTCGCCGAAAAGATATACCACCGCCTGCTCCATGTAATAGGACCAGCCGAGAATGGTGGTGAAGGCAAACAGCGCCAGCGCGACGGCGATGAAAACGCCGCCCATGGGCATGCCTTGCGAGAACACCGCAGTCGTCACCTGCGCGCCCTGCAATGTCGACTGCCAGGCATAGTCGACCGTGCCGCCGTCAGCCGCCGGGAAGGCGCCTTGCACCGAAAGAATGACCAGCGCGGTCATGGTGCAGATCACGATTGTATCGATAAAGGCGCCGAGCATTGCGATCTCGCCCTGAAAAACGGGATCATCGGTTTTCGCCGCAGCGTGGGCGATCGCCGTCGAGCCCTGCCCCGCCTCATTGGAAAAGAGCCCCCGCGCGACGCCAAAACGAATTGCGGCGAGAACCGAATAACCGGCGACGCCGCCGGCGGCCTGCTCTAGCCCGAAGGCGTAGGTGAAGATCGACGTGAAGGCGGCGGGCACATGTTCGGCGTTGATCACCAGCATGATGATCGCAACGAGGATGTAGCCGAGCGCCATCGCCGGCACGACGCGGCCCGCGACCGAGCCGATCGACTTGATGCCGCCGATGATGACGATGAAGGCGAGCGCCGCGACGGCGAGGCCTGACGCCCAGGTCGGGATCGGCATTTCCGCTTCAATCGCGGTGGCGATAGAATTGGCCTGGACCATGTTGCCGGTGACGATCGCCGACATCATGGTGCCGATGGAGAAGAAGACGGCGAGCCAGCCCCAACTCTTTCCGAGGCCGTTCTTGATGTAAAACATCGGCCCGCCATGGGTGTGCCCGTCCGGGTGCTTTTCGCGATATTTCACCGCCAGGCTTGATTCAGCGAAAGCGGCCGCCATGCCGAAGAGCGCTGTCACCCACATCCAGAAGATCGCGCCCGGCCCGCCGAGCGTGATCGCGGTTGCAACGCCTGCAAGATTACCGGTGCCGACCTGGCCGGAGAGCGCCGTCGACAGCGCATTCCAGGGCGTGATCTCGCCGCCGGAGGAGTCGTCTGTTGAGCTCTTGCGGCTGCGGAAGAACAGATTGCCGAATGCGGGAAACAGCCTGCGCAGCGGCAGAAAGCGCAGCCGGATCATAAAATAAAGGCCGGCGCCCAACAGGACGACGACCATCGGCGCCACAGGCAGGATGGAATCGCCGTTCCATGTGCCGCCCCAGATGAACCCGCTGACATTGTCAACGCCGGCGTAAAACTCTTCCATGGAAATCACCCTCTGCTATCCCCAGCCGCGCCAAGCCCCTGACGGCGCGTCTTAAAATTCCAGCGAGACTAGGCGGGGCCGGCGGTCAGGAGCAAGGAAAAGCTTCGGACGCGAGAAATTGTTGGGCCGCGCCGAGGCCGGCGGGCCTAAAGCGAGCGCAGGCGTTCTGCGAGACCGGCGAGGACGGCGCGATAGGCGTTCAAGTCGCGGATCGGCTCGGCTGCGACGCCGTCTTTGGCTGCGGCTTCGGCCACCGCACTCGCCACTGCGGGCAGAAGCCGCGGGTCGAACGCCTTGGGCAAAATATAGTCCGGGCCGAAGACGAAATTCTCGTCCGGATAGGCCGCGCGCACGCTTTCCGGCGCATCTTCGCGTGCGACCTCGCCGATGGCGGCCGCGGCGGCGACGGTCATGCCGGGCGTGATCGTATGCGCAGCGCAATCGAGGGCGCCGCGAAAGAGAAACGGAAAACACAGAACATTGTTGACCTGGTTCGGATAGTCCGACCGCCCCGTCGCGATCACCGCGCCCTCTGCAGCCGCGGCGGCGTCCTCCGGCCAGATCTCCGGCTCGGGATTGGCGAGGGCGAAGATGATCGGGCGCGGCGCCATGGAGGCGACCATCTCCGGCGTCAGCAGCCCGCGGCGGGAGACGCCGAGAAAGACATCGGCACCCTTTAAAGCGTCAGCGAGACTGCGCGCTTTTGTTTTCGCCGCATATTGCTTTTTCTGCGGCGTCAGATCTTTGCGCGCCCGGTGCAAGACGCCCTTGCTGTCGACGACAAGAATGTTCTGAAGGCGCGCGCCGCCCGCGGTCAGGAGATCGAGGCACGCGATCGCAGCCGCCCCGGCGCCGGAAACGACGATCTTTGCACTGCGCAAATCACGATCCGTTAGCTCCAGCGCGTTGAGCATGCCGGCGAGAACGCAGACGCCGGTGCCATGCTGATCATCGTGAAAGACGGGAACGGCGGTCTTCTCGCGCGCCAGACGCTCGACCTCGAAACATTCCGGCGCCTTGATGTCTTCGAGATTGAAGCCGCCGAAACCCGATTGCAGGCGGACAATAATGTCGGCGAGTTTTTGCGGGTCGGTTTCCGAAACGCACAAATCGACCGCATCAACGCCGGCAAAGCGTTTGAAGAGCGCCGCTTTGCCTTCCATCACCGGTTTTGCAGCTTCCGGTCCGATATCGCCAAGGCCCAGAACCGCCGTGCCGTTGGTGACGATGGCGACGAGATTGGCGCGGTTGGTCAGCGACCGCGACGCGGCCGGTTCGGCCTCGATATCGCGGCACGCCGCTGCGACGCCAGGGGAATAGGCGAGCGACAGATCGCGCTGGGTCTGCATCGGTTTCGTTGGACGACATTCCATTTTGCCGGCCGGCGCCTCGCGGTGATAGGCGCGCGCCGCGTCGTCAAGGCTTTGCGACTGCGCCGTCTTGGCCGCAGCGCGGTCTTCATAAAGCGCAGCGTAAGAGGTTCTCGCGCGGCGCTTTCCAAACGCAAAGAGTGATTTCAGCATCAGCCCCCGATCCCCTTGGCCGTCCCCGACACGGGAGCTTAGCCAAAGGCGGGGACCGGGTCACGCGTTAAAGGCGACGCGAGATGCGCGGCTATTGCCACACGATATCGAGAATGCGGCCGCGGCGGACTTCGCAATCGACATAGCGGTCTTCGCTGTCGGAGCGCGCCTCGAAGGTGATCGTCTTCACTGACGCGCCGCTGACGCCGCGGAAGCGGAAATCGGTCACGCTATAGGGCGCTTGCTGTTCAAGGGCTTCAATGCAGAGATTTACATCGTCCTGGACGCCGGCCATGGCGGGCGCGCTGACGAGCGATGCGGCGAGAATTGCGGCGGCGATGGTGATGCGGGTCATGGGTTTCTCCTGATCGTTTTCCTGTTTGGATTTGCGTCTCATTCTGGTTTCGCCGGGCCTCTGACGTGCCCTTGATTTGCAATATACGAACGCGCGGACCATAATAAAATGCATAATCCTTATACTCCTTATGCACGAGGTGCATGATGGAAAAACGACTTGAATCGATCGATCTCAACCTCCTGGTGGCTCTGCATTGGCTATTGACCGAGCGCAGCGTCACTGCAGCAGCCAATCGCATCGGCCTCAGCCAGCCCGCGATGAGCCGCGCGCTTGGCCGATTGCGCGATATCTTTGACGATCCGCTGTTGGTAAAATCAGGCGCGGCCATGCAGCTAACGCCCATGGCCGAACGCCTGCAGTCCGCAACCGCTCACGCCGTCGAACGGTGCCGCGATGTTTTTCGCGCGACGGAGAATTTCGCCCCGGAGACGGCGGCCGGCGCCTTTCGCATCGCTTGCGTCGATTATACCGGCGTCATGGTCGCCGACGCCTGGGCCGGCGAGGTGCGCCCGGCCGCGCCGGCGATGAACCTTGAAATTGTGGATCTGACGATTGAAGCGAGCCGGGATCTCGTCTCAGGCAAGATCGATCTCGTGATCATGCCGGACCCTTCGGTTCTCGATCTGCCGCCAGGCGTCGATATCGATCAATTTGTCCGGCGCAAGGTGATCCCGCAGAATTATCTTTGCGCGTTACGCAAGGACCACCCCGACGCCGGCAAGCGCATGACGCTGAAAAAATACGTTGCGCTCGACCATATCCTCGTTGCGCCGGAGGGCGCGGCGATCGGCATTGTCGACAGGGCGCTGGCGCATAAAGGTCTTGAGCGGCGCATCGCCTATCTCACCTTTTCGTTCCTCTTAGCGCTGCCGATCCTTCAGTCTACGGACTGCGTCATCACCGCGCCGGATGGTCTCCTGGCGATTGACGCCGACCGGCTGGTTACTTTTCCGCCGCCGGTCGAGCTTGGCCTGATCGATCTTTACGCCGGCTGGCACCCCAACTGGACACATGACAAGCGCCACCGCTGGGTGCGCGGCAAGCTGTTTGAGGCCTTGGCGCGCGACTATGCGCGCCGCGCGGGCGCGACGGCCAGCGCCTGACGCGCGCCGGCCCGTCAGTCGTTGTCGATGTCGTCGTCGATCAGCGGTTCGGTGGAGTCATCGCCGTCATAGGCTTCTTCAAGTGGATCAAACTCTCCGTCGCCTTCGGTCAATTCGTCGGCGGCGATTGCGCCCGCCGCCGCGCCGAGAGCAAAGACGCAGCCGCTTGTGGAGACTGAAATCCCGAGCAATGCGATGAGCGCCAATACTTTCTTCAACATAGAGGAATGCCTCGCTGATCAATCGAAGCGATATCGTAGCACAAAACCCGGCGGGATTGCGGCGCCCCCGCGCGGCGTTTGGGCGCAAAGCGCGCCCGCGCCGGGGCCCGGGGGCAATTGCGCTATTCCGCTTTTTCTTCGGCGGGAGCTTCCTCAGCCGGCGCCTCTTCACCGGGCGCTTCTTCCGCCGGGGCGGCGGCCGCCTCTTCGGCTGCGGCCTTGGCGGCGGCCGCCTTCTCTGCCTTTTCCTCAAGGCGCTCCTTGGCTTTTTCGCCGGGCTCGCCTTTCTTCGGGTTGTTGCCGGCCTTCCAGTCGACAAGGCCGTTTACGGACAAAAACCGCGCGACGCGGTCGGTCGGCTTGGCGCCGACGCCGAGCCAATGCTTGACGCGCTCTTCATTGTACTGAACGCGCGCCTCGTCGTCTTTTTTGAGGAGCGGGTTGAAGGTGCCGAGCTTTTCGATGAAGCGGCCGTCCCGCGGCATACGGCTGTCGGCGACGACAATCGAATAGAACGGGCGTTTCTTCGCCCCGCCCCGAGCCAGTCTGATTTTAAGTGACATTGGTTTTTCTTCCTTCTTTCGTCAGGTTTCGCTGATTGAATATTTGTCCGCCCCCAGAAAATGGAGCGAGACATAGGGTTCGTCGCCGACCACCCAGCTGTCATGGGGATGGGATGGCACGTAAAAAATATCGCCGGCGCGCATTTCAGTAACGGCGCCATCTTTCATCGCCGCAGTGGCGCAACCTGAAACGACCATGCCGACATGCTCGACCTCGCAGAATGCTTCGCCGATCGTCGTTCCGACGTCGTCTGACCATTTCCAGCCAGGCTGATAGGTCGCGCGGCCGATGGTCATCCCGCCGATATAAACGATCTCGAATTTGCCTTTCGCAAATTCGCGGACCTCGTCGGGCTTATCGAAGCGCTTGAGGATGGTTGGGCCCTGCATCTATTTCTTCTTCCCCAAACCCGGCAAGCCGCCCATCGGTCCTGCGCCGCCGAGGTCCGGCGGCAGAGGGCCCTTGCCCGAGAGTGCGTTCTCAATCGCTTCAAAGTCGATGTCGTCCTCGCCGCTCTTCTTGCCTTTCGCCGCCTTGGCGAGCTCGGCCGCATCCGGCCCGCCGCCGCCGCCAAGCATTCCGCCGAGGCCGCCCATTCCGCCGCCGCCCATGCCTGCGAGCTGGCCGGCGAGGCCTTTCATGCCGCCCTTGCCGAGCTTCTTCATCATGTCGGCCATCTGGCGATGAGCTTTGACGAGCTTGTTGATCTCCTGAACGGACGTTCCCGACCCGGCGGCGATCCGCTTCTTGCGGCTCGCGTTCAGAAGCTTCGGCGATTTGCGCTCCTTTTTCGTCATGGAGCTGATGATCGCCTCCTGTCGGACGATCTCCTTGTCGTCGAGACCGCCGGCCTGATCGACCATCTTCTTCATTTTGCCCATGCCGGGCATCAGGCCCATGATCGAGCCGAGCCCGCCCATCTTGCGCATCTGGCGGAACTGCTCGGCGAGGTCGTCCATGTCGAACTCGCCCTTGGCCATTTTCTTGGCCTGCTTCTTGGCGCGTTCAACGTCCATCTCTTCGGACGCCTTTTCAACGAGGGAGACAATGTCACCCATGCCAAGAATGCGGCCGGCCATGCGTTCGGGCTCAAAGGATTCCAGCGCATCGATTTTCTCGCCGACGCCGACAAACTTGATCGGCGCGCCGGTGACCGCGCGCATGGAGAGCGCGGCGCCGCCGCGCGCATCGCCGTCGATCCGTGTCATGACGACCCCGGTGACAGGCACGCGTTCTTTGAACCGGGTCGCGGTTTCAACGGCGTCCTGGCCGGTCAGCGCATCGACGACAAGAAGGGTCTCAATCGGGCTCGTCGCTTTGTGGATATCGCCGATTTCCGCCATCAGCTGTTCGTCGATGGAAAGCCGGCCGGCGGTGTCGAGCATCACCGCGTCATAGCCGCCGAGCTTGCCGGCTTCGATGGCGCGCGCGGCGATATCGCGCGGCGATTGCCCGGCGACGATGGGCAGCGTTTTGACCTCAGCCTGCTGTCCCAGAATTTCGAGCTGTTCCTGCGCGGCGGGCCGGCGCGTGTCGAGCGAGGCCATGAGGACGCGCTTTTTCTCGCGTTTTGTCAGGCGAAGCGCGATCTTCGCGGTCGATGTCGTTTTGCCCGAACCCTGCAGGCCGACCATCATGATCACGGCCGGCGGCGTCGTCGCGAAGGAAAGTCCGGTGTCGCCCTCTCGCCCGCCCAGCATGTCGACGAGGGCGTCGTGGACGATCTTGACGACCTGCTGGCCCGGCGTGACCGAGCGCAGGACTTCCTGCCCGACGGCGCGCTCCTTGACCTTGGCGATGAAGGCCTTCGCGACAGGCAGCGCTACGTCCGCTTCAAGGAGCGCGACGCGCACCTCGCGCAGCGCTTCGGTGACGTCCTTCTCTTCGAGCGCGCCTTTCCCACGGAGTTTCTCGAAGACTGTGCCAAGTCTGTCGCTTAACGATTCGAACATCTACTTCCTCTTTCGCCTCACGACCAAAACATGGGCGCGAGCCGACCAAACGACAATCGCCGCCGTGAGGGCGTTACCCCGACGGCGGTCCATCCCCGGCCCCAGCCCCATTTTCGCGGGGTTTCGCGCCGGCGGACGGGGAAAAGCATGACCTTTCCCGAAATCAGCGGGGTCTATAGCGCCGGCTTTGGCGGAACGCAACCAAACGACCACAACGCCTTGGCCTCGCATCGTTTCTCCGGCGCAGGCGAAGGCGGGGAAGTTCGCCGGCAAACGGCGAGACAAATTATGTCGGCCGTTAACCATATGTTTCCATTGTAAAAATGAAGGGGAAAGCTAAAAAGCGAAATTGTTGCACCTGTTGAGTGGGGGAAGTGGGCGTGAAAACGAAGTTTCTGTTGGCCATTTTGGCCGGCGCATTCGCGGCGCTAAGCGCGGCTAAAGCAGAAATCATTCTTTTCGCCGGTAATGGCGGCGATCTCGGAAAACAAGAAAGTTTCACCAGCGGTTCGATCACTGCGACCGCAATTGCGATCAATACAGAGGAGCCTGCCGCGCCGACGCTGCACCAGCATTTGTTGGGGCTCGGGGTTAAGAGCGGATGGCATGACTCAAGCCAGATCGATAATGGCGGCGATGATGAGGCGATCGTCATCGATTTTGGCAGATCTGTAAATTTCCACTCGATTCTTTTGAGCGCGTCTTTCATCGACGACGATATCCGCATTTACGGAACAAACGACCACTCGGTGGCGGCGGTCACCAGCGGCGGGCTTTCATCGATTACATCGATCAGCACCCTGATCGCGCAAACGTCCGGAAACCTGTCGACCTTTGTCTCCCTGAACATCGCGGGCAACGCGTTTCAGTATCTCATCGCGACCGTACCGGGCACAAATGGCTGGTTCGCAGACGACTTCCGCGTGAAAAAAGTGAAGGTCTCGGAAGTGCCGGTTCCGGCGGCCCTGCCGCTGATGATCGCCGGCCTGGCGGGGCTCAGACTGGCGAGCCGGCGCAAACGCGGCCCGTCCGTATAAGGAGTTGATGCGGCGTCAACCGCCGCGCATGCACCGCACGATCTCCGGCAGGCGGATCAGGAGCCAGAGCGCAGTCCAGACATTGCCGAGAAAGAAAACGGGCGCCGCCCAGAAAAGGCGCGCCGGCCAGCTTTTCTCGAACAGGAAAATCACCACAGCGCCAATGAAAAAGCCCAGATAAAGATCGATCAGGGTGACGATCGTCCACGGCTCCGAGAGCATTTCAGCCAGAACCGGCCCAAGGCCGCGATCATCGGCGCCGACAGCCCAGACGATGGCCGCGGCGAGCGCGAGCGCGCCGGCGAGAAGAATGAGTCTTAAAACAGTCATGGTTCGGTTACGTCGCCCCCTCGCAAACGGATGAATATCGAGCGGCCTCAGCGTCCCCCGAACCAGCGCCGCCAATTGTCGATATTGCGCTCGTAAACGCCCATCAGCCCGCCCTCGGCGTTGTTGTCAAGAAACTTCAGGATAGCGAGCAGCCAAAGCGTCGACACGATCAGGATAAAAACACCGTTCGAGGCGGCGAGCGAAAACCAATATGTCGCGACGAAGGTTTCGGGGAAAAACACCCGGCCCGCCAGGTGCCAGCTGTTGATCAGGAAATACATGAAATAATAGATGAAAAATGTTCGGTAGATGAATGCGCCATTGAGGCTTTTCATCCGTGAAAGGATGAATAGCGTGCACAGAATAGCAATGGCGACGGGAGCTATATAGTTCACCGTCGCATTGCCGAAGAAGTAGAAAAAGGTGTTGGCGAGCGCCCAATGGACGACGATCACCAACGCCGCGATGCGCAGATTACGCGAGCCGGATAGAAAGCTGAGGCCAACCCCGATTAAGAGGAAGACGCCATATCTTGTTACGACAGTCCATTCATCAGGAGTGATTGCACGAACTCCGCCGTCGACCGCTTCGGCGTTCCATTTGCCTGCAACAGCACAAAGGCGCCGCTCTCAGCCAAGCTTTCCAGGACATTGTGTCCCTTCGTCACCGCCTCTGCAAGCTGAACCAGCCAGGCCTCGCCAGACAAGGGCGAGCGAGCCAGGGCTTCGACTTCAGCGACAAGTTGCATTGGCTTTTCATCGCCAAGTTTTTCCGCGGCGCTGGCGCTCGCCATGGCGAGCATAGGGAAGCCGGCGAGGATCGCAGCTTTGTTGAGCGTCTTGCCGCGCACCTTGTCTTCGGCGGCTTTTTTGATGAGCGTTTCGAAGCGCAAGAGCTTGGCGTGCTCTGCGCGCAGGTCTTTATTCGCCATGAGAGTCTCCTTGCAAGCTGTCCAAAAGTCGACGAGCGCTCGAAAGGAGAGGCGATAGGAAATAACAAACCGTAAAAGCGGCGTTCAGGTTTTGTTAAGGATTGACGTCTGCGGGCGCCGCATCTGACGCCGCCTCGCTTGCCCGCAAGCAGATGTTGTATTAACTTTTGCGTTGCGATCTTTGAATGAAAAGAAGCCGGGGCGGAGACATTGGGCAAATCGGATCGGGAACGCGCGGAAGCGCTGCGCAAGCGTTTGCTGGATGCATTTCCTATCAAGGGAAAAGGCGGCGATCCTGTCGGCGAAAAGCGCGGCGAAAATATTATTTCGTTTCCGGGTCCGAAACGACCGTCTGCGAACAAGCCTCAATCATCTGCGCAAGCGGCGGCAGCGCCAACGCCAGCGTCTTTTCAAAGCCGCTCTCAACAACGATCTCACAAGATTGAACGATTGTTAAAACGGTTATTTGAAGACCTTTCGAAAGACGATTAATCCGCTCTTCGGTCGTCTCCGCATCCTCAGCGCCATCTGCATAATAGGCGTTCAATCCTACGACGGCGTCAGCGAACTGGTCTTCGCTTAAGCTCACCGTCCGGTTCACCCCTGCAATATAGGCGATCAACGTTTGCAGGGCGAAGCGAATGGCGATCGGACAGGCAAAGGCGGGCGCCGGCGGCAGCGGCCCGCGCGGGCGCTGCACCCCGTCAAAAAGCGGATCATCCATGATCACCGGCTCGAAATCAAAACCGCGCTCGAGGGCCTCCGCCCAGACGCCGGGCAGGGTCCGATCGCTGATTTCGAGATCGGCCAGGTAATCGGGATAAATGCCAAGCCGCCGCGCAAACGCCTCGCGCGACATGCGCAGACTGATCCTGGCGGCCTGGAGGTTGTTCATTGCGTCGCTTTCGAGCGGAAGGTGTCCTCGTTAAGCTCACGCTCCCATCGGGCGACGGTGGTCGCGACCGTGGCGTCGCCAGTGACATTGACGACGGTGCGCATCATGTCGAGGACGCGGTCGAACGGAAAGATGAAGCCGACGACGAGGGCGGTGTGCTCCGGCGTCACGTCAAAGACTTCCAGAACTGTCGCCAGCAGGAACAAGGACGCAGACGGAATGCCGGCGGCGCCGATCGAGACGAGCGCGGCGGTGAGCGCGATCAATCCGAAATGATAAGGCTCAAGCTGGTAGCCGAAAGCCTGGGCGGTGAAGAGCGCGACAATGCCAAGATAAAGCGCCGTGCCGTCCATGTTGATGGTCGCGCCAAGCGGCAGAACAGAGCCTGCGACGGATTTTGAAACGCCGAGATTCTTGGTGACGTTCGAAATCGTGACGGGCAGCGTCGCCGAACTTGACGACGTCGAATACGCGACCATCTGCGCGTCGAGAATGCCGCGGAAAAAATTGATGAAAGGCAGCTTGAGGCCGAATTTGACGATGCCGCCATAGACGATCGCCATGTGCAGGAAACATCCGACATAAACCGCGATCGCCAGCCAGAAGATCGCGGTGAACGTCGACAGCCCGCTTGTACCCGCGACATAGGCGATCAGCGCAAAGACGCCAAAGGGCGCCAGCTCCATGATGATCTGCGTCACCGCCAGCACCTTGTCGGACGCATAAGCGAAGAAGCGCGCAATTGCCTCGCCAATGCCGCCGAGGAACAGCGAGACAACGCCGAAGATCAGCGAGGCGAAGATCACCACGAGAATGTCGCCGGAGGCCGCCGCGACGCCAAGGGCGAAAAGGCCGACGAAAAGGCCGCCGGAGAGCGCTTGCTTTTCGCCCGCTTGTATCGCGCGAACTGCAATCACGACAGCAATCGCAATCAGCAGGCCCGTCAGGCTCAGCGTCATCGCATCGCCTTCGAGAAACTTCGCGAAGGGGTTCTTCGTCACCATGTCGACGATGCGGTCCCAAAAGCCGGCGGCCTCTGCGGAAACGACGCGCGGCTCAGCGCCGCCGAGATCGACGCCGACGCCGGGCCGGAAGATCAGCCCCATGGAAAGCCCGATGATGTTGGCGAAAAACGTCGTCACCAGATAAAGAAAAATGGTCTTCAGCCCGATGGTGCCAAGCTTCTTCGGATCGCCAAGCGCGAGCACGCCGGCGACAAGGGTCATAAAGATCAGCGGTATGATGACGAGGCGGATGAGCGCGATGAAAATGTCGCCGACGACGCGGACATCTTCAAGCAACGCCGTGCTGCGCGCTTCGTCCATCGTATTGGAAACTGCGAACCCGAAAATGACGCCCAGCGCCAGGCCGAGAAATACGCGCTTCCATAATTTTACGCCGAACCACCACGCCATGCTCGCCGCTCCCAATGCCGCCCCTTGTCGAAACGCGCAAGCTAACGGGTTTGCGCCGGCCATGAAAGGTCGGAGTGACTGCGGGCGGCATTGTTGATGAGGCGGAGCGCCCCGTCAGGCGCGCTGCATCATGAGCGGAGCGAGCGCCGCGCTCGCGTCCGGCGGCGACCTAATCGTCCGAATTCATCAACTGATGGACGAAATAGGCGTATTCCAGCGCTGTTCGGTACGCCAACTGATCCTGGTTGGCCGTGCCGCCATGGCCGCCTTCAATGTTCTCGTAATAGAAAAAGTCGTAGCCAAGATCGGCGAGCTTGGCCGCCGCCTTGCGCGCATGCCCCGGATGCACGCGGTCGTCCTTTGTGGATGTATAAAACAGGACTTTCGGATAAGGCTCGCCCTCTTTGAGCAACTGATAGGGCGAATATTGCGAGATATAGGCCCATTCCTCCGGGATATCGGGATCGCCATATTCGCCGATCCAGGACGCCCCGGCGAGCAGCTTGTTATAGCGCTTCATGTCAAAGAGCGGCACGCCGATATCAAGCGCCGCATATAGGTCCGGACGCTGGGTCAGCATTGCGCCCATGAGGAGCCCGCCATTCGAACGCCCGATGGCGCCGAGCTTTTCCGGGCTTGTGACGCCCGTCTCGATGAGCGCTTCGGAGACGGCGATGAAATCATCAAACGCACGCTGACGATTTTTCTTGAGCGCGGCTTCATGCCAGGCGGGACCGTATTCCGAGCCGCCGCGGATATTGGAAAGCGCCATCACGCCGCCGCGCGCGACCCACAGCCTGCCGGCGAGCGCGCCATGCTGGGGGCGCGCCGGGTCTTCGTAATAAAGGGGCAGGATCGAGGCGAGAAAACCGCCATAGCCATATTGAATGGTCGGCGCGTCGCCGCGCGCCAACACATCGCGCAGGCCCATGACGAAGTAAGGAACGCGCGTTCCGTCTTTCGATTCGGCGAAGCGCTGCTCGACGACAATGTCACTGGCGTCGAAGAACGCCGGCGTCTCGGCGATCTTTTCGACCTTGTTCTTCGCGGTGACAAAGTAAAGGCTGTCCGGCGTCGTCATGCTCTCGTAAGAAAACATCGCATCGTCTGTTCCGCCGCCGGCGGACACGATAGAGACGACGCCGTTATTGGGCAGGTCGATTTCTTCAGCACGCCAGGCCCCGTTTTTCTTTCGTTTCACGCGCACGGCCTTACCCGACACATTGTCGAGATATTGAATGAGAATGTTCGACTTGCCGATCTCGACTGTCTCGACCGACTGCGCGGGCGTCGCCTCAAACACCGTTTCAACAACGCCGTCGCCGGCTGCGAACAGAACTGTGCCGCCCTGTTTCTCCAGCTCCATTTTGGCGCGTTCAACAGCGAGACTGTATGCGACGACCGAGCCTTGTTTGTACGTTTCGCCCTGATGGGTCCAATCTTCGCGCAGGAAAAAGATCGCGCGGTCCTCAAACACGCCCTGCAAGTCGGCGTTGCGCGGCGATGGAAGGATCGAACGCGCGCCGTCGGCGCCGAGATAATGATATTCGCGCTCAAAGAACGAGGGCCCGCGCAGGATGAACTCATGCGCGACACCGCTGTCTTGCGAGACGATCGGCGACGCCCAGACGTCATTCTTGTCAACGCTCATGACAGCGGCGGCGTCCGCCATCGCCTCGCCGCGGGACCACCGCCGGATCTCGCTTGGATAGCCCGATGTCGTGAGCGTCCCCTCGCCCCAATCGGTCCCGACCAGAAGCGTATCCGCGTCGACCCAGTCGAGAAACGTTTTGGCTTCGGGCAAGGAAAACCCGTCCTCGACAAACGCCTTGGCCTTAGCGTCGAATTCCCGCCAATAGGCGGCGTCCTTGCCGCCATCGGACAATTCGATCATGCAATGACGATATTCGGGCGCGAGGCACTCAATGTCGCCGGCGACCCAGTTTCGCTCTTCTTCGGCAGCCAGCGCGTCATAATCGATCAGGGTCTCCCATTCCGGCTCGCCGGCGCGATAGCTTTCGACGCTGGCGCGCCGCCATAGCCCGCGCACATGTTGATCGCCCTGCCAAAAATTATAGACAGCGCCATTGTGGATTTCGCCGAGCGCCAGCCGCTCTGACGAGG
>JBCBSE010000013.1:0-69931 GCA_039819305.1 Pseudomonadota bacterium
GGCGACCGAGCTGACCGTCACGCTCGAAAATCTGCGCGAAGCCTCCGACGGCCTCGAAGAGTTGATGACGGATGATGCGCCGCGAGCGGTCGAAAACGCCGATCAGTTGATAACCGAGACCCGGGCGCTGATGAACCAGGCGACGGCCATGCTCGAAGAAAACCGCGAAGCCTTGAATTATTTCGCGGAACAAGGGCTCGGCCAAGTCGCGCCGGCGGTCGCCGAGGCGCGCGCGCTAATGCAAAGTCTCGACCACGTTCTGCGCGAATTAGAGCGCGACCCGAAGGCGTTTTTCCTGGGCGAAGCGACGCCCGAATATGAGGCGGATGAAAACTGATGTTGCGATGGAGCCATATGCTGGCGGGTCTCGCCGCGCTCGGCGCGACGGGCTGCGTCGGCCAGTTGCTGGAGACCAACCCGCCGAAACCCCGCTATCTTGTCGGGGCCGTCAGCGGTGACGCGCTCGCCGGCCCGACCGTCGACTGGTCTTTGATGATCGAGAATCCCGGCGCCTCGCGCGCCTATGATACGACGAAGATCGCTGTCTCGCCGACGCCGGGGCGCATTGAATACTTCTCCGCGGGCGAATGGGCGGGCCGCGCGCCCGTCGTCTTCCAGATGGCGCTGATACAGAGCTTTGAAGATTCAGGGCGCATCCTCGCTGTCGGCAACCGCGCTGACATCGCGCTCGCCGATTTCGCGCTGCAAAGCGATCTGCGCCGCATCGATCTCGATGTCAGCGGGTCAAAGCGCGATGCGGTTTTATCTGTGTACGCCCGGCTCACCGACGGCCGCGCCAAGGTCTATGCCGCGAAAGGGTTCGAGGCGCGCCAGCCGGCGGCTTCGCTTTCCGGCGATGATGTTGCTGCAGCCTTCGACGCGGCGTTCGAAACCGTGATTCGTGACATCGCCGAATGGACGTTTGAAGCCGGCGCTGCGGCCAACATAGCGGAAAGCCCGGGCGGGTCTTAAGCGCTGGCGCGGACAGCGTGGGACGGCGCTATGAGCTTGGCTGAGGCTCGTTGTATTGGCTTTATTTTCGGCGGCGACATGAATTGGCTCTGCGGAGATGTCAGGATCTAGCCGAAAAAGCACACAGGCCGCCCTCAAAAAAATACAAGAAAAGAACGCCTCAGACGAAATAGGTTTGTACCTATGCCGCCACCGCGTTCATCGCAGTAATCAGGTCGAATTCTCTTATGGGCTTGGAAACATGGCTGTCCATGCCAGACAGGATATATTCTTCGACCTGATGGCCCATAGCGTTGGCTGTTAAGGCGATAATCGGCGTCTTCGGGCGAGTTTGGCCCATCTCTCGCTTGCGGATCTCCTTCGTCGCCGCGACGCCGTCCATGACGGGCATCTGGATATCCATCAAGATGAGATCATATTCCGCAGACTCCCACGCCTTTAGTGCATCCGCGCCGTTCTGAACGAAGGTTATGTTAGTGGTGTGCGCCTTGAGAATTTGACGCAGCACCATTTGATTAATGTCATTGTCCTCCGCCGCAAGAACTTTCATGTCCTCACGCGCCAGCGCTATTTTCTTCTCGCTTGCGTCACCGCCAAAGGAATGATTCCGCGTGACTGTTTTCGCGGCCAGAGAAAATGAGAAATCCGACCCAATGCCGGGCTCGGACTTCACGCGAAGCTCGCCGCCCATAAGCGCGACAAGCTTTCTCGTAATAGCAAGCCCGAGGCCTGTACCGCCTTCATTCCGGGTCGCCGCCTGTTCGCCCTGAACGAACGCCCCGAATATTCGCGTCGTTTCCTCCTGCGTCATGCCAACGCCTGTATCCGAAACGTTAAATTCCAGGCGCGTCAAATCGGACTGGTCCTTGGAGACTTCAGAGACGCGGATAACGATTTCGCCGGACTCCGTGAATTTCACGGCGTTCGCACAGAGATTGGCAAGGACCTGACGCAACCTGACAGGATCGCCGATAAAACGTTTCATTTCGTCTGCGGCAACAATGGTGCGTATTTTGGTGTCCTTCTGGTCCGCTAACGCTGCGTAGAGAGATGCTACAGATTGAACCAAATCATTCAGGTCAAACTCTTTTTGAATGATATCGATCTTTTCGGATTCAATTTTCGCGAGGTCCAAGATGTCGTTCAACAGTGCGCCAAGCAACTCTCCAGAGTGGTTTATTGCAGACAGCATGTCTTTTTGCTCTGCGGACAAGGGCGTCTCTTCCAGTGCCTTGCTCAAGCCGATGATTCCGTTCAAGGGCGTCCTGATCTCATGGCTCATGCTCGCCAGAAAGACCGATTTCGCCTTGTTCGCCGCCTCGGCTTCTAGTTTCGATTTTTGGAGCTCAGCGGTTCGATTAGCCACCTTGCTTTCCAAAGAATTCAAAAGCGCTTTATACCGGCGGTCTCGAGTAGCAAAGGATTGTGCGAGCTTTCCGATTTCGTCGTCCCGTTGGTACTTCGAATAGATAGTGAAGCGGTCATCAATCAACTCGCTTTGCGCGTCTCGCGTAAGTTGGACAATCGGGATGCCAATAAGCTGGTGGATCGTGTACGCCGAGAGCAATATCGCGATGCCTAAGATGACGAATCCAACAATTGCGACGATCCCGGACGCCCGCAGCGCTGCTGCGCGAACTTCGGCGGAGCCAACGGTCTGCACGTAAAACCAATCTACCCCGTCGAATTTTGAGAAAGCCGCAATTGCATCCCATTGCTTGACAAAAATCGTGCCGCTGCTGAGACCGGATCGATTAATCTCAGAAATCAAATACTCCGCACCGATCTGTTTGCTTAAAGAGCGACCGCTTTTTTCACCTGCTTCCCGCGATAACAAAAACTCGTGAGCGATAATCTCTCCATCGCCGTCAATTATGAATGGTTTGGCGCCTTGCTCATCAACCTCAATCGCGTCTTTCAACCATCCATCGAGTAGCAAGCTGGTGCCGAATGCGCCCGTGTGTTTGCCATTAAAATCGAACGGCGTCTGGCATCCGGTTGTTAGTTTGCGACCGGAGACATCGTAGACAATGTTTTCCAGCCCCGTACAACGCATCTCGCGCGCCGGGTTTTGTTGAACCGTAACGTGACGCGCGAATGAACGATCCTGAAAGTTAAAATCAGGATCAGCGCTTTGACGGTAATAAAGCAGTTTGTCTTTGCGTTTGGGTGCAAAGATTATCAAAAGATTGTCGGGCGTGTAGAAATAGAAGTTATCAAATTTGTGATGGTAGCTTTCGCCGAATTGGCGCACTACGTCCAGTGCGGCTAGCGCGAACACCATTTCGTCTTTGGAATAGGGGTTTTTGGGCGGCAGAAATGCTCCAATTCCATACGTGTACACACCATCTGAACTGAGTTCGCCATCGAATATTTGCGGCTTGCTGCGCCGGGTTCCGTCTGCCTGTTTCGGGAAGTAGTCGTCAAACACCGCTTCCAGAGATTGTGACCGATCCCAATATGATATCCTCTTGCGCATAGCCTCGTTGGCATGCTGATGGGTGGACCGAGCAAGCCTAAAGAATTCACCGTGCTCGGAGGTCGCTATTGCGGTGTTGCTCGACAAGCTCGCGAGATATTGTTGATGCTCGATCCTGTAGAACACATAAAATGCAATTGCAGTAATGATGACCACTGCAATCGCTGCATAAGCGCATGTTCGAATTAAAAGACGTTTGGTAATGGACATCCGTCGCCTCAGGCCAAGCCGACGGAGTAAACATTTACCTTGTTAATTTTTTGAAAATGGCGCTTGGGACGGAAATGCCTGCAAACTGAGGATCATTTGGGGGGGCGACAGTAGGTCGGGATCATTTCTTAAGATCCGGGGATCAAGCCCCTCAAGCAAAGTACCCGACGGTCGCCCCGATCAGGAGATAGACCCGGCCCAGCGGCGAGCTCAGATACTCTTCCAGCTCTTCGTCGGCGGTTTCCGATGTCGTCGCGTCCTCCAGGAGTTTTTCAAAGCCTTGAAGAAATCCGTGCACGTTCTTTTCGAAGTTTCGGTCGCGAGCCGACTCACTCCGGATACGGCGTTTTACGTCCGCCTCATTGAGGCGCAGCAGGCGGTTCGCGAAGATGTTCCGGTCGCCGCGGTCATAGCGCTCCTGCAGCGCCGGCGGCGGGTCGCCATAGAGCCGCGTCTCAAGGTCGTATGTGAAGGCCTGGAGATCAGAGATGATGCGGATGGCGGCGGCGGCGTCCTCGCGTGGGCTGGTCGGCTTTTTCTCGGCCGGGCGCAATTCGATGGGTTCTGCCTCTTCCGCCGCGTCGAGGATCTCGCGCCAGGAGACATTGCCCTTGGACTTTCCGGCGCCGGCGCGCCCGCCCGCCTTGGCGGCCTTGACTTTCTCTTGCGTTGTCTTTGGCGGCGTCTTCGATCCGGCGCCTCGGGGCCGGCGCTCCGCGATATCGCGGGCGAGCTCGTCAAGCTTGGCCGCGCGCTCGCCGTTTGACTTGGGGCCGCCGGACTTTGCGCCGCTGGTCTTTGCGCCATTGGCGCGCGCCTCCGGCTCAAGCGGCAACTCCGGCGGTTCGTGACCCGCCGCCGGCTCGCCGTCCTCGGGCTTGGCTTCGGCGGCGGCGCGCTTATCTTCGCCCGCTTTCGCTTTCTGGCGCGATTGCGTCGCCGCTTGGCGCGTCGCAGCCGGCGCCTCGTCGTCGGCCTTGTCGGTGCGCGCCGCTTCTTCGCTTTGCGCCGCGGCGAGGCGAACCGCCGCTTCCTGCTCGCGCAGCTGCGCCTCGGCGAGACGGGTCAGCCGGTCGGTTTGCGAGGCGATCGCTTCGGCCAATCGATCGGCGCGCTGGCGTTGTTCCTTGATTAGGCCTTCTAGGCGCGCGTTTTCTTTTTCGAGGGCGGCGCGCGCATCGGCGAGGGCCTGATTGCGGCCCTCGATTTTCTCCGAGGCCGATTGTGAAAGGGTGAGCGCCTCTTCTGCGTTCTTGCGCGCGTCATCGCGCGCGGCCGCAATATCGGCGGCGGCTTTCTGCGCGGCTTCGCCGGCAAGACGCGCCGCTTGCGTCACCTCATCGGCGGCGCGTGTCGCCTTGCCAGCGTCTTCGCGCGCGGTCTCGACCGCTTTGCCGGTTGCGCCGGTCATATCGGCGAGCGCATTGATCGTCGCGTCTTTGACCTTCGCGGCTTCGCCGGCGGCCGCCTCGAGCGCTGCATTGGAGACGCGTTCAGCCTCCTCGCGCGCCGCTTCGATCGCCTTTGCTGCCGCTTCCTTGCTGCTTTCAACGGCGCGCGCGGCGGAAGCGGAAACATTGGCGGCGTTGCGCGCCGCAGACTCAGCGGCCGCGTCTGCAGCCGCGTTTGCGCGCTTCGTCGCGGCCTCGGTGTTTGCGGCGGCATCGTCGATCGACTGGGCCGAGGCGGCGAAGTGCTCAGTCGATTCCACCAAAGCCGTGCGCAGCGCTTCGAAGCTTTCCACCGCGCGCCCTGCAGCCTGTTCAAGCCGCGTGAGGCGCTGGTCGAAATCCTGCTCCGCGCGCTCGGAAACATGATCAGCCGACTGCAAGGCCTCGATCGACGCGCTCGCGCGTTCGGCGATGGCGGCGGCGAATGAATCCGCATGCGCGTTGAGGCTCTCGGTCAGCTGCATCAGCCGCGAGCGTTCATCGGCGACGCGTTCAACAGCGCCGGTCGCCTTGTGTTCGATCGCGTCGCCCGCAAGCTCGATCGCCTCCACATGCTGACGGATCATCGCTTCAACAGAGGCCAGCCGCGATAGGGCCCCGTCGAGGCCTTCGTTGAGCGCGTTCATATGACCGCGCACGACCTCGCCGACGGCGTCGGCGTTATAGGCGGCGGTGACGTCCGGCGTGACATATTGCTGAGCGGCTGAGGCGATGGACTCGGCCGCGTTCATCATCGTCATCGCGCGCGACAGGAGATAGCCGGCGAGCAGCACCAAGGTCGGAACAATGAAGGCGAAAAGCACGGTCTCCGTGCCGTAAGCCGCGAACGGGCTCCAGCCGTCGATATCGCCGTTGATCTGGCGATAGGCGAGAAAATTGCCAAGCGGCGGTCCGATCAGGAACGAAAAGAAGACGAACAGGGAGACCAGCCGGCTCGCCTGCCAGACCTGGCGCGACTGCGCGTTCCAACGCCGTTCTTCATGATTGACCGTTACAACGCCGTAAGGCGCGCCATCGACGGGCGATCCTTGCTCGACAATGCCCTTAAAGCGCATGCGCGCAGGCGCGCCGCCGCCCGATTCACGGCGCTTAGCGTCTTCATTCCCGGCGATTTCGTCGCGCTCGTCGTTCAAGGCCCTCTCCGGCCGGCGAAAGACCCCGCATAGCGGATTTTCCGCGGAGCGCCAATCGCCTCAACGGTTTCTGGCGCCCCGAGACTCAGCATAACTCAACGCCTTGACGCGTTTCATGGGAGCTCGGGGCCGCGATGACGACGAACCAGGCTAAATTGCAGCAATTCGTCGAAAGCGGCGCCTTCGGCGGCGTCGTTCTGGTCCTCATTCTTGCTAACGCCGTCATCCTGGGCGCGGAGACATTCGCCGGTTTCCCAGACGACGTAACGGCCTCGCTCTATTTCGCGGACCGGCTGATCCTTTACGCCTTCGTTGTCGAGATCGCGATCCGGATCGGCGCCTGGCGTCTTGATTATTTCAAGACCGGCTGGAACCTCTTTGATTTCGTCGTCGTCCTGATCTCGCTGCTCGCCGCGACGAGCGGGCTTGGCGCTCTGAGGGCGTTTCGCGTTTTAAGGGTGTTGCGGGTCGTCACCGTCATACCCCGCATGCGGGTCGTCGTCTCGGCGTTGTTTGACTCCTTGCCGGGCATTGCGTCGGTCGGCGTCGTTCTGGCGCTCATCGTCTATGTCTTTGCGGTGATCGCCTCCAACCTTTACGGCGCGGACCATCCAGGTTTGTTCGGCGACGTCTTTACAGCGATGTATACGCTGTTCCAGGTGATGACCCTGGAGGGCTGGCCCGACATTGCGAGCCGCGTCGGCGAGACCCATCCCCGGTCCTGGGTTTTCTTCCTGTCCTTTCTCCTGCTCGCGACCTTTACGATGCTCAATCTTTTCGTCGCCATCGTCGTGCGCGTGGTCGAGGAAGACTCCGACCCCTGGTTCGACGACATCATCAAAAACCAGGAAGAGATGGTTGCGGAATTGGCGGCGCTCCGGCGCGAGGTGGCGAGCCTTGCGAAATCGCGCGACGCGGACGGGCGTTGATCGCCGCGCCCGTCTCTGACATGAGACTGTCATGGTGAAACAGAACGGGTTTGGGCTTTCGCCTGGCGACCGGCTGACCTGGCGCTATGAGGTCATTGAACGGATCGGCGCGGGCGCCGAGGGCGAAGTCTACAAGATCAGCGAGAAAGCGACGGGACTGACCCGGGCGGCGAAGCTTTACTTTGATTCGCGCCATGGTGGGCGCGCCGCGGTGCGGTATGCGCGCAAGCTCGACGCGCTGCGCGATTGCGACATCGTCGTCAAATATCTCCACACGGAGGAAGTGCGTCTCGGCGACCGTTTTATCGATTGCCTGATTTCTGAATATTTCGACGGCGCGATCCTTGAAGACCTTCGCAAGTCAATCCGCGGCGGCCGGATGCCGGCTTTCGAGGCCTTGAACCTGATTTATGAACTCACCCGCGGCGTGGAGGAGATTCACGCCCGCAAGGAATTTCACGGCGATCTCCATGCGGGCAACATTTTCGTTGAGCGTCGCGGCGTCGCCTTTCATTTACGCACCATCGACTTTCACGATTGGGGCCGTTCGCCCGCGCAGGAGCGGCGCGCCGATATTCTCGCGATCGCGCGGCTCCTTTACGACCTAACCGGCGGGCGCGAACATTACCGAAAACAGATCCCGCCGGTGAAAGAGATCTGCCTTGGGCTTCGCTCAGATCTCATCCTCAAAAAGTTTCCGTCGATTTTTCACCTGCGCGCTCATCTCGAAACGTTCGAATGGGCGTGAGCGCGGGCGCAGCCCGGATGATGCGTCAGCTGGCGTAGAGCGCCCGCTTGCGCGCAAGCGCGGTTTCTTTCAGCAGCACCTTCAAGAGCGGGCGCGAGGTGAGACGCGCCGCGAAGACGCCAAAGAAGACGCTGAGCGCGCCGATGGTGAGGATCGCGTCCTGGGCGACGATGGACGGCGCGTCGAACAGTGAAATCAGGAACAGTGCAGAGGCTGCCCCCGGCGCGCCGCCAAACCAGGCAAGAAACATCTGGCTTTCCTTGCCGAGGCTGGTGCTGGCGAGACTGGCGAGGCGCGGTCCTGCGCGCAGCACCGTCACGGCCGCCGCGGCGAATACGATCGACAGCATGTCTGCCTGCAGCAATTGCGGCGCCAGCAACATGCCAAAGCAAAGATAAGCAGCTGGCAGGACAAGTCGGTCGACGACCCGGCGCATGCGCACCCGCGTCGTCGGCGGGGCGTGCGTTTCCTCGCCCCATATAAGACCGGCCGCGACAGCCGCGAAAACGGGATGGGCGCCAATCAGCGCCGCAAGCAGGGCGGCGAAGACGCCGGCGCAAACCGCCATCGGCGCGCGCTTCGATTTGTCTTTTAGAAGATTGCCGGCCATCGCCGCGGCGAGACCGAAAAGCCCGCCGATCGCGAAAGCGCTAAGCGCCGCGACGCTGGCTTCAAAAAGCGGCGTCGCCGCCGGCATGCCTTCCGGAGCGGCTGTGGCGACGGCCTCCAGCATCAGCGCCACAGGCAGACCAAGGGCGAGGGCGGCTGCGCTTTCAAGCCGGACGGCCGCTTTGATAACGGCCGGCGCCGGTGCGTCCGCGACAGCGCGCCGGTCAAAAGCGGCGCCGTTCAAGGTCAGCGCGCCGGCAAGAAGAAACGCCGCGCCCAGGGTGAGGTTGGGCGCAAGGATGAAAGCGGCGAGACCGCACACAAGGAGAAACAAGGGCGCCCCGCCAATCGTCAGGCGAAAGGAGGCCGGGCAGATGGTGGCGAGGCGCGAGACGCGGAACTGTGCAGCTGCAGCGAAACCGAGCGCGGCGAGCAAGGCGTCGGCGCCCGCCGCCGCCCATTCCGTGGGCAGTCCCGGCGCGCCGCTTGTGCGGTAAAGGAGCGACGCCGCCGCCCCGACCAACAACAAAAGCGCCGGCGCCCGCGCGGCGCGAGTCAGCGCGTTCATCTTATCGAGACCTAAAAGAACCGCAGCGAGAATTGCTGCTGACGCTGCAAAGATCATAAAGTCGACCGGTATTGCGATTCCGTCCTAGTCGTGACGAGCGAATCAGTAATGGGCGGACGGTGTATTGATCCGCGGGCAAAAGCAAATTGAATTTCTGAAAAGATAGACCGCATGCGGCCTAATTAATTTCACAGCAAATCAAAGTGATGTCGCGTTCGACGCGACACGTTTCGCCAGCCGGTTGCGTCCATTCCCTTATGCGTTGTCTGAACAGCAAAGGGAAGTATGCATTGGCGAAAAAATTCAAACAAAGACAAGCGATTCTGCGCGCCTCATCAGGCGGCGGGTGATGATCGAAAAAAGTTTCGCCGTTGAGCGTTCGCGCTCTTCGTCAAGCGTATAGTTGGCGCCAAGACGAAGTTTTCGGATTACAAAAAGGAAAGCGTTTTTATGGCGGATGCAAAAACAAAGCGGCGCGGTCGCTTAAAGCGCGCGATCGCCGGCGCTGCGCCGCAATTGGCGCGCGCCCTGGGCGGCCCGTTCGCCGGCGCCGCGGTTGAACAGATCTCCCGCGCGATATTCGGCGCAGCCGATGCAGATGAAGACGCGCTCGCCGACGCGTTGGCGGGCGCAACCCCGGAGCAAATGCTTGCGCTTAAACGCGCGGACCAGGCGTTTCAGATCGCCCTGCGCGAGGCGAGCCTTGAAGAGCTGCGTATTGACGCGGGCGACCGCGCGAGTGCGCGCCAGCGTCAAATCGCTCTCAAAGATAGAACGCCGTCGATCTTGGGCGCGCTCATTATTCTCGGCTTCTTCGTCGTGCTGGGCGTGATGGTCGCGCGGCGCCTGCCGCCGGGCGCGGAGACGGAGTTCTCGATCATGCTTGGCGCGCTCGCGACCATGACGGCCGCGGTCGTCAATTATTTCTTCGGCTCATCGGCGGGGTCGAAAGAAAAAACGCGCCTCATGGCGCACGCGCCCGAAGAGGGGCCCAACGCTGCGTCGCAACGGCGCGGTTGATTTTGCGCCGCAGGCGGCCAAGCTCGGGCGCTTTCGAGAGATGAGGATAAGGTGCAGAAGGAAGAGCGTGACGGGCAGCGTATCGGATAAGAGCGTCGACATCGCCGTGATCGGCGGCGGCATTATAGGCCTTGCGGTGGCGCGCGCGCTTGCCGCGGCCGGCGCTGATCTCGCGCTTGTCGATGCCGGCGACGCTCCCGCCCCGGCGACGCCGGCGGCCGCGGGCATGCTGGCGCCCTCTTTCGAGGAGGGGCTTGGCGGCGAAGCGCTTTACGCTTTGAGCGCAGCGAGCCTCAAGGCGTGGCCCGGTTTCGCCGATGCGATGCAAGAGGAGACAGGCGTCGACATTGATTTTCGCGCCGACGGCATTCTCGGGATCGCCTATGACGAGGCCGAGGGCGAGGCGCTGATCCGCCAGGGCGCAATGCTGCGCGCGCGCGGCGGACGGGCGCGGCTCATCCTTGGCGAAGAGGCGCGACGGCTCGAGCCCGCGCTGTCGGCGGCGACGGTCTGCGCCATGGAGGCGCCCGACGACGCCCAAGTCGATCCGCGAAAGACGAGCATCGCCCTTCGCGCCGCCATCGAAAATCACGGCGGCGCGCTGATGAACGCCCGCGTCGCGACGGCGATCGAAAAGAACGGCGCATGGTCGCTTGCGCTCGACATTGGCGAGACGCTAACGGCCCATAAACTGGTGGTCGCCACCGGGGCGGCGCCCGATTGGCCGGTCGAAGTCGTGGCGCGCCCGCCGATCCGCCCGGCCAAAGGCGAGGCGTTCGCGCTCGACATTGCCGCAGGTCCTGAATTGAGACGGGTCATTCGCGCGCCGGGCGCGTATCTATGCCCAAAGGCTGGCGGGCGGCTTGTTATCGGCGCCAGCGAATGGGAAGGCCGCGCCGACGCCGAAGTTGACGACAAGGCGATCCAAACATTGCGCGCGCGCGCCGAGGCGGCGGTCCCCGGGCTCGCCGGCCGGGCTGAGCGGGAGCGCTGGGCGGGGCTGAGACCGGCGACGCCGGACGGGGCCCCGATCTTGGGGCGCGATCCGCGGGGCCCTGAAACGCTCTTCCTCGCCCTAGGCCATTACCGCAACGGCGTCCTCCTGGCGCCGGAAAGCGCGACTTTATTGGCGGCGGAAATCCTCGGCGAGGCTCGTGAGGAGGCCCTAAACGCTTTCCGACCGGACCGATTTGGTTAGCGATTTCTTGACCCGGACCCGCGCATACTGCTCGCCAAGGAGCCACCTTCATGCCTGCTGATATTTCGGCTACCGCCAGCCAGGCCCCCGCCGTCGCCGCCGCGATCCGGCGCGCCAGCGAGGCGACAGGCGTTGGTTTTGACTATCTGATGCGCACAGCGATGCGGGAATCGAGCCTCAACGCGCGCGCTGAAGCCGCGACGTCGAGCGCGGCCGGCCTCTTCCAGTTCATCGAGCAGACCTGGCTCGGCGCCGTGAAGACGCACGGGGCCGCGCATGGGCTGGCCGACGCGGCGCGTGATATCTCAAAAGGGCCGGACGGGCGTTTCAGCGTCGCCGATCCGGCGCGGCGCGACGCCATCCTCGACCTGCGCTTCGATCCGGCGAAGGCGGCGGCGCTCGCGGGCGAACTCGCCCGCGAGAATGCGCGCGCGCTTGAAAAGAGCCTTGGCCGGGCGGCGGGCGCGGCGGATCTTTATGCAGCGCATTTTCTGGGGCCCGCTGGCGCGGCGAAACTCCTGGGCGCGGCCGCTCATCAAACCGCGGCGGCGCTTCTGCCGGCGGCGGCCGAGACCAACACGGCGGTCTTCTATGACGGCGCGCGGGCGCGTTCCGTCGGCGAGGTTATCGCGTCTTTTGCGCGCTCCATGGGCGAGGCAGCGCCTGCGCCCATGACGGCGTCTTCGATTGCGCCAGCGCTGCAATCTGAGGCGGCGCCGGCGCGCAAGAACGCTGAAAGCGCAGCGCCGTCCCCCTTAAAGGTTGAACCGGCGCGTCGTCCGTTTGCGGCAGGGCCCGGCTATTCGACGGCCGGCGCGCTTTCAGCGCTCGCCATCAGCGTTCTTCAGGCTTTTGATCCGCTGAGCGTGATCGGCGGACGCGAAGAGCGTCGCGAACGATCTTAACAGCGCGGCGCGACAAGACCGGCCGGCGCTTTGGTTTCAGCGTCGGCGCAGGCGGCGTTGAGCTGTTCCTGGGTCAGGTTGACGGCGCCGGAGAGATCAGCGCCGTGAAGGCGCGCTCCGGCGAAATTGGCGAGGGTCAGGTCTGCGGCCTCGAATGTCGCGCTCGACAGATTAGCGCGCTCAAAGCGTGCGCCAGTGAGATCGGCGCCGGCGAGACGGGCGCCTTTCATATTGGCGTCGACAAAGATTGCGCCTGCCGCATAGGCCTTGCGAAAATCGGCGCTTGCAAGCGCGCCGCCGGAGAATGAAGCAAACGAAATGTCGGCGTCCACGAACAACGCCTTTGCTAGATGCGCGCCGCGCGCCGACGCCTCGCGAAGTTCCGCGCCGGAAAAGTCAGCCGCCGGCAGATGGCTTGCTGAGAAATTTGCTTTCGCCATGCGCGCGCCGGCGAAGATTGCGCCATCGCCATGGGCGCCCTCGAAGATTGAGCCGTCAAGAAGCGCGCCGTCGAACTTCGCGCTTTTCAGGGTCGAGCCCGAAAAATTCGCATCCGGAATATCCTTGTTCGAAAAAACGGCGCCTGAGTGATCAGAAAGCGCGCGCTCATCAAGCGCCGGGCCGGCCTTGGTTGTTAACGCGACCGGGAGCTTGACGCTCTCAAGCGCGTTTGAGATCTCAGGCGCGATCGTATGCACGTTGGGCAATGGATTTTTAATCTCCTTGCCGATTTCCGCGACCGGGTTTTTCGAGCCATAGGCGTTCTGGTTCGGCAACAACGTAACGAGGCCGGCGAACAATACCGCCAGGAAAAACACGATCAGGAGAATAAACTTAAACATCCGGCAATTGCCTATGACGACGAAAAACTATCCGCTTTCGGCGTCAATAATCGATTAAGGCTAACGCTAGAATTGCCGCGGGATCAGGAGCATCCCGTTGAGGCGCCGCAGCTTTCGCAGCGCAGACACGAGCCATTACGCACCAGCGTGAACTGTCCGCAATCGGGACAGGCGTCGCCCTCATAGCCCTTGACGCGGGCGTCTTCGCGCGGCTTGCCGGGCGTCGCCAGAACGCCGCGCGGCGCTTTCTGGTTAACCGCATCTGCGAGCTTGGCGATCTGCGCCTCGATTTCCGGCGGGCTTTCGGCGCGGCGTTCCTGCTGTTCCGCCGCCGTCTCGATCTCTTCGACTTCAGCGTCGGCGACTGCGTCCTCGTCCGCATCGCTGTCTTTGCGCAGACGATCAAAGTCGCCGCCGCGCAGGATTACGAGATTGTCCGTCACTGTCGAACGGCTGAAACCTTTCGAAATCAGCTTCGTCGCCTCGGCCTGCGTTTTCTCTTCATTGACGCCGCGGCCAATGGCGTCGACTGACGCATCGGCCGGGTCGACATGCGCAAGATCGGAGCGGCCAAGATAGGAGATCGCCAGTTCGCGGAAGATGTAATCGAGGATCGAGGTCGCGTTTTTGATCTGATCGTTGCCTTGCACCGGCCCCGACGGATCGAAGCGCGTAAAGACGTAAGCGTCGACGAACTCGTCGAGCGGCACGCCATATTGAAGGCCGAGCGAAACAGCGATCGCGAAGTTGTTCATCAGCGAGCGGAAGGCGGCGCCTTCCTTGTGCATATCGATGAAGACCTCGCCAAGCTCGCCATCGTCGAATTCGCCGGTGTGGAGATAGACTTTGTGGCCGCCGACGATCGCTTTCTGGATATAGCCTTTTCGCCGGTCGGGAAGGCGGCGACGACCGGGCGTGCGCTCGATGATGCGCTCAACGATGCGTTCAGCGACGATTTTCGATTTTTCAGGCGCCGGCGCTTCAGCGAGGTCGCGCGCGAGATCGTCTTCAATCTCTTCATCTTCGCTATCGTTTGTGAGGAGCGACGCGGCGAGGGGCTGCGAAAGCTTCGAGCCGTCGCGGTAAAGCGCGACCGCTTTGAGCCCGAGGCGCCAGGCGAACATGTAAGCGCGGGCGCATTCGGAAATGCTGGACGACGCCGGCAGATTGACGGTTTTCGAAATGGCGCCGGAGATGAAAGGCTGAGCCGCCGCCATCATCCTTAAATGGGCCTCCATGGAAAGCGCGCGCTCGCCTATGCGCCCGCAAGGCGTCGCACAATCAAAGACTGGGTAGTGCTCCGGCTTCAGATGCGGCGCGCCTTCTACGGTCATGGTCCCGCAGCAAAAGAGATTGGCGGCGTGAATCTCTTCATCGCCGAAGCCGATATCGCGTAGGATTTCATAGCCCGTCGCTTTCAGCATTGAGCGGGGGAGGCCGAGGACGTGAATGATGAAGTCCTCGCCAAGGGCTGACGGCGCAAAGGCGTAAGTCAGGTCGAAAGCGGTTTTAAGACGCTCTTCAAGCGCCTTTAAGTGCCGGTCTTCAAAGCCTTCGGCGCGCAACTCTTCGAGATTGATCCCCGGCGCGTCTTTCAACGTGCTGCGCCCTAGCGCATAGGCTTCGATGTCGGCGATCTCCTCGATAGAATAACCCAGCGCCGATAACGCTTCGGGCACGGAGCGGTTGATTATCTTTAGATTGCCGCCGCCGGCGAGCTTTTTGAATTTGACGAGCGCATAGTCCGGCTCGATCCCGGTGGTGTCGCAGTCCATGACAAGACCGATGGTGCCGGTTGGCGCAACGACGCTGACCTGCGCGTTGCGGAAACCATTGATGGCGCCGAGTTCATAAGCTTCATTCCACACGGTCGCAGCGCGCTTGGAGAGGTTCGGCCACGGGCAGGCCGCATCGTCGAATTGCGGGGGCTCTGCGTTCATTCCTTCGAAAGCGCCCGCCCGCGAGACGCCGATGCAGGCGCGCCGGTGATTGCGGATCACCCGCAGCATGGCGTCGCGGTTTTCGGAGAACTTCTCGAACGGTCCGAGCGCGCCGGCGATTTCGGCCGAGGCGCGATAGGCGGCGCCGGTCATCATCGCGGAAAGGCCGGCGGCGGCGGCGCGTCCGGCGTCGCTGTCATAGGGAATGCCGGCGCTCATCAAGAGCCCGCCGAGATTGGCGAAGCCGAGCCCCAAGGTTCGGTAACCATATGATCGCCGCGCAATCTCAGCCGATGGAAACTGCGCCATCGCAACAGAGACTTCGAGCGTCAGCGTCCACAGCCGGCAGGCGTGTTCAAATCCGTCGACGTCGAAGGCGCCGTCTTTATGGAACTTCTTCAGGTTGAGCGAAGCGAGATTGCAGGCCGTATCGTCGAGGAACATATATTCCGAGCACGGATTCGACGCACGGATCTCGCCGCCTTCAGGGCAGGTATGCCAGGCGTTGATGGTGTCGTGATATTGGACGCCCGGATCGGCGCAGGCCCAAGCCGTCGCGCAGATGTCGCTCCAAAGCTCGCGCGCGCTCAAGGTCTTCACGGGCGCGCCGTCGGTGCGGTTCAAAAGCGTCCAGTCGGCGTCGTCATTGACCGCCTTGAGGAAGGCGTCGGTGACGCGCACGGAATTGTTCGCGTTTTGGCCGGAAACGGTCCGGTAGGCTTCCGAATCCCAATCAAGATCATAGGCGTCGACTTTGATCGCGCGATAGCCTTCGCGCGCATAGTCAAGGACGCGCCTGATCGAGGCGTCAGGAATGAACGCGGCCTTAGCCGCCTTGATCGCCGCTTTCAGCGTTTCGTTTTCCGACGGGTCAAGACGCGCGTCGCCATCCCGGCTCCAGGCTGCAGCCATGATCTTCGGCAGATGCCGCGCCAAGGCGCGCGAGCCGGCGACCAGCGCCGCGACTTTTTCTTCCTCGCGCGCTTTCCAGCCGACAAACTCTTCGATGTCCGGATGATCAATATCGACAACGACCATCTTCGCCGCGCGCCGGGTGGTGCCGCCGGATTTGACCGCGCCAGCCGCCGCGTCGCCGACTTTCAGAAAACTCATCAGGCCGGAGCTTTTGCCGCCGCTCGACAACGCTTCACCGGCGCCACGCAGATTTGAGAAATTCGAGCCGGTGCCGGAGCCATATTTGAAGAGCAGCGCCTCGCGCCGCCACAGATCCATGATCCCGTTTTCGCCAGCGAGATTGTCGTCCACCGACTGAATGAAACAGGCGTGGGGCTGCGGGCGTTCATAGGCGCTTTGCGATGCGCTGAGCGCGCCGGTTTCATGGTCCACATAGAAGTGGCCCTGGTCCGCGCCCTCGAGCCCGTAGGCCCAATGCAGGCCGGTGTTGAACCATTGCGGGCTGTTGGGCGCGCCGATCTGTTGGGCCAGCATCGCGCGCATTTCATCGACGAAAGCCTCGGCGTCGGCTTCAGCGGTGAAACAGCCCGTTTTCCAGCCCCAATAGCCCCAGGCGCCGGCCATCCGGTCGAAGACCTGGCGCGCTGAGGTCTCAGCGCCGAGGCGATCCTCGGCGGGCATTTTGGCGAGCGCCGCGATATCCGGAACCGAGCGCTGCATGAATTCCGGCACGCCTTTTTCACGCACGCGCTTCGTCGCGGCCGGCACGCCCGCCTTGCGCAGATATTTCTGCGCCAGGATGTCGATTGCGGTCTGGCTCCAGGCCTTTGGAACCTCAATGTCGCGCGCCTCGAAGATGAGATCGCCGCCGAACGAGCGGATTTCGGAATCGGCCCGCCGGAACGCGAGCGTCCCATAAGGGGCGCCCCATTCTTTGGAAAATCGGCGTTCAATGCGCATCTTGCGAGCTCTGATTCGCGGGAAACCATATATAGGGCTCAACCGGTCGGGTCTCCACCCGAAATTGGGTCCGAAAGCCATATTGCCCGCACCCCCGGCGGGCGCCATAGTCGCGCCGCATTGAGGGGGCGTCATCTCTCGTCGGCAGGCCTAGGAGCGCCATGATTTCGCAGCTTTTCACCTGGTGGAATACGACCACCTTCGGCACCTCGCTCACGCTTTGGCGCAAGGGCGCGCGCGAGGTCGGGCGCGATGAGCAGGGCAACCGCTATTTCGAGGAGAAGGCGAAAACCCTGCCCGGCAGCGACGGCGGCCGGCCGCGGCGATGGGTCGTCTATCACGGCGTTGCGGAAGCCTCCCGCGTGCCGCCGGACTGGCATGGCTGGCTGCACCACATTTTCGACGAGCCGCCTAGCGAAGCGCCGCTGCCGCGCCGCGACTGGGAAAAGCCGCATCTGCCTAACATGACCGGCACGCCGCTCGCCTATCATCCGCCGGGCAGCCTTGCGCGTGCGGGCGGTCCGGCGGACGTTAATGATGACTACGAGGCCTGGACGCCGGAAGAGGCGTAACGGCTATCTCGAGGAGGAGGTTTGATGAGTCGTTCAGGCGCATTTGAAACGGTGGTTGGTTTGATCGTGATTGCGGTCGCCGGCGCATTTCTTTGGTATGCGTCCGGCGTCAGCGGGCAGGATGTCGGCGCATCGAAATATCGCCTTGAAGCCGTCTTCGGACGCGTCGACGGCATCAGCGTCGGCGCAGAGGTGCGTATTGCGGGCATCGAAGTCGGCGACGTCACGGCGAGCAAACTTGATCCAAGCACTTATGAAGCGACATTGCAGCTTTCCATCGACCGCGATGTTCCGGTGCCGGAAGATTCCGTTGCGAAGATCGTCTCCGACGGCTTTCTCGGCGGCGCCCATGTCGCTATAGAGCCCGGCGCCTCTGAGGAGTTTTTGCGCGAAGGCGAGCGCATCACCATTACGCGGGGCTCCGTCGATCTTTTGAATCTCGCGGTTCAGGCCTTTACTGAACAAAGCGGCGGCCAGTCAGGCGCCGCTTCGAACACCGAAGATGATGATCCGTTGGGAGATTTGTAATGAGGCGCGTATCGCTTCTGGCTCTTTTTTTCGTTGCAACAAGCGCCGTCGCCCAGGACGGCGAGCCCGTTGAACAAGGCCTGGAGCCGGGCGAACCGTTGAGCGAACTTGACGCCTTGTCGCGCAATGCAGACGACCCGTTCGCAAGCGTCGTCGAGACCGCTCAGCGCGAGCCCGTTTCGGTGACGTTGCGTGCGCTCGACAAGATCACGGCGCGCTTCACAGACATCGAAATTGAAATGCATCAGATCGCGGAATTTGGTTCGCTCCAGATACAGCCGCGTTTTTGCGACAAGCGCCCGCCTGAGGAATTCCCCGAGACGACGGCGTTTTTGGAAGTCTTCGACACTGAATTCGGCGCGCGCGAAGCGGACCTGAAGATTGACCCCGCGCTCCTTGACGACGGGAGCGAGGAGACGGTTCTGCCGGCGCCTTCCATTGAAGATACGGCGCCGGTGCTGGCGGAGTTCCCGGAATTCGGCGAAACGCCAGAGGAAGACGCCGCGCCGCTTGAGGCGGCGGTGCTGCCCGCTGAACCGCCCCCGGCGACGCCCGCGCCGGAGGTGCTGGAAGGCCCGCAGGCGGATGGCGAAAATATCTTCCGCGGTTGGATGTTCGCGTCGAGCCCGGCGCTCAACGCGCTCGAGCATCCCGTTTACGATGTCTGGGTGATTGACTGTAAAACCCGCGCTGTCGAAAGCTGAGCCGGCGCCGCGAAGAAATCAGCTGACGAATTCAAGGCGCCCGCCAGCGCGTTCTGGTAGGCGGCGTTGTCCCAGGCCTCGAGGCCGAACTGGACAAGGTGGTCGTTGAAGAATTGCGCGTCGATGAAATGAAATCCGCCGATTTTGAGCCGCGCGATCAGGTGAACCATGGCGACCTTGCTGGCGTCGGTCTCGCGCATGAACATGCTTTCGCCGCAAAAGGCCGCGCCAAGCGCAATCCCGTAAATACCGCCGACAAGACGCCCTTCCATACGGCATTCGACACTGTGGGCGAGGCCGCGCCAGTGAAGTTCCGTATACGCCTCGATGATTGAATCGTTAATCCAGGTATCAGGCCGCGTCGGCGTCCGTTCGGCGCAAGCGGCGATCACGGCTGCAAAATCAGTGTTGATTGAAACGGCGAAGCGCTCTGACTTTACGACCTGGAGTAATCGACGCGGCGCACGGGCCGATTTCAGCGGCATGACGCCGCGCTCCTCGGGCAATACCCAGACGACGCTCGCCTCCTCCCGCGATCGGGCCATCGGAAAATAACCGAGCCTGTACGCCTTGATGAGGTCGTCTATGGGTATAGCGTTTTCGGCGTCGCGAGGCATCGTAGCTACTATCGCGCCGAATCGGCGCCCGACGCAAACCCACTCTTGGTGCGCGGGATCGGAGGCTTATTCAGCGAGCCAGTTTTCAAGCCAGTGGATGTGATAATCGCCCTTTTGAAAGTCGGGCTGGTCAATCAATTCCTGGAATAGCGGGATCGTCGTCTCGATGCCGATCAGCGCGAATTCGGAAAGACACCGGCGCAGCCGCGCAATGCAGAGTTCGCGCGTATCGCCGAAGACGATCAGCTTGCCAATCATTGAATCGTAATAGGGCGGGATCGAGTAGCCTGTGTAGACCGCGGAATCAAAGCGCACGCCAGGTCCGCCAGGCGGATGAAAGTCCGTGATCTTACCGGGTGACGGACGGAACGTTCGCGGGTTCTCAGCGTTGATCCGACATTCAATCGCGTGGCCTTTAAAAGCGACGTCGTCCTGCGAAAAGCTGAGCGGCGCACCGGAGGCGACGCGGATCTGTTCTCGAACGATGTCTATATTCGTTACCTGCTCAGTGATCGGGTGTTCAACCTGAAGGCGGGTGTTCATTTCGATGAAATAGAACTCGCCATTCTCGTAAAGAAACTCGATCGTTCCAGCGCCCAGATAGCCGAGCTTCTCGATCGCCTTGCGGACGATATCGCCAATGCGGGCGCGTTCATCATCGCCCAAGGCCGGCGACAGCGCCTCCTCCAGCACCTTTTGATGGCGGCGCTGCAAGGAGCAGTCCCGTTCGCCGAGCTGGGCGACATTGCCATGGGCGTCAGCGATGATCTGGATCTCGATATGGCGCGGCGTCGTCAGGTACTTTTCAAGATAGACCGCATCGTCGCCAAAGGCGGCTTTGGCCTCCGCCTTGGCGGTTGACATTGCTTCTTCCAGGTCGGCCGCGGTCTTTGCGACCTTCATGCCGCGCCCGCCGCCGCCCGAAGCGGCCTTGACGAGAACGGGATAGCCGATGGCGTCCGCCGCTTTGCGGGCGTCGTCTATGGAGGCGAGCGCGCCTTCAGATCCTGGCACCAGCGGAATGCCGGCTGCGCCGACGGCTTCTTTCGCCGCGATCTTGTCGCCCATCACCCGGATATGTTCGGCCTCTGGACCGATGAAGGTTATGTTATGCGCCTTCACAATGTCGGCGAAGCGCGCGTTTTCCGAAAGGAAGCCATAGCCTGGATGGATGGCGTCGGCGCCGGTGATCTCCGCAGCGGAAATGATGGCCGGAATATTGAGGTAACTGTCTTTCGGCGGGGGTGGTCCGATGCAAACGCTTTCATCGGCGAGGCGGACATGCATGGCGTCATTGTCGGCGGTCGAATGCACGGCGACCGTCGAGATGCCCAGCTCCTTGCAGGCGCGATGGATGCGAAGCGCGATTTCGCCGCGATTGGCGATAAGGACTTTCTCAAACATCTCTCATCCGCTGATGCGAGCTATGGAGCGCGGGCGCGCGCGCCGGGCTATTCGATAATCAGTAGCGGTTCATTGAACTCGACTGGCTGCGAGTCCGCGACAAGGACTTTTTTCACCACGCCCGCTTTCGGCGCCGTGATCGGGTTCATGGTCTTCATTGCTTCGACAATCATGATTGTCTGGCCCTCGCTGACCGAACCGCCTTCGCTAACGAAGGGTGCGGCGCCGGGCGACGGGCTCAAATAGGCGGTGCCGACCATCGGCGATTTGACCGTGCCGGGATGATCGGTATCGGCTGCCGCCGGGGCGGGCGCTGCCGGCGCGACTGCCGGAGCAGGCTCTGCGCGCGGCGCCGGCGCGGCGTAAGCGACCGGGGCCGGCGCGCCTTGACGGGCGACCCGAAGGCGCGATCCTTCTGTTTCGATTTCGATTTCCGTGAGCCCCGTTTCTTCGAGAATGCCGGCGAGCTCTCGGATCCATGCAGCGTCTGGGCCGTGGTCTTTCTTGTTGTTCTGTCCAGCCATATTGGTCCTGTCTTTGTATCCCCGCCCATAGCAGGCCGCGCCGCAAAGGAAAACCGTCTCCTCAGGCGCGTTTTCGCGCCTCGAGCATTTCGGCTATAGCGGCGACCGCTAGTGGATATCCGGCAGCGCCGAAACCGGCGATCACGCCGTCCGCGGCCGCCGCGGTTAGGGACGTAGCGCGGAACGCCTCGCGAGCGTGGATGTTTGAAAGATGCAGCTCGATTTTCGGGATCTCAATCGCCCGCAGCGCATCAAGAAGAGCAATAGAGCTATGCGTATATGCGCCGGGATTGATGATCAGCCCCGCGGCGCCAGAGCCCGCCTCCTGCACCCAATCGACAAGAACGCCTTCATGATTGGACTGCCGAAAATCCAAATCAAGCCCGCGTTCGCCCGCGCGCGCCCTCGCTGTCTTTTCGATATCGGCCAGCGTGGCGGCGCCATAAATCTCTGGCTCGCGCGTCCCGAGCAGGTTGAGATTCGGGCCGTTGAGCACGAACACTGTCAAATTCGCCATAAAATCGCCGCCGCCGCCTTCATTGCCGCCCCATGAACCGCTACATATAGCGCGTAGAAATTAACGCTCGCAACAAGGACCATCCTCCGACAGACATGAATATCCGGCTAAATGGCGAACCCTTCTCCTATGACGGCAGCCCGACTGTTGCCGGCCTGATCGGCGAGCTGCGCCTGGAGCCGCGCAAGGTCGCTATCGAACGCAATCTGGAGATCGTGCCGAAGTCGCTATATGGGGAGACGCCGATCGCTGACGGCGACCGGATCGAGATTGTTCAGTTCGTCGGCGGAGGATAACGCCATGTCAGATCCCCTGATTATCGCCGGGCGCGAATTTTCATCGCGCCTGATTATCGGCACCGGGAAATATTCATCCTATGCGCAGAATGCGGAGGCGGCGGTCGCCGCCGGCGCGGAAATGGTCACGGTTGCGGTGCGCCGTGTGAACATTCTCGACAAGGACCAGCCGATGCTGGTCGACTATCTGGATCCGGAGAAATTTGTTTATTTGCCGAACACCGCCGGTTGCTTCACCGCCGATGACGCGATTCGCACGCTGCGCCTCGCGCGCGAGGCCGGCGGCTGGAACCTCGTCAAACTCGAGGTGCTGTCGGACAAGAAAACGCTCTATCCGGATATGGAAGAAACGCTGAGCGCGGCGAAGCTTTTGATCGAGGACGGCTTTGACGTCATGGTCTATTGCTCGGACGACCCGGTCTATGCGCGCAAACTTGAAGATGCCGGGTGTTGCGCAATCATGCCGCTCGGCTCGCTTATCGGCTCGGGGCTCGGCATCATCAATCCGGTCAATATTCGTCTGATCGTCGAACAGTCCTCCGTACCCGTCATTGTCGACGCCGGCGTAGGCACCGCCTCTGACGCCGCGGTGGCGATGGAGCTTGGCTGCGACGGGGTCTTGATGAACACCGCAATTGCTGAAGCCAAGGACCCGATTTTGATGGCGAGCGCAATGAAACACGCCGTGATCGCCGGCCGCGAGGCTTATCTCGCCGGCCGCATGCCGAAAAAGCGCTACGCCGATCCGTCGAGCCCGCTCGCCGGTTTGATCTAAGGTTTTTCGCCTTTCCGCCTTACCAAAGCGTAAGCCGTATCGCGAACTGCGACGGTCCCGGCGTTCGCGACGATATGGTAGATATATCGGTGCTTTTGCACGCGCGGAAGCGGTTTCGGCCCGGCGCAGAAACACATTGACGCCGGCCTTTGGGATATAGAGAGAGGGAAAGGAAACACTGATGAGAAAGGCGATCATTACACTGACGGCCGGCGCTGCGGCGCTCGCCATGGGCGCGGCTTTCGCAGGCCATCACGAGGGCAAGAAAGAAATGTCCTGGGAAGAAAAGGAAGCCAAGGCCATGGCGGAACTAGAGGAGATGCACGCCAAGGTAGACGCCAATGGCGACGGTTCCGTCACTGAGGATGAGTATATGGCTCACAAAGCCGCCGAGGCGGCTAAGAAATGGGCGAAATGGACCGAAGGCGACGCCGACGGCGCAATTACGCTCGAAGAAGCCAAGGCCATTCAAGCTGCGCGCATGGCCGAGAAGCGGGCGAAATACGAAGAAAAGAAAGACATGTAGGCTAGCGCGTTAAGAACCGCTGATTAAAAGCCGGCGCGCTTTGCGCCGGCTTTTTTGTGCCGGATGAGGACTTGAGAAGACGAAAATCGACCCCATTTTAGCGTCAAGGAAAACGTCGCCGCCAGGGGCGTTTACGCTGTTTTGACGCTCAACCGAGGTCGCTATGCAATTTGAAAACTACACCGATCGCGCCCGCGGTCTCGTTCAAGCCGCGCAAACGATTGCGCTTCGTGAAAATCACCAACAGCTGACGCCTGAGCACGTCCTGAAAGCGCTTCTGGACGACCAGGAAGGCCTTGCCGCCAACCTGATCAGGGCCGCCGGCGGCGATCCGGGCAAAGCCCTGCAGCTTACTGACGAGGCGCTTGGGAAGTTGCCGCAGGTCGAGGGCGGAACAGGTCAGGTCTACATGGCGGCGCCGATGGCGAAGGTCTTTGCGGCCGCCGAAGAGATCGGCAAAAAGGCCGGCGACTCTTTCGTCACCGCCGAACGCCTGTTGACCGCGCTGGCGGTCGAGCAAAGCGCCGCGACAGCCTCGATCCTGAAAAACGCCGGCGTCACGGCCGCCAAGCTCAATGAAGCGATCAACGACATCCGAAAGGGCCGCACCGCGGACAGCGCGTCAGCCGAACAGGCCTATGATGCGCTCAAGCGCTACGCGCGCGACCTGACCGAAGCCGCCCGCGACGGCAAGCTCGATCCTGTTATCGGACGCGACGAAGAAATCCGGCGCACCATGCAGGTGCTCTCCCGGCGCACCAAGAACAACCCGGTTCTCATTGGCGAGCCCGGCGTCGGCAAAACCGCCATCGCCGAGGGCCTGGCGCTGCGTATCGTCGACGGCGACGTGCCCGAGAGCCTCAAGGACAAGTCGCTCCTCGCCCTCGACATGGGCGCGCTCATCGCCGGCGCCAAATATCGCGGCGAGTTCGAGGAGCGCCTGAAAGCCGTTCTTCAGGAAGTGACGGGTGCGGACGGTCAGATCATTCTTTTCATTGACGAGATGCACACGCTGGTCGGCGCCGGAAAAGCCGACGGTGCCATGGACGCGTCGAACCTCTTGAAGCCGGCGCTTGCGCGCGGCGAGCTTCACTGCGTTGGCGCAACGACCCTCGATGAATACAAGAAATATGTCGAGAAGGACGCCGCACTTGCGCGCCGGTTCCAAGCGGTCTTCATCGATGAACCGACGGTCGAAGACACGATCTCGATCCTGCGCGGCCTGAAAGAAAAATACGAGCTTCACCACGGCGTGCGGATCTCTGATTCGGCGATTGTTGCGGCGGCGACGCTTTCGCACCGATACATCACCGATCGCTTCTTGCCCGACAAGGCGATCGATCTGGTCGACGAGGCCGCGTCGCGCTTGCGCATGGAAGTCGATTCCAAACCGGAGGAGCTCGATGAGCTCGACCGGCGGATCATTCAGATGAAGATCGAACGCGAAGCCCTGAAGAAAGAAGAAGATCGCGCGTCCAAGGATCGCCTTGAAAAACTCGACAAGGAGCTCTCGGACTTAGAGCAGCGCTCCGCAGAGTTGACCTCGCGTTGGCGGGCGGAGAAAGAAAGCCTCGCGTCAGCCACGAAAATCAAGGAACAACTCGACGCCGCGCGCCAGCAGCTAGTGGACGCCGAGCGCCGCGGCGACCTCGGGCGCGCCTCAGAATTGAAGTATGGCGAAATCCCTGCGTTGGAAAAACAACTCGCGCAAGCTGACGCACGCGATGACGAGGAAGCGCATATGCTCGTCAAGGAAGTCGTTGACGAGGACAATGTCGCGAGCGTTGTCTCGCGATGGACGGGCGTGCCCGTCGACAAGATGCTCGAAGGCGAGCGCGAGAAACTCCTGAAGATGGAAGACGGCCTGGCGCGGCGCGTTGTCGGGCAGGGCGAGGCGGTACGCGCCGTTTCATCGGCCGTTCGCCGCGCGCGGGCGGGTCTCAAAGACCCCAATCGCCCCATGGGCTCGTTCCTGTTCCTCGGTCCGACCGGGGTTGGCAAGACCGAGCTGACGAAAGCGCTTGCAGAATTCCTGTTTGACGATGAAAGCGCGATCGCGCGTATAGACATGTCGGAATTCATGGAAAAACACTCCGTGGCGCGACTGATCGGCGCGCCGCCCGGCTATGTCGGCTATGAGGAAGGCGGCGTCTTGACCGAACGCGTGCGCCGGCGGCCCTATCAGGTCGTTCTGTTCGACGAAATCGAGAAGGCGCATCCTGATGTCTTCAACGTGCTGTTGCAGGTTCTTGACGATGGCCGGCTGACCGACGGCCAGGGCCATACCGTCGATTTCAAGAATACGCTCATCATCATGACCTCCAATCTGGGGGCGGAATATCTCGCCGCGCAGAAGGAGGGCGAAGACTCGGTTCTTGTGCGCGACCAGGTCATGGACGCTGTACGCGCGAAATTCCGTCCTGAGTTTTTGAACCGCTTGGACGAGCTCATCCTCTTCCATCGGCTCGCGCGCCCGCATATGGATGCGATCGTCGACATTCAGATTGCGCGGCTGCAGAAGATGTTGGTCGATCGCAAGATTGAGCTTGTGCTGGATAGCGCCGCGCGAACCTGGCTCGGCGACAAGGGCTATGATCCGGTTTACGGCGCGCGGCCATTGAAGCGCGTCATTCAGAAGTCGCTGCAGGACCCGCTTGCTGAATTGCTGCTTGCCGGCGAAATCTCCGACGGTGAAACGTTAAACGTTTCCGCGACAGGTGATGCGCTCACGATCAATGGCGAAGCGCTGAACAAGCCGGATTTCTTTTCGCTCGGATCGGCTGATGCCGCGCCGCCGCCCGGCGCGATGCTGAATTGAAATGAAGACTCACACCTACTCCAATGAAGCGTTTTCTGTATACGGATTCGCCACGAAAGACGAATGCGAATCTCTGATAGATAGAGCCGAAAGCGCGGGATTTGAAGCTGCACCCGTTCAAACAAGCGAGGGCCCAGAGGTGATTTCGAGCGCTCGGAACAACCTGCGCGTCTCTTTCAAAGATAAGGCGTTGGCGCTGGCGTTCTGGGAGCGTGCGACAAGCCAAAACTTCCCAAACATGGGACGGTGGCGTCCCATCGGGCTGAACGAGCAAATTCGCATCTATCGATATGATAAGCACCACATGTTCCGAAGACACAACGACGGAGCTTTCTTCAGGAACGAAAAGGAAGAAAGTCGCTGCACCTTTATGGTCTATCTGAATGACGACTTTGAGGGAGGGGCGACGACGTTTGATGATTTTACGGTTTGGCCGCAACGCGGTATGGCCGTTTGCTTTGCGCACAACCTATATCATGAAGGTTCGATTGTTACATGCGGCCAAAAATACGTTTTGAGGACAGACGTAATGTACGGCGCAAAGTAATATAGTATTAGGAAGATACTGTGAACCAAGAGAAGAAAGACTGGAAACCCGATCTCGACGAAGATGCGCTGAAAGCGCTTATTCGCGCGACGATCATGAACGCCGGGCCGATTGATCCGTCTCTTTTGCCGTCAAAGGTGCGCGAACGGATCAAGGGCCGCGCGACGGGCGACCTTGATGTCGAGGCGTATATTCGCCAGGTCTTGCGCGAAACGAAGAAAGACTAGGCGGGCTTAATCCGCCTTCGTCGCTTCGTCTGCGAGCGTGGCGAGCAGGCCCTCGATCTTTGAAAGCACCGGCAGGTCGGCTCTGATGGCGTGGCGCTCAGCAATATGGCGGACATCGTTATATTCGAGGAAAACAACGCCGTGTTGCTCATAAATGAGCGCCTTCATCGGCAGATCGATGCCGGCTGAGCGGGAGGCCTGCATCAATTGCGTGCCGGCGGCGGGATTGCCGAAAATAACAAGCTGCGTCGGCCCCAGTTCAAGATCAACGCCGGCGGCGTTCGCGCTGTGGTCGATGCGCGCCATGACATTGACGCCGCGTTTCTCGATCGCAGCGACAAGGCGTGCCGCTGTTTCGTCAACGGAATGATTACTGGTCGTGCGGATGACGCCCGCCGCCGGTTCTGACGCCATTGAAATCTTTCCTTCCGCCGCCGTTGTTTCCGCGTGTGCGCACGCCATAAGGCCCAACGCTGCCGCTGTCGCTGCTAATACTCTCATCGTTCATACCCCTGTATCGCCGATAGAAACTTTGTATCTTGCCGTCGGCTATTCGGCGGCCTCACTCGCGAGCGCCTCTTGCGCCGCGAGATATTTCTCCGCTTCGAGGGCCGCCATGCATCCCATGCCGGCCGCCGTCACCGCCTGACGATAGATGTCGTCTGTCACATCGCCCGCGGCGTAAACGCCAGGCATCTCCGTCGCCGTCGAGTCCGGCGCCGTTTCGATATAACCGTGATCGTTCATCGTCAGCTTGCCGACGAAAAGATCTGTCGAAGGCTTGTGGCCGATCGCGACGAAGACGCCGTCGACGGGGATATCGTGTTGCTCGCCGGTCTTAACGTTTTCAAGCCGCGCGCCGGTGACGCCTGGCGGATTATCGTCGCCCAGAATTTCAACGAGCGTGTGATCCCAGATGACCTCGACATTCTCTTTATCGAAGAGGCGCTGCTGAAGAATTTTTTCAGCCCGCAGCTCGTCCCGCCGATGGACAAGCGTCACTTTCTTGGCGAGCCCGGAGAGGTAAAGCGCTTCCTCGACGGCGGTGTTGCCGCCGCCGATAACGAGAACATCTTTGCCGCGATAGAAAAAACCGTCGCATGTCGCGCAGGCGGAAACGCCAAATCCCTGAAACTTCTGTTCCGACGGCAGGCCAAGCCACTTCGCTTGAGCGCCGGTGGAGATGATCAGCGCGTCCGTTTCATAAGTCTCGCCACTGTCGCCTTTTAGCGTGATCGGCCGTTTTGAGAGATCGACTTCAGTGATGATGTCGTGGAGAAATTCCGTGCCGACATGTTCGGCCTGCTTTTGCATCTGCTCCATGAGCCAGGGGCCCTGAATGACGTCGGCGAAGCCCGGATAATTTTCCACATCGGTGGTGATGGTCATCTGCCCGCCAGGCTGCAGCCCATGAACCAGCACAGGTTGGAGCCCGGCGCGCGCCGCATAGATGGCGGCTGTCAGGCCTGCGGGCCCCGAGCCCAGTATCAGGAGACGTGTTTTCTTCATCGGAATTCTCGGTATTCGCTACAGAACGGCATTCGATATGGCCGTATCGCCGCCGCGGCGCAAGGCGCGCTCGCCGGCTCGTGATCAGTCCTCGAAGGCGGAGCTTTCGGGGCGTTTGTCGGAGAAGATATTAAGCCCAGTGCAGTCGGAGAAGGCCTCAAGGGCGACCGTTCCGGCGTGGGAATTGCCAGCCTCATTGAGACCGGGCGACCACACGGCGACCGACGCCGCGCCCGGCGCCACCGCCAGAATGCCGCCGCCGACCCCGGATTTGCCCGGCAAGCCGACCCGAAAGGCGAAGTCGCCGCTCATATCGTAATGGCCGCAGGTCAGCATCAGCGCGTTGACGCGATTGGTCTGGGCGCGGCTGAGAAATGCCGCGCCGGTAAGAGGGTCGACGCCGCCATTGGCGAGATGCAGGCCCGCACGCGCAAGTTCGACGACAGTCATCTCAATGGCGCATTGGCGGAAATAGGCGCTCAACACCTCGCGCGGATCGTTTTCGAGTCGGTCGAAACTTTTCATGAAATAGGCGAGGGACCGATTGCGATCGCCCCATTTCTCCTCGGACGCAGCGATTTCCTCGCTGACGGCGATCCTGTCGCTTGCCGCGGCCTCGCGAAGGCGGCTCACGATATGCGCCGGCGCGTCGCCGCCGCAATCGGAGAGAATGGTGTCGGTTACGACGATCGCGCCCGGATTGATTAACGGATTTCGCGGCACGCCTTGCTCATGCTCAAGCTGCACGATTGAGTTAAAGCCGGTGCCAGACGGCTCGCGGCCAACGCGCTCCCAAAGCGTTTCGCGTCGCTGCGCGAGCGCCATGGAAAGCGTGAAGACCTTCGAGATCGACTGGATCGAAAAACACACATCCGCCATGCCGACAGACGCGCTGTCGCCCTCGATGTCGATCACCGCCATCGCGAAGGCTGACGGGTCCGCTTTTGCAAGCGCCGGGATGTAATCGGCGACCCGGCCCTCGCCGAGGGCCGGCTTGGCTGCTTGCGCGCAATGCGCCATGACGCCATTCCAATCCATGATCGCCGGTCTATAGGGCGCGCCGCCGCCGGCCAAGCCCGGGATCGTCCTCAAACCTGCGACCTTGTTCGGCTATGCCAAAAATGGTAACAAATGTTACTATTTTTAAGGAGCGCACAATGGCGAAGAAATGGATCGCGCCGTCCCGGGTGGAAGGCGAAGCCTCGCGCCAGGCTCACGCGGATATGCCGGCGGGCACCTATGAGCGCGAGATTTCCAAAGAGGGGTTCTTCGGGCCCGCGGCGTTCCTGCACCACAAACGCCCGCCTACGGGTTGGACAAATTTTGAAGGCCCCTTGCGGCCGCGCGCGTTTGATCTGGCTGCGCTTGAGGAGAAGGGCTCGTCGCCCTGGTCGTCGCCGCGCGTCCTGCACAACGCCGCGACGGAAGTCCGCTTCTGGAAACTGAGCGCCGCGATGCCGGCGCTCGCCCGCAACGCCGACGGCGATCATTTGCTATTTGTGCATAAGGGCGAGGGCGATCTTTTCTGTGATTACGGACATCTCGATTTCGAGGCGGGCGACTACATTGTGCTGCCGCGCGGAACCATGTGGCGCCTGACGCCGAAGGCGGGCGCTGCCATCCTCATGATTGAAGCGACAAACACGCATTACACGCTTCCTGACAAAGGGCTCTTGGGCCCGCATTCGATTTTCGATCCGGCGATGCTCGACGCGCCGAAGATTAATGATCAGTTCCGGGATCATCAGGCGGACGACAGTGAGACTCGCGTCGAAATCAAGAAGCGTGGGCGCGTCTCCGTTGCGACCTATCCATATAACCCGCTGGACATCGTCGGCTGGCACGGCGAGCTTGCGCCGGTGCGCCTCAATATCCGTCATATCCGGCCGATTATGTCGCATCGCTATCACGTGCCGCCGTCGGCCCACACGACATTCCTGTCCGACCGGTTCGTGGTCTGCACCTTTGCGCCGCGACCGTTCGAGACCGATCCCGGCGCGTTGAAGGTTCCGTTTTTCCATAATAATGACGACTATGACGAGGTCCTCTTCTATCACGCTGGCGACTTTTTCAGCCGCGATAATATCGACGCCGGTATGATGACATTTCATCCGTCGGGCTTTACCCATGGCCCGCATCCCAAAGCATTGAAAAACATGCTTGAGCAAACGAAGCCTGCGACAGACGAATATGCGGTGATGATCGACACGCGCGACCCGCTTGACGTGGGCGAGGCCGCAGAGGCGGTCGAGAATAGGGACTACGTCAATTCCTGGCAGGCGCAAGGCGCCTGATGGCTCGAACCCAACACCCGGATCCGGAGACCTTGTGCTGCGAATCCATGCAAGCCGCGCTGGAGCTCAATTGCGATGCGCATGATGATCCGTTCGATTGTCCGGACAGCCTCGTCGCCTATCACGAAGGCCTCAACCAGTTTGCGCTCATTGTTCATGACGGCGGGCGAGACGTTGTTCTCATCCGCTATTGTCCGTGGTGCGGCGCGGCTTTAAACGAGGCGGCGTGACGGAGTCTAATCAGAAACCAACCATCGTCATCGCCGGCGCCGGCTCCATCGGCTGTTTTGTCGGCGGCGTCCTGGCGCGCAACGGCGCCGACGTTCGATTTCTGGGCCGCGACCGCATCGCCTCGATGCTGCGCGCGAATGGGCTGAAGCTAACCGATCATCAAGGCCTCGATGCGCTGATCCCGGCCCAAAATGTCAAGATCGGCACCGAGCCGACCGTCCTCGCTGATGCCGAAATCGTGTTGGTGACGGTTAAAAGCGGTGCGACGGGAGAAATGGCGCGGCTGATCGCAGACTATGCGCCGCGCGAGGTCATTATCGTCAGTCTGCAGAATGGCGCCCAGAACGCGGAAGTCTTACGCGCAGCGCTTCCTAATCGGGACGTCCGCGCCGGCATGGTCGCCTACAACGTCTTGAACGCCGGAGACGGTCGCTTTCATCGCGGAACGGCGGGGGGGATTGTCCTGGAGGCGGGGACGCCGGATGTGGCGGCGATCCTCGCAGGACCCGATCTTCCGGTGCATGCGTCGTCGGATATTCGCGCGGTGCAGTGGGGAAAGCTGTTGGTCAACTTGAATAACGCGCTCAACGCGCTTTCAGGCGAACCCTTGCGCGACGAGCTTTTGAACCAGAAATGGCGCGCGCTATTGGCGGACCAGATTTCGGAAGGCCTCGCCGCGCTTTCAGCCGAAGGCATCAATCCGCGCTCCGCCTTCAAGGTGCCGCTTAAAATCGCGCCGCATCTGATGCGGTTGCCCACGCCGCTCTATAAAGTGCTCGCCGGTCGCAGTTTTAATGTCGACCCGGAAGCGCGTTCATCGATGTGGGAAGATCTCGAAAGCGGGCGCAAAACGGAAGTCGATGCGCTTCAGGGCGCGATTGTCGCCCTTTGTGAAAAGCATGGTTTAACAGCGCCGGTGAACGCGCGTGTCATGGCGCTTATTCGCGAAGCTGAAAAGGCGGGCAAGGGATCGCCTGCATTAGACCCGGCGAATGTGCGCGCCGGGCTTTAGTGCTGGCCCGCCCTTAAGAAAGAAAGGACGAAGACCAATGAAATTGGCGTCACTGAAATCCGGCCGCGACGGCAAGCTGGTTGTCGTCTCGAAAGACCTGACTCGCTATACGGATGCGGGCCGCATCGCGCCGACGCTTCAGGCCGCGCTCGACAACTGGAGCGAAGCCGAGCGCGGCTTGCGGGAGTTGGCGCAAGGGCTTGAGACCGGATCGGTGCCGGTTGAACGCTTTCATGAACGCGAATGCGCGTCGCCCTTGCCGCGCAGCTATCAGTGGGCGGACGGATCGGCCTATATTAACCACGTTGAATTGGTGCGAAAGGCGCGGGGCGCTGAAGTTCCGGAAAGCTTCTATGACGATCCGCTGATGTATCAGGGCGGATCGGATTCTTTTCTCGGCCCGCGCGACGATATTCCCGTTGCAACGGATGACGGCTGGGGCGTCGACATGGAAGGGGAGGTCGCGGTCGTCACCGGCGATGTGCCGATGGGCGTCAACGCCGAGGAAGCGGGGGGTTACATTCGTCTCGTTATGCTCGTGAACGACGTGTCGCTGCGCGGCCTGATCCCGAACGAGCTTGCGAAGGGGTTCGGATTTTTCCAGTCGAAGCCCTCGTCAGCGTTCAGTCCTTGTGCGGTTACGCCGGACGAGCTGGGCGAGGCTTGGCGAGACGGCTCCGTCCACCTGCCATTAATCGTCGATTATAACGAAATACCGTTCGGGCGCGCTCATGCCGGCACGGACCTAACATTCAACTTCCCGCAACTGATTGCTCACGCCGCGAAGACGCGGCGGCTTTGCGCTGGTTCAATCATCGGTTCAGGGACCGTCTCGAACAAGCTCGACGGCGGTCCAGGAAATCCCGTGGCGGAAGGCGGCGCTGGTTATTCCTGCATCGCTGAAATCCGTATGATTGAGACCATCGCCGACGGCGCGCCGAAGACGCCGTTCATGCGGTTCGGCGATAATGTCGAGATCCGTATGGAGGATGCGGCTGGCAAGTCCATCTTCGGCTCAATCCGACAAAACGTCGTCGAGTATAAGCGGTAGGCGCGTTTCGTCGGCCGTCAGGCTCGCGCCGACGCGCCGCGGTGGACCGACCAGCCTTCGTGTGCGACATCGTCGGATCAGTCTTGGGTCAAGGAAGCGGCCGCCTTTATGTTGTTTATTGTTGCAAGCGCGGCGTCCGCCCTGCTCACGCAAGGCGCTAACGACTCAATCGTTGTGACCGCCGAACGGCGCGAACAAAGCGTGTCAGAAACACCGGCGTCTCTTGCGGTCATCGACCGGCAGTCGCTGACGACGATCAACGCAGATCACATCGCCGAGGCGCTTGCGAGGGCCCCGGGCGTCAACTTGCACCGCGGCTCGGGGGCGGAGCACTTAACTGCAATCCGCTCTCCCGTCCTGACTGGAGGCGCCGGCGCTGGCTCGTTTTTGTTTCTCGAAAACGGCGTGCCTTTGCGTTCGCCCGGCTTCGCCAATGTCAACGGCTTGCTCGCCGCGCATCATGAGATTGCAGACCAGATCGAGATTGTGCGTGGCCCTTCGGGCGCTTTTTACGGCGCCAACGCCATTCACGGCGTGGTCAACGTCTTAACGCCGAGCCCGACGAGCGCTGACGCTTTCGCTGCAGAGATTTTCGGCGACACCGAAGACCGGTATAAATGGAAGGGCGCGCTTAGCGGCTCGCGTGGCGATCACGCCGGCTATCTTGGCGTCTCCGCCGTATCGGAATCGGGTTATCGAGAGGACGCAGGGCTCGATCAACAGAAACTGACGGCGCGCCATCGCATAGAGAGCGGCGGCGTGTCTGCAGACACGATCCTCTCTTTCACGAACACTGAACAGGAAACAGCAGGCTTTATCTTTGGTCGCGACGCCCTTTTCGACCGCGTGCGCCGTCGCGAAAACGAATTCCCCTTCGCCTATCGCGACGCCAAGTCCGCGCGTCTTCAATCAACCCTGACCTTTCCTGCGGGCGAGAAGGGCGAGTTCCGCGTGACCCCCTTCGGGCGGTGGAACGACATGACGTTTCCCCAACATTTTCTGCCCGGCGCGGCGTTGGAGGAGAATGGTCACTGGAGCGTCGGCGCGCAATCCGCCTATTATCACGAGGCGGGCGCGATCGACTGGGCGGTCGGCGTCGATCTTGAATACACCGAAGGGCGCCTTCGGGAGTTTCAATCCAATCCGACCGTTTTTTCATTCGTGCAAGGATTGCATTACGATTATCGCATCGCCGCGAAATATGTGTCAGGATTCACTCAGGCGCGGATCGAACTCTCGCAAAGTACCGAATTTACTGTCGCCGGTCGTCTCGACGCAACTTTCTACGATTACGACAACCGCGCTGAAGACGGCGTTTTCGGCCGCTTCCTGCGTCCCGCTGATCGAACAGACGATTTCGTCACCGCAAGCCCGAAAGTCACTTTGCGACAGGAAGTATCGCCAACCACGTTTCTGACGGTCAGCTATGCGCGCGGCGCGCGTCCGCCGCAGACGACCGATTTATACCGTTTACAGATAAATCAGACAGGGGACCGTGCGCGACCCGAATTAATCGACGCCTTCGAAGTTTCGCTGAGGTCTGCGCCGCGCGAGGACATCCAGTTCGCGCTGGCCGCCTACTGGATGAAGAAACGCAACTTCTTTTTTCGCGATGCTGACGGCTTCAATGTCGCGAATGGCAAGACCCGCCATATCGGTTTCGAGGCGGACGTTAACATTGCGTTGACGAACCGGCTTAGCCTTTTGAGCGCAGTTTCCTATGGCGCCCACACTTACCGGTTTTCACGGATCACAGGCAGCGAAACCGAATCGATCGCCCTCGGCAATGATGTCGACACCGCCCCCCGCGTCATCGCCAATACGCGCCTCGCCTGGCGGCCTTTCGATCGGCTTTCGCTGGAAGCGGAATGGCGATCCATCGGCCAGTATTTCACCGATGCGGCGAACGCCAATTCCTATGAGGGATACGATCTTCTGAATTTGCGCGCGAATGCCAGCCTGACTGAACGGCTCGACGCGTTTCTGATCTTACGCAATGCGACAGACGAGCTTTACGCCGAACGCGCGGATTTCGCCTTTGGCAATGAGCGGTTTTTCCCGGGTGAGACGCGAACGCTCGGCTTCGGTCTGCGGTTTCGCCAATGATACCGGTGCGCGCGCCGCGCCGAATGCGCGCTGATCGCGTCTTGGCCTCCATGCGATCGCGCGTGTAGTCTATAAATCGCCAAGCGGCGCGGGGAAATTCATCCATGCGATCAGACATTGCGAAGCTTCTGATAGCCGTGGTCCTAGATGTCCTCGATTTTACGGTGGGCAGGATTCCTGGTCTTGAACTGCCTTTCGATCTTGTCATGGGCGTCGCCGCCGTATCGCTGTTCGGCTGGGCCGGCCTCTTCGCCTTTTGGGAGGCGTTTGATCCGACAGGTCAGATCGACGGATTTGTCCCGACGCTCACGTTGATCGCTTTGTCTCAGATGGGCAAAGGCCGCCGCGATGACGATTCGCGCTTACGCTGACCGCCACTTTTAAAAGAAAAACGGCCCACCGCGAGGCGGGCCGTTGAATAAGGGTCTGCGCTGCGGCGCTCAGCGTCTAGTAGCGTCCGCGTCCGCGACCGCCATAACCGCGGAACGATCCATCTTCCCAATAGGTGTCGCCATAATGGGGATCTTCGTAATAGTAACGGCCCGAGTACCGGTCATAGTATCGCCGGCCGTGATCACGCGCGCGCCCGCCGCACGTGCCGGCCCGGCTGCAGCCTTCATAGGCGCCCACCGCCGCGCCGATCAGCGCGCCGTAAGCCGCGCCGCGACCAGGCCGTCCGGCAAAGATTTCACCGGCGATAGCGCCGCCGGCGGCGCCGACGGCCGCGCCCGTAAGCGCGCCTTCGCCTGTTGTCTGGCAGCCCGTCGCCGCCAAAAGCATTGCGCCAGATGCAATTAGTATCGTTTTCATCGCTCCAAAGCCTCCGCTAAATCGCGCCGTTTTGCGCAGTGATTTTACGCTTTGCGGCGTTCTGGGGATGCTCGCCGCCCACTTTTTTCAGAGTTGCGGCGAAGGGCGGCAAGAATATGGCGCAGCGGTGTCAGAATAAGGCGCGACATCACACTCTTGCGAGCGCGGCTCTCATCGCTAGGGTTGCAGCCAGGCAGACACTGGAGAATGACGGGTGACAGGATCGACGCGCGCGGTGTTTCTGAAGGCTTATCCGAACGGCTTGCCGAAGCCGGAGGACTTTGAAATCCGAGAGATTCCGCTTGAAAAACCCGGACCTGGAGAGATGCTTTGCCGCACGGTCTGGATGTCGGTCGACCCTTACATGCGCGGGCGCATGCGCCCGGACGTCAAGAGCTACATCCCGCCTTTCTCGCTGGACGCGCCCCTCGAGGGCGGCGCCGTGTCACAGGTCGTTGAGTCGAATATCGACGGTTTTGCGGCTGGGGATTATGTGGTCGATTACAGCGGCGGCTGGAAAGAGCACTATCTTTCCGATGGCGACCGAACGCAAAAAGTGATGCCGGATCTCGCCCCGTTGTCGGCTTTCCTTGGCGTGCTCGGCATGCCGGGCATGACGGCCTGGGCTGGCGTCTCGAAAATTCTCGAACCAAAGGAAGGCGAGACGATGTTCGTCTCCGGCGCCGCGGGCGCGGTCGGGTCTCTCGTCTGTCAGCTTGGCAAGCAGAAAGGCTGCCGGGTCGTCGCGTCAGCCGGATCGGAAGAGAAGATCCGCTGGCTGACGGAAGAAGCCGGCGTTGACGCTGCGATCAATTATAAAGATCACCCGACGACTGCTTCTTTGACAAAGGCGCTCAGCGAAGCCGCGCCTGACGGTGTCGATTGCTATTTCGAAAATGTCGGCGGCATTCATTTGGAAGCGGCGTTGAATTGCATCGCCTTTGGCGGCCGCATCGCGTTGTGCGGTATGATTTCCATGTACAACAACACGAAGCCTGAACCTGGTCCTTCTAACCTCACTAATATGATTGGCAGAGGCGTGATGGCGCGCGGTTTCATCGTTTCGGAGTTCATGGGAGACGCGATGGCGTTTTTCGGCGAAGTGGCGCCGCTCGTCGCATCGGGCGCCGTCAAATTCGAACAGACCGAATATGAGGGTCTCGACAGTGCGCCAGGCGCGTTTCTAGGCCTGTTTGAGGGCGCCAATATGGGCAAAGCGGTCATTCGCGTTGGCCCGGACGCCGTCTGATCGCGGGCGAAACGTCGCACAAACGAAGCAGCTGACATTCGAAACGCTTTTCCGATCAAAAAAATGGGAAAGCGATAAAACGTTCACGGCGTGCGAACAAAGCAACTCATGCCGCCGTGCATGTTCGCTTGTTTTATATGGCGCAATCAATTGCATCAGGAGTTTGGCTGGCTCGAGACTTGAGTTGAAACGGCGCGCCGATCTGGCCGCTTCAATCTTTTCAACAATTAAACTTGCATAATCTGCGACGAAACGTCCCCCAACCTTAATCAAATTCAATCTCGTGAAGGTGAACTGCTTTCACGCCAGCGCGTAACGAAAGTGTACGTCGCGACTGCGACGCGTCCTCAAGTTAATAACGGAGACTCTCCATGACGTTGAAGTTGATTGTCGCCAGCACGCTGGCGGTTGGCGTAGCAAGCGCAGCGCATGCGCAAGACACTTATGTGTCGGTTTCGGGCGGGGCGACCTTCCTGAACGATTCCGATAATGAGGGAACCTTTGTCGGTGATTTCGCAACGGGCGAGGGCACGACGATCCCCGCTGGCACTGTGTTGCCGGACGGCACGGGCGTCGGGTGGACAACCGAGTTTGACACCGGCTGGATGGTGAATGGCGCGGTCGGCCGCGACTTTGGCTGGTTCCGCGGCGAAATCGAAGTCGGCTACCAGTCCAACGGCGTCGACACGCACACCGGCGTCACCGCGGCCGGGACCATTCCGCTTGACAGCGAAGACGCAGCCGTCCTGATCACGGGCCAGGACACCAATCTCGGCGTCACCGTCGGCGATCTTGTCGCGGCTGGTCAGGGCGAGGTTGAAACCGTGTTCGTGATGGCGAATGCGTTCCTGGAATACGAAAACACAAGTCCGTTCACGCCCTATGTCGGCATAGGCGCGGGCGTCGGTTTCGTCGACGTCAATTATGCGCCGTCGGCGACCACCATCATCGACGATAACTCGACCGAATTCGCCTACCAGGCGATGGCGGGCATCGGCTACGAAGTGACGCCGAACACGACGCTTTTCGCTGGCTACCGTTACCGCGCGACCCTCGACGCGAATGTCGACGCTTCGCTATTCGATGCGAATTTCGACATCGAGAACCGCGCCTCGACGGTCGAGGCTGGCCTGCGGGTTTCGTTCTAAGCCGAACGCTAAGACGCATTGGAAAGAGGGCGCCGATATCGGCGCCCTTTTTCTTTTTCGGGCGCAGCGGACGTCGCGGTCCGGCGCCGACCCGCTCGCTTTATTCTTTTCTTGCGCGCGCGGCCGCGATCGCCTGATGATGCGCGGCATGTCCGACGCCGCTTCCCATTTGAAAACCATTGAGCCGAAACGCGTATTCCTCGCCGGCGCCAGCGGAACCATCGGCCGCGCGGTCGCGCGCGCGCTCATCAAAGACGGCCATAGAGTGGTCGCCTTGTTGCGGCCCGGCGCGGCGCGCGAAGGACTTGAGGGCGCGGAATTCCGTGAGGGCGAGGCGACCGATCCGAATTCGCTCGCGAGCGCCGGGTTTCGCGGCGAGGCGTTCGACGCGGTCGTCTCCTGTCTTGCCTCGCGCAATGGCGCGCCGGCCGACGCCTGGGCCGTCGATCACGGCGCCAATCTCGCGCTGCTGGGCGCGGCGAAGGACGCGGGCGCGGCGCATTTCGTCCTGCTTTCGGCGATCTGCGTGCAGAAACCGCGGCTCGAATTTCAACGCGCGAAACTCGCCTTCGAAGAGGCGCTGATCGCGAGCGGGCTCACCTTTTCGATTGTCCGGCCCACAGCCTATTTCAAATCGCTGTCGGGGCAGGCGGCGCGGGTGAAGGCCGGCAAGCCCTTTCTTCTTTTCGGCGACGGCGCGCTGACCGCGACCAAGCCAATCAGCGATGATGATCTCGCACGCTTCATCGCCGATTGCCTCATCGACTCGGCACAGCAAAACCGCATCCTGCCCGTCGGCGGGCCGGGGCCGGTGCTCACCGCCCGCGAACAGGGCGAGGCGCTATTCGCCGCCTTAGGGCGCCCGCCGAAATTCAAATCCGTGCCGCCGGGTTTCCTGAAAGCCGTCGCCGACGGCTTGTCCGCCCTCGGAACGATTGTCCCGGCGTTGAAAGCGAAAGCGGAGTTTGCGCGCATCGGCCATTATTACGGCACAGAGTCGATGCTGGTCTGGGACGAGGCGCGCGAGACCTACGATGCCGCCGCGACCCCGGAATTCGGAACCGAGACCTTGGCCGACTTCTACGAAAAGCTCGTCAAAGGCGACGCCGACGCCAGCCTCGGCGACCACAAGGTGTTTTGAGGGGAGGGAGGGGTAACTCTCGGATTCGTCCGCGCATTCAGGAGAATCCCTCATTGCATGTCGCTAGATTCACTTTAGTTATTGATATTTTGGAATGGGCAGATGTGTACAGATCTAGCGGCGCGTTTACTGTAATTGGTTTGCGACTTTTCGAATCTCGTGTATCCACAAAGCGCCAAAACCAATCATTGCAATTCTAACAGGCCAATTTCTTCGCAATGGGGGCATTGATGGACTTTCGAGACTATCAGGATAAAGCCAAAAGCACCATAACAAGAACGAGCGGGTTTCGACTGCTAGCCCTCTTTGGGCTTGCTGGCGAAGTTGGCAGCATATTTTCTGCTCTAAAAAAAGGGTACCGTAGCAAAAATCAAGCTGCTGTCCGTGACGAGCTAACTGAAGAGTTGGGGGACGCGCTTTGGTATCTTTCAGCAATTGCCACGACGCACGGTATCTCTTTGGAGGAGGTAGCCCAAAAGAATGTTGTGAAAACCGAATCTTTTTTTGGAAGTGTCGATCTCGGTTTTTTTGATGCAGATTTTCCGCCTGAGGAACAAATACCGCGTGAACTGGAAGTCACCTTCGTTGAAAAGCGCTCTTCGAACAAATGCGAAGTGCTTATCTCGGTCAATGGCGTCATCATTGGCGATCGCGTAACAGATAATTCTTCGGAAGATGATGGCTACCGTTTTCACGACGCCTTTCATTTAGCTTATGCAGCGATACTGGGGTGGTCTCCTGTTGTTCGCGATCTCCTTCGTCATAAACGGAAGAGTGACCCAAAGATTGATGAAGTTGAGGATGGTGCCCGCGCTCGCGCTATAGAGGAATCAATTTCGGCATTTGTGTTTGCAGAGGCCGACAGGCATTCGATGTATGAATCACCGACTGATGTTCCATTCGTACTTACAAAGGCAATAATGCGAATAACTCAGGGGCTGGAGGTCAGCGCATGCAAAGTAGCGCACTGGAACTTGGCAATCTCTGAAGGATTCAGAGTATTTGATAAGCTACGGCGTTGGCGCGGCGGCATTGTAACTATTGATCTCCATCAAAGAGCAATAAACGTCCGTCAGCTCAAACCGTCACCAAAGCAAGTTCGCAAAGCTGCAAAGGCAAAAACAACACGTGCCAGAAATAATAGTAGGGTCAAACGTCCGTGAAGGCTGGCTGCGCGGTGCCAAGCTAGTCCTTCGGTCGACCGGCGGCGTTTCCCATTTGATAACCGTAATCGGAAATCCGGTTCAAGTGGATTCAGATTGGTGCACGCGATACTCAGCTCGGCGTGTAAAACAGGGCGCGGATACATGCCGCGGCGTAGCGAATGTACTCTTCCCCAACGTCACGTTGAATGCTGCAGGTTCGCGAGAATCAGCTTACGAAGCTGGCTGGACATTGCTTAGCAAAGCCAGAAGCCGTCAAATTATGAATGCGGGCTGGGGAACATATTTTGAGCGTCTTACCAAATTCGGAGCCGCGGGAAATCAGCTTGAAACGGCAATAAATAAGATCAATGCTTGGGCGAACGCGTCGCGGACTTCGCTCTACTTTCACACATCGGGGTTTCATCTCGACAATTTCAGGACGCGCGGCGCTCCGTGCCTGCAATACATTCAGCTTGAATGTCGAAACACAGGGCATATTGCGTTGACCGCAGTCTATCGAAATCATGACTTTTTTAACAAAGCTATTGGAAATTTCGTCGGTTTGGGGCGCCTCCTTGCGTTTATTTGTAAGCACACTGAGTATGCACCGGCAGAATTGACGTGCATTTCTATGCATGCGTATGCAGACGTTAAACGCGATCTCTCAGAACTAGTGGGCGACGACAATGAGTAAGATGTCGAGGCATGAAACGGCACTTGAGCTATTCGACAGAGTTTCAAAATGTCGATTGTGTCCTCGAATGAGTGAAAGCAGGCGCGTTTTGAGCTACGCTAACGGCAGCATTGACGCCAAACTCCTATTTGTGGGTGAGGCACCCGGACGTCTTGGCGCAGATGACACTGCAATTCCCTTTCACGGCGACAAAGCGGGGCATAACTTCGAAGCGTTGCTAGAATTCGTTGGCCTTTCAAGATACGACGCATTCATTACAAATGCCGTCCTCTGTAATCCAAAAGACGAAAAGGGTAATAATTCTCCGCCGTCAACGGTGGAAGTCAGAAACTGCGCCTCATACCTTGCAGATCAGATCGAACTGATAAATCCGAAGGTCGTAGTCACTCTGGGTGCGGTCGCGCTGAGATCAGTGTCTAGTCTATTCGGAGTCAACGCCGAATTGCGCAGGGACGTCGGACGACCAATCGATATTGGTGCTCGGACCCTAGTACCGCTTTATCACCCAGGACAGCGGGCGATGCTTCATAGGAGTATGGCTAACCAGCGAATGGACTATCAAAGAGTAATCGAGGTTCTTCAGCGCGGCAATAAGAGTAGACGCGCCATCGCCTCTAATGCGTCGCCGCGCTCCGATGTGATCGAGGTGGTCAAGTACATAGTTTTGGAATTAAATTCTGTCTCATATTTCGATTTGCACAAGATTTTCTATCTGTCAGAGTATGCATATTTAAAGCAATTTGGTTCTCGGATGACGAGCGCATATTTTATAAGACAAAAGGACGGTCCCTACTGCACGGATTTGCATTGGAAGAAGCTGTCAAATCCTCAAACGGGACTTAGGCTAATAAAATCCGCTGACCGGTTGGGAGTACAATTAGCGGCCGCTCGCGATAGCGCTGACTTGTTTTCACAGGAAGTGGAAAAAGTGGCTTCGTTAGCCGTGGACGTGAAAAGTGTAATTCGTAGCGTGCTTGACGAAGTTAGTAATTTAGACTCGAGCCGATTGAAATCGAAGGTGTATCTTACAAGAGAAATGAAAGCTATTCTGAAAGAGGAGAAAATGGGACGAAATCAAATCAATCGAGCTTTGTTAAAAGTAGCGTGACTACCGCTTTGATTTGCGAACCCGCCTTGGCTTCCCCCTCACATTCGACACCGTTCCCTCGCTTTTCTTGATCCGGCCGTCTGAGGAGGCCGCGACGCGCTCTTCGATCGCGCTTTGACGTGCAAGTGGATCGTCGGCGACGGCGAGCTCGACTTCCTGCAGGCGTTTGATCTCGTCGCGGATGCGCGCGGCCTCTTCGAACTCGAGATTGGCGGCGGCCTCGCGCATCTGCTTTTCCAGCGCGTCGAGATGGGCTTTCAGATTGTGGCCGGGGCCGGCGAACGCCTCGGCGTCTTCGGAAAAGCCGTCGCCCGGTTTCGCGGCGCGAACGCCTCTATGCCCGACAAAGGTCTGGCCGGCGGCGGCCTTCGCGCCTTCATCGTCGCTCTGCGCGATCTCGGCGATCTTGGCTTTCACGGTCGCGGGCGTAATGCCGTTCGCTTCATTGTGGGCGATCTGTTTCTCGCGCCGCCGTTCGGTCTCGCCCATGGCCCGCTCCATGGAGCCGGTGATGCTGTCCGCATAGAGAATGACCCGGCCATCGACATTGCGCGCGGCCCGGCCGATGGTCTGCACCAGCGACGTCTCCGAGCGCAGGAAGCCCTCCTTGTCGGCGTCGAGAATGGCGACGAGCTGGCATTCCGGGATGTCGAGGCCCTCGCGGAGCAGGTTGATGCCGACCAGCACGTCGAAGGCGCCGAGGCGCAAATCGCGGATGATCTCGATGCGCTCCAGCGTGTCGATGTCGGAGTGCATGTAGCGGACCTTTACGCCCTGCTCGTGCATATATTCGGTGAGGTCTTCGGACATGCGCTTGGTCAGCGTGGTTACGAGGACGCGCCCGCCGGCCTTCGCGACGGCCTTGCACTCGGCGATAACGTCGTCGACCTGGTTGGACTTCTCGCCGGTGACGGGACGCACCTCGACGACCGGATCGACAAGGCCCGTAGGGCGGATCACCTGCTCGGTGAAAACGCCGCCGGTGCGTTCGAGCTCCCAGCCGCCGGGCGTCGCCGAGACATGCACCGTCTGCGGGCGCATCTTCTCCCACTCCTCAAATTTCAAGGGCCGGTTGTCCATGCAGGAAGGCAGGCGGAACCCATATTCCGCGAGGGTGCGTTTGCGGTTGAAATCGCCGCGAAACATCGCGCCGATCTGCGGCACGGTAACGTGGCTTTCATCGCAAAAGACGATCGCATTTTCGGGGAGATATTCGAAGAGGGTCGGTGGCGGCTCGCCAGGCTGGCGCCCCGTCAGATAGCGCGAGTAGTTTTCGATGCCGTTGCATGAACCCGTCGCCGCCATCATTTCCAGATCGAACTGCACGCGCTGCTCAAGCCGCTGCGCTTCGAGAAGGCGGCCTTCCTCGCGCATGATCGGCAGAACCGTTTCCAGTTCGAGCTTTATCGACTTCATCGCCTGCTGCAGCGTCGGGCGCGGCGTCACATAGTGGGAGTTGGCGTAAAGGGTGATCTCTTCGAGATCGTCGGTCTTGGCCCCGGTCAGCGGATCGAACTCATGGATCGATTCGATCTCGTCGCCAAAGAGCGAGACCCGCCAGGCGCGGTCTTCATAGTGAGCCGGGAAAATCTCCACCGTGTCGCCGCGCACCCGGAAACAGCCGCGGGCGAAGGCGTTGTCATTGCGCTTATATTGAAGCGCGACCAGGTCGGCGAGCAGCTTTTTAAGACTTATCTCCTCGCCGATTTTCACCGAGAAGGTCATAGCGGTGTAGGTCTCGACCGAGCCGATGCCGTAAATGCAGGAGACTGAGGCGACGATAATGACGTCGTCGCGCTCCAGGATCGCCCGGGTTGCAGCGTGGCGCATGCGGTCGATCTGTTCGTTAATGGAGCTTTCTTTCTCGATATAGGTGTCCGTACGCGGAACATAGGCTTCCGGCTGGTAGTAATCGTAATAGGAAACGAAATACTCAACCGCATTGTCCGGGAAGAAAGCCTTGAACTCGCCATAGAGCTGGGCGGCGAGGGTTTTGTTTGGCGCGAGGACCAGCGCCGGGCGCTGCACCGCCTCGATCACCTTCGCCATGGTGAAGGTCTTGCCGGTGCCGGTCGCGCCGAGGAGGACCTGGTCCCACTCTTCACCGCGCACGCCCTCGCTCAATTCCTTGATCGCGTTCGGCTGGTCGCCTGCCGGCGAATAGTCGGAAACGACGCGCAAAGGCCGCGACAGACCCTTGATCAACGGACGCTCCGGCCGATGCGGCGTCCAATCCGACGTCTGGACCTGAGCGTGATAGGTTGTCAGCGCCTCCGCAAAGCCGCCGGGCGTGATGTCCTCGCGCGGCGTCGATGGCTGGATTGAGGGCTTGGCGGCGCCCGGCGCATAGCCGGGACGATGTTTTCGTGAAGCGGGCATCGCCTGAACATAGGGCGAACGTCGCGGAAGGGAAGAGGGCGGCGCGCGCGCCTATTTTTCTCAGTTTCGGCGATCAAAAGCGACTTCCCCATAGAGAAGTTCTATCAGTTTTTCAGCCGGCGGGTCGTTGGCGCGGCGCCGGCGCGTCCCCATTGCATGAAGGCGTATCGCGAACAAGGCGCGGTGATCCACCGTCTGACCGCGAACGCGCGCAAGCAATGGAGGCCCTGATGAGAGACGCCCGCGCCCTGATCGCGATCGACGAGGATGACGAAATCGCAGCGCTGAAGGTCGCCGCGAAACAATGGGCGACGGGCGACGGGTCGCGAGCGGTTATTGTCGGCGTTGCGCCGTCGCTCAGCATGGCGATCACCAATCCGAAGATTGTCTCCCTCGCCAAGGATGCGGAAGGCATGTTGCTGGCCCAGCTGCGGGAGCGGATCGACGAGCTCCGCGACGATATCGGTGCGCCTTGCGAACAACACCTCGTCTGTGGGCGCCCGGCCGACGAGATCATCAAGACCGCCGTCCTTCAGAAAGCAGATCTCGTGGTCAAGGCGGCCGATCGCGGCGTCGGCGAAAATTCGCCGCCATTTGGCTCCGTTGAGAAAAAACTCATCCGCAAATGTCCGACGCCGGTCTGGATCGTGCGCACAGAAAGAACCGAGCCGCCGCGCCGCCTCGCGATCGCCATTGACAATCCAGAGGCGGCAGTGCGGCGCGACGAGGCGGAGCTCCTGGCCGCTTCGCTCTTTAACCACGCGATTGATCTAGCGACGCGTTTCGGGATCACCGCGATCGATGTCATTCACGCTTGGACGGCGCACGCTGTCGCGTTTCTGTCGTCGCCGCGTTCCGGGCTGTCGCCGGAAGATCTTGAGAATTACGTGGCGGAATGGAAACAGATCACGACCCTCTGGTTTGATCGCGTGATCGCGGAGGCGAACGAAAAATATGCAGGTTCCGGAGTGACGTTTACGCCAAAGCTCGTCATGGGCGAGCCGAAGCAAGCCATCCCGCAGGCCGCGGCGCAGCTCGGGACAGATCTCCTGGTTATGGGCAGCGCAAATCGCAGCGGCGTACCGGGCCTCTTCATTGGCAACACCGCCGAGGGCGTCATCGATCAGCTTGAATGCTCGGTCTATGTAGTGAAGCCGGAAGGGTTCAAGTCAGTGCTCGCGCCCAACCTGAACTGACAATTAGCCGCCCGCTGCGTCTGCAAGCGGGCGCGGCCTTGATCCTTTCATCCATTCGTCGCGCCGCGGCTTCGGGTTGTCGATTCAGGGTCGCGACACTTGTCGCAAGCGTCCTAGCCTTGCGCGCGCGACGGGGCCTTAAAGAGAACGCGTGCGGTGTTGTCGGGCTTCGTCGAAGGGCCCTGGATCCCGTGACAGGGGTGGGGAGAAAGACAAAAGGAGCATTCACTATGAAGAAACTCGCGCTCATTGCATCAGCGCTCGGTCTCGCCGTTTCGCCTGCGCTCGCTGGCGACAAAGCGAAGTGGGACGAGAAGATGGCCGAGAAATTCTCGGGTATCGACGCCAATAACGACGGGTCGATTTCCGAAGCGGAATATATGGCGCACAAGGTCGCTTATTACGAAAAAGAGGGCAAAGAGCTGACCGATGAAAAAGCGGAAAAAGCACGCGCCCACTTTGCGAAAATGAGCGGCGATGACGGCGCGCTCACGCTCGCCGAAATGAAAGACTCCTACAAAAAGAAGAAAAAAGATAAGGACCGCAGCAGCTGATCTCAGCGCAAAAAAGTCGCTATTTAGTATGGAAGAGAGGCGCGCTAGCGCCTCTTTTTTATTTGGATGTGCGTCGCTTCGAGCGACGCGTTAGCTTGTCAGCGTTGGCGCGATGGCGCGAACATCGACACTAACATCCATGCCGAGAAAGTCGTCCGGTGCGCCGACAAAGGAACCTTCCAGTGGCACGGCCTGGGAGGGTAGGCGCGCAACCCCCGTCCTTATCAGCCGGCCAGAGGCGATCAGACCATTTGTCGGATCAAACTCGACCCAGCCGGCGCCGGGCAGAAAGACCTGAACCCATGCGTGTGTGGCGCCGGCGCCTTGCAATGACCGTCGACCTTGCGCATCTGTTTGATCTGTAAGCGGATCATAAAGATAGCCAGTGACGAACCGGGCTGCGAAACCGAGCTGACGAACTGCCTCAAGCATCAGAACCGCGAAGTCTCGGCATGACCCAGCGCCCAGCGAGAGCGTTTCTCGAGGCGGCTGCACGCCGGGTTCTTCGCGCCGGCGATAGTCGAATTGGTCATGGATCGTGCTGTTTATCGTAGAGAGAATCTCCCAGCTATCGCCGCCGCCCCGATCGACGAATTCGCTCGCCCACTGTTTAACCTCTTGGGTCGGCGCGTCATATTCCGGGCGGATCAGCGCAACAAGATCGACCCATTGCTCTGACGGATACACAAACGGATAGCGCTTCGCGAATTCAGCAATCGGAAATTTCGGTTTCAGGATTGTCGAGCGAACAATTGTGAACTTGCATACGATATCGAGGGTTTTTGACGGCGCGGTGCCGTCAAAGTCCATCACTACCTTTGAATTTGAAAAGACGTCGTGAAGCCAATGATGCGCTGAATTCGGCGTCGTATCGATGTCAAATGAGGTGAGACGTAAATCGTTCGACTCATGCGGCCGGAACATCGCGCGGTGACGCCCGAACTTTACCGGTCGCGCATATCGGTAACGAGTGACGTGGCGAACCTCTAAGAGGTCCGTTGCGACCATCGGCGCGATTTCTTCCTGTTGCACTGATGCGCTCATGGCGGGCGCCGGCCTTTCCTCAACTACAGACGACAGCGCCGGCGGCGCTTAGCCGGCCGGAGAGAGATAGCGCTCATTAATGGCGTTGGCGAGCGTATTTATTTCCCGTTGTAAAGCATCGATGTAGCGGTGAAGCCCACGCCCTCTAAGGTGCGCCGGCGGATTATCGATGCGCGCGCGCAGGGCTTCCTCCGCCGCGGCGACGCCTGCGTCAGGGCGCGCGCGGAAATCGCGCTCTAATCTTTCGAGTCCGTAAAATCCTGTCATTGCAGCATGATAAACCGAATGCGGCAGAAACGGATCAAATAGGATAAATCGCGCGGCGTCTTCTGGGTCCGCGTTAAAGGAATGCCGGCGCTGAAACGCATGATAACCAGAAGCTGAACGCAGCAGCGTGTTCCACCATGTCACGTCGGGGGGCGCAGCGGCGTCATCGTCGTCGCGGTCGAACCGGAAATATTTAATGTCTATGAGGCGCGTTGTCTGGTCCGCCCGCTCCAGCGCGGCGCCAAGTTCATAAAAACGCCAGACCTCGTCGCGATATCCAGACGCCGCCATAACGCCGCGGAAAGTGTAGGAGCCTTCGCGAATCGCTGTGCATATTTCACTGAGTTTCGAAACGGCGAAGCGCCGTTTTTGAACCGACGCAATGAGGTCGAAGAAAACAGACATTTGGCGCCAGGCCTCGGTGCTGATGAGATGACGCAAGGCGCGCGCATTCTCTTTCGCCATAAAAAGCGCAAACGCAGCGGAGTTTGGATTGTTGCGATCGGTTAAGTAAAACCGTGCGACATTGGCCGCCTCAAATTTTTTGCCGGTTTCCGCAAAGGCCTTCTCGTCGGAAAAAACCGACAGGATTGGCGCCCAGGCGTCATTTGAATCCTGATCCGCCGCAAAGGCTTCCGTTACATTTAAAAGCCGGGAGATGCTTTCAACCCGCTCGGTGTAGCGACCGAGCCAGAAAGCGTTTTCTGCGTGTCGGGATAGAAGCACAGGCCTACCTCATCACCCAGGTATCTTTGGAGCCGCCGCCCTGACTTGAATTGACGACAATCGAACCTTCGCGCATGGCGACGCGCGTTAGACCGCCGGGCAATGTCCAGCTGGTCTCGCCGGTCAAGACAAAGGGTCGCAAATCCACGTGGCGCGGACGCACGCCGGAATCAGTCAGTGTCGGGCATACGGAAAGGTTGATCATCGGTTGCGCGATATAGTTTGAGGGTCGCTTTTTTATGGCGCGGCGGACGCCGGCGATCTCGGCCTTTGACGCCTTGGGGCCGACGACAATCCCGTAGCCGCCAGACTCGCCAACCGGTTTCACCACGAGCTCTTCAAGGTGATCCAGGACGTAGGCGAGATCCTCCTTTTCGCGGCAGATATAGGTGCGCACATTGTTTAGGATCGACTCTTCATTGAGGTAGTAATCGATGATCCGCGGCATATAGGCGTAGACCGCTTTATCGTCAGCGACGCCGGCGCCGACTGCATTGGCGATCGAAACTTTGCCGGAACGATAGGCGCGCATCAGACCCGGCGTGCCGAGCATGGAGTCTTCGCGGTAGACTTCAGGATCAAGAAAGTCATCGTCGATGCGGCGGTAGATGGTATGAACACGCTCAAGTCCGGAGATCGTTTTCATGAAGACGCGGTCTTTTTCGTCGACGACGAGATCTCGGCCTTCTACCAGCGGCACGCCCATCTCACGGGCGAGGAAAACGTGCTCGAAATAGGCGGAATTGAAAACGCCCGGCGTCAACAAGACAATCGAAGGATTTTGAACGCGCAGCGGCGACGTTTCTTCCAGTTTGCCGCGCAAACGCTTGCCATAGTCGGAAACGGGCTGGATCTTAACGCCCGCCATCAAATCCGGGAAAGAGCGCATCATCAGATGCCGGTTCTCGATCACGTAGGAAACGCCCGACGGCGCGCGGCAATTGTCCTCCAACACTAGAAACTCACCCTTTTCATCCCGGATGAGATCGACGCCGGCGATATGGGTGTAGGTGTTGTGCGGCAGTTTGACCCCCAGCATTTCTTTACGGAAATGCTTGTTGCGGGTGACGAGGGCGCGCGGCACGACTCCGTCTTTCAGAATCTGCTGTTTGCCGTAAACGTCCGCCAAAAAGGCGTTGAGCGCGGCCACGCGCTGCCGGCAACCCGTATCGATTGTCTTCCAGTCGGACGCGGATATCTGGCGCGGCAAAGGGTCGAAGGGCAGAATTCGGTCAATCGCCCCGGCGTCTGAATAGACCGTGAACGTGATTCCCAAATTATGCAGCTCGCGCTCAGCGGCTTTGTTTCGCTGGTTGAGCGCGCGCAGACTGAAACGCGACAATTTCTTCGCCAGCGGATTTGATCTTCCGCCAACGGCTTTGTTCGTCGTTTCACAAAAATTTTTCTCCGGATCATATCCGGAGAATAAAGAGGAAGCTGGCATATCAGCGGTTATTTAACGCGCTGCAGCGAAAATTGCAAATCGACGCTTCTGCGGACGCTCACTACACGGATCGTGAACGGACGCGCGTTATGAACTCGTCTGCGCATTTTCCGGCATCGTCTCTAGATGAAGTGTGCGAGTAGGGAACGCAAACTGCACGCCAGCATCTTCAAATGCGCGATGGATGTTGAGAAGAACGTCCTGGTTTCGGCTCATATAGGTGTTGTAGTCTTTATCGAGGACAAAATAGACGATTTCGAAGATAATGGCGCTATCGCCATATTCCTTTAGATGCGCGCGCTCGAAGCGCGCGCCGTCTACGGTTTCTACGGCCTGGCGCAACAGGTCGGGAATCTGTTTGAGTTTTTCATGTTCCGTTGAATACAGAACGCCGAGCGTAAAGATGATGCGACGCTCTTCCATGCGTTGATAATTTCGGATCTCGTAATCGAGAAGGTTGGAGTTCGCGATCACAATCTGCTCGCCGCCGAGTCCCGTCAGCCGCGTCGTCTTCATGCCGATCTTCTCGACCGTGCCGATATACTGCTGATGATCGAACATGATAAAATCGCCCCGCTTGAAAGGCTGATCGAGGACAATCGCAAGTGACGAGAATAAATCTTTGAACAGGCTTTGCGCGGCAAGGCCGATGGCGATCCCGCCGACACCGAGACCGGCGATCAGCGCCGTTATCTCTATCCCAAGATTGGATAGGATCATCAAAACGGCGATGGTCCACACGCCGATAGAGACCAACGTCTTGATGAGACTGACGGCGTTAGACAGAACACTTGACGCGTAGCCACTGTTTTCGCGATCTGCGCGCGCAACAATTAGCGAAACGATGATTTCGCGTGTCCAGATCGCGCCTTGAATGACGCCGATAACAATGGCGAGGCTGCGCGCGATGGCATCCCAACCCTTCGGCAGTATCGGTAAAAAAGGCGCAACGAGCGCTGCGGCGACAACCAACAAGAATACGCCCCATGTTCCCGAGACGAGACGTGAAACGATATTTCGCAGTGCATAGTCGCCCTGCTTTCGCGAGCGGATGAAACCAGAAAGTACGGGCCGAAGAAATCGCAAGGCCAGGAAAACGGCAAGCCACGCGCCTAGCGCAATTGCGAAATCAGATCCGTTCTCGCTGATCCAGGCGCGCGCTTCTTCAAGGCGCGGACCGAGTGTCTCAATGAGCGTCCCGATATCGCTTGCTGCGTCGGACAGCGCTGCTGTTGCGTCATCCTGCGACGGTTGCGCCGGCGCCGCGTCCTGGCTGACGCTGCTCAGTTGTTCAGAACGCTTCATCTTGCCCCACGACTGCCAAAGATTGGAAGCGCCAACGAAACACGCTCAATTGCGATACGCAAGAGAGCCGCTGCGATGATGGTTTTCAGGCGCCGGCGCTCGTGATATTGCGAGCCTTCTCAATCAGTGTTCCCGGCGATCAGGAAGGCGACGTCATTTATGTTTCGAGCTCAAATATTCATAGCATGTGCTGCGACGACATTACTCGCCACAAGTCATGCGGCGTTAGCGGACGACCTTGATGCGATTATCAATGACTATTGGGCTAACGAATTGGCGGAGGATCCGTTCCGGGCGACCACTGCAGATGTTGACGATTACAATGATCGCGTACCCGACGTTGCGCCCGCCGATCATGCGCGTCGGGCCGGCGGAGCCCGCGCATTCCTGGATCGGCTTTCATCGCTTGATCGCGGCAGTCTCTCCGAGGATGGCCGAATCAACGCGGATCTACTTTCCTTTATTTTAAAGCATGACGTTGCGCTTGCGGAATATCGCGCCTGGCGCATGCCATTTCTCGCCGATACCGGATTTCACACGAATTTTCAGTATACGTTAAATTCAACGCCCTTTCGGAATTACAAGGATTACGACAACTATCTAGCTCGCCTTCGCGCGTTCCCGGCCTATATCGATCAGCAGATCGAGAACATGCGTCTTGGTGTGGAAGAAGGTTTCACGCAGCCCAAGGAAATCGTGCCGCTGATCCTTCCGTCTTTTGAGGCGCAGGTGAAAGAACGGGCCGAAGATCACCCTTACTACGCGCCTTTTGAAAAAATGCCGTCGACCATATCTGACCGGCGGAAAAAGCGCCTGCGCGAAGAGGCCCGAGCGGTGATGGTGAATGAGGTCATACCTGCTTTTTCGCGACTCTCGACGTACATGCGAGAGGACTATCTGCCAAATGCGCGGGAGACCCTCGGCATCAGCGAAACGCCGAACGGCGAGGCGTATTACGAAGCGCTGGTTCGATTTTTTACAACGCTTGACGACGCCAGCGCAGACGAAATCCACCAGACGGGTCTGCGTGAGGTAGCGCGCATCCGGGCGGAAATGCACGAGGTGATGGCGGACGCCGGGTTCGACGGAAGCTTCGAAGAGTTTCTCGAATTTCTGCGCACCGACCGCCAATTCTACGCTGAGGATCCACAAGGCCTGTTGGAGCGGGCCGCGTGGATTGCAAAAGACATCGACGGGCGGCTGCCGGCTTATTTCGGCAAATTGCCCCGCCAGCCCTATTCGGTTGAGCCGGTCCCTGACGATATTGCGCCAAACTACACGAATGCGCGCTATGTCGGCGCATCGCTCGAAGCCTCTCGCGGCGGTCAGTTCTGGGTCAACACCTACAAGCATGAAATCCGGCCGCTTTATCAATTGCCGGCCATGGCGCTGCATGAGGGCGTACCGGGTCATCATCTGCAATCCGCTCTATCGCTTGAAATGGAGAACGTTCCGGAATTTCGAAACGAGTTTTATCCGCACGCTTTTGGCGAGGGGTGGGGGTTGTATTCAGAGAAACTTGGCGTCGAGATGGGCGTTTATGGGACGCCATATGAGCATTTTGGCCGTTTGACGTGGGAGATGTGGCGCGCTTGCCGGCTCGTCATCGACACGGGCATTCACGCCAAAGGCTGGACCCGCCAAGAAGCGATGGATTATCTCGCTTCCAACACTGCATTGTCGTTGCACAATGTGCAGACCGAGATCGACCGCTATATTGCATGGCCCGGTCAGGCGCTTGCTTACAAGGTTGGTGAGCTTACGATCTGGGAGTTGCGCCGTAAGGCTGAAGCAGAACTTGGCGACGGATTTGATATCCGGGCGTTTCACGACGCCGTGCTCGCGGAGGGAGGCTTGCCTCTGGAAATGCTCCGCCAACAGATCGACGATTATATCGCTGATGCAAAGAGGAAATGACGAGAGTGCTTCGTCTTGATGTGCCAGCGATCGAGTCGGAGCGCCTCATCCTGCGCGGCCATCGCTTGACAGATTTCGCCTCCATCCGAGATATGTGGGGGGATCCAGAAGTCACGCGCTATATCGGGGGGAAACCGCGGCCAGAAGAGGATGCCTGGATAAAATTCTTACGCGCCAGCGGGTTTTGGGTGCACCTTGGCTACGGCTACTGGATCGTCGAGGAGAAAGAGGGCGGGCACATCGTCGGCGAGATCGGGTTCGGTGATTTCAAACGCGCCATGAGGCCGCTGCTGACCGGAAATATGGAGGCTGGCTGGGCGTTCGCCGCGTCAGCTCACGGCAAGGGCTACGCAACCGAGGCGTTACGCGCAGCGCTTGACTGGGCGAGCCGAAATTTCCCCGATGAGACTATTCACTGCATCATCGAAAAGGAAAACGCCGCGTCGCTCAGGGTCGCCGAAAAATGCGGATTTTCCTATATCGGCGTAGCGGACTATCACGACGCGAAGGTAAACGTTTATCAATGGTCCGGCGCTCTTTGATCATTGATTGAATGCGTCAGCGTAACGCCGCCGCAACGCCTGTTTTTGCACTTTGCCCATGGCATTTCGAGGCAGAGCATCGATCCAAAACAGTTTCCGCGGGCGTTTGAATTTCGCTAGCGATTCGAGGGCCGCCGCGAGTGATTTTTTCACTGCCGGATCATTCGCGCCGACAAGGACGGCGATGACGCCTTCGCCCATATCGGCATGCGGTGCGCCGACGACCGCGCTTTCGATAACGCCCGATACGCGGTTTAGAACGTCTTCGACTTCTTTGGGATAGATATTGTATCCGCCTGCGATGATGAGGTCTTTTGCGCGGCCCGAAAGCGTGAGCCGGCCATCATTATCAAGCGCGCCGACATCGCCGGTAATAAACCAGCCGCTGCGGAATTCGCTTTCGGTTTTCTCGGGCATTCGCCAATAGCCGGAGAAGAGATTGGCGCCGCGCACCTCGACATTCCCAACGTCGCCTGCAGGCAATGCGTCGCCGTCATCAGTGGTAATGCGGATATCAACGCCGGGAAGCGAAAACCCGACCGTTCCGGGAACGCGTTCGCCGCGCACTGGGTTCGACGCGATCATGCCCGCTTCCGACATGCCATAACGCTCTAGGATCTTGTGGCCTGTTCGCATCTCGAAGGCGGCGAATGTTTCAGCCGTCAAAGGTGCGGAGCCGGAAATGAAGAGGCGCATATGCTCAGCTTCGGCGCGCACAAAGCCTTCGTCTGCGAGTAGTCGGTTGTAAAACGTCGGCACGCCCATCATCACGTTCGCGCGGACCATTGCGCGGCGAATTTCGGAAACGTCGAAATTCGGCAAAAACAGGATCTCGGCGCCCGAGAGCATCGCTGTGTGTAACGCCACGAAAAGCCCGTGAATGTGAAAGATTGGCAAAGCATGGACCAGGACGTCCCGGCCGGAAAACTCCCAAAGAGCGTTAAGTGCGACGGCGTTGGACGCAAGGGCGCGGTGGCTAAGCATCGCACCTTTGGATCGGCCCGTCGTGCCCGACGTATAGAGAATCGCGGCGAGATCTTCGTTGTCGCGCGAAACAACTGCGCTGTCGGCGACTTCGCCGTCTGCTGCTGCCGGGAGAGTGCCGGCGCCGGAAGCGTCAAGCGTAAAAACGGCCTTGACCCCGGCTTTGCGCGCGATCGGCGCTAGCGCTGCCTCTCTTACCGGATCGCATAAGAAAACCGACGGCTGCGCATCATTCAGGAAATACGCGACCTCTTTATCCGTGTAGGCTGTATTCAGCGGTGCATAGACAAAGCCGCCATAAAGGGCGCCGAGATAGGCGGCGACATTCTCCGACGACTTATCAACTTGCGCCATCACCCGGTCGCCCGGACGCGCCCCGGCAGCGCGGAAGGCCTCCGCCATCTGTCCGGCGCGCGCGTCAATCTCGGCGTAAGAGATCCGAGCGCCTGTTGGCAGCGTCAACATCGAATGAGCGCGACGCCTTGCAAAGCCCGCCTGCAGCCGCGAATAAAAATTTCCGCTCGTCATCGCCAAGCCCTTGCGCGCGTCAGAATGACACTAACTCAAAAAGCGTTTAGCGGCAGCTTAAGATAGGAAACGCCGTTTTCTTCTTTTGGGGGAAATTCACCGGCGCGCATATTTATCTGCACAGAAGGCAAGATCAGTTTTGGCATGGCCAACGTTGCGTCGCGGGCCTCGCGCATGGCGACAAATTCGTCCTCGCTTTTGCCGGCGATATGTATGTTTTTCCCGCGCTGCTCCCTGACAGTCGATTCGACGGCGAATATTTCTCGGCCCGGCGCCTTGTAGTCATGGCAGGTAAATACTCGCGTTTCGTCTGGAAGCGCGAGAATTTTCTGGATGGATTGGTAGAGCGTGCGCGCATCGCCGCCGGGAAAATCGCAGCGCGCGGTTCCATAATCGGGCATAAAGAGCGTGTCGCCGACAAACGCTGCATCGCCGACAATATATGTGCTGCAGGCAGGCGTATGGCCGGGCGTGTAAAGAACTTTCGCCTCGATGTCGCCAATCGAGAAGGATTGGTCGTCGAAGAAAAGCGCGTCGAACTGCCGGCCGTCAATTGCAAACGCTTCTTCGACGTTGAAAATCTCACTGAACGTCCTTTGCACTGTTGGAATATGAGCGCCAATCGCGGTATTCCCGCCTAGTTCCTCTTTCAGATAGGGCGCCGCAGTTAAATGGTCGGCGTGAACGTGCGTTTCGAGAATCCAGTCGACGTCGAGGTTTTCTTTTCTGACATAGTTGATAATCGCGTCAGCGCCGCCTGTGGACGTTCGCCCTGAGGCGTGATCGAAATCAAGCACGGAATCGATGATCGCTGCGCGATTTGTCGCCGGATCGGAAACCACGTAACTGGCGGTAAAGGTCGCTTCATCAAAGAACAGCTTGACTTGCGGGGATGTCATATCGTTGTTCCTTTTCTGTCAGTTGGCGGACCAAATGCATCGCAAAGCGCGGCGATGAGGCGCGCGAGGCGGTCATCAGCGAGCCTGTAATAGATATTTTTTGACTCTCTGCGGGAGGAGACAAGTCCGGCCGCGCGCAAACGCGCAAGATCGCGCGATAAATGCGGCTGCGGCGCGCCGGTTGCTGCTTCGAGAGCGCTGACATTCGCCTCGCCCTCGGTCAGGGCGCAGGCGATGAGCAGCCGGTTTGGGTGCGACAGAATTTTCAACAGCGCCGATACGTTTGACGCCTTCTCTTTCAGGGCGTCGATGTCTTGCGATTTGGTGATGAGTAATTCAACACTTGTCATATACGCTATATGATATATGTTTTCGTTTGGCGGGGTCAAGCCCCGACCGAAAGCAGGCGGTGCAAACGAGTAGACGCCGGCAGCCGCTCAGGAGAACTGATTGATGGATAGCTTTACGCCGTTATCGGCTGCCATTGGCGGGTTTTTGATCGGTGCAGCTGCTGTGTTGCTGATGGCGTTCAATGGCCGCATCGCCGGCGTTAGCGGCATCGTCGCCGGCGTTTTGTCGCCCGCAGCCGGAGATTGGCGCTGGCGGGCGGCCTTCGTCGCCGGGTTGTTCGCAGCGCCGTTGGTCGCCTGGGCGGTAAGCGGCGAGCGGCCCGCCATCGACTTTGTTCACCCTTTATGGGCGATCATCGCCGGCGGTCTTCTCGTCGGCTTTGGCGCCCGACTGGGCGGAGGCTGCACGTCGGGGCACGGTGTTTGCGGTATGGCGCGGCTGTCCAAGCGCTCAGTTGTCGCGACCGCGACTTTCATGGCGACGGCGATAGCAACGGTTACCATCCTCAATGCGGCGACGGCGACTGTGCAATGAAACAGACACTCGCTGCATTCGCCGTCGGGCTCGTGTTTGGCCTCGGCCTCGTTACTTCGCAAATGATCAACCCCGCGAAGATAATTGGCTTTCTGAACGTCGCTGGCGATTGGGATCCAACGCTTGCTGTCGTCATGGCGAGTGCGTTGGCGACTTCATTCATCGGCTATCGCCTGGTGCTCGCCCGTCATGCGCCCTTGCTGGACGAGGCGTTCCATCTCCCGGCAAACACCCGGATCGATCGCAAGCTCATTATCGGGGCCGGTGTCTTCGGAATCGGCTGGGGCCTTTCCGGTCTGTGCCCAGGTCCAGGTGTCGCGGCGAGCGCCGTCGGCGGCGCTCTGCCCTTCGTCTATCTCGCCGCGATGCTTGCAGGGATGCGGGCGCGCGATCTTGTGAAGCTCTAGCCCGCCGCCGTCCCGCGCGCTAAAGACGCCAGGGCCATGAATGAGACGGCGAGCATGTTCGACGAAAAAGAAAAAGCGCGCGCGGGATCGAATTTCGACGCGCAGCTCGGCGCATCCATTGATGCGGCGGCCGACTGGCTGGTCGAGCGCCAGAAACCGGAAGGATACTGGGTCGGCACACTGGAATCCAACGCCTGCATGGAGGCGCAATGGATTCTCGCGCTCTGGTTTATGGGGCTGGAAGACCATCATTTGCGCCCGCGCCTTGCGCAGTCCTTGCGCGAGACCCAGTGCGACGACGGATCATGGGAGATTTATCACGATGCGCCCGCCGGCGACATCAATACGACCGTCGAGGCCTATGCGGCGCTCCGGTCCATGGGCGTTTCGAAAAACGATCCCGCGCTGAAAAAAGCGCTAGCCTGGATACTGGAGCGAGGCGGATTAAAGAACATCCGCGTTTTCACCCGCTACTGGCTGGCCCTGATCGGGGAGTATCCGTGGAAGAAGACGCCGAACTTGCCGCCGGAAGTGATCTTCTTTCCGAACTGGTTTCCGTTCTCGATTTACAATTTCGCGCAATGGGCCCGCGCCACGCTGATGCCGATCGCAGTTCTCTCCGCACGCCGACCATCGCGGCCTTTCCCGCCGGAGAACCGGCTCGACGAACTCTTTCCCGAAGGTCGCGAAAGATTCGATTATTCCTATCCGGAAAAACCGGGCGCGGATTTCTGGGATGGGTTTTTCAAAGGCGCTGACCGCGCGCTTCACGCCCTGCAGAGCTACGGCGATGCAACGAAGTTCTCGCTCGCGCGGAAAACGGCGATTTCCAGATCCCTCGAATGGATCATCAAGCATCAGGATAATGACGGCGTCTGGGGCGGCATCCAGCCGCCGTGGATCTATTCGCTTATGGCGCTGTACAACGAAGGCTATGCGATCGATCACGCAGTGCTGGAGAAGGGGATCGGCGCGCTCGATGATGCGCGTTGGCGGGTCGATGTCGGAGAAGCGACCTGGATCCAGGCCTCAACGAGCCCGGTCTGGGACACCGTTCTGACGCTGCTTGCTCTTGATGACGCGGGACTGGACGAACGCTACGCTGCGGAGATTGAAAAGGCCGTGCAATGGGTCCTCGACCAGCAGGTCTTGAAACCCGGCGACTGGTCGGAAAAACTACCGCATCTCGATCCCGGCGGCTGGGCCTTTGAGTACAAAAACAATTATTATCCAGATACAGATGATACGGCGGTCGCGCTGATCGTGCTTTCGAAATATCGGTCTAATCCGAAATGGCGCGAGCGGGGCGTCGAAGAGGCGATCGATCGCGGCGTCAATTGGCTTTTCGGCATGCAATGCAAGAATGGCGGCTGGGGCGCATTCGACAAGGACAATGACAAAAACTATCTGACCAAGATTCCGTTCTGCGACTTTGGCGAGGCGCTGGATCCGCCATCGGTGGATGTCACCGCCCATATTGTCGAGGCGCTGGGCAAGCTTGGGTTTTCAAAAGACCACCCGAATGTCGCTCGTGCTATCGACTATCTGAAGGCTGAACAGGAGCCGGATGGCGCCTGGTTCGGTCGCTGGGGCGTCAATTACGTATACGGAACGGGTGCGGTCTTGCCGGCGCTTGAGGCAATCGGCGAGGATATGAATGAGCCTTACATCCGCAAGGCGTCTGACTGGTTGATCTTACATCAAAACGAGGACGGCGGCTGGGGCGAGTCTTGCGCGTCTTACATGGATCCCACTCAGATGGGGCGCGGGAAGTCGACGGCCTCACAGACGGCTTGGGCGTTGATGGCGCTCGCGGCGGCTGCGCGCAAGGAAGACGAAGGAGCGATTGCGGCCGGCGTTCAGTTTCTGATCGAGCGTCAGGCAAACGGAACATGGGACGAGCCGGAATATACTGGAACGGGTTTTCCCGGCTATGGCGTCGGTGCGACCATCAAGCTTGGCGATCCGTTATTGGCGGAGCGATTAAAGCAGGGCCCTGAGCTCTCCCGCGCCTTCATGATCAACTATAATCTCTACCGGCATTACTTCCCGATCATGGCGATGGCCCGGGTCAGGAAGCTCGCCGCGCCTTAGGACGAAATCCGGACGGCTGGCCCAAGCAATCGTGAACAGGCGCGATATCCCGCCAGTTCAACGGGCGCGACTGCAGCGTGCGCCGACTGAAGTTTCTTAAGTCCATGATATTATTGTCAGATATCGATCCGTGCTTCGCTCTTGACATATTCTTAGAGTTATAATATTTTTTGTTCAAATGGTTAGAGCAGTAAAAAAAATCGAGACTAAGGCGTCTGCCATCGCCCAAGCAAAGAGCGTTTTAAGCGATATTCGCTGCGTCATCCGCGCAAGCGACATTCAGTCAAAACGTCTCCAGCGCGAGATTGGATTGACAACAGCGCAGGCGCTCATCATTCGTTCTATCGGCGAGCTCGGCGAAGTAACGACGCGTGTATTGTCTGACGCTGTCGCGCTCAGCCAAGCGACTGTGACAACGGTTCTCGATCGTCTAGAGTCGAACGAGTTCATTGAACGCTATCGCAGCGACAAGGATCGCCGCGTTGTTCATTCTCGCCTCACAGCGAAGGGCCAAATGACCTTCCGCGATTTGCCTGATCTTCTGGATGAAAAATTTTCATCGCGCTTCTCGGCCCTTCCGGCCGCGCGGCGCACCGAGATTTCATCTGTGCTCTCTGAGATTGCACAGATGATGAACGCCGACGCGACCGATGCTGCGCCGGCGGTTAACGGGCGCAACGCCTGACGCGTCAAGCGCAAGGCTCGCTTGCGCCAAATGCACAATCACCAATTTCGCGCGCCTACACGGCGAAGGCCGTTACATCGCGCGTATAAAGAAAGGAGCTTTTCATGGCTACCGAAGCTTTGAATTCAAATGTTGCAGAACTTCCTGTCAAAACCGGCATCGAACGGGAAGACCGAAAAAAACTCGCTGAGCAAATGGGCAAAGTGCTCGCTAGCTCATACGTTTTGTACCATAAAACGCACGCCTATCATTGGAACATTACCGGCCCGCTCTTCTATTCCGTTCACAAGCTGACGGACGAGCAATATGAAGACCTTGCCGCGGCGATTGATGATATTGCCGAACGTATCCGCGCCATTGGTTTTCAAACGCCAGTCGGGCTTGGCTCGTATCTGAAAGACAGCGTCATTGAGGACACGGACACGTTGCCGAATGCAGGCGACATGATCCGTCAACTCGCGGACGACAACCAAGCCATCGCATCGCAACTGCGCGATGCTGTGATGGAAGCGGAAAAGGTTGATGACGTTTATACCGCCGACCTTCTAACGGCGCGTGTCGGCGCTCACGAAGAAGCGTCTTGGATGTTGAATTCTCTCGCGGCCAAATAATTTGGGCAGCGATTGTCGATGCAGGCGAAATCTATAATTCGCCGTGTCGACGGAGATAAGGTCAGGGGGTTTCTCCGATGCGATAACGCATCATTCTGATAAGTAGCGTAACCTGGAGCGCCCTTCGCGGCGCTCCTTTTTTTGTTTCGTTGAAAAGTACCGCGGGCGGCGGATCAGCCGCATCCGCCGTCCATCGCCGCAATCCACTCCCCGATCAGCGCGACGCCTTCCTCGTGAGCGAGCGCGCGGCCAAGTTCGGGCATCATCGCAGCCGGATCTGTCGTCGCCATCCGGTAATGGGTGATGGAGCGCTCCGGCGCCCCTGGAACAATCCCGAAAGCGCGCCCGCCGGTTCCGCGCCCGGCCGCAATTGGCGCCTTGCAAAGGCCGAGCGCCGGGCCAGCTGCATCCGGCTCAAGGTTTAGTCCTGAGGTATCCGCCGCGCCGCGCGGATTGTGGCAGTGGCTGCAATTGATATCGAGATAGGCCCGCGCCCGGGCTGCAACCGGCGCGTCAGCGTCGGTCCACACCGCATTTCGCGGCGCTGGCGTTTCGACATCGCCGACGAGCGCGCCCCGGGCGATCCAGTGATCGAGCTGATTGAAGGCCGGCGCGAATGCCGATGACTTGTTCAGATGCCGCGCTTTCAATCCGATTGGTTGGATCTCTTTCGTCGTCGCATTGGTGGCGTGACAGGCGGCGCATTGATTGGCGTTTGGAACGATATAGGCGAAATCCTTGCGCCGACCGTCATCTCGCAGCAGGGTCGTCGGGATGATGTCGCCGGTGCGCTTGAGGACCGCATCAGTCTGCTCGGCGTTCCAGATATAGGGCAGGGCGTGCCAGCCGTCGGCGCGGCGCACCAGGATTCGAGTTTCTAAAAGGCGAATATTATCAAGCGCCATTTCGCCGTTCGAAACGGTGCGCGACGGCGCCTGCATCGCGGCGCCGTCTTCCGCCACCGGATAGTAAAATGTCTTGGTGACGACCGTTCCAACTGGGAAATCGAAAGCCTGTGTCGCGTTGTAGATGGCTGGCGCTCCTTCGGGCGTCCAGACGGTTCTTAGTTTCTGGGCGTAATCAGAGAACAACGGCGTCGCGAGATCGTAAGGCGCGACGCCATCGCTCAAACGCAACGCCGCGGCGTCAACGTCAAACATGCCCCACGCGCTGAGGCGGTCTGGATTTTCGGTCGCGAAGCCGCGCGGCGTGATTTTCTCGTCGGCGCAGCCCGCGAGCGTGAAAACCGTCAATAACGCAACGATAAACCGCATCTACGCCTCGTTAGAAAGCGGCCCGTTTAACTGTATCGCGGGAAGCTTTTCGTGGGCGCAGTCATGTTCGCCATCGGCGATGCGCGGCGAAGCGTTGTCATTCGGCCCGTCGACATTGATCACCTGTGCTTCGCCATTCTGAACGCACAGGCGCAGGTGTTCGGGAAGCGCGCCATCGACCATCTTGGCTTCGTCCACGTAGCCGTCCCACAAAATATCGGGGAGGGATTTCAGCGGCCCGACGACAGCCAGCTTCAGCGCTTGCAGTTCGAGCCCGTCGGGATTGTTGCCGCCGCCCTCGAAGCGATTGTCGTAGACAAAGATCCCTTCCGGATAGGGATCGAAGTCGTCCTGCGTTGCGCCGTCGCCGTAATCAGCGGAGAACTGGCTCGCGATGATGATATTGGCGGTTTTGTTGTCGCCGATGTCGTTGTCAAAGATTTCGACCTGATCATTGGAATTGATCACGATGCCTGAGCCTGCGGGTATTGATGCGACAGGCGTGCCTTCAATGCCGAAGTTCTTTGTATTGTTTCCAACGACTTTGTTGTTGAAGACCCGCGTGCGCGCGCCAGGCTTGGTTAAATTCGGCATGTTGAAAACAAGAATGCCGCCGGTGTTGTCCGTCGCCACATTGCCGTAAACGTCGGCGCCGGTCGTGTTCTCGATCTCAATGCCCGCGACATTAAATTCAGCGCGATTGTTGCGCACGACGACGTTTTCCGACTGTCCGATGTAAAGACCCGCATCGGCGGCGGCAATGGCGACATTCTCTTCCATCAATACATTTTTTGTCTGAACCGGATAAATGCCGTAAGCGCCGTTGGTTGTCTTCGGTCCGCCAGTCCACTCCGTCCGCACACGTCGAATGACGATGTTCTCGGCATCGGAGATTTTTAGCGCATCGCCTTTTGTATCCTCGATCGCCAGGTCTTCGATAACGAAGTCGCTTCCAGTAACGAGCAAGCCCTCAGCGCCGGCGATCTGGTTCTTGAAGGAGAGAATGGACTTGTCCATCCCGACGCCGCGCAAAGTGACGCCGTCGGCGGCGAGGCTCAGCGACCGGTTGAAGGCATGAACGCCCTCGGGGATCTCGATAACATCGCCCGGCTTTGCGTCAATCAACTGGCCGAGCAGCGTTTCCTGATAGGCGTAGTCGCCTGTCGCGGCATCGGTCGCCGGGGCGGATGCTTCTTGCCCGCAACCGGCGAGGCCAATCATTGCGGTCATCAAAATAAGATAGTTTTTCACAGGCCGGTCTCCTCCCATCTGCCGCGCTGGCGATGGTGATTGACGTTGCGCATCCCTCTCGCCAGCATCAAAGATGCCGGAATCAGCAAGAGAAGAAAAGGCGGGCCCGCATGAGCATGACGAGACGGCGATTTGTCGAGAGCTGCGCCATCGGAACGGCGATGGCGACCATGGCGAGCTCCTGCGTGCGCATCGACCAGGCTCGGGCGACAGACCTCGCTGAGCTTGACGCTGTCGAAACCGCTTCGCGCATTCGCAGCGGCGAGATATCGGCTGAAGAAGCGGTTGAGGCGGCGATCAATCGGGCCTGGCGGCTTGACGAGAGCCTAAACGCCATTGCGACGAAGACCTTCGGGCGCGCACGCGAGGCGGTCAAAAATGGCGCCGGCGGAGGTCCGTTTGCCGGCGTGCCGAGTTTTGTGAAGGACCTGGATGACGTCGTGGGCGTGCCGACTGGATTCGGCAGTCGCGCCTTTCCCTTTTACCGCGGAAACGAACAGACGCCCCTGACCGACGCGTTTCTGGGTCTCGGCGTCGTCAGTCTCGGCAAGTCGACGACGCCTGAATTTGGGCTTTCAGCCACCACGGAGCCGATTGCGACCGGACCCACTCGCAACCCATGGGATACAAACCGTTCCGCCGGCGGCTCGTCCGGCGGCGCGGCGGCGCTTGTCGCGTCCGGCGTCGTGCCCATCGCGCACGCCAGCGACGGCGGCGGCTCAATCCGCATCCCGGCGTCGTGCTGCGGCAATGTCGGGTTAAAAGTTTCGCGTGGGCGCAATCCGCCGGCCCGGCCGGAAGCCGGCGCGATTTCCATCTCTGTGCATGGGGTTCAATCACGCACCGTGCGCGACACCGCCGTTGCGGCGGCCGCAATGGCGCTGCCGGCTGAGACCAGCGGCCTGAAGCCGCTTGATCTCGTGACCGGCCCTTCAGACCGGCGCTTGCGGATCGCCTTGCTCACCGAGGGCGTCAAGGACCGCCCCATTGATCCAGTCGTCGTTGAAGAAACGAAGCAAACAGCGATGCTCTGCGCGGAGCTTGGACACGACGTTTCTCCGATCTCGCCGCCATTTGATCCAAGCCTGGAAGATGATTTCACGCTTTACTGGGCCGCCTATGCCGACAGCGTTGTTTCCGCATGGGACGATGTTTTTCCGGTGCCGCCGAACGGGTTCGCGTTCGAACCATTTACGCTTGGGCTTTCGGAGTTTTACCGGGCCAATGTCGGGATATTTGATGAAGCCGTGGAACGGTTGCAATCAACGCCGGCCGTTTTCGACGCTCTATTCGAAGACTATGATCTCGTCCTGTCGCCGGTCGTCGCTGCGCCGCCGCCGCCTATTGGCCGGTTGGGCGGCCGTCGGGATTACGCAACGCTGCGCGAGCGGCTTCTGACCTACGTTCAGTTTACGGCTCTTTACAATATAACTGGCGCGCCAGCGATTTCGTTGCCGCTGTCAATGTCTCCAGACGGCCTGCCCATCGGCGCCATGTTTGGCGCGGGCATGGGCGACGAGACAACGCTATTAGAACTCGCGTTTGAATTAGAAGAAGCCGCGCCATGGGCCGACCGGCGACCGCGCCTGTTCGGTTGAGGCGGCGTCTTCGAATTCGGGCTCGGCGTCCGCCAATTGCAGATGGTGGACGGAAAAGCGCTTGTCTTGTGTCTCGGCGATGAAAAAATGGAGGGACCGTTGGCCCTTTTCCGAATTGCACTGATTTGCCTTGCGGCGATTTCGTCATTTAGCGTTGCTTCTGCTGAAACCAGCATTCTTCAAGCCGCGCGCATGATCGACGTGCGGAGCGGCGCCATCATCTCTCCTGCGGTCATCGTCGTTCGCGACGGCCTGATAGAGGCGGTTAACCCGGAGGCGCTGCCGCAAGGCGCAAAGCGCATCGACCTGGGCGACCAGACGCTGCTACCCGGCGTGATGGATATGCATAGCCATGTCACGCTTGATTTTTTTACAGATGACCATTGGACGACCGCGCCTGTTTTCGAAACGCCGGCGGACTGGGCGCTTTACGGCGCTTATTTCGGCCGGCAGATGCTGAATGCGGGCTTTACAACCATACGCGATGCCGGCGCCTGGCCGGGGTTTCCGGACGTCGCCCTGATGCGCGCGATCGACGCCGGACGCATCGTTGGCCCGGACCTATTTCCGGCCGGCCATTATCTTTCCATTACCGGCGGTCATTGCGACGTTACCGGATTTGCGCCGGGCGTGATGGAATTGGGTCCCGATCAGGGGATCGCAAACGGCGTCGACGAGATCTTGCGAGCGGTTCGATATCAAGCCAAGCACGGGGTGAAGGTCATCAAGGTCTGCGCGACGGCGGGCGTTTTTTCGAAGGGCGATCAACCCGGCGCGCAGCAATATTCTGATCTTGAGCTGAAGGCGATTGTGGAGGAGGCCGCTCGGCACGGCCTGAAAGTTATGGCGCACGCCCATGGATCGGAAGGCATTATGGCGGCGGTCAAAGCGGGCGTTCATTCAATCGAACATGGCTCGATGCTGACGCCAGAGATTATCCGAGAAATGAAAAGGCGCGGCGCCTATTACGTTCCGACAATCTACCTCAATGATATCCCGCTGCCGCCTGGCACGCCTCAGTGGACCGTGCAGAAAAGCGAGTATCTAGCGCCATTCGTCGAGGAAAGTTTTCGCATGGCGGTCGAGCGCGATGTTAACATTGCTCTGGGCACGGACGCCGGCGTCCTACGCCACGATGAAGTCGGCAAAGAGTTTTACGCGATGGTGCGCCGAGGCATGACGCCGTTGCACGCGCTGCAAGCGGCGACCATCAATGCGGCCGATTTACTGGGCGTTTCCGACCGCGGCGAGCTCAAACCGGGGATGCTGGCCGACATCATCGCTGTCGCGGGCAATCCGTTGGAAGATATCCAAGAAATGGAGCGCGTCACTTTTGTCATGAAGCGTGGCGACGTCGTCAAAAATCAAGGCGGAAAAAAGAACTGAGTCAGTCCGGGCGTTCTGGAATCAGATAGAATTCAATTTCCAATCGCTGGAACGGAGCATGTGATTACGCCGTCGCTTCAAGCACACCTCTGAAGAAAGCAGCGCCGTCGATGCCCCCGAGCAGCGGCGAGATGGCGCGTTCGGGGTGCGGCATCAGGCCGAGAACGCTGCCGGTCTCATTGATGACGCCCGCAATGCTTCGCGAAGAACCGTTGGGGTTATCGACATAACGAAAAGGGATGCGGCTTTCGCCCTCCAGCCGGTCGAGCGTGGCGTCATCGGCGAAGTAATTTCCGTCATGGTGCGCGACAGGGAAGTCGACATACTGGCCCGCGGTGAAGCCGCTTGTGAACATCGACTGCGCATCGTCGACACGGCAAGTGACCGTTCGACAAACAAAATTGAGATTTGCATTGCGTAACAAGACCCCGGGCAGGAGTCCTGTTTCGCATAAGATCTGAAAGCCGTTGCAAATGCCAAGCACCGGCGTGCCTGCTTTCGCTTTCGCGATAACGGTTTCCATGACCGGCGACTTCGACGCCATGGCCCCGCAGCGCAGATAGTCGCCGTAAGAAAAACCGCCCGGCAGAACGATAAAATCCGTATCCGGAAGCTCTGTTTCGCCGTGCCAGACCATCGCCGGCGGTTTGCCTGTCGCCTGTTCGAGCGCAACCGCGACATCGCGATCGCAGTTGGAGGCCGGGAAAACAATGACGACAGGGTTCATGCGCTCAAGCCATAATCTCGATGGCGTAATTCTCCATCACCGGGTTGGCGAGAAGTTTCTTGCACATCTCTTCAGCCTTGGCTCGAGCCGCGGCCTCGTCCGTCTCGTCGAGCTTCAACTCGATCTCTTTGCCCTGGCGAACATCGGATACGCCAGCAAAGCCGAGACCCTTTAACGCGCTCTCGATCGCTTTGCCCTGCGGGTCGAGAACGCCCGATTTCAATGTAATGATGATTTTCGCTTTCATAACGCTCGTCTTAGCCAAAGCATCCCGCGCGGCAAAGCTTTTTTCCGATTGACGAGCATCGATATAGCGGCGGGGCCTAGAGCCGATACTGCAATAGAAACCGCCCGTTGACGTCTGGCGCACTTTCCGAAACGCCGAACAGGGCGTCGACTTGAATAATGGCGTTGCGGCCAAGCCGGCTGCGCAGTTGCGGACCGAGCGAATGGTTTTGGTTGTTGAACGCGTCGGGACCGGCGGTCGATCTATAAAAGTTGAAGCTTTGAACGCCGAAACTCACGCGGCGCGTAAGCTGCCGCATGGCCTCGCCGCGCGTTTCGAGAATCAAGCCGCGAGCGCGCTGATCGCCGAATTCGCGGCCGATGAGGCCCACAGCCCGCAGCTCCCAATTCTCGCCGACGTCGAAACTGTTTGCCCAAGCGACCCGAAGGCGCCCAGGACCGTCATTGCCGTCCGGGATTTGGGCTTGGTACTGCACGCCGCTATTCCAGCCGTGCGCCGATCTCGCAAAGTGGTGATGGGCTTCAAGCTGAAGATAGCGAAAACGTTGATCGCCGCCTGCGTTGTTGAAAATAGCTGTCGCGCGCAGGCGCAAGTCGTCGCGCACCGAATGCTGATAATGAATGCGTTGGTTAAAGCGGTCGCGCGCCGGGTCGAACGCGAAACGATACTCGAATGACCGGTCGCCCGGTGAAACTCTCGGATTGACGACGAGCCCGGTCGTTTGCGCCTGCGCCGGTGCGACAAACGCCGCCGCAAGCCACAGGTTTGCCAGGGCGATCGGCGCGAAAAACGATTTCCAGCAGGCGATAGCGCGTTTCTCCCCTGTTTTGACGCTAGCGGCGAGCGCCGCGACACTCAGCGCTTGAAACCTGCAAGCCGGGCGCCCCCGTCGAAAGACAAAGCCTTATGCTTGCTCGCCATTGTCGCTGACGAGAACGGGCCCAGCCTGTCCGGCGCCGTCATTTTCGCGGACGACGCCGAGCCGGCGCGCAACTTCGCGATAGGCGTCGGTGACGCCGCCAAGGTCCTTGCGAAAACGGTCCTTATCCATGATGTCGCCGGTTTCCATGTCCCACAGACGACAGGAGTCCGGGCTAATCTCGTCGGCGACGATGAGGCGCATCATGTCGCCTTCATACTGCCGGCCGAATTCGACCTTGAAGTCGACGAGCTTGATGCCGACGCCCGCGAAAAGCCCGGCGAGAAAATCATTGATGCGCAGGGCGAGCGCCATCATGTCGTCGATCTCTTGCGGGTTCGCCCAGTTGAAAGCCGTGATGTGTTCTTCGGAGACGAGCGGATCTCCGAGCTTGTCGTCTTTGTAGTAGAATTCGATGACGGAGCGCGGCAGCGCCGCCCCGTCCTCGAGTCCCAGACGTTTCGACAAAGAGCCGGCAGCGATATTGCGAACCACCACCTCCAGCGGCACGATCTCCACGTGCCGCACCAGTTGCTCGCGCATATTGAGGCGGCGAATGAAATGGGTCGGCACGCCGATGCGCTCCAGACCCGTCATGATGAATTCGGAAATGCGATTGTTCAGGACGCCCTTGCCCTCGAGAATCGCGTGCTTTTGATTATTAAAGGCGGTCGCGTCGTCCTTGAAATACTGGATAATGGTGCCCGGTTCCGGCCCTTCGAACAGGATTTTCGCCTTGCCTTCGTAAATCTGCTTGCGGCGGGCCATTTCCCTCGTCCTTTCAAGTGCTTGCAACCCGTTGCGGCGCCGGGCCGAGGGCGCGATCCAGACGGGCGACGGCGCGCGGCCGCAGGCCCGGCGGGGCGCTCTCGCGAGCGGCGGGACATAAGGCTTTGCGCGCCATTTGGAAAGACCCGCGCGTTGATTTTCGCGGGCGCATTGCGCCTCCCGATGGGCGGCGATAAGTAACAAATATGGCCTCCGCGCGTGGTTTGCGCGGCTGGCGAAGAGACGAAATGGAGCGTTTGTAAATGTCGACCTTCGACGACCGAGAGGACAAATACGAGAAAGCCTTCGCCCACGACGCCGCATTGCGGTTTAAAGCGGAGGCGCGGCGCAACAAGCTGTTGGGGCTTTGGGCGGCGGGCCTTCTTGGCAAGACAGGCGACGATGCGGACGCCTACGCCCGCGAGGTCGTCAAGGCTGATCTTGAAGAAGCCGGCGATGAAGACGTCTTCCGCAAAATTCGCGGCGATTTCGACGCCGCCGGCGTTGATCAGTCTGATCACCAGATCCGTAGGCACATGGAAGAATGTCTCGCCGAGGCTATTCGACAAGTCCAGTCTGAAGGCTAGGAGTAAAAACCATTGATCGACGCGCCGGCTTTTCTTTTGTTTCTCGTCGGCGCGCTAGCGCTCAACCTGACGCCGGGCCCGGACATGGCCTTCACGCTTGCGACCAGCGTTAAGGCCGGCGCGCGTGGAGGCGTCGCCGCAGCTCTTGGCATTGGCGCCGGTTCGTTAGCCTGGGCTAGCCTGACAGCTTTCGGGCTCGCAGCGATCCTCGCTTTATCGCAACACGGGCTGACCTTCCTACGGCTCGCTGGCGCCGCGTTTCTCCTTTATCTCGC
>JBCBSE010000014.1:0-65901 GCA_039819305.1 Pseudomonadota bacterium
ATCAAACTGCGAGCCGACCGTCACCGTGGGCGACGATCTGGAAACCTTCCAGGCCGTTTCCGGACAGGTTGCCAACAAGGCCGGCCAGGCCCAAGGAGCGGCCGAGGCCGCCGGCCAGAGCGAAGGCAATTAAGTCATTATCACTGCGCCGCTAAAAAAAGCGCCGGCGATCAGCCGGCGTTTTTTTTATCCTGGGCCAGCCTGTCGTGAAAATGATAAATCCGCGGGCGCTCCTGTTGACGCAGGCTGGTGCGGCACCAGGCGTCAATGTCGCGCGCCGTGCGCTCATCCGGCGAGCGCCCCTTCTTCAATGAGATATGGGCGACAAGACGGCGCGCGCCGTCGCCGCGGTCATTGACGCTTACGCTGCAATCGGCGACGGCGGGATGTTGGCGCAATCGGCGCGCAACATCTTCAGGCTGAACATTGACGGCGCCGACCTGGACAGCGCCGTCGCGGCGACCTGCAAGGCGGAAGGCGCGCGCGCTGCGCCACTCGATGAAATCCATCGCTGGCGAAGTGCGGACCTTGCCGTCTGGCAACAGGCGCACCGGCTCGCCATTCTCTTGGCGCCAGTGATCAAACAGAACGAATGGCTCCGTCGGGGAATCGCGCCAGCCCATAAGACCGGTTTCCGTTGAGCCGTAAATCTCGCGCAAGACGCCAAAGCCCGCCTTGCGCATATCGGCGGCGAGGTCCGGCGCCATCGCCTCCCCGAACGCCACCGCCATCGTGTTGTCGGGCGAGGCCAGCGATTCGCGCATCATGTAACGCCACAGCGTCGGCGTCGCGACGAGAACATCCCCGTAGCGTAGCGCTTCGGAGAGGTTTTCCGGCGTCATGCCCCGCGCGTCGATCGATTCGATGGACTGCAAATTCGGCGTCAGCACCGTCAGCACAAAGCCCATGAGGCTGTGCGGCGAGACGAAAGACAAAAGTCGGCGCCGGCCATAGAGCAAATTCGCCGCCGCAGCCGCGTCGTGATAAATTTCATCGGCGCGGTGACGGCGCACGGCGCTGCCATCGTCGCGCGCAGCGGAGCGGAAGGTGAAATATTCGAGCTTCTTGGAAATTGCTTCGCCGATCGCTGTCGCGGCGTCTTCAAAACGCTCCATCGTTCGATCTTGAAAAAAGCGTTCGGGCAGGCCGAAGAACAACCCCGCGCTGCGCAAGCACGCCGCCGTTTCTTTCTTGCGCAGACCGACGCCGTCGGCGCCGAACGCCGTGGCGCCGGTCCATCCGGCGATGGTGAGAAAATCGACATGCCGGTTGAAGCCGCGCGATAATTCATCAGCGAACACGGCGCCAATAATGCGGGCGATCTGCTCGTCGCTAATGGAAAATGATTTCACGCCTCGCCTGCCCGCGCCGCTAAATCCTCATTGAGCAGCCGATCGTAGCATGCGCCGAGCGCGGTGAAAATTTCACTGCGCATGGCTGGTTGGCTTCCGGCCAATGCCGCCGGCGCAAGGCCGAGAATGCTGTTCGTCAGGAAAATTTCGCCCGCGTCGAGATCGCACGGGGCGAGGCTTTCTTCTCGCGCCTCGATTTCGAGATCGCGCGCCGCTTCCAGGATCAATCCGCGCACGACGCCAGGCAAAGCGCCGTCCGACACCGGCGGCGTCAGAACAGCGCCGCCGCGAATGAGAAAAACATTCGCAGCGCTGGCGCATGCGATCCGGCCCGCCGGGTTTTTCATGATCGCATCGTCGGCGCCGGCCTCGACCGCCTCGCGCCGCGCCAGCAGATTTTCAAGATAGGAAGGCGTCTTGAACCGCACTGAGGCGACGCCGGCGGGGCGCGCATGGTCGCTGATGATCACGCGCATCGGAAGCGTTAAGCGCGGGCCTGCGGACGCGGCGGTAAGGAAGACGCCCGGCTTCGTTTCGCTTTCAGCGAGCGGGGCGAGCCCCCTCGGCGCGCGGCCGCGGGTGACGGTCAGCCGCACCGACGCATCGCCTTGGGTAATGCTATTTCGCGAAAGCAGCTCGCCGACAAGTCTGGAAATCTCGTTCAACTCTATCGGGACCCGGATCTTCAGAAAATCGAGCGCGCCGCGAAGGCGGGCTATATGCTGGTTCAGAAAGGCGAGCCGTCCGCCGCGCGCGAGCATGGTTTCGAACACCGCATCGCCGAGCAGGAAGCCCCGGTCGTCAATGGCGACGCCAACCGGGTCCTGTCGCCATTCGCCGCTGCGCCAGTAGATCATGGCCTTGCTCCCTTTACGGTGCATTGACGAAGGAAGTTATCGATCATCCGTCGGCCCTCGAGCGTGAGCAAGGACTCGGGATGAAACTGAACGCCAAACCAGGGCCGGGCCTCATGAGCGACCGCCATCACCGCGCCGTCGTCTGTCCATGCAGTTTGTTTGAGCGGCGAAGACGGCGCCGGCGCGCCGATCAGGGCGTGATAGCGCCCGACGGGAGTCGGCGAGGCGACGTCTTCAAAGATCCCTTCCCGTGTGTGGCGGACGAGGCTCGCCTCCCCGTGCAAGGGCGCAGCGGCCCTAATGGTCGCGCCACCGCAGGCTTCAACGAGGCACAAATGGCCGAGACAAACCCCAAGCAGGGGCGTCGTCGCTGGCAGTGCGCTTAAGAGAGAAAGACAAACGCCCGCATCCTTAGGTGCGCCGGGCCCGGGCGAGAGGATGACGCCGGCGGGGCGCATCCCGACGATCGTGTCCACGCTCTCCGCGTCATTGCGTAAAAGGCGCGCCCCGGCGCCCGCCTCGCGCACATAGCGCGCAAGGTTGTCTGAAAACGAATCGTAATTGTCGATGACGATGATCACGCCAGCACGTCCCGACTGACGCCCAGCGCGGCGAGCGCCGCTGCGGCCTTGACGATCGTCTCGTCATACTCCGCAGGCGGATTGGAGCGCAACGTGACGCCGCCACCGACCGGAATCGCGATCCGCCGGCGCTCTGCATCGGCGATCATGGTGCGGATCGCAACCGAAAAATCAGCGGCCCCGCGATCGTCGATATAGCCGATGGCGCCGCAATAGGGCCCGCGCCCCACGCGCTCAATATCCGCAATCGCCTGCATGGCGGCGATCTTCGGCGCCCCGGTGATTGAGCCCGACGGGAACAGTGCTTTGAAGACATCGCCGATCGACGCCTCGTCGCGCAGCCCGCCGCTGATCCGAGAGACCAGGTGATGAACATGGGAAAGACTGAGAAGCGCGCAGATCGCGTCTTCGCGGATGGTATGATCGCGGCAGATTTTTGACAGGTCATTGCGCATTAGATCGGCGATCATGATGTTCTCGGCGCGGTCCTTGGCGTCGGCGAGCAGCTCTTCAGCCAAAGCAATGTCCTCATGGGGCGTTTGCCCACGCGGGCGCGTGCCCTTGATCGGTTCAGTCACGATGCGTCGATGGACGTCGATTCGGAAAAACCGCTCCGGCGAATTGGAGAGGATGGCGCCGTCCGCAAATTGCAGGAGCGCGCCGAAGGCGGCGTCGCTTTGCGTCGCGAGGCGCATGAAAACGCCGAGCATCGAGACCGGTTCGGCGCTGCGCGCGAGCAGCATCTGCGCGATATTCGCCTGAAAAAAGTCACCGGCGCCGATCCGTTCAATGATTGTCGACACGGCGTCGATGTAATCATCGCGGGAAAAATTCGACGACAGTCGGAAAGCGTCTGGCGCTACGAGGGCCGGCGCCGCCTCCCCTAACAGGGCCGCAAGGCGATCACCTGCGCCGGCGCGACGCTCGACGACGAACAGGCGCTCATCCGACGTGTTGAACAAAGCCGCCGCGTCATAAGCGCAAAGGCGCGCCGCCGGCAGCGCATAGGGCGAGACCGGCAGATCAAGGCTCGGCTCGAGGCCGGCCAGCGCTTCATAGCCGAGATAGCCGACAAGACCCGACAGAAACGGCGCAGCGGCCAAGGCGTCCGGGGCGGGCCCATCGCGCCGGCGGCGGCCATGCGCCGCGGCGACCGTCTCCAGCCAATGCGCCGGGTCGTCGCCGGCGCGCAGTTCGAAACTGTCGGCGGGATCCACAACGATGATCGACCAGTCTGCGCGTCCGACCGCAGACCGATCGCGGCCGTGAAGCAAATGCGCGTCGGCCCGCCCTTCCAGCGGCGCAAAGGCCGCAAAAGGCGATCGCCAGGGTAGCTGCCTGAAGTTCATAGGCGCTTTCATATGGCGGCTCTGCGCGCAAGGAAAGCGGCTATGGCGAGCGCTGATCGCCGGCGCACTCCGCGCTGCATTCCCTCAGGCGTCGAACCATCGTAGGTGTTGTCGCAGAGACGGCTCAGGAGTTCTCTTTATATGACGCAACCGGCCGCCGGCATGGCGCGCACTTTTTATGGCCTGGCGATCGCGGTGCTGATTGGTTTTATCGCCTATATCGGCCGCGGCGTCCTCATACCGCTCGTGATCGCCGGTTTCCTGTGCTTCCTGATCTACACGCTGAAAGACAGCGTCAAGCGCACGCCGATTGTCGGCGCATATATTCCCAACTGGACCGCCTTCATTCTCGCTTTCTCGCTCATTGGCGCGGGCGCGGTCTTGTTCGTCGAGATCGTCAAATCCAACGTCGAAACGTTGCTGGCGACATGGCCGAGTTATGAAGAACGCTTGCGCGCGCTTTCCAGCGACGCGCTTGACTGGGTGCGCACCCAACAGCTTGTGCCGCCTGAGCTCCTTGGCGGCGTTGAGGAAATCCAGCGGTCGGCGCTGGATTTGATCCGGCCGGTGCTTTCGCGGGCGGCGTCCAGCCTCAGCGGGCTGACCTCCAACTTCCTCACCTTCATTACGATTTTTCTTTATCTCATCTTTATGCTGATTGAACGCGGCCGGATCTTCAAGAAAATCGGCTTGCTCGGGACCGACGACAATGAGCGCAATGCGATCAACGAGACGATCACTGATATCGGCGCGTTGATCCGCCAATATATCACCGTCAAGACCATCAGCAACTTGATCACGGCGACCGTCAGCTATGCGATCATGTCGGTGATCGGCATTCAGTTTGCGGGCTTCTGGGCGCTGCTCATCTTTGTCCTAAACTACATCCCGATTTTCGGCGCCGCCTCGGCGATCACGCTCCCCGTACTGCTCGCGCTCGTTCAGCCCGATGGCGGCGGCGTGCGCATGGCCGCGATCTCGCTTGTCTGCCTGATCGGCGCCGAACAGGTGATGTCCAACGGCGTTGAGCCGCGGCTTGTCGGGCGCACGCTGAATTTAAGCCCGCTCGTCGTCCTTTTTTCGCTGACCGTTTGGGGAACGCTCTGGGGCTTTGCCGGGCTGCTCTTGAGCGTGCCGATCACGGTGACGCTGATGCTGATCCTCACCCAGTTCGACGCCACCCGACCGATTGCAATCCTGTTATCGGACGACGGGAAGATCGCGGACATCAAGCATCCGCGCATCAGCGAAGCGTCGGCGGGCAAGGGCGACGCCAGCGACGACGATGCAAGCGACGACGATGCAACGGGAAAAGATCACGCCGCAGCGGCGCACGCCGGCGCCGTCAAGGCGACAACACAGACCGAATGACATCGGCGATCGCTTCGGCCTCATCGCCGCGGCCCGACCCCTTGCGCCAGGCGACGCCAATGCGCCGCGAGGGCGCCGGCGCCTTGAACGGAATCGCGACGAGACCCGCCGCCTTCGCGAGCCCGTTCTTGATCGCCATATCGGGCAGCAAGGTTGCGCCTAGACCGGTGCGCGCCATCTGCGTCAACGTAAAGAGGCTGGTGCCGTCAAAGGACGACGCGCCGCCGCGCTGAGAGAGATTGCAAGCGTCAAGGGCGTGCTCGCGCAGGCAATGACCGTCCTCCAGCAGCAACAGTTTCACGGCGGACAAATCCTGCGTCGTCATCTTTGCGCGCGATGCGAGCGGGTGATCAGGGCTGCAGGCGAACCAGAACGGATCCTCGCCGACGTCGATCACTTCAACGCCGGGGATCGCGTAAGGAAACGCAAGCAAGGCGGCGTCAATGAGGCCGGCCGTCAAGCGCTCGGCGAGCGCCGCAGTCAGATCTTCGCGCAAATAAAGTTCAAGCTTGGGGAAGGCGTCATGCATTTTGCGCGTCGCCTTGGGCAGGACAAACGGCGCGATGGTCGGGATAACGCCGAGGGTGAAATCGCCTTCCAGCGGGCGACGGTCGCTAGCGGCGTCAACGAGGTCTTCGGTGGCGGCGAGAATAGCCGGGGCGCGGGCGGCGACATCCTCGCCCGCCGGCGTCAGCGCGAAGGCGCGGGTCGACCGGTCAACGAGTTGCTGGCCGATCAGGCCCTCAAGTTCTTTTACGGCTGAAGACAAGGTTGACTGCGAAACGAGGCATTCATCCGCCGCCTTGGAAAAGGAGCCCCGGCGCGCCAGCGTCATGAAGAATTGCAATTGTCGTAAGGTCGGCAGGGCTTTCACGCACAGGTCTCCAGCAAATCGATTTTATCGATCTTATCGAGAGGCATAATCTATTTGATAAATTTTGAAAAGGGCCTAAATCAAGCGGCGTCGCGCGGTGGACGCCATCGCGCCTGAACCAGTTTTTGAAAACCAGTCACAGGAGAAAAGAATGCTAGGTGTCGGCGACAAGCTTCCCGATTTTGAAGTCACAGGCGTGAAGCCGGGTTTCAACGCCCATGAAGAAAATGGCGAATCCGCGTTCGAGCCGGTCACTCAAGAGAGTTTTTCCGGCAAATGGAAAGTCATTTATTTCTATCCGAAAGATTTCACCTTTGTCTGCCCGACGGAGATCGCGGAATTCGGCCGGCTCGCCAAGGAATTTGAAGACCGGGATGCGGTCGTTCTCGGCGGCAGCTCGGACAACGAGTTTTGCAAGCTCGCCTGGCGGCGCGATCATCCCGATCTTGACAAGCATCCGGCCTGGCAATTCGCCGACACAACCGGCTCGCTGATCGACGGGCTCGGCATCCGCTCGCCCGAAGGCGTCGCTCTGCGCGCGACCTTCATCGTCGATCCGCATAACGTCATTCAGCACGTCTATGTGAACAATCTGAATGTCGGCCGGAACCCGCAGGACACGCTGCGCGTGATCGACGCTCTGCAAACGGACGAACTCTGCCCGTGCAACCGCCCGGTCGGAGGCGACACGCTTTAAGGCGCATCACGCCAAATCAGGGGCGCGCGGCAGGCTGGCAACGCCCGCCCGCGCCCTTTTTAACGCCTCCAGAACCGCCCCTAGAATCGCCCAAAGACAAGGAGCCTTCCCATGAGTCTCGACGCCCTTCGCGACCGCATTCCTGATTATGCAAAAGACATCCGCCTCAATCTCGGCTCGCTTGCGAGCGAGACAAGCCTTTCCGACCAGCAGAAATGGGGATGCTTTCTCGCCTCGGCGCTGGCGAGCCGCAACGCCGACGTGATCGCGGCGATCGCCGCTGAAGCGGGCGATAAACTCTCGGCTGAAGCGGCGATCGCCGCCAAAGCCGCGGCCGCCATCATGGCCATGAACAATGTCTATTACCGCGCGACGCATCTGATGAGCGCTGGCGACTATGCGACCCTGCCGGCGAAACTGCGCATGAACGTCATCGGCAATCCCGGCGTTGAAAAGGTTGATTTCGAACTGTGGTCGATCGCCGTCTCGGCCATCAATGGCTGCGGCATGTGCCTTGATTCCCACGAAAAGGTCGTGCGCAAGGCCGGCCTCTCGACCGAGCAGGTGCAGGCGGCGCTGCGCATCGGCGCCGCTGTGCATGCGGCCGCGGCCATCCTCGACGGCGAGGCCGCACTTTCCTGACGCGACAGTAAAGCTGGTTAAATTCGCGCCGCGTATCGACGCCGAACCGTCAGACGCGCGGCGCGCTTTACGCCGGCTTTTCTGCAATCAACGCCCAGGCGGCGGGCTTCAAGGGCTCGCCAAGCTCCAAAATTGCTGGTTCGGACGGGTTAAGGCCGGCCCCGCTCAAGGCGCCGGCGAGCCTTTCGATATCAGCGCGCGACTGCGCCGCGCCGATCATCGACGCCATCCGATGCTCATAGGCCTTTAACTCAAACTCGCCCCTCGCCAGCCACGCCTCGATGTCTTCGGGCGCATAAGCGCGCATGCGCGGATACATATGCGCGAGATCTGCATAGAGGCGGGCGAGAAAGGCGCGGGCGACGACAGCGGGGCTATCCGTGATCAGCGTTTTTGTCGCTTTCACGGTTGCAGCGAACGCCTTATCTGCAGATTGGAGCGCCGCGCGGGATCCGCGTCCCGATAGCGCAGCGAAACCGGCCTCGAAGGCGGCGCGCGCGCGCGGCAAAAATTCAAGCGCTTGCGCCTTTTGAATGATATTTAGATTGGCGGCGCTTTCCTCCTCGATGCCGCCGCCGCGCAGATGAATGACAGCGGCGAAGACGCCGCCGGGCCGCAAGATGCGCGCCGCCTCCTTGAACGCCCACATCCCGGCATATTCAAGACCAAACTGGCTGGACGCGATGTCGTAGGCCCCGTCGGGCGTCGGCAGAGCCGCCGCGTCTGCAGCAAAGCCGGCAAGCGGGCCGCCGCCAAGCGCCGCACGCACGCTCGCCACCGCCGCCGCCGCATAATCCGTATAATGAACAAGAAGGGGAACGCCGGCTGCGGTCGCCATTCTCATCGCCCGCGCGGAAACAGGACCGGCGCCGCAGGCAAGATCGATCATCGATCGGGGGGCGCGCCTGAGTTGCTCAGAAATGAACGCCGCCCAAAATTCATCGAGCGCTTCGTCCTTTGCGCCGGCGCTTACGGACTGGTTGGCGGCCTCGGCCCCTGTCCAGAAGGAGCGCCAGCTTTCGGCATTGTTCTTTCTTTTATTTTCAGTCATGGCGCGGCGACGTTATCGAGGCGCCGCCGCACCGGCAAGGCGAGCCTGAATAACGCTTAGGCGCCTTAGCTTTGGCGTCGTCGCCACGCGAATGCGAGGAAGCCTACTCCAACCGCTCGACGCGAATGGTGCGCTTGGATGAGGACAGACTTAACCGATACGATCCGAAAGCCGCTCTTTTGATCGTTACCGGCACCCCGTCGGGCGATGCGCCGCGCAAGCGCAATTCGCCGCTGTCGCCTGGGGTTTGTCGCCAGACCTGGCCGTTGTCGAGGGTGATGATGTACTTGCCGGCGTTATTGAAACGCACGCCGACCAGATTGGCGGTGATCGATTTCTTCTTCTCTTTGTCTTCGCGGGCCTCTTGCTTTTGCGCCAGCTCCTCGGCGCCAAACGCGGCGACCGGATCAAGCGGCGCCGCGGCGACGGCCGTTCGCGCGCTGTCCGCGCCGTCGCTTGACGCCGCCCCAGCGCCGGCGAGCGCACCAGCCTCGGCGGCCTTCCCGGCCGCATCGTCATAACACGCCAACCGATCGCCGGCGTCGGCCAGCGCGCGGCATTCCAGAACATCGTCCAAAGTCTGCGCCGCCGCATTGATTGAAACGCCGCCCGCAAGCAACGCGCCGCAGAGCATCGCCAATTTTTTCATAACTCACCTGTCGCCTGAAACCATCTTCCCGCACTGGGGCGCGAGTATAGAGAAATCCTGGCGCAGCGCCATTGCACGCATTCAATACGAAACGCAGAGAGCCTCACGCCTCATACATTTAAATAAAAAAACTGCGGGCCCCGAAGGGCCCGCAGCAAGTCTTTTCGTAAATCGGCGTGCTTACCAGGTGACGGTCGCGCCGATGAACAGGAACCGACCGATGTCGTAGGTGCCCGGGAAGGTGTTCCCGTTACCCGTGCCGGTGCCGGCGCTGGTGAACAGCGGCGGTGAGTTGTCCAGCACGTTGTTGACGCCGCCCCGGAAGTTGAGGCTCTCGGTCATTTGGTAATTAACACCAAGGTCGATGTAGCTATAGGCGTCGATCCTCGGCTCAACCGTGCTGTCGCTGACGTTGTCAACGGCAGAGTTGAAGCGCCACGTGACGTTCAGGTCGATGTCAACCGGCGTGCTCCAGGTCGTCAGGAAGCGGTGACGATAGGCGGAGTTAACGGCGTCTGTGCCGCCGCCCGCGAACCGACATGCGTTGCCAACTTCACCTGCGCAATCAAGCGGATCGGCGCCTGGGAACGCGGTGAACTCCTTCTCCATGAGGTAGGTCGACGCGTAGTCAAACGCGAGAGTACCCCAGTCGCCGCCGACGTAGTCCGCCAGATCCATGGAGTAACGAACCTGGAAGTCGATGCCCGTCGTGCTGAGCTCGGCGATGTTGAGGTTACGAGCCTCGAAGCCGGAGTCAGTCGTGATGCCGGACCGCAGCGTGCCGCCCGGAGCGCGATTGATCAGGTCACAGAAGACCGGGTCGCCCGTCGCGAGACAGGTGTCCAGGATCGTCTGAGCCGGAATGCCCGACGTGATGAAGTCTTCAACTTGAATGTTGAAGTAGTCGGCGCTGATCGAGAGACCCGGAACGGCGTTCGGCGTAAGCAGAATGCCGGCCGTGATCGTGTCGGAGGTCTCCGGACGGAGATCGACGTTGCCGCCCGTAATCGACTGGGTTTGACCAGCGAGCACGTCCGAGATCGAGCCGAACTGCGCCATCGTCACGCCGGTGTTCGCGCACTGTGCGAAAGTGGCGATTGGCGCTGATGACGAGCAGGGGTCGAACAGCTGAACGCCGAGCGAGTTGTTGCCAGCGGGCTCGAGGTCGGGAAGACCCGTGTCGAGGCCGGTGAAAAGCTCGATGACGTTCGGCGCACGAACCGCGCGCTGGAACTGACCGCGCAGACGGACCTCGTCGAGCGGCTTCCAGTTCAACTGGAGACCGAACGCGTTGGTCGTGAAGTCGCGCTCAACATTGTTGCCCCGCGCCGTGTAGTCAGAATAGCGATACTGACCGCTGAACACGAGTTCCTCGAAGTACTCCATGCCGGTGATGATCGGGATCTGCACCTCGGTGAAGAGTTCCAGAACGCCGACCGAACCGCTGACCGGCAGCGTTGCGCCGCCGACGCCGGTGAAGCCGCCGCCCGGGATCTGGCTGATCTCGTCTGGCGTCGCGTCCAGATTATCCTTGCGGTATTCGATACCGGCAAGGAAGCCAACGCCCGCGTCGGAGAACGGCGTTTGAACGCCATAGACGCCGAGGTCGGTCTGGATGGTGCCGCCTGTAACGATCTGCTCAGTTTCACCAACGGTGATGCCGACGCCCTGGATGTAATCCAACGCTTCCTGAGAAACGAGGCTTTCGCCATTCGGGCCACGCTGGAAGATGTTGTAGGGCACGCAGCCATCGTCACGCGCTGATTCGTCACGGCACTGCACGCCGCCTTCGCCATCGTCAACGATCAGGAATGCGTTCTGAACGTTTTCAATGATGAAGTCGTTGGTGGAGATGTCCCGGTCAGACGTCTGACTGTACTGGAAGAATGCGTCCCAGAGCCATCCGTTCACGTCGCCGCGAAGACCAGCGATCATGCGCAGAGCGTCATTGTCGAGGTTCGAGTTCCGCGGACCGCCTTCAACGTTCCTGTGCGACGCGGTGACAAGATCGACTTCCGTGCCGTCTGCAATGTCCATCGCCGAGCATTCGAAGATGTCCGTCGCGAGGTTAAGTCCGGACGTTTGCAACAGCGGGTTGTCGCAGTTGATCGTCCACGCGCCGAACGACGCCGACGGCGCGATCTGCGCGTCGGAGTTGTTTTGCGTGTAGCCGAGGTCGGCATAAGCCGTGAGATTGTCCGTAATGTCGTAGTGACCGCGCGCGTAGATCTGGAAGCGCTCGGACGGACGTTGGAAGAAGTTCAACGGACCAAAGTTGTAGGTCTGTTGCGGCAGACCTTCGAACTCAACGATGGTGCCGTCTTCTTCTTGGAAGCCGTCGCCGCCGTCGCCGCCGAAGAGGCGGAAGTTGCCCGAACCGGCGCAAGCAAAGCCGCCAAAGGTGCCTTCGCCCGTGCCTTGACCCATGGCGCAGGCCGAAACCGACCGGTTGTCCTGGGTGATCTCTTCAACGGTTTCGTATGACGCAAACAGCGTGACGTTGCCGCGACCGTCCGGCGTGTTGGCGCCGAGGGTCAATGCAAGGTTCAACGATTCACCGTCCCAGCTGCTAGGCGCCGGCGTGAAGCCGCCCGCGTTAACAATGCTGTCGAGGAACTCGACGCCATTGCCAGCTTGGTTGATGCCGCCGAGAACGTCGAGCTGAACGCCTTCGAAGTCATCTTTAAGGATGAAGTTAGCGACACCAGCGATCGCGTCTGAACCGTAAACGGCCGAGGCGCCGCCGGTCAGGACGTCGACACGCTCAACGAGCTGCGTCGGAATGATGTCGAGGTTGGAAGGCGAAGTCGCCGAGTCGCCGTAGGGGAGCCGGCGGCCGTCGATCAGGACCAAGGTCCGGATGGCGCCGATGCCGCGAAGGTCGAGCGTGGCAATACCCGTCGCGCCGTTGGAAACTTCGGTCGTCTGACCAGCGGAAACCGACGGCAGGATGTTGGTAAGGTCTTCGATCCGGACCGCGCCGCGAACGTCGATTTCTTCGCTGCCGACGCTGAGAACAGGGTTTGCGGCAGAAAGGTTCGGGTTCGTTTGGAGACGAGAGCCGGTGACGATAATGACGTCATCGCCGTCATCGTCCTGAGCAACAGCCGGCGCAGCTGTTGCGAGCGCAGCGCCGGAAAGCACTGTGCTGCAAAGCAGACGGCCGATTAAGCGTTTATTATTCATTAGGTATCCCTCCGATTCACACAAAAAACGACCGACATCCGCAGACTTGCCCAAGTCCGTCGACCGCACGGTTTGGCCGCTCCATCAGCCTGTGATTATGCCCCACCTGCCAATTTTGCGTCCGATAAGCTGCACAAAGCACAAGAGCTTTAGGCAGTTGGTGGCAAGCTAGGCGGGCTTTAATATTTCCGTCAACAAGGAATCCCGCCCATAACGCCTTCAAATCGCCGAGCGTTTCCTTTTCGCAACAGGTTGGCGCGCAAACGGTTTTGACGGACCCCGATTTTGCGTGAAACGCTGATTAAATGTGGGTTTTAGGGATTTTCGCTGTACGCCGGCGCCGGCCGATTTTGAGGCTTCAATCCGATTTCGCGTCGCCGACGTTAACCTCGAGGCAATACTGGTTGACAAGGCGTTAACGAACATGGCGTGAGAGCCCCCTGCCGCCGCGCCCGCAGCGCGGCCGCGGGCGGGATAGGGTTTCGCGAATGAATATCGAGAATAGAACCGTTTTGACCGCAGACGGCTTGCGCCTCGCCGTCACACGCCTTCCCGGCGGCGCGAGAGCGCCGGTCATTTGCATCCCAGGTCTCACCCGCAACGCCGCCGATTTCGAGGCGGCGGCCTTGAAAATTTCCCGCGAAGGTAGAGACGTTTTCGCCATTTCGCTTCGGGGTCGCGGCGCCTCGAATTACGATCGCCATTACCTGAATTATCAGCCCCTCGTTTACCGCGACGACATTATCGCCGCGCTCGACCAGCTTGAAATCGCGCGAGCCATTTTCATCGGCACTTCGCTGGGCGGCATCGTCTCGATGCTCGTCAATGAGGCCGCGCCCGATCGCGTCTCGGGGGTCGTCCTCAACGACATTGCGCCTGACCTCGCGCCCCAGGGGCTGGCGAGAATATCAGGTTATGTCGGCGCCGCAGCGGCCGCCGGACCCGCCGCATCCCTGGAAGAGGCGACCGATCGGGTGCGCGCCATCAACGAAATTGTTTTCCCGGACCTTTCCGATGCGGACTGGACGGCCTTTGCGCGCCGCACCTTTCGCCCGCTTCCGGACGGCCGCTGGGCGCTCGATCACGACCCCAATATCGCTCGCGCTCTTGCTGAACTTGGCCCGGCGCCGAATCTGTGGCCGGCCTTCGACGCCTTGGGCGATACCCCGACGCTCATCGTGCGCGGCGAAACCAGCGATCTCCTGACCCCGGCCATCGTCGAGCGCATGCGCGCGCGCCATCAAGGCTTCGACTATGTTGAAACGCCAGGCGTCGGCCACGCGCCAATGCTGACCGAGTCCGCCGCCTGGGGCGCGCTCAAGGCGTTTCTCGATCGACTGGATTAACGGCGCGCGCGGCGCCTCAGCGCTTCGCTCATAGAAACCCGCAAAACCGTCGGCGCTATTTCTTTTTGGCGCGCAACAACGTTGTCGGTCGGCGCCGACGCGCTTCGTGAAACAGCGAAAAGGTGCGGTTCACATATTTCGATACGTCCGAGATGTCGGTGACATATTTGTCGAGTTCTTCCGTGCGTTCCTGCTCAATAAGCCGCACGCGCGCCGACGGGTTCTCGGTTTCAAAGCGAACATAAAACCACGGCTCGCCGCGTTTCAGAACAAGCGGTTTGGTGACATCGTGCCATTCAAAGCCCCAGCTCACTGGGCGCGGCCAGATATGGATCGGAAATCGCCCGCCCATCTGCACGCCCGGTCTTTGCTGCGGGAAATAATGCAGATACGGCGCTGTCTGAACGATGTAGCAGGGATCGTCGGCCAGAAAGATATAGGGAGAAAAGATCTGAATGAGCGGCCGGTCGGGATGGCGCCATTCCTTTACCGGGTGCATCACCAGGAGATCTTGCAAACCTTGCGCGCGAATGCCCGACTGATCGCCATTGGCGTCTTTCAGAGACAGCTGGCCGTTTGATTGGCGCACAAAGTGAAGCGTTACATCGATCGGGGCTTCGATCACGAAATGACGCCGGTCAAAATCAACCGCAGCTGGACAATTCTGGACCGATTTTGCAGACGCCGCCTTCGGATCGTTGCGCGAAAAAGGTTTCGGCGGCGAAAAGAGAACGCCCGTCTTTTCCGAATTAACGAACCAGCCGACCGTGACAGTTCGCTTTGAACGACGCGAGACTTCGGCTTCGCGCGCGTCTTCCTCCTCGGCAAAGTAATCCGCCCAATCCATTAACGTCGTCCTTTACGATGCATGTTGCGCGTGCAGCCCGCGGCGCTGGCGAAACTAGCAGACGCCATCAGCGACGCAAAATCGGAGCTTGAGAAAATCGCAATCGACGACGGCGCGCCGCCGTGTTTCAGCGGACGCATGACGCTTGGCGATGCTGATGAGGCCGCGGTTCGGCTAGATCGGCTGGGTGTGGATCCCGCATTCGGTCTTGGCGGCGCCGCGCCAACGTCCGGCGCGCACGTCGTCGCCGGCGGCGGGGTGGGTGCACGGCCAGCAGCCGATTGAAGGGAACCCCTGCGCGACGAGCGGGTGGGCCGGCAGCTCATGGCGCGCCGCATAGGCCGCGAGATCGTCAGGAGACCAACGGATCAACGGATTGATCTTGATGTGTTCGCCGGAGGCTTCAAATGCGGGGAGATTGACCCGGCCGGCGCCGTGAAACTGTTTGCGTCCCGTGATCCACGCGTCGAACCCCGCGAGCGCTTTTTTCAGCGGCTCGACCTTGCGCAGCGTGCAGCAGGCGTCGGCGTCATGGCGCCACAATTCACCGTCAGGGTCGCGCGCGGCCGCTGCGGCCGGGTCAGGGCGGATGTCGCGCACGTCTTTCAGGCCAAGCTCGCGCGCCAGACGCCGGCGATGGCTGAGCGTCTGGGCGAAGTGTTTTTCCGTTTCGATGAAGATGACCGGCGTTTCCGGATCGATCTTAGCGACGAGATGAAGTAGCGGGGCTGACTCCGCGCCGAAAGAGGAGACAAGCGCAACGCGCCCCGAAAACTCATCCTTGATAGCGGCGCGCAGGATGTCTTCGGCCGAGGCGCCGGCATGGGCCCCGGCGAGCCGGCGGGCGCGCAATTCGGTCTCGCTCAAATCTTGGACGGGCGCGATGCGCGCGGCGGCGGTTGCTGCAGTCATGACGGGGCGCCTTACGCTGCCGCGCGCTGGTCGCGCCGCCGGCGCCAGACTGGCGCTGCGCCGTCGCTGGCCGCCTGATAGGCGAAGGAAAATTCATTGAGCGCGCCATTGGCCGCTTCTACATCCGCGCCCTCGATCTCGAATTCGGAAAACCCGCATCGACGCATGAAGAGCAGCTGATCGCGCTTTACATCGCCGCGCGCGCGGATCGCGCCTTGAAATCCATATTGGTCGCGCAATTGCCGGGCCTGGCTATAGGCGCGCCCATCCTTGAAATGCGGGAATGACAAGATGATGGTCTCGGCGGCTTCAAGAAATGCGCCGGCATCAGCGAGCGCCGCGTCATTCGGGATCAGAAGCGCGCGCGCCTCGCCCAAGGATCCGGCCGCCTGCGCGTCTTCGAGCGCGATCTCTTCGGGCGCCTCAGCGATTGCATTCGCGAGGCGATTTCCGGAAAATTTAAGCAGCGGCATATAGCGCCTCCTTGAAGCGATCCGGACCCAGCCGGCGATAGGTGTCGATGAAACGTTCTTTGTCCTGACGAGTGTCGAGGTAAAAGCGCACGAGGGTTTCAACCGCGTCGACGACGGCGTCCGACGAAAGGCCGCGGCCCGCAATCTCGCCGATTGAAGCATCTTCCGCGCCCGATCCGCCAAGCGTGATCTGGTAAAATTCCTCGCCCTTCTTATCGACGCCGAGAATGCCGATATGGCCGACATGGTGATGGCCGCAGGCGTTGATGCAGCCCGAAATCTTGATTTTCAGCTCGCCGATTTCTTCTTGCGCGTCGAGGGCGGCGAAGCGTTCGGAAATGCGCTGCGCGATGGGGATCGAGCGGGCGTTGGCGAGCGAGCAATAATCAAGGCCGGGGCAGGCGATGATATCCGAGACAAGGCCGTGATTGGCCGTCGCTAGGCCCGCCTTTTTCAGCGCCTGATAGACCGTATAAAGATCAGCCTGGCGCAGATGCGGCAGAACGAGGTTCTGTTCGTGCGTGACGCGGATTTCATCGAAGGCATAGCGCTCGGCGATATCAGCGACAGCGTCCATTTCATTGGCGCTCGCATCGCCTGGTATGCCGCCGATGGGTTTCAGCGAAATATTGGCGATGGCGTAGCCGGGCGCCTTGTGGGGAAAGACATTGCGGCGGCGCCAGCGCGCAAATTCCGGATCGTCCTTGGCTTGCGCGTCCAACGCCTCAGCGTGGTCCTCAAGCGGCGCAAAAGCGGGCGGCGCGAAATAGGCGCGAATGCGCGCGATTTCATCCGCTGGCAGATTGGTTGCGGCCTTGTCGATCTTCGCCCATTCGGCTTCGACGCGGGCCGCGAATTCTTCAATGCCGAGGGCGTTGACGAGGATCTTGATGCGCGCCTTGTAGGCGTTGTCCCGGCGGCCCTCGAGATTATAGACCCGCAAGATCGCCTCGAGATAAGCGAGGAGTTCATCCTGCGGCAGAAACGCCCGGACGGTCTGACCGATATAGGGCGTGCGGCCAAGCCCGCCGCCAACCAGCACTTCAAAACCGACCTCGCCCGCATCGTTCCGGTGCAGACGCAGCCCGATATCGTGGACCTTGACCGCAGCGCGGTCCTGCGGCGACGCGGTGACAGCGATCTTGAACTTGCGCGGCAGGAACGAAAACTCGGGATGAAAAGTCGACCACTGACGAATGATCTCGCACCAGATGCGCGGGTCTTCGACTTCGCCTGCCGCGGCGCCCGCATATTGGTCGGACGTCACATTGCGGATGCAGTTGCCGGAGGTCTGGATCGCATGCATCTCGACCTTGGCGAGATCGTCGAGGAGATCGGGAACGTCGACCAGCGCCGGCCAGTTATATTGAACATTCTGTCGCGTGGTGAAATGCACATAGTCCTTGTCGTATTGGCGCGCGGCTTGCGCCAATGCGCGCATCTGGGCCGAGGACAGCGTGCCGTAGGGTATCGCGACGCGCAGCATGTAGGCGTGGAGCTGCAGATATAGACCGTTCATCAGCCGCAAGGGCTTGAACTCATCCTCGGTCAGATCGCCAGAGAGCCGGCGCTCCACCTGGCCACGAAATTGTTGCGCGCGCTCTGCAACGAGGGTCGCGTCAAATTCGTCATAACGATACATCAGGCGCACTCCACGGGGGGAATATCGAGCGTCTTCTCAACACGCGCGATCCAGGCCTTGATGCGCGGATAGGCCTCAAGATCAAACCCGCCGCTCGGCGCCTCGCGCGTGTAGGCGATGAGCGCGATATCGGCGAGCGTGACGCTGTCGCCGACAAGAAAGAGAGAGACGGAAAGCGCGTCTTCAAGACGCTCAAGCGCGGCGACCCCTTTTTTCATCAGTAGGGGATCGATCGCATCATCGCTTTTCTTCTGGAAGAACTTCTGAAACCGGCGCACGGCGATCGCTGGCTCGTGCGAATATTGCTCCCAGAATAGCCATTCCAAGACCTTGGCGCGCGCATAGGCGTCTTCCGGAACGAATGCGCCGCCGTGAACGTCATTGAGATAAAGGATGATCGCATTGGACTGAGCGAGGCTTCGGCCGTCCGCGAGCGTGACGACGGGAACCTGGCCTGCGGGATTGCGCTCAAGAAATTCCGGCGTTCGCGTCTTGCGATCAAGGACGCTTGTCTCGACCCAGTCGTAATCGAGACCGAGGGCGTCGGCGGTCCACTTCACCTTCAGGCAATTGCCGCTGATCGCATCGCCATAGATCGTAAGGCGGGTCATCAGCGCGCCTCCGCCTGGCGGCCGAGATCGGCGCGGATGGTGGGCCCGTTCTGACGGATCGTCTCGCGCAAGGCCTCGCGCGCGGCGGGGCGCCCGTCCTCTTCAACGGTGATTGCGTAGATATCGGCGAATTCGCGGGCGCGCGCGCTCATCGCCGCGAGAACGCCGTCGATGTCGCCATCATCAAAGCGTGCGGCCGCGTCCAGTCGCTCCGTCCACGCATCACCGGACCCGAGATAGACGACGACACCGTCCGTAAGGCGGTTTGCGGTGATGATTTTCATGCGGCCCTCCGCGCCTGTTCGGCGATTTCAATGAGGCCGGCGCCGCTCGCGGACCGCGCCGCCTCGCCGATGATGAGAAGGGCCGGGCCCTTGATCTCATGTGCGGCCATCGCGCTCCCAAGCGCGCTAAGCGTTGTTTTCACGATGCGCTGGTCAGGGCGCGTGCCGTTTTCGATGACGGCGACGGGCGTGTCGGCGGCGCGTCCGCTTTCGATGAGTTTCGCAGCAATCGCAGGCGCCTTCGAAACGCCCATATAGACGACGGCCGTCTCGTTCTCCTTGGCGAGACCGCGCCAGTCGAGATCGGGCTCTTCATCGCCCTTTGCGTGACCGGTGACGAAGGTGACGGCTTGCGCGTAGTCGCGATGGGTCAGCGCGACGCCGGTCGCGGCCGCGCACCCCGCCGCGGCGGTGATGCCGGGCGTAACAAACACTTCGACGCCGGCGGCGCGCAGGGCGTTGAGCTCCTCGCCCCCGCGCCCGAAGATAAAGGGATCGCCGCCTTTCAGCCGGACGACGGTTTTGCCCTCGCCTGCCAGCCTACCGAGCGTTGCGATGATCTCGTCTTGCGGGACGGCGTGATCAGCCTTTGCCTTGCCGACATAGAGCCGGTCGGCGTCGCGCCGGGCGAGCGCCAGAATGTCCTCGCTGACGAGACGGTCATAAACAATAACATCCGCAGACTGAAGGAGCCTCAAGGCTTTCAAGGTCAAAAGCTCCGGATCGCCGGGGCCGGCGCCGACGAGATGGACGATGCCGCGAGAGGCGGCATCATCGGGGCGGTGGATGGCGGCCAGCATCGCTTCGCGCGCGCCCGCGTCATCGCCGGCGAGGATCGCCGCCGCGATCGGGCCGTTGAAGAAGTCTTCCCAGAAGGCGCGGCGGTCCGCCTGCGGGATCGCGGCGGCGACCGCGTCGCGATAATCTTCTGCGAAGCCGAGCAGCGCATCGGCGCGCGCCGGCGCCAGGGCTTCGATCTTCGCGCGGATCGCCTTGCCGAAAACGGGCCCGGCGCCGTCCGTTGAAATCGCAATGGTGAGCCGGCCGCGATCAATAATCGAGGGCGTTGTGAAATCGCAAAGGCTGGGCTCGTCGACGACATTGACGAGCGCGCCGGCGGCTTTTGCCTCGTTCGCCCAGCGCTTCGCGGCCACCGCGTCTTCGAGTGCGACGAAAACAACCCGCGCGTCGGCGAGATCGGCCCGGGTCGGGTCTTCTTCGATCAGGCGCGCGCTGTCCGCAAACTCCTCGCGCAAGGCGTCGTCAATTTCTCCCCAGATAATGCAGGGCCGGGCCCCGGCCGCGACCGCCAGGCGGGCCTTGCGCTGGGCCGAGACGCCGCCGCCGATGATCACCACGGCTAATGACGAGAGGTCTGCAAAGAGGGGAAAACGCTTCATATAGAATTTCTGACATTATCTGCTCGCGCTTTATGCGCTCCGGGAAGCTATGCAGCGGAACTAACAGGCTCAAACGATAAAAAATGGCGCACTCATTAGGAAGACTGAACGAAGTTGCGGAATAGGCCGCAGAATGGACAATCACTAATGATTAGCATCGCTAACATCGTAATCACGATTTAGCGATGGACGAAAATCTGATTGTTGATTAGGTTCACTAATTGACAATAATGTCGCCTCGCCCTCGGAGGGACCGGAAATGAAGAGAATGCCGCCCCTGAACGCGCTCCGCGTGTTCGAAGCCGCCGCCCGGCACTTAAGTTTTACTAAGGCAGCTGACGAGTTGCACGTGACGCCGGGCGCAGTCAGCCAGCAGATCAAGGCGTTGGAAGAATTTCTGCAAACGCCGGTGTTCCGCCGGGAAAAACGCGCGCTCCTTTTGACGGACGAAGCGCAAGCCAGCCTGCCGGTCTTACGCGAAGGCTTCGACAAGCTGGCCGAAGCCGGCGAAATCCTCGCCGCCAAGGCCGACAGCCGGCGTCTGGCGGTCTCAGTCGCGCCCTCCTTCGCCTCGAAATGGCTGGTGCCGCGCCTTGCCGACTTTCAGGACAACCATCCCGACATCGACGTGTGGGTCTCGGCCGACATGGACGTCGTCGACTTCGCGGTCGAGGACGTGGACATGGCCGTGCGTTACGGCGCCGGCCAGTATTCAGGCCTGATCGTCGATCATCTGATGGCGGAAAAAATCGTACCCGTCTGCGCGCCGCAGCTCCTGACCGGCGACAACCCGCTGAAAGGCCCGAAGGATCTTGTGCACCATACGCTGTTGCATGACTCATCGCCCGACAAGGACGACAAAATTCCGACCTGGCCGATGTGGCTGAAAGCCGCCGGCGTCTGCCACAAGGAAGGCGCGCGGGGCCTTAAATTCAACCAATCGAGCCTCGTCATCGAAGCCGCGGTCGCCGGCAAGGGCGTTGCGCTCGCGAAATCGGCGCTCGCGCTCGCTGACCTGGAGGCCGGCCGGCTCGTCATTCCCTTCGATCTGACGACGCCCACGGACTTCGCCTATTACATCGTCTACCCGCCGTCGAAGTCGAAATCGGCCTCGGTCAAGGCGTTTGCGGAATGGCTCAAGGCCGAAGCCGCGACCAGTCTTGATTCACGCGAAAACCAGATCGCGGCTGCATAAAACCATCGCTGAATACAAAGGCGCCTGCGTTTTCTGGGGGAGAAGAAAAAACGCAGGCGCACAAATCAAGCGGTCTCATCGGGGGGAGAGATTACGACCGCAATGATCCGCGTCGAAATAAGGCGGCGCATTAGGGATTCAACGCGCGACGTTTCACAAAAACGTTATTGCGACGAAACGCCCGCCCCTTGCAGTTTACGCTCTCGGTGCGCTTGCAGGCTTTGAAAATCCCAGCTGGTCGAGGCAATCGCAAACAGCCTCAAAGACAAGCAGCGTCGAGGCGTGACGCTGCGGATAGGCGGCGATCGGCTGCAGGGCCGCCAGGTCGCGCCAGCGCTCGCCTGTCGGCGCCGGCCCGGCCTCCTTCAGCATCGCCCGCATTTCGCCGCGCAACGTATAGAGGTCGGCCGGCCCCGCGCCGACAATATTGCGCGCCAGGATCGAGGCCGAGGCCTGACCGAGCGCGCAGGCCTTCGCCGTCATCGCAAAATCGGCGACCCGATCGGCGTCCATCCGCATCGCGACCTCAACCTCGGAGCCGCAAACCCGGCTCACCTTTTTCGAGCGCGCATCCGCATCGGAGAGGTCGCGCGCCGGCGGGATGGCGGCGGCGGCGTCGAGGATCTTGTCGGAATAAAGCTCGCTGATCATGACCCCTATCTGGCGATTTCCCGCGAGGAGTTCAAACCCCAAAACCGCGGCTCAAAAACAGCCCCGCTCTTTGCGCGATGCTAGCTCGCTCTCCCGGCCGGCGCCTTGCGCGCCTGAACGACGGCGGTTTCGATTTCATGGCGCACGCGGATGGGCTCTCCGAGAATGGGAAATTCGATAACGACATTGCCAGTGCCGCGCACTTCCAGTTGGCCGAAGCCGGCGATCCGTCCCCAGAACGGTTGGGCGACGAAGACTTCCTCGATCTCGTCGAGCATGATCTCGTGACTTGAACGCGCGATGAGCCCGGTTTTCAGGATCAGTCTTTCCGACGTCACAGCGACGACCGTAGTCCATTTCCGGACATAGCGCTGCAGCGCCAGCATTGAGCCAAGCGCAAAACTGACGCCTGTGAGAAACAGATAGGGGCGGCCCAGCACTGCGGCGTCAAACTGCGCGACGGCGAAAACCCAAACCAGCGCCGGCAGCGCGCCGAGCAGAAACCAAAAAAGGCTCTGTGCGTCGTAGGTCCAATTGAAATGAGCGCGGTAAAGATAGTGCTCGCCTTCGGCGAGGGTGCGTTTGACATAAGCCATAAGCGCGTTTCCGTTTGCTCGCTGCGCTATAGCACGAAACGCGCCGATGGGCCGCGAGCGATTTCCAGCCTCTTAATCGCGCAGGATTGAGAAGCTGGAAACCGTCTTTTGATGCATAATGCGATTATGCCCGCGCTAGGCGAGATCGAATAGGAGAACCTCGCTGTCGGCGAGCGCGGTAAAGCGCAGCTCGTCAAGATTGGCGATCTTGGCGCCGTCGCCGGCCTGCATAATCGAGCCCTCGGGCAGTTCGATCCCGCCCTTGGCGACCTGCAACCAGCCAAAGCGGCCCGGCGCAAAGCGGTGCGCAAGCTCGGCGCCCTCGGGGATCACCGAGGCATAGAGATCCGCATCCTGATGGATCTTGAACGAGCCTTCCCGCCCGTCCGCAGAGGCGACGAGCGCAAGCGCGCCGTCGCGCGATTCGCCGATCTGGCGCTCTTCATAGCGAGGCGTCACGCCGCGGGCGTTAGGCAGGATCCAGATCTGGTAGAGATGCGCTGGCTCCTCATTCGAGGCGTTGAACTCAGAATGCGTAACGCCCGATCCGGCCGACATATATTGAACGACGCCGGGCTTGATGACGCCCTCGCCGCCGGTCGAGTCCTTATGCGCCAGCGCGCCCTCAAGAACGTAGGTGATGATTTCCATGTCCTGGTGCGGGTGCGGCGGAAAGCCGGCGCCCGGATTGATGCGGTCTTCGTTCATGACGCGCAAAGACCGGAAGCCCATATGGTTCGGGTCGTGATAGTTGGCGAAAGAGAAGGTGTGGCGCGCGTCGAGCCATCCATGATTGGCGTGGCCGCGATCAACGCCCTTGCGGATCGTAATCATCATTGGTCTCCGTTTTGTGCGGGGAAGTTGACGATCAGATAAGAACGGTTCGCAAAATTTGAAGGGCTGTGGCGGGCGCGCCTTTCTCACAACCTGGTGAGGCGATCAGAAGCCGCGGAACGGCAGGTCCGCCGGCCGCTGCAGCCAGTTTTCGGCCGGCCAATGCGCGCGCGCATCGACCATGTGAACGGTATAGGCGTGGCGCGGGCGCGCCGAACGATTGGCCGCGCTCATATGGGGACTGCGCCCGTGAAAAATGACGAGGTCGCCGGGTTCCGCCAGCGCGAGAACCGGCTCGCCTGCGAACGGCGCCGGATCGAGCGTGCGGGTCTCAAGGCGCCCGTCCGCCGAGCGCGCGTTGAGCGCGCGCAACGGTCCTTTATGAGCACCGGGGATGAAGGCCATGGCGCCATTTTCCGCCGTCGCCGGATCGATCGCGAACCAGAATCCGATGCAACTTTCCGGATCGGTATAAAGATAGGTCGAATCCTGGTGACAGACGACTTCGCCCCCGATCGCCGGCGGTTTAAAGATATACATCGACTGGACGATGAGGGGGTGATCAAGGCCCAGCGAGGCGGCCGCGGCTTTCAATTTGGCCGTGCGCGTGAACGCCTCGAAGACGGGATCGAGGTCGTGCATGGCGTGACCCATCTTGTTGAGCCGCGCAGACGCTTCGCCTTCCACATTCGCCTCTTCTTCAAAGAAGTACGAAATATTGGCGCCGGATCGAATGAAATAATCATCCGATAGCTGAACATTCGACGTCGTTGAAAAGACGCTTTGCGATTGGGCCGGCGCGTCCTTCTCCGTGAGTTTGACGGCGTGCTCGCGGAGCCTGGCGCAGGCCGTCTTGTCAGCGAAGCCGCGCAACATGACGAACCCGTCTGCCTCGAAAGCCGCGATGGTCTCTGGCGACAGGCGCCCTTCAGCGGGCGCGTTGAAGGCCGGCGGCGCTTTCATTGGCCGGATTCCGCTCCCTCAAGGTCGTTCGTTCCAGAAATGTCCGGGATCGAGCCGGAGGGCGAGAAAAAGATAATGGCGGCGAGCGCAGCCAGAAGCGCCGACAGGATCGCAAGATTTATCTTCGATGCGCGGCTCGCCTTTTTCTTTTCCCACCAGGTGCGCGGGCGCACGCCTTTGAAAAAATAGACGCCCTGCGCCGCGAGCATGATGCACACCACATTGATGGTCAGTAGAAGACCCGCGCGGCCGGCCAAAAAGACGTCGCCGTCCCCGAGAAAAAGGCCGAGCGCGGCGGCGGGCGGCAACAACGCCACCGCCACCATAACGCCGACGAGCGCGGTCGAAACGCCAGCGACGATGGACAGAGCCGCCGCGACGCCGGCCGCCAGCGCCAGAAAAATAGAATCATAGCCGGCGACCGTGCGGCTCATCAGCTCCTGACTGTCCGGGTTGATATCGATGATCAACGCCATCGAGGCTGAGACGCCGACCCCGATGGCGAGGCCGATGACGGCGTTGCGCGATCCCCTCGCCAAGAGACCGAAATCGCCAAGCGCCGCGGCCAGCGAGACCGCGAGAATCGGCCCCAGCAAGGGCGCGATCACCATCGCCCCGATCACCGCCGCGACATTGTCAGCGTTAAGCCCGAGCGCGGCGACAATCGTCGAGGCGACAACGAGAATGAAAAAGTCAGGCGACAGCGCGGCGCCGTCGGCGACATCGTCATAAATCTCTTCGCGAAGCGCCAATTTGCGCTGGCGCGCTTTGTCTTCATTGCGCGCTTCATCCTCTTCAGGCTGCGGCGCCGTCGCCTCGACAGGATAAACAAGGATGCGCCAGTCATCGCCGCCCTCGCAGATCTCCTGCAGCTTATCTACGAGACCTTGCGCCGTTTCGTCCGCGAAGAACGCATGCAGCACCTTCAGGCCGTCTTCTTCCGTGGGCGTATATCGCACATGAGTCGGTTTGCAGTCCTCGACGGCGCGTGCAACGTCGTCAGAGCGCTGAGACGGGAATATCGCTTCGATCAGCCGCATCGGTTTCGGAGAAAATCGCGAAGGCGCGTTGTCATCACCGCTGACTGCTAACCGCCAGCGCGAGAATGCGCAATATCAGCGTGCAAAGCGTCTAGGCTAAACGCCTGCGCGCTGTATGATCGGCTTATGGCAGACCCTATCGAAGAAACGACCCGCTTCGAGCCCCGCTTCAACGCCGACGGGCTGATCCCCGCCGTCGCCACCGACGCGTCGGACGGGCGCCTCTTGATGCTCGCCTGGATGAACGCCGAGGCCCTGTCGCTGACGCTTGAAACAGGCGAGGCGCATTACTGGTCGCGCTCGCGCAAGGCTTTATGGCGGAAGGGCGAGACCTCCGGCCATCGCCAGCGCGTCGTTGAAGTGCGCGCCGATTGCGATCAGGACGCGATCCAACTCGTCGTCGAACAAACGGGGCCCGCCTGTCACACCAATCGGCGCAGCTGTTTTTACCGGATTGTTGAAAGCGAAGACGGCCCACGCCTGGTCTTTGACGATCAATAGCCGGCGGCTGCGAAAAGTGAAACGGGCGGCGATACGCTACGCCGCCGCCCAAACTACACAACCAATGGACTACGCAACCAATCTCCCCCTCGGGATCAACGCCCGACACCCGGCGATCGCTGTTTCCAAACGTTCGCCCGGAGCGAGCCTTTGACGCTCTTGAGCGCCAATTGTGACAATGCAATTGCCGCAAAGTGACAGGATTGCGAATTTGAGGGCCGCAGTCCGCAATTGGGGAAAGTTTTCAGCCCATGCCGCCAACGCCGTGCCGGCCCGCATGGGCCGCCTTGTCGCGGGCGCGCGTAAAAAGGGCGAGCATGATCCAGGAAAGATGCAAGCCCACACCGATCATCAACACGACATAGCCGGGCAATGGACCGAGCGTCATCCGACCAAAAAATTCGTCTACGGAGGAAAGCGGCGTCGGGTGGATGACGATTTTGCCGAAATATGCGACCGCCTGGAACGAAAAGATCCACATATAGTTCCGGCGAATGCGCCGGCCGAGGGCGCGCCAGAAGCCAATATGATATTGCGGCGTCAGATAGTCTCTGGCGAGGATGTCCTGCCATTCGCCGGGCGCCGGCGGCGTGCTGCGCAGGAGCATCGGGGCGTAGAAATTCGTTTCGATCCAGCGCGCCCGCGCGCGCCAGACATTGAAATAGCGATAGCGGCGCGCTTCCAGGATCAGGAACATCGCGATCAGGATGCCGACCAGCAATAAGGGCAGCGCCGAGGCGGTCGGGCTTGAATAAACGATGGAGAGCGCAAGCCCGAGGGTGACGACGGACCAGTTGGTGGTGGTGTCGAGGCGCGTGCGCCAGATCGTCGAGCGATAGACCTCGCCGCGGTAAAGATGGGCGAGCGCCCCGATCGCGGAGCCGTCAAAGGCGTTGCCGGTGCCGCCGGGCGGCGTTTGCCATTGCTTCCAGTCTTCAGTCATCGAAGGATTGTCGCGCCAGTCGCCCTGGCCTGCAAGTCGCCTCGGCCCGCAAGTTGCCCCTGCCTTGCAAGTCGCCGTGACAAGTAAGCGTCCGCCCGCTAAGCGAAGCGCCTCTCCTCATGGGACGATCATGAATGACAGACACGCCGGCGCGGCGATCACTTATCGGCGAATCTTCGCGCTGGCATGGCCGGCCTCCGTCGCCTCATCGGTGACGCCTCTTCTCGGCGCGGTCGACGTGTGGGCGCTCGCCCATTCCGCGCAGCCCCTCGACGTTGCAGCGATCGGGCTCGGCTCGGTCATCTTCTCCCTCGCCTATTGGAGCTTCGGCTTCATCCGCATGAGCGTTGCCGGGCTCACCGCCCAGGCCGCCGGCGGCGACGACGAGCCAGAGGCGCGCGCGGCCCTTGTACGCGGCGCGGCGATCGGCGGCGCGGTCGGCCTGATGCTGGTTCTCATTCAATGGCCGATCGGCTGGCTCTCCTTTCAGGCCCTCGCAATCGGCTCCGACGCCAGCGCGGCGACCTTTGAAACGGCGACGACCTATTACGCGATCCGGATCTGGGGCGCGCCATTCGTGCTCGCGACCTACGCCGCGCTCGGCTGGTTCTCCGCGCGCGAGCGCACCGACTATCTGATGATCGCCTCGATCGCGATGACGCTCATGAACATCGTCCTCGATTATCTCTTCGTCGTTGAGTTCAACTGGGGCGCGGCCGGTGTCGCCGCCGGCACGCTGATCGCAGAAATCTCTGGGTTCTTCATCTGCCTTTTCTTCGTCGCCCTCATCCTGCGCCGCCATGGGGGCCTGCGCGCCCATTGGCGGATCGAGGATTTCTGGGAGGCGAAAAAAATCCGGCGCACGATTTCCGTCAATCGCGACATCTTCATCCGCACCGTGCTTCTCGCCTTCAGCTTCGCCTGGTTCGTGCAGCGCTCGGGCGCCTTTGGCGACATTCCCCTCGCCGCCAACCAGACATTGCTTCAGCTCTTTCTCTTCACCGGGCTCGCCCTCGACGGAACCGCCATCGCCGCCGAAGCCCTTGTCGGCAAGGCGGTGGGCGTGCGCGACAGAGCCGCAGGCGCGGCGCAATATGAAATGGCGGTGCGCCGCACCTTCATCCTCGCCGGGGCCGCCGCATTGTTCTTCGCAGCGCTTTACGGCTTCGCCGGCGATCCGATCCTCGCAATGTTGACCCCGCCTGGAGATTTGCGCGAAACCGCGAGCGCCTACATGCCCTGGGTGGTGATCAGTCCACTGATCGTTGTTGTCGGCTTTCAGCTCGACGGCATCTTCATCGGCGCGACCCGCGCAAAAGAGATGCGCGATTCGATGATCATTTCGGCGCCGATTTTCATCGCCGCATCGCTGTGGTTGGGCGCCGAATACGGCAATCACGGACTGTGGGCGGCGTTCTCGCTCTATTTCATCCTGCGCGCCGCGACGCTGGCGATTTACATGCCGCGCCTTTCAAGGGCCTTTGCGCCTTAGCGGTGTTCGGCGCCGACGGCCTCTGAGATCGTCTCGAACCCGTCTGCGTCTAGAAAAGGCGGCAGATCGCGTAAGATCCGCGCGGGCAGCCCGGGACCCTCATAGACCATGGCGGTGTAAAGCTGCACGAGCGCGGCGCCGGCGAGAATTTTCTCATAGGCGTCGCGGGCCGACGAGACGCCGCCGACCCCGATCAGGGGCGTCTCCGCGCCGAGTTCTTTCCGGAAGTCGCGCAAGAGCGCCGTCGACATAGCGAAAAGGGGCTGGCCGGAGAGCCCGCCCGTCTCGCTCGCGCGCGGGCTGCGCAGACTGTCCGGCCTTGCGATGGTCGTGTTGGAGATGATGAGCCCGTCAAGGTTCATCTCGCGCGTCAACGCTGCGATATCGGCCTTGTCCGCATCTTGAAGATCGGGCGCGATTTTCAAAAACACCGGCGCAGCCGGACCGTTCGCGTCGCGTTCGGCGATGACGGCGCGCATCAGCTCTTGCAGCGCGCCCTTGTCCTGCAATGCGCGCAGGCCCGGCGTGTTGGGCGATGAGACATTGACGGTGAAGAAATCAACGAGACCGACGAGCCCGCGCAAGCCCGTCACATAATCCGCGGCGCGGTCGGCGCTGTCCTTATTGGCGCCGAGATTGGCGCCGACAACGCCCTTGCGCCGCCGGCGTTTGAGGCGCGCGGCGATCCGCTCGAGCCCGTCATTGTTAAAGCCGTAGCGATTGATGACGGCCGCGTCCTCGCGCAGGCGGAAGACGCGCGGGCGCGCATTGCCGGGCTGGGCGCGCGGCGTCACGCCGCCGATCTCGACGAAACCGAAACCGAGGTCGAGCATCGCGTTCGGGACTTCGGCGTTCTTGTCGAAACCCGCAGCGAGGCCGAGGGGATTTGGGAAGTCTATTCCGGCGACGGAGATCGCAAGACGCGGTGTCTCGCGGCGCAGCTTGGGGCCGAGGCTCCTTTTCAGCATGCGGACAGTGAGCCGGTGCGCGTCCTCTGGCGACAGCGCCAGCGCCGCCTTGGCGCCCGCCTCCGCAAGAAACGCGGGCGGCCTCACGCCGGCTCTCCGAAGGCGAAGCCCGTCTCGCCTTCAATGAGCGGGATGGCGCGGGCGACATGACGAGCGCGCAAAGCCCCGTAAAGATGCGGGAAAGTCTCGCCCCGCTTCGGAGCCAGCTCGAATTTTACCTGGTCCGCGATGGGCGCCAGCGGGATTTCAAGGGCGAAGAGATCGCGCGCGCCGGCGAAATGAAGATTCGCGGTGGCCAGAACCTGCGCGCGGGTGGAGAGATGGATATAGCCGTCGCGCTTGTCGATCTCGCGGGTCGGCGCGACGCCCGTCTCCTGCGTCGCGGTCCATTCCGCGGCGCTGGCGAGGCGATAAACGAAAGTCTCGGCGTCATCCCGTTGCATTCGCACCGCCTAGCGCGCGCCGGGCCCAAGGTCCAGCGAGACGAATCGACAGATGCGAGATGGCTGGTTGGCGTCAATGACTGAAGGCGAGGCGATCGTCGGTTTCACTCAGCCGGGCACATCTCAAATCAATATTCGTCACTTCGCCTGAGAACGGGCACGAACAAGAAGAATGCGATCACGAACCAGTTCGCCGCAAAGAGTCCCATCACGAAGGTGGACACATTCCGGCCCGGTCCTTCCACCCAATCAATGACGGCGCCCGCTGCCGCGCTTCTTTCGGGCAGACCCTGAATGGCTTCTCTGACAGCGACATAGGCGGTCTGTTCCCAATAATACAAGCTGATAAGGCCCGCATAGCCGGCCGAATACAAAACGAGCACGCCCAACTTCAGCAAGAAGCCTGCGCGGTATAAGAACAGATAAATCCCCGCGATGATCGCAAATTGAACAGCGATGATTTGCGTTACAAGAAAAGCCAAATTCGCGCGCGACAGCGCAGCAAGTTCTAAGAGATCCGATTCCGACATCGCCCCCGCGCTCCCACTAGCTGAAGACCCCTATAGCATGATCCGAAGGACTTCGCTCTTGCGATCTGCAGTTTCTGTAAGTCCGTTCAACCCGCCCATACGTCGAGGACATAGCGGCCCTTCGATGCGAAGTCGTCCATCCACGCCTCGGCTTGTGAAAAATCAACATCTGCGTTTTCAGCATAGATTTTCGTCAGTGCCCGGCGCACATCAGGCTCCATGCCGGCGCCGTCGCCGCAGACATAGACGATGGCCCCCTCCTCGATCAGGCGCCACACGGCGGCTTGTTCCTTGCGCAGGACATCCTGCACATAGATGCGCTCATCCTGCGCGCGTGAAAACGCCGTATGAAGCGTGATCAGGCCGTCCGCTTCGGCCGCCTTCAATTCGTCAGCATAGATAAAGTCTTCATCGGGGCGGCGGCATCCGAAGAACAGCATCGCCTCGCCGAGCTGCGCGCCTCCGCCTTTCGTCGCCCGGCGCGCCTGAATGAAGCCGCGAAAGGGCGCAAGGCCGGTGCCAGGACCGATCATGACGATGGGTACGGACGGGTCTTCCGGCATGCGGAACGGCGCGCTCGGCTTTTGTATCGCCGCCTGCACGGTCTCGCCCGCAGCCATGTCCGCCAGATGCGTCGAACAAATCCCGCGATAAACGCCATTGCCTGATCGCGCCGGCCCCTCGACGACGGCCACGGTGATCGAGCAGCGGTCGGGCGCGGCGCGCATTGACGAGGAGATGGAATAATAGCGCGGCGTCAGCCACGGGATCATCTCCAGGAACACCGCGAAGGGCAGATCGCAGGCGGGGTATTCTTCAAGCAAGTCGAGGACGGATTTTCGTTTCGCCTGAACGTCGCTGCGATAAAGATCGGACCCGTTCTTGGCCGGCGCCGCGATGGCTTCGAGCTTGGCTCTGCTGTCGGGGCATTGCGTGTAGGAAGCGAGAACGGCGATGTCCTTGCGCGTGGCGACGGCCTGCAGTTCGCCGTAGCGCTCCGCAAGGCGCCGGACCGAAAAGGTGCTGCCGCTCGGAAACGGCCCGCGCATCTGGCTGCGCGATTCGATCCTCACATAGGCGTCGGCGTCGAGCCCGATGCGATTGAGGGCGCGCTCAACAAGCGCCGGCGGATTGACCGGGACGACGCAAAGATGATCGCCCGGCTCGTAACTGACGCCGTCGGGGAGCGCGATTTCAATGTGACGGGTGGAGCGGGTCTCGCTCGCGCCGTCGGCGTGGGTTTGCAGCTCGCGGTTCTCCAGGATCGTCATGTCAACGGCGCCGGCCTGGTTCGCCACCGGATTCGCCGTCACGCTCTCGGCGATTTCGACCTTGTAGAGCGGCTCTGCGTCGACCGGGCGGTCAAAGTCGATCGCGAGATCCAACGCCTCGCCAAGGCTCGGCCACAGACCTGCAAGCCAAGTCTGAAACTGCCCGTCAAGATCGTCGCGGGCGTCGCCTTCGGCGCGGGGGATGAGGCAATTGGCGCCAAGGGCGGTTAGGCGCTCGTCAATAGTGCGCGGCACGCTTTGAAAGGTCGCCGCCCAGTCGCGGTTGCCGCAGCCGAAGACGAGAAAGGAAACGTCCCTGACGTCTTCGGGGCCCGCCGCATCCAGCCAGTCGACGAACCGGACGGCGTTGTTGGGCGGCGCGCCATTGTAAGACGCGCTCAAGATGACGACCGGCCCGTCCGTCGGCATTCGCCCGGCATAGTCGTCGAGGCCGGCCATCGTCACCGCGAAGCCGTTGAGTTCGCCGGTCTGCGCGACGTCGCGCGCAAGGCTCTCCGTCGCGCCGAGATTTGATCCGTAGAGGACGTAAAGCGGTGTATCGTGCTTCGGGCGCTGCGCGCGATTGTCGGCGCGCGCGGTCGTTTCCGCTTCGGCGACGGCGCGCCCCGAGCCGCGCACGATATCCGGGCGCAGGGCGACTTTGATGCGAAACCCATCCGGCTTTAAGGACAGCGTCTCCTTGATTTTCAACTGATAGTCCGTGTGATCGAACAGTTGAAAGCGTTGCAGGATCATGCCCATGACCATGACGGCCTCCTGCATCGCGAATTGCCGGCCGATGCAGGCGCGCTGGCCGTTGCCGAAGGGCTTATAGCCCGCCGGATGGCGCTTGGCTTCGGCGTCGCCGAGGAAATTCTCAGGATTGAAGACGTCCGGCGTCTCGCCCCAGACCGTTTTGTCGCGATGGAGCGACAGCCCCAGAATGTTGACAAAAACGCCCTTCGGAAGCGGGTATTTTCCGCCGATGACTTCATCTTTAAACGGCGCAACGCTGAAGGCCGGCGCCGTTGGCCACAGGCGCAGCGCTTCCGATAAAACGGCGCGTATGTAGTCGAGCTGGCCAATCTGGGCCATGGTCGGGGCCTGCGAAATATCTCGCCCGAGCACGCGGTCCGCCTCTTCATAGGCGCGCGTTAAGACGTCCGGATTTTTCAAGAGGTAATAAAGCGCGAAGGACAGCATGCCGGACGTCGTCTCATGACCGGCGATCAGAAACGTATTGATCTGATAACGGATGTTTTCATCCGAAAGGCCCTCGCCCGTCACCGGGTCCCGGCCGGCGAGCATGAAATTCAATAGATCCTTCTGATCGCCGCCGGTCTTGCGCCGCTGCCGGATGATGTCGTCGACAAGCGTATTCATATAGTCGACATCGCGGCCGAGCTGTTTCAGGCGGTCGCGCAACATGAAATTTTCCATCGGCAGGCCGCGCTGCAGCATCGCGATTTCCAGCGTCCGAGTGAGCGCGTCGATGAAGGGATGAAACTCCTCGCTGTAGAAAGAATTGAAACGATAGTCGAAGCCGCACAGGCCGATCGTGTCGAGCGTCAAACCGATCATATCCCGCGGCACGTCGATTTCGTCGTCGGCGTTGAGCCGCTCCCATTTCAGCATCAGCTGTTCGGCGATATCGACCATCATCGGCAGATAGCCGCGCATGGATTTCTGGCTGAAGGTCGGCATCAAGATGTTGTGGGCCTTGCTCCAGTTCGGCGCCGTCGTGTCGCCAGTGAAAAGGCCGTCGCCGCCGATCACCCTCAGCCGGCGCAAGGGACCGCGCACGCTCTTGTCGAACCGGGTCTCGTCGCACAATTCCTGAACCAGATCGGCGCCGGAGACGAGGACGATGGGCGTGCCCATAATGTCCATCCAGAAGATCGGCCCATATTCGTCGGCGAGCGTCTTCAGGCTTTGCAGCGGCGCGCCGGCGTCGACCGTCAGCGCATTGCCGACGACAGGCTTGCCCGGCGGCTTCGGTATCGGCGCCAGCTTGTTAGACTCAGCCATAGTGTCCCTTTGTGCTGACGCGACGGTAGTTGCCCGGCCCGCAGGCCGCAACAGTTCCGTGTCGGTCCTATAGATGTCTCAGTGAAATTTCGTTGTGAGGTTTGGTTTCCGGAAGAAGCGTCTCAGAGACCACTATGGCGATCCCCGGCCGAACGCGGCCGATCGTTTTTCATTGGGAAAACGCCGCTCCCGAAGGTCTCAAAGCCGGCTCACGGCTGCGCGTCGAGAAACGCTTTCTCCGCCTCGGCGCCGGATGCGATAGCCTGCTTTAATTCCAACGCGCGGGTTTGAAGCGCTTCATCGAAGGCGTTCGCCGGCGCCGCGGTTGCGGCGACTTCGAGAACGCTTAGCGCTTCATCGCGCCAGTCGGGCTCGCCATGGGTGAGAATTCGCCGCGCCATCTCATAGGCGATGGCGACATTCTCCGGCGCGAACGTACGCGCGCCCCGATAGTGTTCAAGGCCAACGGACGAATCCGATCCGAAGCGCCCTTCGCCGGCCCGCGTGGCGACCGCAAAGTGCCAGCCGCCGGACGTCGACAGGACCCACGGGTTCTCCGGATCCAGCTCAAGCGCGGTGTCGAGTTTCTCGCGCGATCCGCCGCCGAGCCCGGACATGAAGGCGCGCATGGCCGACAGGCGCGAGGCCCGCTGGCCCATGGCGACAGCGCCCTGAAGCCAGGCGTCGGCGAGCGCGGGGTCGCGTTCGGCGGCCTCTTCGGCGAGCTTTTGCGCGCGTTTTAAAAGGCGCTTCGCGGCTTTGTCGTCGGCCTCCAGATAGGCCTTGGCGTTGAGCGCCCGGGCGGCGAGCGCGAGATGGACCGCGTCATCCTCGGCCACCGCCAGCGTTTCGGTTTCGTCATAGCGGCCGGCGTCAAAGGCGGCGAGCGCTTGCGGATTGATGTTGGCGGCGGCGGCGTGGCCTGCGCCCGCAAACAAAGCGGCGATGATGGCGATCAAAATTTTCATGGCTAAAATCCTTATCGTGAATCGGCGCCGCCTGCACGCGCCAACTGGACAAGGCCGGGCAAGCCCGGTCAGATGGCGGGTCATGAAACCGGCGCGCATCCTGATCGGCCTTCTTCTGTCGGCCGCGGCTCTTTACGCCGCGCGCACCGCCGGGCTCGACGACAAGATCGTCTGGACCATCGCCATCACCACGCTGACGGCGGTCTGGTGGGTGACCGAAGCACTCCCCATCCCGGCGACATCACTTGTCCCTTTTGCGCTTTTTCCCTTGGCCGGCGTTCTCGACCAACGCCAGGCGGCCGCCGCGCTCGGCTCCTATGTGATCATTCTCCTGATGGCGTCCTTCATGCTGTCGAAAGCCTTGTCGAAATCAGGCCTGCATGAGCGCCTTGCGCTTTACATGATCCACCTCGTCGGCGTTTCCGGCGGACGGCTGGTCCTCGGCTTCATGGTCGCCGCGGCGGTCCTGTCAATGTGGATCTCCAACACGGCGACAACGCTGATGCTGGCGACCATGGCGCTCGCCATCCTGTCGCGTACGGACGATCCAAAACTCGGCGCGCCGCTGTTGCTGGGGATCGCCTATGCGGCGTCTCTCGGCGGCACAGCGACGCTGATCGGCACGCCGCCGAACCTCATCTTTGCAGAGAATTTCCTTCTCGCCACGGGCGAAGAATATTCTTTCACCGGGTGGATGGCGACAGGCCTCCCCATCGTTTTTCTCGGGATCCCGGTGATGTGGATGTGGCTGACGCGCTCGCTGAAGGGCGTCACGGCGCCAGCTTTGCGCGATCCCGGCCCCTGGGCGCCCGACGAGGCGCGGACCATGATCGTCTTCGGCCTCGCCATCTTGATGTGGGTGACGCGGGCTGAACCTTTCGGCGGCTGGTCCGGCGCCCTCGGCATGGAGCTCGCAGGCGATTCAACCGTCGCCGTGCTCGCCGTCATCTTGATGTTTCTCGTGCCTGACGGAAAGGGCGGCGCGCTCCTCGACTGGAAGACCGCCTCCGACATTCCGTGGGGGATGCTCCTCCTTTTCGCCGGCGGCATCTGCATCGCCAGCGCCTTCCGCGCGAGCGGGCTCGATCTCCTGATCGGGGAAAATCTCGCAATGCTCGCGACCCTGCCGGTCTTCGCGATGATCCTCGGGCTTTGCCTCTCAGTGACGTTCCTGACCGAGATCACCTCGAACACGGCGACCGCCAACCTTTTGATGCCGCTTCTTGCGGCGGTGGCGGCCGGCGCCGGCATCAAGCCGGAGCTGTTGATGATCCCGGCCGTCATCTCCTCGAGTTGCGCCTTCATGTTGCCCGTCGCGACCGCGCCCAACGCCATCATCTATGGCACGGGCCGCGTCTCGATTGCGCGCATGGCGCGCGAAGGCGTGATGCTGAATATCCTCATTGCCCTGATCGTCGCCAGCGTCTGCTGGGCGCTCCTGCGATGACGGCGATGCGCGCCGGCGCGGCGTATTTCGCAGCCGTCTTCGCGATCGGGTTCGCGCTCGGAACGCTTCGCGTTTTCGTCCTGGCGCCGACCTTCGGCGAGGCCGGCGCGCTGATGATCGAGCTTCCCGTGATCCTCTTTGCGAGCTGGGTCGCCTGCGCGGCCATCATCATCTGGCTCGCTGTGCCGGCCGCCATCGGGGCCCGCGCGCTGATGGGCGCGGTCGCCTTCGCCTTGCTGATCGCGGCGGAGTTCGCCCTCGCGATTTTCGGTTTCGGGCGCAGCGCTGCGGAAGAATTCGCGCGCTATGCAACGCTGCTCGGCGCCGTCGGCCTGGCCGGTCAGGTCCTTTTTGCGCTGTTTCCGGTCATTCAGTTGACGCGGCGGAGCTAAAGCGCGCCGCGCGCGATCACACCACCTGATCGACGGTCATATGGCGGGCGCGGGCCGAATGCTCGATCGCCTGGGCGCCGTCATCCTCGACGCGCAGCGCGTCGCGAATAAGCTCAAGGACGCGGATCTCCGTGATGTCGAGATTTTCGTCCGCCGTGACGACATCGACCACCGCCGCATAGGCGGTCTCGGCGAGATGTTTCGGCAAGGCCGTCGCCGCCGCCTCCAGCACCTTGTGCAGGCCGCCGTCCGACGCCATCAACTCGCCGCAGGCTTCCGCGATCCGGACGAGGTTCGCCTCGTCCGCTTCAGAAAACAGGGGAAAGGAGCGCACGACCCGGCCGATGGTGCGCAGCTCCGCATCATTAATCGACCCGTCGGAGGCCGACGTCATCACCATGAGATAGATCACCGCTTCCTGCGGGGTAAGCGCGACAACGCCCTGGGCCATGAAAAACTCCCTTCTGTCGGAAGGCCGCTACGAATGGCGCGAACCTAGCCGCGGGGGCTGGGCCGGGCAACCATGGACGGCAATGACAAACGGGCCTTAAGGAGGTAGGCGGCAAGGTCTTGAACGACAATGGGCGAAAAGATTGAGATGAAAGGCAGCGGAATGCGCGTTCTCATCGTCGCCGGCAATATTTCCCGCCGCATGGGCGGAGAGGCGGTGCTGCCTTTTCATCTCGCGCGCGAGCTTTCGGCCCGGGGCGTTGAAACCCATGCGCTGACCCATGCGCGGGTGCGCGATGAAATCCTTGAAAGTCCGCTCGCGAACACCGTGCGCTTTCATTTCGTCGAGGACGCGTCCGTTGAGAAGGCGCTCAACTTTCTTGGCGAGCGCGCGCCGCCATCGCTGAGGGACATCGTCTTCAACACAGCGATCGGTCTCTCCACCATGCGCCGGCTCGCCGACGCCGCGCGGCGCCTCGAAAAGGAGACGGCGTTCGACCTTATCCACCAACCGACGCCGGTCTCGCCGATGTCGCCGTCATTCCTGACCGGCCTTCAAGCGCCCTTGATCATCGGGCCCATGAACGGGGCGATGCGCTTTCCGCCGGCCTTCGAGCGCGACTATGCGCGCGGCGCCGACAAAGCCGCCGCGGCGGGCCGCGCGCTGGCGCGCCTCGCCAATCGTCTCGCGCCCGGCAAAAAAGAGGCGGCGCGGCTCTTAGTCGCGAATGATCGAACGAGGCGCGGTCTGCCGGCGAACATTTCCGATGATCGGGTTCTGCTCATGGCGGAGAACGGCGTCGATCTCGACGACTGGCCGGCGCCGATTCTTGACGGCGAACGCTCGCCCGAGATCGTTTTTGTCGGGCGGCTTTTATGGCTGAAGGGCGTCGACATGCTGATCGACGCCTTCGCCAAAACGCCTTCGCCCCTGAAGCTTGTCATCATCGGCGACGGCCCCGAACGGGCGGCGCTCGAAGAGCGGGCGAAAGCGGCGGCGCCCGGCCGCGTGCGCTTTACCGGGTTTCTGCCGCATGCGGAGATTCAGAAGACTCTCGCCAGGGCGACGGCGCTCGCATTTCCGTCCTTGCGCGACTGCGGGGGCGCCGTGATCCTCGAGGCCTTCGCCAGCGGCACGCCGGCCATCGCCGTCGACTGGGGCGGCCCGCAGGATTACGTGACGGCGGAGACGGGCGTCCTCATCGAACCGCGCGGGCGTGACTATGTCGTAAGCGAATTGTCCGAAGCGATGACGCGCTTCGCCGAAAACCCGGCGGAGGTTGAGCGCATGGGCGCGGCGGGCCGGCGCCGTGTTGAAACACATTTCAGCTGGTTTGCGAAAGCCGACGACTATATTCGCCTCTATGAAAGCGTGATCGCCGATGCGACATCTCGAAGCGCTTGCGCAGCACCAGAAAACGCGGCAACAAGCGCTCGCTGAACGGACCCGCCCGCAATGATCGCCGACCTTCTTCCCGCTTTCGTCACCGCCTTCGTCACGCTCTTTATCGTGATCGATCCGATCTTGGTGACGCCGATTTTTGCGTCGCTGACGAAAACGGAGCCGCAGCGCGAACGCCTGCGCATCGCATTGATGGCCGCGATCTATTCGGTCGCCATCCTGTGCTTCTTTGGTTTCGCCGGAAACGCGCTTCTCCACCATCTCGGCGTTTCGATGGCCGCGTTCCGCGCGGCGATGGGCATTATTCTTTTCATCATGGGCTTTCGCATGTTCTTCGATCCGGACAGCGAAACGCAGGCGAAAACGCCGGGCCCGCAAGCCTCGGCCAGGGACAACATCGCTTTCTTCCCGCTCGCGATCCCGATGCTCGCAGGTCCCGGCGCGATTGCGACGGTGATGTTGCTCATGGGTCCGGGCGTCGGCTTTTACGACAAGGCGGCGGCGTTGAGCGCGATGGCGATCGTCCTGGTGATCGCGGTCTTCATGATGGCTTTTGCAAGCCGCATCGGCGACGCGCTGGGGCGCACCGGCATGAACGCCATCACGCGCATCCTCGGCATGCTGTTGATGGCGCTGTCGACGCAATATGTGTTTGACGGGGTGCGGGTCGGCATTCTCGAACAGGCCGCGCACGGCGCCGGCGCCTAGCCGCCCAGCGCTTCCAGCGTATCGCCAAAAGGTTCGCCGCGCCCCGCGCCATAGCGAAGCGTCGACCGCCGAAGGCTCGGACCGCTTCCATCGCCGGCGCAAACAAAAAACGAAACGGCTTGCGCGGGCGCCGCGCCTGAACGGCATGCGGTTTCAAGCGCGCTTAAGGACTGGTTGCATTCTTCGAGAAGAAGATCGGCGGGCCAGTCGGCGGCGCTGCGCCAATCAATCGCCGCATCGATCTCGCGTCCGCAAACGCGGCTGGTGTAGGCCGCTTCCTGCGCGAGCGCTTTTTCCGCGGCATCTCGCGCCCGCGCGTCTTTAAGGCTCTGCGCATCCGCGCTGGCGGCCAGCGCGCCACACCCCGCAATCACGGCGAGCGCTATGGCGCCGAATTGCGACGGGATGCGGGTTATTGAGGCCATCATCGATAACCTATGCAGGTTTTGGGCGGTTTTTAGGCTCTGCGCCCAGCTCAGAGCGATTCTTCCAAGAACCGCTCGATCGCCCGCGACGACGGGCGTCCGGCGATGTCTTGATCCGGCACATAATTGATGCGCAGCGTCCGCTTCTCAAGGCTCACCGAGGGCGCAGGCCCAACACCAAAGCGCACATTTTCAATGCGCGCGCCCAGTATCTGGGCGCCGGTCGCATCGCCCGCGACCGCGTTCATTGCTTTCGCGGCGCGGACAACCGCATCGGCGAGGACCGAGCTGTCGGCGCCAATCACGTCGATGGGCGCGGGACCGATTTCAAACGGGATCGGCGAGCCGGCCAGCGCGCTGATGAGCGCGGTCGCCGCCGTCGCCCGGCGCGTTGCTGTTTCCCGATCTGCAAAAGCAAGGCGCAAGGGCGGATCGTCTCCGAAGGACCGCGAGGCCGCGCGCCCGCGCTCTTCGCCGGGCCAGAACACTGTTGCGCCGCCATAAGACGCGCGACGCAACAGCGTGTCGCCCTCGGCGTTCTTGTAAATGATGTCGCCGCGCGGACCCCGGGTCGCGGCCAGTAGATAGATTTCCGCCGCCTCCGAGAGCGGGTCCAGCGTGCAATCGAGCCGCAGATCGCCGGGCGCGCAAAGAAACTTGACCCGCGCCGTGCGGCGCTGGCTTTCGATCACGAGCGCGCGATTGTCCGTAGCGAGAACATAGCGTTCAATCTCGCCGGCGCCGGGGTGCTCGCGCCGGGTCTCGCGGCGTTCGCCAACGAGCGCGGAAAACGGATTGATCGGGTCCTGGGCGCGGGTCAGCGGGCCCAGATCATAAGGTTGCGCCGCGGCGCCGCCCGCTGGGATCAACAATCCCGCCGACGCCAACAACACTGCCGCAATGCCGATCAAATGCCGCAAAACCGATCCCGCTTACCAAATCCTTCCTACCCGGCGCATCTTCGCCGATCAATTTGGTGAAATCAGGGCCCGGCCGCCGCGAAAACGGCGCCTGGGCTGAAAATCCGGGGCCTTATGCGGCGAAATATTGCCCGCCATTGGCGGTCAGGACCGCGCCGGTGATGAAACCGGCCTTATCGTCTGCGAGGAAGGCGACGCATTCGCCGATCTCTTCGGCCTCGCCCAGCCGGCCGACCGGGATTTGCGCCGTAATCTTGGCGAGAACATCCTCGCTCATGGCCGAGACCATGTCAGTTGCGATATAGCCGGGCGCGATCGCGTTGACGGTGACGCCCTTGAAGGCCCCCTCCTGCGCGAGGGCGCGGGTGAAGCCGAGCATGCCAGCCTTCGCCGCCGAATAATTGACCTGGCCCATCTGGCCTTTCTGGCCGTTTATCGATGAGATGTTGATGATGCGCCCGAAGCCGCGCCCGCGCATGCCGGAGAACACATGATGAGACATGTTGAAGACCGAATCGAGATCGGCGCGGATCACTTCCGACCATTGCTCCGGCGTCATTTTATGGAACATGCCGTCGCGGGTGATGCCGGCGTTGTTGACGAGAATGTCTGTCGGGCCTTGCGCCGCCTCGATATCGGCGACGCCGGCCTTGCACGCCTCATAGTCGCCGACATCCCATTTATAGACGTCGATGCCGGTTTCCTCTTTGAACTTCCCCGCCGCCTCGTCATTGCCGGCGTAGCTCGCAGCCACCTTGCAGCCTCTGTCTTTCAACGTTTTTGAAATCGCCGCGCCGATGCCGCGCGTGCCGCCGGTTACGATTGCATTCCTCGCCATTTTTTCTCCCTTTCCTCACCATTGGTTATTGACGGACTTCGCATTCGTTCGAAGTTTTTTTGCGCGTCAGCGCTCAACGCACATGGCGATGCCCATGCCGCCGCCGATGCACAAAGTTGCGAGCCCTTTCGATTTGCCGGACCGCTGCAGCTCGTAAAGCAACGTGATCAGGATGCGCGCGCCCGACGCGCCGATCGGATGGCCGAGCGCAATCGCGCCGCCATTGACGTTGACCTTGTCCGCGTCCCAGCCGAGCTCCTTGCCGACGCTGAGCGCCTGGGCGGCGAAGGCTTCATTGGCCTCAATAAGGTCAACCTCGCCAAGGTCCCATCCGGCTTTTTCCAGCGCGCGGCGCGAAGCCGGCGCCGGGCCGATGCCCATGATCGAGGGATCAACACCGCAATGGGCCCAGGACGCAATGCGCGCCATGGGCTCGAGGCCGCGAGCCTTTGCTTCTTCTTCCGACATCACGATCAACGCTGCCGCGCCGTCATTGAGGCCGGACGCGTTCGCCGCCGTGACCGAGCCGCCGTCGCGCTGGAAGGCGGGCTTGAGGCCGGAGACGCCGTCAATGGTGGCGCCCTCGCGGATATATTCGTCGTGATCGAAGACGGTTTCACCTTTTCGCGTCTTGATCGTAACGGGCGTGATTTCGTCTTTGAACTTGCCGTCCTTTTTCGCCGCCTCGGCCTTGTTCTGGCTGGCGACCGCAAACGCATCCTGTTCTTCGCGGCTGATCTGATATTTCTCCGCCAAGTTCTCGGCCGTTTGCCCCATGTGATAATTGTTGAAAGCGTCCCACAGGCCGTCCGTGATCATGGTATCGGCGAAGGTGGCGGGGCCCATCTTGACGCCGGGGCGCATCAAGCCGGCGTGCGGCGCCATTGACATATTTTCATGACCGCCGGCGGCGACGATTTTAGCGTCGCCCAACGCCACGGCCTGCGCCGCCATGGCGACCGCGCGAAGACCAGATCCGCAGACCTGGTTGATGGTGCTCGCCGGGCGCTCGACCGGAACCCCGGCCTTGACGCTCGCCTGGCGGGCCGTGTTCTGGCCCTGGCCAGCCTGCAGGACATGGCCCATTACGACCTCGTCGATATGTTCGCCGGCGATCCCGGCGCGCTCGATCGCCGCCTTCAGCACCGTCTCTCCAAGCGACGCCGCCGGCACGCTGGAAAGCCCGCCGCCAAAGGATCCGATGCCTGTCCGCGCTGCTGAAACGATTACCGCATTGGCCATGTTGTGTAGCTCCTTACCTGAATGGTTACTGGCGTGATTGGTTGTCAAATCTTCCGGGTCCGGCGTCAGCTCTGCGTCTGGCCGGCGTTTGCGCGGCCTTTAGCGGATTTTTGACCCGCCGGGAAACCCCGCCCGGCGCGCGCTGCGCGAAGGCGACGTATGCAAACGGCTTTTTCGTGCTATAGCAACATTAGCACTCGCACAAAATCTGTGCGACGCAAAAAAATCGCCGTCCGGGCCGTGGGGAGCAGCGCCGGGCTTCAGGGGCTGATCGCGATCAGTCCTGGCATCTGGGAGAACAAGACATATGAGCCATTCAGAAACGAAAACGGGCGCTCAGTCGGCCCGAAAACCCGCCGGCAAAGCCAAGACAAACGGCGCTGGCGGCGCTGTCGTCATCAAGAAATACGCAAATCGGCGCCTCTACAACACATCGACGAGCTCTTACGTGACGCTCGATTTTCTCGCCGACATGGTCAAGAACGGCGAAGACTTTGTCGTCTATGACGCGAAGTCCGGCGACGACATCACGCATTCCGTCCTGACACAGATTATCTTTGAAGAAGAAAGCAAGGGCCAGAACCTCCTGCCCATTCAATTTCTGCGTCAGCTGATTCAGTTCTATGGCGACAGCCTGCAGAGCTTTGTTCCGGCTTATCTCGAGATGAGCATGAACAGCTTTTCTCAAAACCAGGACGACTTGCGCAAACGCATGCGCGATGCGTTCGGCGCCGCGCCCGGCTACGCTATGTTTGAAGAAGGCGTGCGCAAAAATATGGAGCTTTACAATCAGGCGATGAAGATGTTCTCGCCGATGACGTCGATGTACGCATCCTCGCAAAGCGCTCGCGAAGAAGCAGAAGAGATCGGCGAGTTGAAAGCGCAACTCGCCACGTTGCGCAAGAAACTGGAAGATCTCGAAAAGAAAGAAGAGTGACGCGGCTGGCCCGCTGATCGCGGGCCTGTTTTAGCGAAGTCCGTCAGCGCTGCAGGCGCAATTGCGGTTCGTTGGGCGCGCCTTCGGGCAGCCAGTCCGGCGCTGTTTCCGGTTTGCCGATCAGAAAGCCTTGCAAGAAGTCGACGCCGAGGCCTTTCAAGAGCATCGCGTCGGCTTCATTGTCGACCCATTCCGCGACGGTCGCCATGCCGAAATTGCGCGCAAGATCGAGCAACGTGCGCACGAAAAGCTGGTTTTCCCGCGAGGCGGAGACGCCGGTCACGAAGGATCCATCGATCTTCAGGATATCGATATCCATCGCTTTCAGGTTGCGGAATGACGTGTAGCCGGCGCCGAAATCGTCGATCCCGAAGGAGCAGCCAAGCTTTTTGATCTCCTTGACGAACTCGATTGAGGCGTCGATGGCGTCGATGACTTGTGTTTCCGTCAACTCGACCGTGATGCGCGAGGCCAGATGCTGGTTCGCGCGCAAATGCGAAATATAGCCCTCGGCCCACACGAAGTCTTTGACCGTCTCCATAGAGATGTTCACGTTGAGATGAATGTTCGGGCAGATTTCCAGCGTATTGATCGCAAGCTCCAGAACGCGGCGATCAAGCAGGTGAACGAGGCCCAAACGCTCCGCAGCCGGAATGAATTCTGGCGCGGGGATGTCCTGGCCGTCTTCGCCCCGCATGCGGATGAGGCACTCGAATTTTTTCGGATCTTCGCCGAGATCCGCGACGATCGGCTGAAATGCAAGACGCACGCGCCGTTCATTCAGCGCGGTCAAGATCACGTCCGACATATGCGTGTTGCGCCGGCGCATGGAGACAGTGTCGGTTTTCTCCGAGAAAGACGACCAGCTCGACTTGCCCTGGCGCTTGGCGGCGTCCAGCGCGGCTTCAGCGCGCGACATCGCGACATTCGAGGTGTCAGCGTTGCTGGGAAGCAGGACAGCGCCGATGCAGATTGACGCTGCGACGCCGCCCCTGCGCGTTTCGACAACGCTTGCGCGCACCGCGTTCATCAGTTTCGCGCACATTTCGCGCAGGCACGCCTCGTCGCAGGACTTGATGACGATGCCGAATTTCGTGCCGGCGACGCGCCCGATCTGATCGCCCGGTCCGAGAACGCCGGCGAGGCGATTGGAGATTTCAACGATGACCTTGTCGGCGGCCTCGAAACCGAAATCGGCGTTGACCGCCCCCAGATCATCAATACCGGCGAGAAAATAGGCCGCAGACTGGCTCTCCGCCTTGACGCCCTCGATCACGGATTCCAATTCGCGGCGAAGCGACACCCGGTTCAGATGCCCAGTCAATTCGTCATTGGTCGCCAGCCAAGACAGGCGCGCATCGCGCTGTCTTTGGCTTTCAATCGAGCGGATGACGCTGATCAGGCGGCGCCCGGCACCCTGGCCGATCCATCCGCCGCGTTCTTCGACCCAATGAGCTTCGCCGCCGTCGCGACGCAGCCGGTATTCGCAGCAATAGCTCTGGCGTTCGCCGGCGAAGGCGGCGCGGCGCTCTTCAGCCGTCCCGTCGTCAATGCGCCGGTTGAATTCCTCTAGCGAGCCAATCGCGGCAGCATCGTCAACGCCGAGGATGCGTTTGGCCGACGTTTCATCGGACCAGCGCAGCGCGCCAAGCGCCGGTTCATATTCGAACATCGACTGCAGCGCGCCGTCCATGGCGGCGTGTGGGCGATCTTGACCGGGCCCCGCAGCGACGCCGACAGGCTCTGCAGGCTGTCGCGACGCGGCCGAACCGGTCTCAACAGGGCTGTAAATCGCGTCGGCTTTTTCCGCCATCCGTCCCACTCGTAAATTGCGCGGGAAACCTTACTGCGCGAGGCGTAAATAAAATTTGAAATTGTGATGGCTCTTAACGGCGCGATTTTTGCGCCGCGCAGCGCAAATGAAACCAATTGTTAACCTTCCGGCGGTGCGACCGACCCAATATGTAACGCCTCGGCGCTTGCGCGCGCCGGCCGGCGGCGCAGTTACGGCGCTTGCGCCGGCAATCCCCGCCCCCGCGCGTCACGCGCCATGCGCGCAGCCCCTCGTTGGGCCGGCTTGGGTTTCCCAGGATTTTGAAAGGCGCAAAAGGCTTACCCTGCAGGCCCGCGACGCCTATCGGCAGCTTGATGATTACCGCGCGGACCGGCGCGGCTCGATTATCGACGTCAGGAGCTGACGAGGCGCAAAAGCGCTTCAGTCCCCGAGCACGCCGCCGCCAACGGCGAGGTCGCGCCGCGCCGTCACGGTGGTGACGATGAAGCCGGCCATGAAATCAAGGAACGTCATCGACATGAAGAGGAAGAAGACCGAATTGCCGAAGCCTTCGACGATGATGAACAGCAAAAGCGCGATGATGAACACGACCACGGAAAACGCATGGTTCATGATCGACGCGGAGCCGGTCTTGGTCGAGCGCAAGAGTTCGACAAAGAGGAGGCCGAGGCTGCCCAGCAAGAAAACGTCGCCCCAAGAGACGTTCCAGGTGTCGCCGGACACCATGGCGAGATCGATGAAAGGCAAGTCGTACCATGGCTCGCCAGCCGGCCCGACCATCGCGCCTGTTAAGGTCAGCGCGGCGTAAAGGATAAGGCTGATCCCCAGCAGCGGCACCATCTGATACATAGTTTTCCCCAATACTCTCTGTTGCGCGCCGCCCGCGGGGCCTCGCACGCCATTGAAAACGACCGTCCCGCTTTTAACACAGGCATCGCCGCCCGCGCATCCCCCTAATGCGGCCCCTAATGCGAGCGCTAATCCAGGCGTTCCTCGATGGATTTCGGGTCCCGAAAGCGCCCGAGCAGCCATAAAACGCCCGCGAGATCACGGATCGCGACCAGCAGACGCCCGAAATTCGAGTATTTTGAGGCGCCATGCCGGCGCGGGCGATCCGAGACCGGGGCGAAGGCGACGCCAAAGCCCTCGCGCGCCATCAGGGCGGGAAAATAGCGGTGCATGTGGTCGAAATAGGGAAGGCGCAGATATGCCTCCCGGTAAAAGACTTTGAGCCCGCAGCCCGTGTCGTTGGCCGCGTCCTTCAAAAGACGCTTGCGCACGCTATTGGCGATGCGCGAGGCGAGCGCCTTGGCGCTTGTGTCAGCCCGCGCAACGCGCTCGCCGGCGACCATCGCAACACCCGCATCGGCCGCACGCAGCCGCGCAATCAAATCAGCAATATCTTTCGGATCGTTCTGACCGTCGCCGTCGATCATCGCGATTATGGCGCCGCGTGCGGCGAGCACGCCGCTGCGGATGGCGCGACTTTGACCGGCGGCGGCGCCGTGACGGATGACGCGCAGTTGCGGTATTTCCTTTTTCTCGGCGGCGAGCGCATCGCCCGTACCGTCGCTCGATCCGTCATCGACGATGACGATCTCATGTTCGAAATCGCCAAGCGCGGCGGCGACCTCGCGGACAAGCGCGCCCGCGACGCCCGCCTCGTTAAGCATCGGCGCCACAACGCTGACGAGCGGCGCGGCAGCGCCGGCTGGCGCTGGCCAGGCGTAAAACGCCGGAGCTGTTGTCTTGCCGCTTTCCTTCATCCGGCGGGCTCATAGCCGATCGCGCGGGCCGGGTCGACAGCGCCTTTGCGACTTGTGGCGGCGAGCGGTCTCGCTTACCCCGATCGTCGGTCTCGCTCTTAGCGGTGGCGAGACATCCGTTCCCGCGAGCAAGGCGAAAATGGCGAGCAAGATGGTCCGCTCTTTCTGGTTCTGGCTATTCGCGGTCACCGCGGCGCGGCTGCTCGTTCTCGTCTTCGCTGACGGCGATCTCGGACCGGACGAGGCGCAATACTGGACATGGGCGCAAGAGCCGGCGGCCGGCTATTTCTCCAAGCCGCCGATGATCGCCTGGCTCATCGCGGCGACAACCGGCGTCTTTGGCGACAGCGAATGGGCGGTCCGCCTCGCCGCCCCGCTGCTGCACGCTGGCGCGGCGAGCTTTATCTATTTGACGGCGCGTCTCGTCTTTGATGCGCGGATCGGGTTCTGGGCCGGGATCGGCTGGCTCGCCCTGCCCGGCGTCGCGGTTTCATCCTTCGTGATCACGACCGATGCGCCGCTTCTTTTTTTCTGGTCAGCGGCGCTGTTCTTTTTGATGCGTATCCTGAAAGCGCCGACGCCGCGCGGCACCGACTTCGCGGCGCTGGGCGCAGCGCTCGGCGCCGGTCTCCTGTCGAAATACGCAATGCTTTATTTTCCTGTCGCGCTCGCCGCCGCGATGGCGCTGTCACCGGCGGCGCGGCGCGCTTTCGCCCGTCCCGGCATGATCGCCGCAGCGCTGATCGCCGCGGTCATCTTCGCGCCGAACATCGCGTGGAACGCAGCCAATGATTTTCAGACCGTGAGTCACACGGCGGCGAATGCAAACTGGACGTCGTTTCCATTCAAGCCGCTCGCCTTTTTGTCCTTTGCGCTGGCGCAATTCGCGGTCTTCGGCCCGATCGCTTTCGCCGCGCTGATCGCAGCGGCCGCTGCCGCCCTCGCAAGGCCCAGGATCGACGCGCCGCGCCTTGTCCTCGCTGTTTTCACCGCAACGCCGTTTCTGATTGTCTCGGGCCAGGCGCTCATTTCGCGCGCCCACGCTAACTGGGCGGCGGCGGCGTTCCCTGCGGCGATCATTCTCGTGACGGCGTTTTTGCTGCAGGAGAACCGCGTGCGGATCGCGAGGGCGAGCCTTGGCCTCAACGCCGCCATCGCGGCGATCCTCGCCGTCGCGGTAACGCAATTCGCGCTGATCGACGCGGTCGGCGCCGGGCGCGCCGTCGAAACCTTGCGCGGCTGGAAGGACATGACCGAGGCGATCGACGAACAGGCGCGGACGAAAGACTATGACGTCGTCCTCTTTGACGACCGGTCGATGATTGCGGAGATGTTTTATTATCAGCGCGAGCGCGATTATGAGATCGCCGCCCTAGATCCCAATTCCGGCGTTGATCATCATTATGAAGCGTTCACGCCCTTTCGCGCGGACGCGCATCGCAACGCCCTCTTCGTCTCGATCCTGCCGACCGACGCCCATGTGAATTATCGCTTCGGCCGGATCGAGCGCGTCGGCGATGCGAGCGGGCGCGTGGGGCCCGGCGCGACGCGCATCTTCACGCTGTTTGAAATCAGCGACTACGGACGGCCAAAGCAAGACTAGCTGTTGTTACGAAGCGCCTTGCGCCGCCGCGCCATGGATCTGGCGCGGGCCATCCCGCGCGGACCGTTGCGCAGGAAAAACACTGTCCCGCGCGCGATCCAGCGCATCGCGCCGAGGCCGGCGCGCGCTGCAAACGCGCTCCACAAAAGGCCATCGATCGCCCATAGCGCCGGCGCAGGATAGTTTTCGGAAAAATGCGCGTGGAAATAGCGGCTGAGGCTCTTGGCTTTCATCGCTTCAACACCCGCGCGCGACGAGCGGCTTGACCCTTTGAAATGAACAACGCGAACATTCGGGTTGAAGTAGACGCGCCCGCCATTCTCAGAGAAGCGACGACAGAAATCGACATCCTCGACATGCAGGAAGTAGCGCTCGTCCATGCCGCCGATATCGTGAAAATCCTTGCTGGGAACGAGAAAACAGGCGCCGGAAATGACCGGCATCTCGACCATTTCTTCCGGACACGGTGTTTCATGCAGATTGAAACGGCGTTCTTCGCCGCCGAACCGGTCGAGCCTTAAGAGCTCGCCAATCGCCCTTGCTGGCGTCAGCGCGTTGCGGCGCGAGCCCTGCTGTTCGGCGCCGTCCGGATCGACGATCTTGGCGCCGACGAGCCAGGGGCGCGCAAGCGTCGCCGCATCGGAAATGAGGCGCGCGGCGGCGCCCGCCTCAAGCACCGCGTCCGGATTGACGAAAAGAAGATACTCGCCGCCGGCGATTTGCGCACCCTTGTTGCAGGCGGCGGCGAAACCAACATTGCCCTGGCCGGAAAGAACGATCACCGGCGCGCCGGCGCCCTCGATAGCGCGCGCGACCGCGCCTTTCGGATTGCCGTTGTCGATAAGGATGATTTCGTCGACAGGGTCTTGCGCGCGCAGCGCTTCAATGGATCGGTTGAGCAAAGGCCCGGTGAAATAGCTGACCACGATGGCGCTGATGCGGGTCACGGCAAGCGCGACCAGTTCACATGCAGGGAATAGGCGAGCCCGACGCCCATGGCCGCGACCGCCATCGAGGCGAGGCGCCAGACCTGCCACAGGCTCGCCTCAACCAGGATCGAAACGAGGATCGCTGCAAACGCGCCGCAGCTCGCCGCAACGATCGGCTTCTGAAGATTTGCGCTTGCGAGGACGCGGGCGCCGGCGATTAGAAAAATCGCAAGCGCGAAGACGCCCGGCAGGCCAAGCTCAAGCCAGGTTTGCAGGAAAAGGTTGTGGGGGTGGTTTGGGATGACGGGGAGCAGCTCGCTCGTGTCCGGCACGACGATCATCGGCGCGCTCTCGCTCCAGATGCGCGCATAGTCGGCGCCGAAACCGAAGGGCAGGCCTTCAGGAATACGAGCGGCCGCCGTTTGCCAGATCGCTATGCGGTGAAGCCAGGACGACGGCAGCACGCCTTCGCCAAGCGCGAACGCCGCCTCGACCGGGAGATATGTGGCGAGCGGCGCCAGAAGCAGCGCCGCCAAGGCAGCGATCAGCAGACTGATGATCATTCCGCGCGGCGCCTTGAAGGCGAGGATCGCCGCAATCAGTCCCACCGCCAATGCGACGGCGTTTGCCGAGACGTCATTCGAAAATGCCGCCGCGACGCCGAGGAGGACGACGCCGAGCCCTGCGTAGCGGTTCCATACGGCGGCCGCGATGATCGCAGCGGGAAACATCGCCGGCGCCAGCGCCGTCACGCCGCGTCCAAGCTCGATGATGTCGTCAATGCGCCCCGGCGTCGGATCAGCCGGCGGCAGCGCGCCCCGCAACGCGCCCCCGCTCAAGCCTTCGAACAGCAAAACGCCCATGCCGGCGATGACCGCAGCGGCGTAGGAAAGCGCAATCATATACGCCCAGACTTTCGAGACATGGATCGAAAACCAGACGACGGCGCCACCGACCAGCGCCGGCGCCAGCACCCAAAGCGCAAGCGAGGGCATTGCGCGCGGCGACCAAAAACCGGAGATGAAAATCCACGCGCAAAAGGCGCAGATTGCGAGAAAGCCGGCGACAAAGGGCCGGCGCGGATCGAGCTGGTCGAAGAGCGCCCCGAACGAGGCGAGCCAGAAATCCCCGCGCGCGAAGGCGGGAAGCGCCGCCAGCAACAGCCAGGGCGCAACGCCGCGATGACCGAACGCGACGGTCGCCGGCAGAATGGCGAACAGAAAAAACAGGAGGAGCAGGCTCGCCTGATCGCGTCGCCGCCTGAAACCGCCCTCGGTCATGGCGTTACCATCAAAGCCCCGGCGTTGGCGGGGCGGTTTTCAGATCCGGCGCCAGCGCGTCAGAGGCGAGCGCCTCGATCGCCGCATCGCGCGCGGCGATCTCCTGTTCTTTGACCCCGAGTCGGCGCAAGGAGACCTTGCCCTCCTCCGCCTCGCGCGCGCCGACAACGGCGATGACGGGGACTTTCGCGTGCGAATGCTCGCGCACCTTGTAGTTAATTTTTTCATTGCGCTTATCGAGCTCGACCCTGAGCCCGGCCGCGCGCATGGCCTCGGCCGTTTCCTCAGCATACGCATCGGCGTCCGAGGTGATGGTTGCGACAACGACCTGCACGGGCGCCAGCCAGAACGGCAGCTTGCCTGCATTATGCTCGATCAGAATGCCGATGAAACGCTCATAACTGCCGAAGATTGCCCTATGCAGCATGATCGGACGCTGGCGGGCGCCGTCTTCGGCCACATAGCTCGCATCTAACCGTTCGGGCAGCACCCGGTCTGACTGGAGCGTGCCGACCTGCCAGGTCCGCCCGATGGCGTCGGTCAGGTGCCACTCAAGTTTCGGCGCGTAGAACGCTCCCTCGCCCGGCAATTCTTCCCAGCCATATTCGTCTGTGGCGAGCCCGGCGGAAACAACCGCATCGCGCAGTTCCGCCTCGGCGATATCCCAGTCTTCTTCCGAGCCGAACCGTTTCTCCGGCCGCAGCGCCAGCTTGATGGCGTATTTCTCAAAGCCGAGATCGCGATAAATCCGGTCGGCGAGCGCGCAAAAATTACGGGCCTCTTCGACTATCTGGTCTTCCCGGCAGAATATATGCGCATCGTCCTGCGTGAACTGGCGCACGCGCATCAACCCGTGGAGCGCGCCATGGGGCTCGTTGCGGTGGCAGCATCCGTTTTCGTAAAGGCGGATCGGCAGGTCGCGATAGCTCTTGATGCCCTGCTTGACGATCAGCACATGCGCCGGGCAGTTCATCGGCTTCAGCGCCATCAGGTCCGCCGCGCCGGAGATCACGGGCGCATCATCCTCCGTTGACGGAACTTCATCGGGCACCACGAACATGTTTTCGCGATACTTGCCCCAATGGCCGGACTGCTCCCATTGGCGCGCATCGAGAAGCTGCGGGGTTTTCACCTCCGCATAACCGGCTTCATCGATGCGGCGGCGCATATAGGCTTCAAGCTCGCGCCAGATGATATAGCCTTTCGGATGCCAGAAAACTGAACCTTGCGCTTCGGGCTGCAGATGGAACAGATCCATTTCGCGGCCAAGCTTGCGGTGATCGCGCTTCTCCGCCTCTTCGAGGCGATGGAGATAGGCTTTAAGGTCCTTCTCATTGGTCCAGGCCGTGCCGTAAATCCGGTGCAGCATCGGATTGCGGTGATCGCCGCGCCAATAGGCGCCCGCGACCTTCATCAGCTTGAACGCCTTGCCGATATGTTTCGTAGATGGAAGATGCGGACCCCGGCAGAGGTCATGCCAATCGCCGTGGAAATAGATCTTGATCGCCTCGTCTTCGGGAAGGTCGGCAATGATCTCGGCCTTGTAGGTCTCGCCAATCTTCTTGAAATGCGCGATCGCATCATCACGGTCCCAGACTTCCATGCGAGTCGGGCGCGCCTCATCGACGATTTCGGCCATGCGCTTTTCGATCTTTTCAAGATCGTCGGTGGAGAAGGGCTCGTCGCGCGCAAAATCGTAAAAGAAGCCGTCCTCGATATTTGGACCGATGGTGACCTGCGTGCCCGGATAGAGCTCCTGAACGGCTTGCGCCATCAGGTGGGCCGTATCGTGGCGGATGATATCGAGAGCGTCTTCATGGTCGCGGGTGACGATCTCGACCGAGGCGTCCTTGTTGATCTCAACGAAAAGATCGCGCACCTCGCCATCGACCTTCACCGCCAACGCTTTCTTGGCCAGCGATTTTGAGATGTCTTCGGCGATGTCTGCGCCCGTAACCGCGCCGTCAAACTGGCGAACGGAACCGTCGGGCAAGGTGATGGCGACCATGATCAGCGTCTTCGTGTCAGTTACTGTGCGTCCAGAAAGCGTAAAAGCGCGGCCGCGAAGCGATCCGCAGCCTCTGGGCAATAAGGGAAAAAGAGTTCCGGCTCAACGAGTTCAATCTCCATCAGCGTCAATTCGCGCGACGTGACGATCGCGTCGACGCGCGCGTAAGCAGCTCCCTCCGGGCACAGCGAAAGGATGCGCGCCGCTTCCTCGACAGCCCATTCCGGCGCCTCGACGCGGGTTGACGAGCCGCCATGATCCTCCTGGACGCGAATGTCGCCTGATTTCGGCCGTTTCAAAACCGCATGGGAGAAGTCGCCGTCCAGAAACACGAAAGACGTCTCGCCGCGCGCGACAATGTCTGGAAGAAACGGCTGGACGAGGCTTGGCCCGTTAAGGATCTCCGCCGCGCGCGCGATCGCCGCCGGGTCATTTCGGGCGACGCGGGAAAGACCGCTTGCGGTCCCCCCGGACAACGGTTTGACGATGGCTTCGTCGATCTTCAGCGCATCCATGGCTTGCGCGATTGCGTCCGGCGTCGGCGCGATGCGCCGTGACGGGGGAACCGGCCCGCCTTTCTCAGCGAGATCGAAGAGATAGGATTTGGTCATGTTCCAGCGCAGGACCGGCGCCGGATTAAGAACGCACGCCTCGCCTTCGAGCCGGCCGATCCAGCCCGTGAATGCGTCGGTGACGTCGAAATAATCCCAGGTCGACCGGATGAGCGTGAGGTCAGCTTCCGCGAAGGGCGCGAATTCCCCGTTCCAGGGCGCCGCGACCACCGACGCCCCGCGCGCATTCAGCGCCGCTGCGAGCAGTCTATCGCTCGGCGTCAGTTCAGGCTGCTTCAGGCAGGTTGCGATGGCGATCCGGGACATGGCCGCTCCCGTAGCGCCGACCGCGACGCTTTGCGAGCCCGCTAGGCAGAGATTTTGGTTTCGCGGGCGGCCGGGGTGCTATGATGGGTCCAACTGAGCGAGGGCTCCATGCCGAAACTTTTATTACTCGCGGCCGCGACATGGTCTTCACTCGCCTGGTCGCCGGTCGCCGCAGCGGGCGATCACAAAATTGACGATTTATCCTTCCTCAAAGGCGCCTGGAAAGGCGGCGACGGCGACTTCGTTTTCGAAGAAATATGGTCGGCGCCCGAGGGCGGGGTCATGACCGGAATGGCCCGGGGCGTCGGCGACGGAACCTTGCGCGTTCTTGAATACATTGTCGTCGCAGAAGAAAACGGCGGCCTCGTCATGCGGTTCAAGCATTTCAACGCCGACTATTCGACCTGGGAGGACGGCGCGGCGCCGCTTGAGCTGACGCTGACGGCGCTCGACGGGACCGACGCCACCTTCACCGCTGATCCGCCAAGTCACACTGTCACATCGATCCGCTACTGGATGCCGGAAGCGGCGACGCTTCGCGTTGACGTTGAGCAAATCGAGAACGGCGAAACGGGTGGCTTTTCGCTGACTTTCGCCAAAGTCGACTAAGGCGCGACGACGCCTGCGCGGTCAATTCATGCAGCGCGTGTAATCAGGGCTCGCGCGTTTCGCCGCCGCGCTCGGTCAACGCCCAGTCGCCGAGCCGCCAGAAGCGCCACCCAACGTCGGGCGCGGCGTCGGGCACGGGATCATAGCCGTGCGAGCCCCAGGGGTGACAGCGCGAGACGCGCGAGAGCGTCAGCCAGAAAGCGCGGCCCGCTTTATGTTTGCGGAAGGCCTCGGCGGCGTATGCCGAACAGGTCGGCTCGTGCCGGCAGCGCGCGCCGAAGAGATAGAAAACCGGCGACACGATGGCCTTGTAGACTTTCAGCGCAAAGAGCGCGACGGCGTTAATCGGTGATGCAGCCATGACGCCGATGTAAGCGCGCAGGCGCGCGGACGCCAGCCCCTATGGCTCGAGCCTCAGGGCCATTGCGGGGTCGCCTCCAAGTCAATCCTAAACGGCGACGCGCGAGCGGGTCGCTTCTACTGCTTGGGGCGGCAATATTGTGCGTAGGGTCAATTGAGGCTTAAAAATTTGCGCTGTTCTGTCTTTTCTGAACCCTAGATTCTTAAGCGGAAATCTTACGTCGACTATTAACGGAGAAGCCGCAATCACTTTGAAATAGTGCCGAAACAAGCCAGGCTAGCGCCGCGCGGTTCGGGTTTTTCGAGAATTGGCACTGCGTCGCAGGCTACACCGCTGTTACTGTTTTATTTGTAGCCATACACTGTGAGAATACGGACCTCGACGCTTCAAAGCTTTTCGACGAACCGGCTATTCAATGTTTATCCGCGAAACGCGGGCGCTTTGAAGCCTTATCTGATGTGCCGATATTACGAATTCGATGATTGAATCGCAGAAAGACATTTCGCTTGCTGTCACGCTCATCGTGAATTCGCGTAACGTGCTTGGAGTATTATTTGACAATAAAGGATCAAAAAAGTTGCTGAATTCAATTGTTCCAATATCATAGATTCATAATTTTACAAGCAACTACATTATCGGCGAGGTCAATATGGAGGAGTGGCTGTTAAAACATCGTCGGATGGCTGTTGTCATTACGGCGCTGGCCTTCCTATTGTTGTTGGTTTTAAGACATTTTTTATTCGCATCATACGATGTGAACGGGGAGTACGACTGGGCCGCGAACATACGTTCCGTACTTGATGCATTGATCGCAGCGATAGTCGTGTCACTCTTTGTGTCGTTTGCGCTATGGTGGTTGCGCCCACCATCGGATCGCATTCCCCCGGGGTTTGAAATACCTGCAATTGAAATCTCGCGAACTCTAGAAAGATCGACTGCAGCAACGGATGAGTGGGAATACATCGGTCACACTGCAAGATACGTTAGAACTCGTATTATTCCTGACCTAGTTGAACATTCGAATCGCGAAAATAAACCTTGTAGAATACGCATTGTCATACTGGACCCTGATATAGCGACCCTGTGTGAACAATACGCTAATTATCGCAATCGTTCTCGTAGCAATGAGCTTTTCAATTCAGAATGGACGTGTAACAAAGTCCGCGCGGAGCTGCTGGCATCTATAATTCGTATTCTGCAATCACATACCGCTAACAACTACGTTTCGTGCGAAATTGGCCTTCGGGCATTTCTCTCTCAGTATCGGACGGACCGAACCAGAGAAATCGCGCTTGTCACTCAAGAGGACCCACAAGAACCAGCGTACAAATATGTGCGAGGCTCGCGCTTTTACGAGCATATCAAACGAGAAAACGAATTGATATGGGAGCAATCGCGAAAACTCGACTTAGCCAGTGTTTCTGCACAAACTGCAAATGATCGCTTGAAACTCAAAGCAGCTCTAATTTTATGGGTACCTAGCTTGTCGAACGATGAAACGCTCTTGGAACAAGCTTTCAGGATCGTTAATAACGACAAAAGCCCCTATGCGTAGCAAATTTTCTACTTTTCTATTTAAAAATAGAGTTGTGACCGATCCTTCGCGCCTAATAAATTTCAGCTTAGAGATCATTAAGTCGCAAATTCCGACACTTCATCCTTACGGGTTCTATATTTTGAAAAATGAGTCCTATCTTCCAGATGCAAATCTGAGATTGCACATTTGGCTAAGTCGCACACGCCGCCGCCAAGAACCAGATTGGCCTCCGCATACACACAACTCCATGCTTTCTAGTTTTATTTTGACCGGCGGTGTAACTGCAAATTTCTGGATATTTCGCGAATGTTCGGATGGAGAAAGCCAGATTTATCGCGTCAGTTACACGGGCGACAGATCAATCATCAAGAAAACAAGAAAGCGCGGCGCAATCGAATTGGATGAATCAAGGAAGTTATTGCAAGGAGACTCATACATCGTCCCGCCTCACGTGTTCCATTCAACCGAAGTCAAGCCGACAATGGCTACAGTTACCTTCGTATTGGAGTCAAAGTCATCAAAAGGGAAAGCGTTGGTTGCAGGTGAAAAGCTCGGCGATAATCTTTATGAATTCACAAGAAGGCAGGTTACCAAATTCGAGAAAAAAGCTGTTGCCGATTTGGCTTATCGAGCGTTCAGGTCATTGCTTTAACTTTTCCCCAACTTGCGGAGTCGAAATCTTAGGCACATTCAATTAGCGAATAAATAGTCGGTCGAGGCGTTATTTAAAGACCCTGGCTATTAAATTATCCGCTTTGACATTTCAAGTTTTCATGAATGTGTACTCGGGCGGCGTAAGCAAGGCTCGCAAACAGAGCAATATAGTATTCAAATACACATGAATTCAGCGACCGCTCGCCCTAATGGCGGCCTCAATTTTTAAGGCCATTGCGGGGTCGCGCATTCAGCCGATGAGGCCGGCGGCGTCGGCGCGATCTGATCTGGATGGTCCGCAACGAGATCGAGATAGGCTTCGACGAGGCTCGTATAGGGCGGCAGCGCGCCGTTGTGGAGAAGCCCATCAACTTCCGCCGCGCCGTGAATCTCGAAATGCGCGTGCACCGTCGTTTCTCGCGATTCCGGGATCGCCCTTAAGAGATCGGAGACCCGCGCGAAGGGTTGGCCTTGCGTGACGGGCGCGCCGGTTTCCACCCAATCCGGCACTGGCATCTGCACGTGCAGGAACTTGTATTTCATGCCGCTCTCAGCGCCCATGATGTTGACGGAGATCGAGCCGACATGGCTGATCCAGCCGCTCTCCGGCGCGACCAGCCAATGAACCGCGTTGGCGCAGGTTTTGGGCCGCAAATCCTGACCCTTATGCGCGCGACCGCCGGGACAAAGATCGGTCGCGTGCTTCGCCTCCAGCCGCACTTCGCAGAAATTGTCTCGCCACGGATAATCGAAATTCGCGCCCGCATTTTCCGGCCCGCCGGGGCCGGGCCACTGGCCGCCGGCGTAACCGCCTCCGCCAGAATTGAATATCTGCGAATTGGCGAAGGCGGGACCTTCGGCGAGCGGAAAGACCATCTCGGGAACGATCACCGACGGATCCGTCACCCCGGCGTCCTCTTTTTCACTGTTCGAGCCGGGCAAGAGATCGCCGGGCGGAAAATGCCAGTCGCTTGGCAGGCTCGCGGGCGGCGACGGCAGCGGCGGCGGAGGCGCCGCCTCGTCCTCGCTGTCATCGGCGTCGTCCAGCGGCGGCGCTTCGCTCTCGCTCGGCGGCGGTGCGTCGCCGGGCTCAGGCGGGCCTTCCTGGCCACAGGCGGCGGCGACAAGCACGAACAGCGCGGCGACCCAACGCAAGACAGTCATGGCCGCGTCCTCCCCGCTTCGCCGACGACAACGACGAGGCTTTCCGCAACAGCGCCAAGGCGATCTCGGTCGTAGCAGTCGGGGTCGGCCCGGTCGCCGCCGATGCAATATTGAGAGAGCGCATAGGAAGCCCCGTAAAGGGAGAAACTCGCTGTCATCTCGTCAGACGAGCCGGAATAAGTGATCGCCGACCTGACGCCGGGCGCGCCGGACGCCTTGCCGACGACGCTCACCAGTCTCGATCCGTAGACCGAATAATCGCGCCCGCCCACCGACCAGGTTGCGTTGACTGTGTTTTCGTTGCCGAACACGATCAGCGATCCCGGATCGGCTTCGCTTGGCAGGAGCACCGGCAATTCGGCGATATCGATATATTTCGGGCCGTCCCGCACGGCGGGCTGCGCCGTCAGGCCGAGCGCGTCCTGTTGCGCTAGCGCCGCGTCGACAGCGTCCCAGTCGATCTCAAGGCGCTTGCGCGTCGCCGCGGGATAGATCCGCAAGCGCTCCTGCGCCTCGCCGATGCGCGCGTTTTGCACGATTTCACCCCGCGGCGCTTTCGGCGGACCGGACAGGGTGGCGATTGCGGCCGCGACGGGCGCCGCGCCGGCAGGCGCCGCGAGAAAGGCAAAATCATCGAACAGGAACCTGACCGGCTGATTGTTGGCGGCGACGCGTTGCAGCTCGAGCGTGATTGACGCGGCCGGCGCGCCTTCTTTCGTCTCCAGCTGGACCGCGTTCGGCCATTGAAAAGCCTCCTGCTGATACCAGACGAAAGACCGCCGATCGGTCGCGACGCGATTGCCGGCAGCGTCATACCCTGTGATTAGCGCCAGAAACTGTTCGCCGTCTCGCCCGCCTGTCGGGTTGATCCGCATAGAGACGGTTGAGACCGGCGCATCGAAACTGACAGCGAGTGACCCCGCCCCGCCCGCCGGCGGCGTAAACAGCGCCGCATTCTGTCCGCTCGCGGCCTGCATATAAGGGCATTGCGACCGCGAGAATTCATCATAGGCGCTTGAACAAAGATGCAGGCTGGCGCCGGCGCCGAAGACAACGCCGTAACGGTCCTGATATTGCCGGCCTAGCGTGGTCGGCCTGCGCCCGTCGCCGAGATCGATATCGTCGAAGGTGATGACTTGCGCGTTTCCATCCGCATTCCGATTGCGCGCTGCAGCGACGGAGAACTGGTCAAGCACGGCGTCGACAAGGGCGCGCGATGGCGCTGGGTCAGCCTCTTGCGCTGCGGCCCGCATAAAGCCGACGCCGGCGCTCGCCGCAAAGGCGGCTGCGAGCGCTGTGAAGAAGAGAAGCTTGCGCATGGTCGTTCCCCCGACGACCATCATTCTAGGAAAACCATGGCGGCGCGGCAAGCGATGCGGCAAAAGGAAAGCCAAGCCTGAGCACGCAATAAGCGCCGTCGAATAAGGAACCGATCATGTCAGTTTTGCAACGGATTCTCCCGGTGCTGGGCGCGGTATTGCTGGTCGCCTGTTCAAATGCGCCGGACGCAATCGTGGAGGACGGCAGTGAAACAGCCGGCGACTGGAAAACGCTGACGGGCGAGCGGCCCGTCATTATCGCCCATCGCGGCGCCAGCGGCTATCGGCCCGAACACACGCTGGAAGCCTACGCACTCGCCATTGACCAGGGCGCGGATGTCATCGAACCGGATCTCGTCATCACCAGGGACGGCGCGCTTGTCGCCCGCCATGACCGCTATTTGTCGACGACCACCAATGTCGCGGACAAGCCGGAGTTCGCTGACCGGCGCCGGGCTAATCCCGACACTGACGACGATCCGCGCGATGACTGGTGGGTTGAGGATTTCACGCTTCAAGAGATCAAATCTCTGCGCGCGCGCCAGCCCTTTGACGGGCGCTCGAAAAACTTTGACGACCAGTTTGAGATCCCGACCTTTGACGAAGTGGTCGCGCTTGTGAACCGAAAGGCGGAGGAAGCCGGCCGGCCCGTTGGCGTTTATCCTGAGACGAAGCATCCGGGCTATTTCGCGTCGATCGGGCTCGACTTTGAGCGGCCGCTGCTGACGTCTTTGCAGGCCTTCGCGGGCGGGCCGGTCTTCATCCAGTCGTTCGAGCCGGAGATCCTACAGCGCCTGCGCGGCCAGACAGCGGCGCGGCTTGTGCAACTCGTCTATGAAGAAAGCCCCGGCGCAGGGCCAAACATCCCGCTTGCCGATATGATCGCCTATGCGGACGGCGTCGGCCCGAGCAAGTCGCTTTTGTTCAATCAGGATGGCGCGACGGGCTTCGTCGATGAGGCGCACGCGCTGGGCCTTGCCGTTCATCCATGGACATTCCGCGATGACCGGCCGAATCTGGAGTTAGCCGCCAGCGGATCGCGGGAGACCCTTTGCGGGACGGCAGCGCCAACGCAATGCGAGTATCAGCTGTTTTACGGGCTCGGCGTCGACGGTCTGTTTACGGATTTTCCGGACACCGCGATCGCGGTCCGCGCCGCTATGGCGAAACGATAGACCGAACGCGGCGGGCCGGACGGGAGGCGGCCGGCCCGCCGCGCCTCGGGCGCCGAAGCGCGAGGGGGATGGGGCGCATGTCTCGCAAAGCTTCGGCGTGATGGGGCTCAGCGTCGTCGAGGGATCAGAAAACGATCGTGAGCCGGACGCGGTCTGGCCCGTAGCGGTAGTAGTGACGGGCGCGCGCGTCGTAATAGACGGCGGCCGCGGCGGGGCGCGCCGGCCGGTAACGGCGCGGACCGTCCCAAACCCAGGCGCTTGCGGGGCACACGGTCACCGCTTCATCGCGCCGGCTTTCACGCCGATCGCGTCGGTCCTCGCGCACGTCGGCCGCTGAGTAATCGCGTCGTTCATCGCGCCGGCTCTCCCGCCGGTCGTAATAATCCTCGACGAGATCGGGACATCGCGACGGCACAAAGCGCCAGCCTGAGGCCTGCGCCGGCGGCGCGCTGGCGCAGCCGATCAGCATTGTCGCGCCCGTGGCGAGCGCCAGGGTTCCAAGTTTCAACGCCATACTTGTATTCTCCTCCAAACTTCGCCGCCGCGCCTTGCGAACGGCCCCGTCCATCGCCAAAGGTTGAACGGCGCAGCCTCGCCCGGACCGTCGAAAAAAATCGTGAAAAATTATCGACGGATTTGCTCCGAGCGCGCGTTGGAAGAGAACCCGTTAACCAGGAGCGCGCGTCCCATGCCGACAACCCTCAAACTCGCCGCGCCGGTTGCTGCAGCCCTCATCGCCGCGTCCTGCGCCAGCGGCCCCGACCGGCCCGGCGGCCCCGCCGTCGCGGTCAGCGTCGGCGCGCAGGCTGAGCGCCTGCTGGCCGATGCGCGGAAACGGCGGGACGCCGACGGATGCGCAAGCGCGATCCCGAGCTACCGCGTCGTTGCGAGTTTCGGCAAAGGCCATGACACCGCGCAATTTGAATTGGGGGAGTGTCTTCTTTTCGCGGCGAAGGACGCGCCCGACCAAGATCTGCTCGCTGAAGAAGGTTTGTTCTGGCTGCGGCGCGCCGCCTGGGCCGCCAATCCGCGTGCGCAGTTGGCCTTGGCGCATGGCCTTTCAGGCACCGTCGCGCTTGAGCGGTACGGCCTTCCGCGCGACCTCGTGGAGGCCTATGGCTGGGCGCTTATTTACGAAGATAACGCCGCTCACGCGCTTTATGGGCTGCCGGCGTTGAACCTCGCTGCGGCGGACGCCTTTACCTCACAGATGACGCCCGCCGAGATCGATAAGGGCGAGGCCTTCGCCGCGTCATACCGGAAAATCGAGATGGACGTCTTTCAGCCGCCGGCGGTCGAAGGGCGGGCCAGCCGCGCCGAGGGCGCGCGCCCGCCTGGCGCGCCTGAGGGACGGCGGCGACGACCCCGGTGATTTAGGCGCGTAAAAATCGTTGCCGATCCGAAACTACACCTTGAGGTTGTGGCGTTGTGGCAAAATACAGCTTCCGCTGCAGCGCGAAATATGTTCAATTTATTGCTGTTTGTTAATTTGGGGGATCTCCATGAAAAAGCTCCTTATTGGCGCGGCGAGCGCCTTTGCAATGACGGGTGCTGCGAACGCCGCGGTTCTCGTGACTCAAGATTTTGATTCCGTCGGCAACGACGTTGTCGTGACCAATCAGTTTCCGGGCCTGACGATTTCCGGCTTCAACGAAGCAGGAACGGTTTCGCGTGATGTTCGCACTTTCGACATCACAGGCGAACCCGCCGTCACGCAACCCGAAGACGACGATCTAGATGAGCCGCTCACCTTTATCGGCGGCAACGGCGGCACAACGCCTGACGATAACGTCCTGATCATTCAGGAGCCGGGCTCCGCCACGCCCGACGACGCCGCTGACGGCGGCCTTTTCCGCATTATCTTCGACGATGTGGTTACGTTCCTCGGGTTTGACGCCATCGATTTCACCGACGGCGGCAGCAACCTCATTCTTGAGCTTTTCCAGGATGACGGCGATATGGTCGCCGATTTTGTGCTGGATTTCGGCGCCGACATTGGCGGCAATGTTGGCGACAACGATTTTTATAGCTTCGGCGACGCCGTCATCATGGCGATGGGAATGCCCGGCATTGAAAACGTCATCCGTGCGGACATCACGCTGACTGGTTCGGGCGCCATCGACAATCTTCGTTACGAAGTTATTCCGGTCCCCGGCGCCGCCATTCTGTTGCTTTCCGGCTTGGCCGGATTGGGCTGGGCGTCGCGGAAACGCAAGACCGCCTAACAGCCCTTCAAAAAGGGGTTTTCGAGGATACAGCAGGAACGCCCGGCGAGATGATCGCCGGGCGTTTTCTTCGTGTACAGATTTTTAAAGCGCGCGATGCGCCCCTCGCCCGTCAGGCGAACTGGTTCATGGTGTTGTCTTCGCCAGCCGCCTTCAGCGCCGCATCGCCGGCGAAATATTCTTTGTGATCATCGCCAATGTCAGAGCCGGCCATGTTCTGGTGCTTGACGCAAGCGACGCCCTGACGGATCTCCTCGCGCTGGACCTGCTTCACATAGCCGAGCATGGCTTCCTCGCCGAAATAGCGCTTGGCGAGATTGTCCGTCGAGAGGGCCGCCGTGTGATAGGTCGGCAGGGTGATCAGGTGGTGGAAGATGCCGGCGCGTTTTGAGCCGTCGCGCTGGAAGGTGCGGATTTTCTCGTCCGCCTCTTTTGCGAGATCGGTGTCGTCATAGTCGACGCTCATCAGCTTGTCGCGATCATAAGCGGCGACGTCCTTGCCCGCCTCTTTCCACGCATCGAAGACTTGCTGGCGGAAATTCAGCGTCCAGTTAAAGGACGGCGAGTTGTTATAGACAAGCTTCGCATTCGGCACGGTTTCGCGGATACGGTCGACCATGCCGGCGATCTGCTCAACATGCGGTTTCTCAGTCTCGATCCAGAGAAGATCGGCGCCGTTTTTCAGCGCGGTGACGCAATCAAGCACGCAGCGGTCCTCGCCGGTTCCGGGGCGGAACTGAAAGAGGTTTGAGCGCAGGCGTTTCGGGCGCATCAGCTTGCCCTGGCGCGTAATCAACACTTCGCCATTGCCGATCTGGTTAGGTTCAACCTCCTCGCAGTCAAGAAAGGCGTTGTACTGATCGCCGAGATCGCCCGGCTGCGCGCTATAGGCGATCTGCTTCGTCAGCCCCGCGCCGAGGGAGTCGGTGCGCGCCACAATAACGCCGTCGTCAACGCCGAGCTCAAGGAAGGCGTAGCGGCAGGCCCGGATCTTCGCATGAAATTCTTCATGCGGGACGGTAACCTTGCCGTCCTGGTGACCGCATTGCTTTTCATCCGAGACCTGGTTTTCGATCTGCAGCGCGCAAGCGCCAGCCTCGATCATTTTTTTCGCCAGCAGATAAGTCGCCTCGGCGTTGCCGAACCCGGCGTCGATATCGGCGATGATCGGCACGACATGGGTATCGTAGTTGTCGATCTGGTTGCGGAGACGTTGCTCAGCGACCTGGTCGCCGGCTTTGCGCGCCACATCGAGCTCGCGGAACATGCCGCCAAGCTCGCGCGCGTCAGCCTGTTTAAGGAAGGTGTAAAGCTCTTCGATGAGCGCCGGAACCGAGGTTTTCTCGTGCATCGACTGGTCGGGGAGCGGACCAAAATCAGAGCGCAAGGCCGCGACCATCCACCCCGATAGATAAAGATAGCGACCTTTCGTTTCGCCGAAATGCTTCTTGATGGAGATCATCTTCTGCTGGCCGATAAAGCCGTGCCAACAGCCGAGCGACTGCGTGTAATTGGCGGGATCGGCGTCGTAAGCCGCCATGTCTTCGCGCATGATCTTGGCGCAGTATTTCGCAATATCGAGGCCGGTCTTGAACCGGTTCTGAGCCTGCATGCGCGCGGCCGCCTCCGGATCAATGCCGTCCCAGGCGCCGTCGTAGCCCGCAATCAGGCGCTTCACGCCGGCGATATCGTCTTGATAGGTCATCTTTGAATTCCTCAGTTTAAGCGTCCGGGCGAGGCGCCCGCCTTGCGATTGCCCTTTGCCTAACCGGCGCCCGTTGACGGCGCACGCTGGAAATCGTACGGAAGTAAGAAATTTTAAATAAACTTTGTAACGTTGTAAGAAAATTACACCGTTTTGGGAACCGGGCTCAACAACATCAGCGGCGGGAGCACTTGAAACCTTGGAACGCGGCGCCTTCATCGGTCCCCGCCTCAGGCGCTTGAGGCGCGATCTCGGCCTCACCCAGGCCGTCATGGCGAAGGAGCTCGACGTCTCGCCGTCTTATATCGCGCTCATTGAACGCAATCACCGGCCGATGTCGGCCGACCTTTTGATCCGCCTCGCCGAAACCTACCGCATCGATGTCGCTAGCTTTGCGGCGGCCGAGGGCGACGCTTATGCGAAGCTTGAAAGCGCGCTGGCCGATCCAAGTTTCACCGAATTGCAGATCACGCGCGACGACATTCGCGATCTACTCGGCTCCAATCCGGCGCTCGGCGAGGCGGTCGCTAATCTCTATCAGGCCTATCGCGCCAGCCAGCGCGCCTTGATGGAGGCGCGCGCCGGCGGCGGCGCCAACCCGAAAGACCCGGTTGAGGAAGCGCGTGACTTCATCGCAGGTCATCGCAACCATTTCCCTGACATTGACGAGGCCGGCGAGGCGATCGCCGCAGACCTCGCGCGCCGGGGCGGCGCATTCTTCAACGCGGCAGCGGCTCGCTTTTCCGATCGTCATCACTTGCAGCTGCGGGTGATGCCGGGCGACGTGATGGTCGGCGCCTATCGACGCCATGACCGCCATCGCAGCGAGGTCGCGATCTCCGAGCGCCTTGACGGCGCGAGCCGCAACTTCCAGGCGGCGCTGCAGCTCATTCTCCTTGAACTCGGCAAGCTCCTTGACGACGCGGTCGACAAAGCGCCCTTCGCCACCGACGCCGGCCGGCGCCTCGCCCGCGCCGCGCTCGCCAATTACGCCGCGGGCGCTGTCATTCTTCCTTATACGGCCTTTCTGGAAAGCGCAGAGGCGCTGAAATACGATATCGAAGCGCTGGGCCGGCGCTTCGGCGCCAGTTTCGAACAGGTCGCCCATCGGCTGACGACGCTGCAGCGGCCGGGCGCGGAAGGCGTTCCTTTCTTCTTCATTCGCATCGACGCGGCCGGCAATGTCTCGAAACGCTATTCCGGCGGCGTTTTTCCCTTCGCGCGCTATGGCGGCACCTGCCCCTTATGGAACGTGCATGAGGCTTTCCGCACGCCGCGCAAAATCCTGACCCAGCTGATCGCGCTCCCCGAGGGCGACCGTTTCTTCTCTATCGCGCGCACCGTCCATGGCGGCGCCGGCGGTTTCGATGCGCCCGCCGCCGACCGCGCCGTGGCGCTGGGATGCGACATCAAGCATGCGGGCCGGCTCGTCTACGCCGAGGGGATCGATCCGGAGACCGCCGCGCCTGTCCCCATCGGCGTCGCCTGCCGGCTCTGCCCGCGGCCGGCCTGCGCGGCGCGGGCCCATCCCCCGCTCGAACGTCGCCTTATCGTCGAAGAACACCGGCGCATGGCGACGCCCTTC
>JBCBSE010000015.1:0-63035 GCA_039819305.1 Pseudomonadota bacterium
GTCGTCGGCGGCCAACACCGCCATCTGCGAGACTAAGTCGGCGCGTTTGATCGCCGGGCCGAGCGCAGCGAGCCTGTCGTCGATATCTTTCGCGCGCCCGCCGGGCAGCGTGATGTTCAGCTCTTCGATTGAATAGGTTCCGCTCTCAATACCGCAAACGCCGTTCGACAACCCGTCCCAGAAGGTTTTTGCGGTGGAGCCGATGGGCGAGACAACGCCAAATCCGGTGACGACGACCTGGCGCGTCATGGCTCGCCCTATTTCTTGATCAGGTCTTGAAGCGCGTCGATGAGGTCGCCGACCGTCGTCATGTCGCCAAAGGGGTTTTCATTGGCGTTGAACGGCACTTCGACGCCGAGCTTTTCCTCGACCTCATAGATGATCTCGACAATAGAAAAACTGTCGATACCGAGATCAGCGATCGGCGTCGAGCGGGTCGGCGGCTCGGTGAGCCCGACTGCATGATCATTGATGATTTCGAGAAGCGGCTTTTCGATATCGTCGGCCATTGCGAACGTGCTCCGTGATTGATTCGGTCTTATCGGAAGGCGGGACGGATGGCTAGCCGGCGCGTCAGTCGCGGAAATTCTTGTATTGCAGCGGTTGGTCGAGCTTCAGCCCTTTGACGAAAGAGATCACCGCCTGCAGGTCGTCGCGCTTCTTGCCGGTGACGCGCAGCTCTTCGCCCTGGATCGCAACCTGGACCTTGAACTTCTCGCCCTTGATCTTCTTGACGATATCCTTGGCGAGCTCTTTGCCGATCCCCTCTTTCAGAAGCACCCGCTGACGGACTGACTGTCCGGCGGCTGGTTCTTCTTTCTGGTAATCCAAAGAGCCCGGCTCGATCCCGCGCTTTTGCATGTGGCCCTGCAGGAGCTCGTGCATCTGGCGAAGTTTCATATCATCATCGGCGAAGATGGTGATCGCGCCCTCAGCCATCTCCACGGTCGAGTTCGAGCCTTTGAAGTCATAGCGGGTCCCGATCTCGCGCGTGACATTGGCGACGGCGTTCTCCGCCTCGGAAATATTGATTTCGGAGACGATGTCGAAGGACGGCATAACGAATTCTCTTTCTTTGTCGCGCGCTGCGCCAGCGGCGGCTGAAGCGCCAGTTAGATGAGTCCATCAAGAAACAAAAGGCCAGACGGTCTGTAAGCCGGGTTCTGTACCCGCCAAGGCGGGCGACGACCATTCCTCTAGGCGCGCAGCTTGCGCCGCGGCTCAAGCAACCAACCCGGACGACTGGGCGTGAAAACGCGCCCGCCGCAAAGAGCGGCGCGCCGTCCCTATTCGGTCTTGCTCCCGGCGGGGCTTGCCGTGCCCGTCCCGTCGCCGGTCCGGCGGTGCGCTCTTACCGCACCGTTTCACCCTTGCCCCGGAAATCCGGGGCGGTCTGTTCTCTGTGGCGCTTTCCCTCAAGGCCCGAAGGCCCTGGCCGGGCGTTACCCGGCGCCGTGTTTCCATGGAGCCCGGACTTTCCTCGAGCGGCGAGCCGCCCGCGGCCGTCCGACCGTCTGGCGGGGGAGATGTGGGCTTTTGGACGCGAGGCGTCAAGAATGGCGTCGACGCGAGCCGGCTTAGAATGTGTAGCCGAAGAAGACGCCGACGGTCGCCTGGTTGCGCGAGCCGCGCAGGCGGATCAGGGGCGCATCGCCCGCATCGCCGACAAAACGGTCATAACCCGCGACCGCGACAAGGCTTGTCCGCCGCGTCAGGGGAAGGATCGCAGTCGCGCCGGCGCCGACCGTCTGAACGCCGCCGTCGGCGTCAAAGACCGGCAGGCCTGACGCGAAGGACTGAACCGGCGTCACGCTGAAATAAGCATCGTTATAATCGTCGCCGACGATGGTCATGCGCGGTCCGAAGGAATAGATCAGCGGCGGTCCGCCGAATTGTGCGACCCCGCTATACCGGAGCGATGCGTCTGCGACGAAGCCGTTATGTCCGTTTACGCCATATCGCGCTTCGAGGCCCGCAGTGAGCGGACCAAAGTCGACCTCGGCGAACGCACCAAGTTCCGCCGTGGTTGCCACATTACCGAGACCGATGAGATCGGTTGTCCGCTCACCTGTGATCGCGAACGGCTCCGAGCCATCTTCATTACGGGCGAACGCTATGCGCGCGATCGGCCCGACGCGCAGGCTCTCTTCATTTATGACACGATAGCCAAGACCGTCCTGCACAGACGCGAAAAAACGGTCGCCATATTCGATCTTGATGTTGGGCAATAGCCGCAGGCGATAATCATCATCGCCCTCATAGGCGGGCGTAAAGAGCGCGCCCGCGCCGGCGGTGATGCGCCAGCCCTCCGCCGGTTGCGGGCCTTGCGCAGCCGCTGGCGACGCGAAAAGCAATGCGGGCGCAAGAATTGCGGCGAGTAACGCTTTCATCACACAGAGATCCTGAACAACAACGCTAGGGATACACCGCAGAGCGCCATACGGTTCACTTCATCGATCAATAACCGATGGCGAGGCCGTCTTTGCGCATCTCCGTCGCGCCCCAGTAAACGCCGGTTTCGGGGTCTTTCATGATCGCTTGATAGCCGCCGAACATGACGCCGTTTTCAACGACTTCCACATTGTGGCCCATGGCGCGCAAAGCCTCGATGGTCGCCGCCGGCACGCCCGGCTCCACATTCAAAACGCCGAGCAGATCTTCAGCGTCCTCGCCGAGGCGGTCGGTCGGGGCGCGCCCGCCATCGTGGTTGAGCCGCGCCGCGTCGCCGGCCTCCTGCACGTTCATGCCAAAGTCGACGATATTGACGAGCACCTGCACGTGACCCTGCGGCTGCATCGCGCCGCCCATCAGCCCGAAGCTGATCCAGGGCGCGCCGTCTTTCATCGCGAAGGCGGGAATAATCGTATGGAACGGCCGCTTGCCGGGCTCATAAGCGTTGGGGTGGTCCGGATCGAGCGAGAATAGCTCGCCGCGGTCCTGGAACATGAAGCCGAGCCCGTCTGCAACGAGGCCGGAACCCATGCCGCGGTAATTTGACTGGATCAGCGAGACCATCATCCCGTTTTTGTCAGCGACGGTGAGATAGGTCGTATCGCCTGCGCCTTCGAGTTTCGGCTCGCCCGGTCCTGGCGACGGATTAACCGTATCGGGATCAATTTCAGCGAACCGCTCGCGGCCATATTCATCTGAAAGGAGCCAGTCGAGCGGAACATCGACAAAGGCCGGATCGGCGTAATAGCGGGCGAGGTCTTCAAAGGCCAGGCGCTTGGCCTCGGTGATGTAGTGGAATATCTCAGGGCTGCCGCGATCCCATTGCGAGAGATCGACATTTTTTAGGATGTTGACCATTTGCAGCGCGGCAAAGCCCTGCCCGTTCGGCGGCAATTCGCACAGCTCGACGCCGTCCTTGTATTCAACACAACCGACATCGACCCATTCGCCTTCATGGGTCGCGAAATCATCTTTTGTGAGGGCGCCGCCGATCCGTTCAAAGTAATCCGCCATGACGTCAGCGATCTCGCCTTCGTAAAAGGCCTTGCGCCCTTTCCTCGCGATAATCGAATAGGTGTTCGCAAGGTCAGGATTCTTGAATACTTCACCAACCGTCGGCGCACCGTCCGCAAAATAGGTCGCGCGCGCATTGTCAAACTCGCCGATCATTTCCAGGCGGCGCTCGAACGCGTTGAGGTTGCGATTGAAATAGTAGGCGATGACCGGCGACACCGGAAAGCCGTTCTTCGCATAATCGATCGCCGGCGCCAGAACCTTCCGCATGGGAAGCTTCCCGAAGCGATCATGCAGCTCAAACCATCCGTCGACAGCGCCGGGCACGGATACCGGTAAATGCCCCAGCGGCGGAATCGACTCTGCGTCGCCGAGCTTGGCCTGCAACTCTTCCAGCGTCTGGCCCTTGGGGCTGCGCCCGGACGCATTCAGGCCGTACAGCTTTTCGGTTTCGGGGTCCCAGACGATGGCGAAAAGATCGCCGCCTATGCCGTTCCCCGTCGGCTCCATCAGGCCGAGCGCGGCGTTCGCCGCAATAGCTGCGTCAACGGCGGTGCCGCCCTGTTTCAAGATATCGAGCGCCAGCTGGCTCGCCAGCGGATGGGCCGTCGCCGCCATGCCGTGCTCAGCGATCACGGGGCTGCGCGACCAGACCTCGCCAACGGGGCGACCGCCCGGCCCGATGTCCTGGGCCGACGCCGCGGCGTTCGCCAAGACGCTTGCGCTGACGATGGCGCCGCCAATGAGATGTTTCAGTCGAAAGGTCATACCCTGCCCCGTACTTAGTTTTTTGATTGATGATCTGGCGATGCGCATCCCTACACGAAAGCCGCGCAATCAGGAAACGCCGTGGAGTTGCGCCGCATAGGCGAGCGCTGCTTTTGTGATCGGGTTAAAGCCCTGCCCCAACGCAGCGGGACAAAACCGCCGCTGGAAAGCAAGAAGCCCCGCAGCGTGATCGCCGTCCGGCGCGTCATAGCCGATGGCCCTCAATAGACCCAACCCGTCGCTATAGGAGAACTTGGCGCCCTCAGCGCCGTCGCCGTCATAGGGCGCCAGCGCAAGCCCGGCCGCCGCAAGACGCGCCCACGGAAATTTCTCGCCCGGATCTTCTTTGCGGCGCGGCGCGACGTCAGAATGGCCAAGCACCGAGGAAGGCTCAATGGCGCGGCGCGAGACGACTTCCTTGAGCAGCGCGACAACGGCGTCGATCTGCGCCGCCGGAAAATCTCGATAGCTGAATTCATGACCGGGATTGACGATTTCAATGCCGATGGATCGCGCGTTGATGTCGGTTTCGCCTTTCCACGACGCCCGCCCCGCGTGCCACGCCCTTTTTTCTTCATCGACAAGGCGAAAGACCCGACCGTTCTCTTCGACCATGTAATGCGCGCTGACTTTCGACGCCGGATCGCGCATTCGTTCAAGCGCCGCCGCGCCGGTCGGCATGCCCGTGTAATGCAGGATGACCATGTCGATATCGCGCCCGCGATCATCGAAATTGGGCGAGGCGGCCTCAATCAGTTTCACGGTATGGCTCCCGGTTCATGCACCGGCGCTTTTATGTCCTGTTTGCGCGCGCCCCGCAAAAGCACGACGCCGACCCCGGCGAGCACCATCAAACCGCCGGCGATCATACGCGGCCCGAACGGCTCGCCCAAAAAGACAACCCCGGAAGCGACAGCAATGACGGTTGTCAGAAGCACGCTCGGCGAAACCGTGGACACAGGCAGACGCTGCAACAGCCAGTAGTAGGCCGAATGGCCGATGATCGACCCGCCGATCGCCGAATAGATGATCGCGCTGATCACGAGCGTCTTGTCTGCAGCCGCCCAAGCCGCCGCCTGGTCGCGCTCGACGACGGCCGTGATCGCCCATAGCGAGGCCGCGCCAATCATGGCGAACCAGGCGAGCAATTCATGCGGCTTGAAGCCGTCGGTCTTCTTGATGAGAATCGCGCCCACGGCTTCGACAAACGCGCCCGCTGCAATTAGCGAGACACCGAGTGGAATGTTACTCGCGAGCGTGGGATCGGACGGCTTGTCCAAGGCGATGATCGCGACGCCGAAAAACGCTAAGGCGATCCCTAAGATGCGCGGCCCGCCAATCCGGTCGCGGAGGAAAATGACAGAAAGGATGGTCGCGAACGGAACGTAAAGTTCGATGGCGAGCGCTGAAGCCGACGCTGTCGCGTAACTGACGCCGACAAACATGAAGGCGTAATTGAAGGCGCCAAGGCAAAACGCGGCCGCGACGATCATTTTCATTCGCCCGGGTCGCCAGCGCAGGAACGGCGCCATCAACGCGGCGACCAACGTCATTCGTATCGCCGCGTAGAAAATCGGCGGAATTTCACCAACCGCCACTTTGATGACGACGAAGTGAAACCCCCAGATGAGGCACATCACAATCAGGACGGAGACTTCGCGCGCGCTCATCACGCGCTCCTATGGCGATGGCGGTTCATCCCAGCGGCTTAGGCTGGAATGGCGCATCAGCAAAACAGATTTTTCCGCTGGGTTGAAGCGGCGCTTCAGGCCCGCGCCGCGCGCCATGTCGTCCGCGGCTTGTCGCCGCCGATCGCGCCCGCCGCCGCCGAAATCAGGAGGACGATCGGGGTTGCAATGGCGATGGCCGCTATGGCGAGGGCGGAGACGAGAATGACGCCCCAAAAGCTGATAACGTCGCTGGTCCGCGCGATGAGCGATTGCGCACGGGGTTGGTTTTGCATCGGTTCAACGAGATCTTTCGCCTGTTTCATACGCCACGCCTACGCTTGTCATCGCCCCCGAAAATTACGACCGCTTACGTTATAGGCGATCATTGCAAAGACCGGGCTCGGCGTCCAGCAACGCTTGCGCCGTCGCCCGCTATTTTACGAAGAGCGCATCTCACTTTCGGTTAAGATTCTCTCATAAGCTGTATTGATTGCCGCAAGACGGCCTTCAGCGATGCGCACGAGATCCGGCGGCACGCCGCGCGCGATCAGGGTATCGGGATGATGATCGCGCACCAGGGCGCGATAGGTCTTTTTTATTTCGTCGGGCCCAGCCTCTTCGGAGACGCCCAAAATCAGCCGCGGATCATCTTCGCCGAGGCCGAGATGCGCCGCACGCAGACGCCGATACGCCGCCGGCGCAATGGAAAACGCTGCGGCCGCCTGATCCAGCAGCTCAATTTCTCGGGGGTGGGCGACGCCGTCCGCGGCTGCGACGTAAAAGAGGCAATCCAGAACATCTTCCAGAACCGCCGGCGCGTCGGCGAAAATACGCGAGACCTGCCGCAAATATTCGGAAAAGCCCGCAACGTCCTGTTGCGCGAGCTGGTAGATCATGCGGACCTTGTCGCCTTCCTTGGCGGGAAATTTGAAAAACTCCATGAACGCGGCGATCTCGTCATCGGTCACGACGCCGTCCGCCTTCGCCATTTTCGCCGACAAGGCGATCATTGCGATGGAAAATGCGGCCTCATTGCGGCGCTGGCGTTCGCTGGCGATTCGCTCCAGGAGCGCACCCAGCGTTCGCCGCCGCGCTTCGTCCACCAATACTCCCACGCGGTCCCAAAAGGTCATGGATCGCTCCTGCCGTCCTCGGATCGGTCGACCAACGCCAATTGCGCGTCGCGGCGCCGAACAAAAGCCCGCCATGTGGAAAAAAAACCAGAAAAAAAGTTTTCCAGAATTTGGCGCGCGTTACCCCTCGACGAGCGCACCCAATGCGCCACTAACTGTTTGAAGAATTTGCAAAAATGAAATTTTGCCGACACAATTTTTTCACAAGTAAAGTTCCACAGACGACATGTTTGGCGGGGGTGCTCGATGCCAGATTTTGAGGAACTTGCCGTTCTAATGGGCGGTTTGGTTTGCGGCGCGGCATTCATGTCGGTGGGCCTGTTTCTCTTCAATATCCTGACTTGATCTTGCGCGTCGGCGGCCAAGCCAGTGTGCACTGCAATATCAGGCGGATCAATTCGGCTCATAGTTGAGAATTGGGGACAGCCAACGCTCAGTTTCTTTAACACTCATGCCCTTGCGCCGCGCATAGTCTTCAACCTGATCGCGATCGATTTTACCGACCCCGAAATAGACTGAGTCCGGATGCGAGAAGTAGAGCCCGCTCACAGACGCAGGCGGCGTCATCGCGAAACTCTCTGTGAGCCCCATCTCCGCGTTTTTCTCCGCATCGAGCAAAGCGAACAGCGTTTCCTTTTCGGTGTGATCAGGCTGAGCGGGATAGCCCGGCGCCGGACGAATGCCGCGATAATCTTCACGGATCAGGCCTTCGATGGAAAGACTTTCATTGGGCGCATAGCCCCATAGCTCGCGACGCACTTTCTCGTGCATATATTCGGCCATGGCTTCAGCCAGCCGGTCGGCGAGCGCTTTTGAGAGAATGGCGGAATAATTGTCATCGCGCCGGTCGAAGCTCTCAGCGAACGCTTCCTCGCCGACGCCGGCGGTGACCGCAAAGGCGCCGACATAGTCAGCGACGCCAGCGCTTTCCGGCGCGACATAATCCGACAGGCAGTAATTGGCGACGCCTTCGCGTTTGCGGATCTGCTGGCGCAAGCCATGCAGTGTCGCAATCTCTGTCTCGCGGCCTTCATCCGCGTAGAGCACGACATCATCGTCCCTCGCATTGGCCGGCCAGAAACCGACGACGCCGTGAGCCATCACGGCTTTTTCCGCAATCATCCGGCGCAACATCGCCTTGGCGTCGGCGAACAAGGAGCGCGCCGTTTCGCCAACGATCTCATCATTCAGGATTTGCGGGTAACGCCCGGCGAGGTCCCAGGACGAGAAGAATGGCGTCCAGTCGATATAGTCTGCGAGCACCGCAAGATCGACGTCGCGAAAGGCCTTCACGCCAAGGAATGACGGCTTGGGCGGCGCATAGGCTGACCAGTCGAGCGCCGGCGCATTGGCCCGCGCCTCTGCGAGCGGCAGACGCGGGGTTTTGCCGCCGCCGGCGGCATATGAGGCGCGAACGGTCTCCTGCTCTGCTGCGGTTTTGGCGAGATAGGCCGGCCGTCGCTCATCGGAGACCAACTCGCCGGCGACGCCCACCGCCCGGCTCGCATCGGTTACATAAATGACGCCGTGCTTATAGTTCGGCGCGATCTTGACCGAGGTATGGGCCCGGCTCGTCGTCGCGCCGCCGATCAGCAGCGGAATGTCAAAGCCTTCGCGCGTCATCTCGGCGGCGAGATGGCGCATTTCATCAAGGCTCGGCGTAATCAGGCCGGAGACGCCGATAATATCGACATTGTGCTTGCGCGCCTCATCGAGGATTTTCTGCGCCGGAACCATGACGCCAAGGTCAATGACTTTATAGTTGTTACACTGAAGAACGACGCCGACGATATTCTTGCCGATATCGTGAACGTCGCCCTTGACCGTGGCGAGTAGAATGACGCCGTTTGGCTTGCCCTGTTCGAGCCCGCTTTCTTCCTTTTCCTTTTCCATGAAGGGCGTGAGATAAGCGACCGCCTGTTTCATTACGCGCGCCGACTTCACAACCTGCGGCAGGAACATCTTGCCCTCGCCGAAGAGATCGCCGACGACGTTCATGCCGTCCATCAGCGGACCCTCGATGACGAATAACGGTCGGCCTAACGTCTGGCGCGCCTCCTCGGTGTCTTCAATGATGAACTCGGTGATGCCTTTGACGAGCGCATGGCGCAGGCGCTCTTCAACATCGCGCTCCCGCCAGGCGAGATCCTTCTCCGTCGTCTTGCCGGCGGCGCCGCGATAGCGCTCGGCCACCTCCAAAAGGCGTTCGGTCGCGTCGGTTCGGCGATTGAGAATGACGTCCTCGACCGGCTCGCGGAGATCGGCGGCAATTTCGTCATAGATTGCGAGCTGGCCGGCGTTGACGATGCCCATATCCATTCCCGCCTTGATAGCGTGATAGAGAAAGACCGAATGCATCGCCTCGCGCACCGGCTCATTGCCGCGGAACGAGAAGGAAATGTTTGAGACCCCGCCGGAGACTTTTGCAAAGGGAAGTCTCTCCTTGATCGCCCGCGTCGCTTCGATGAAGTCGACAGCGTAATTGTCGTGCTCTTCAATGCCGGTGGCCACGGCGAAAATGTTCGGATCGAAGATGATATCTTCAGGCGGGAAACCCGCTTCGGTCAGGATGCGATAGGAGCGCTCGCAGATTTCAATCTTGCGCGCGGCGGTGTCCGCCTGGCCTTTTTCATCGAACGCCATGACGACGCTTGCCGCGCCGTACCGCATGATCTTTTTCGCGTGCTCAAGGAAAGGCGCCTCGCCTTCTTTCAGCGAAATCGAATTGACGATGGCTTTGCCTTGAACATTTTTGAGGCCCGCCTCGATCACCTCCCATTTAGAGGAGTCGACCATGATCGGCACCCGAGAGATGTCAGGCTCCGAGGCGATGAGACGCAGAAACGTCGTCATCGCTTCAACGCCGTCCAGCATCCCTTCGTCCATATTGACGTCGATGATCTGGGCGCCGTTTTCAACCTGCTGGCGCGCAACGTCGAGCGCTTCCTCGAAGCGGCTCTCCTTGATCAGCTTTCTGAACTTCGCCGATCCGGTAACATTGGTGCGCTCGCCGATATTGATGAAGCTCGCGCGGGGGGAACTGGTCACGAATGCGCTATCCTTCTGGCCGGGCGTCCGGCGCGACAAGTCCTGTGAGCCCGTCAATGGACTGCGCGTTGCTTGCGTAGCGCTTCGCCTTCCATTCATCGAGCGGTTTGTGATTGGTCGAACGCTCCAGCTGGTCACGCTCGCCCTTGAACTCGTAAAACGGCACGCCCCAGCCGCAGCTGTCCATCAGCCGGTCGACATGGATCCGCACAATTGATCGCGCGCGCTCGAATTTCGGGAAAGCGGCGAGCGCCTCGTCGAAGCCCGGCTCGTCAATATGGATCGCCTCGCCGCGCCCATAGACCCGCAAGATATTGGCCGCGCCCTCAAAAGCGCAGAACATCAGCGTAATGCGGCCGTTTTCACGAATATGGGCGAGCGTCTCTATCCCCGAGCCGCCGAGATCAAGCCATTCGACGGTTTCATCGTCGATGATCCGTAGACTGTCATAGCCTTTCGGCGAAAGGTTGACGCGTCCCTCTTCGGAGAGCGGCGCGGTGGCGACAAAGAACATCTTCTGCGACGCGATGAAGTCTTTGTGCTTCTGCTCAAGCCGATCGTAGGTCTTGCTCATCTCATCAGTCCTTCATGCAAATTGCCGCGCGCGCATGGTCACGCCGCCGCCTCGTTCTTAGCGCCGGGTTTCGGACGCACGCCCAACATGTGACACAGCGCGAACGCGAGATCGTCGCGATTGAGCGTATAGAAATGGAAATGATCAACGCCATGCTCGGCGAGATCGAGGCACTGTTCTGCTGCAACCGTCGCCGCAATCAACTGGCGCGTCGCGGGATCGTCGTCGAGATTTTGAAACAGCTTGACGAGACGGCCCGGCAGGGTCGCGCCGCAGACGTCGGCCATGCGGCGCACGCCGGTGAAGCTCGTAATGGGCATGATCCCCGGCACGATCGGGATTTCAACGCCCGCCTTTCGCACCGCCTCCAGATAACGCAGGTAAACGGTGTTGTCGTAGAAGAACTGCGTGATCGCGCGCGTCGCGCCCGCATCAATCTTGCGTTTCAAGTGATCAATGTCGGCGACGAGCGACGGCGAGTCGGGATGCTTTTCCGGATAGCACCCGACGGTGATCTCAAAGGGCGCGATCTTGCGCGCGCCGGCGGCGAGTTCGGCGGCGTTTGCATAACCGCCAGGATGTGGCGAATAGGGCTCGCCCGGCCCGCCCGGCGGATCGCCGCGCAAGGCGACGATGTGTTTAACGCCTGCCGCCCAATAGTCAGCGAGCACCGCATCGATGTCATCGCGCGTCGCCGCAACGCATGTCAGATGCGCGGCGACGGGCAGCGCCGTTTCCTTGACGATGCGCGAGACCGTCTCATGGGTCCGGCTTCGCGTCGATCCGCCCGCGCCATAGGTCACGGAGACAAAATCCGGGCCCAGCGGCGCCAGCTTCTCGATCGCTGACCAAAGCTTTTCTTGCATCTTTTCCGTCTTCGGCGGAAAAAACTCGAACGATACATGCAAGGCCGACATCAGCTCGCCTCCTTCATTCCGCGCTGCGCGCGCAAGCGGCGCACGCCGGCCGGCGCGGCGCAGTTCCAGATTTTTACGGTCAGTTGCCGCCCGCCGGCGCCGTCGCGATTCGCCCGCTGCGGCGTCAGGGTTTCGGTCTGTTCAAGGCGAAGTCCCGCCGACGCGCACCAGCTCGTCACTTCTTCGTCAGCAAAGCCGAGCCGGCGATGGGCGTGCTCTTCACGCAGGAATTCAAGATCATGCGGCGCGAAATCGGAAATGATCAACCGGCCACCGGGCTTCAGGATGCGCGAGCCTTCTTTGACGGCGGCATCGGGTTCCGCGAGGAAATGCAAAACGTGATGCACACAGACGATATCGGCGACCTCGTTCTCGAGCGGCAGGCAGAACAGATCGCCATGTCGAACTTGCGCGTTGTCGACGCCGCCTTTTTCCAGCCGGTCGCGCGCGATCGACAGCATCTCATGAGAGAGATCGTAGCCGACGCCTTCCTTGAAACGGTCGGCGAAGATTTCCAGCATCCGTCCGGCGCCGGTGCCGAGATCGACAAAAAGATCGAACGGGCCCTCCCCGGCGAGCGCGACCATGCGCTGCTCGATATCGGAATCAGGAAGATGCAAGGCGCGCAGCTCGTTCCATTGGGGCGCGTTCTCCTGAAAATAACGCGAGGCGAGCGCCGCGCGCGCCTCCCGGCTCTGGGCGAAGCGCTCCGAATCGCGCGCGATAACCCGGTCCGCGCCCTCGCAGACCGCGCCCACGGCTTCGAGGATCGCGGCGCGCGCCCGGTCCGCGCCGGCGCCGCCGGCGATGCGATAGAACATCCACGCGCCCTCGCGATGGCGCTCGACGAGCCCGGCGTCGGCGAGGATTTTCAGGTGCCGGCTGACGCGCGGCTGGCTCTGCCCGAGGATCTGGGTGATTTCGGTGACCGTAAGCTCGCCCCGGGCGAGCAGCGCGACGATGCGCAGACGCGTTTCTTCGCCGATAGCGCGCAGCAGGCCTAATGTGGCGTCTAGGGTCGACATAGGAACGGCTCACAAGTAACCGGAAAACGTATAAAGATATCTTTATATGATAGCAAGACAGCGTGTCCAACTGGGTTCGGACGGGAAAAAACTTCCCACAAGCCGGTCAAATCCGGACAAGTCGATTGAGACCGCCAGCCAGACGCCTATATCCTGCCCGCAATTCGCCGCGTTCAGTGGCGAGTTTGCAAATAGGACGGAGGCCGGCCCGGTGCGCACAGAACCATCATCAAGACGCTTGCTGCAGCGCGTCATGCCCGGCGCCCTTTTCGCCGCCCTGACCTTGTGGGCGGTCCCGGCGACGGCGCAACTCGCCGACGTTGAAGATACGAGCACGATTATCGAAGACGCAGAGGCGATGTCCGCCGACGAAGGCGCCGCTGTTGATCCCTGGGAAGGTTTCAATCGCAGAATATTCGCCTTCAATAACGCCGTCGACGAGGTCTTTCTTGTGCCGGCCGCCCAGCTTTACCGGGCCGTGACATTCAACAAGCAGCGCCGGGGCATTCGCAATTTCCTCGACAATCTGCGCACGCCCCAGATTCTCCTAAACGATATCCTCCAGGGCGAGTTCAAGCGCGCCCGGAACACGGCGAGCCGCTTTGTCATCAACTCCACCGTCGGCTTCGGCGGCATGGGCGACCCGGCCGAGCGCATCGGCATTGCTCAGCATTCTGAAGATTTTGGCCAAACGCTCGCGGTCTGGGGCGCGCCGGCCGGCCCTTATCTCGTCATTCCTATTTTCGGGCCGAGCACCATTCGCGACGGAATTGGGGCGGCCGGCGGCGTCGCCATGGATCCGGCCGTCTGGCTGCGCACCGACGCGGCCGCGTTGTTCCGCTATACGCGCGCCGGCGTGACCGGCGTCGCCGTGCGCGAGCCATTGATCGAGCCGCTGGAAGAGATCAAGGCGAATTCGCTCGACCAATATGCATCGTTCCGCAGCTTTTATCTGCAGGCGCGCAAGCGTGAGATTCAGAACGGCCGCACCGATTTTGAAGACCTGCCCGATATCGGCGATTTCGACGAATTTGAGGATTTGGAATAGCTAATATGAAAACACTGTTCACAATTCTCGCCGCGGGCCTCATCGCCCTGGTGGCGACCTCGCCGGCGCGCGCCGATGCAGCGGCGGAAGCGTTCGTCGCGCAGATCCTGGAAGAGGCGGAGCCCTATCTCAACGCGCCGAGCGAACAGGAAGTGTTCGACGGAATTGGTAACCTCGTTGATGAATATGTCGATATGCGCCGGGTCGGCCGCTTCGTCCTTGGACAATTTGCGCGCCGCGTCACACCCGAACAGATGGCGGCCTATCAGCCCCTGTTCGAGAAATACGCCACCGAAATTTATCAGAATGTCCTGTCGGAATATTCAGGCCAGACGCTTCAAGTCGTCGGTTCCGTCGATCGCAGCGAGCGGGACATCATCGTCAATACGAAGATCGTCAACGCGGCGCCCGGCAGTGGTCTTGAAGACGTCACTGTCCATTGGCGGATTTACCGCAGCCGCGACGGAGAGCAGAGCCTTTTTGACGCCGGCGCGGATGGCGTGTGGTTAGCGCTTGAACAGCGCTCCACATTCGTTTCCATCATCTCCAATAATGGCGGTCCGCCGGCCGGCGTCGACGCGCTGATCGCGGAACTGCGCAAAAAAACGTCGGACTGAATCGACCCCCAATATAAAAAAACGGCCGCTGCATGAGCGGCCGTTTTTGTTTCGAAGCGTTGTTCGCCGATTATGACGAATAGAATTCGACGACGAGGTTCGGCTCCATGGTGCACGGATACGGCACCTCGGAGAATTCAGGAATGCGCAGGTAAGTCGCCGCCATCTTTTTCGGATCGACATCGACATAGTCCGGGATGTCGCGCTCGGCGCTTTGCAGCGCTTCCAAAACCAGCGCCATGTTTTTCGACTTGTCCTTGATCTCGACAATGTCGCCCGGTTTCAGGCGCATTGAAGGAACGTTGGAGCGAACGCCGTTGACCTTGACGTGGCCGTGATTGACGAACTGGCGCGCGGCGAAAACGGTCGGCACGAACTTCGCGCGGTAGACGACCGCATCGAGACGGCTCTCAAGCAGCCCAATCAGGTGCTCGGCGGTGTTGCCCTTGCGGCGCACGGCTTCGTCATAGATGCGCGAGAACTGCTTCTCGGTGATGTTGCCGTAATAGCCTTTCAGCTTCTGCTTCGCCATGAGCTGCAGGCCGAAGTCAGACAGTTTGCCCTTGCGGCGCTGGCCATGCATGCCCGGGCCGTAGTCGCGCTTGTTGATGGGAGATTTCGGCCGGCCCCAGACATTTTCGCCGACCCGGCGGTCAAGCTTGTGCTTGACGCTATCGCGTTTAGACATTGGTCCTCACTATCGGCGCGGCCCGGCCCCAGGGCCTATCCCTGAAGCAATTGCAACGGCGGTCCACGCGCCTTCCGTCATGAAGGCGGGGGCTATAGCGATGGGATGCGGCGGTGTCAAACGCTGGCGCGCCGCATATCAGGAGCGCACCGAAAACGGCGTGAAATTCGTCTCCTCGTCATAGACGTCGACGCCTTCGACCCGCTTTAAAAGGGCGACGATCCGATAGGTGACAGGCGTCAGCGCCGCCTCCCAGAGGACTTTCAGGAGATAGTTGGTGATGAGCACCGTGACGACCTGGCTCGGCGTCCAGACCCCCAGAAAGGCGATCGGGTAAAACAAAAGACTGTCGACGCCCTGGCCGACGATGGTTGAGCCGATGGTGCGCTGATAGAGGTGCTTGCCGCCGGACCAGACCTTCATGCGCGCCATCACATAGGCGTTTGCTAGCTCGCCCGCCCAGAAGGCGATCACTGAGGCGATAACGATCCGCGGGGTCAGCCCAAACACCTCTTCATAGGCGCCCTGCCCGGCCCAGCCCGGCGCCGGCGGCATTGCGACGACTACCCAGGCCATGAACGCCATGAAGATCACCGCCGCGAACCCCGCCCAGACGACGCGGCGCGCCCGGGCATAACCATAGACCTCCGTCAATACGTCGCCGAGCACGTAAGAGAGAGGGAAGAACAGGATGCCCGCCCCGAAGATTCCGAAATCGAGGGGGCCGACGCTGACGGGTTCAAAGAACTGGACGAGCTTGGCCGCGCCGATCAGGTTCGAGCAAAGCAATATCGCAACGAACGCCGCCATCGCGAAGTCGTAATACTTGAACTGGTGGGCGTGCAGCGCGTCGGCCGCTTCCAACTTGACAATTTTTTCTTTGTTCAACGCAATCCTCGACGCGGCCTGGACCGTTGAGAATGCGCACTATTCTCGTCGATGCAACGCGTCAAGCAGCCGCTTCAGCGCTCTAGCCGGCGTTCTCGATTTTAAGCGGCTCGGAGAATGTCAACGTTCTGTACGGGAACGGGATTTCAACGTCTGCATCGTCCAGTGCTCGCTTGATCGCGGCGATCACACGATCGCGCGTCCTGTGCATTTCGATTGGCTCTGATTTCGTCCACCAGCGCACAGTGTAATTGATTGAGCTCGCACCAAACTCTCGCGCAAAAACCTGCACCGGCTTATCGCCTGACAGGCCTTCGAGGCCCTTTACGGCGTTGCAAATTATATCGCGACATTTATCGATATCTTCGCCATAGCCCACACCGGCGATGATTTCAAAGCGGCGCAGATCATTGTCGGTGCGAATATAGACCGGGTTTTTGAACAGTAGTGAATTCGGCACCATAACCAGCTGGTCATCCGTTTGCCGAATGTATGTGTCACGGATTGTTATTTCCTCAACCTTGCCCTCAACGCCCTCGCATTCGATAAAATCGCCGATCCGCATAGGCTTACGAAGCATGATCATTGCCCCGGCCATAAAGTTTTCAAATATATCCTTAAATGCGAAGCCAACCGCGATACCGCCGACGCCAAGTGCAGCGAGAATGCTGGCAGGCTCAAGAGATGGGAAAAGGACGGTCGCCGCGATCAGGATGCCAAACACCCAAACGCCGATACCGACCAAGGTTGTTAAGAGATCGGCGAGCGCGCGCCTGATGCGTGCGGTGCGAAGAACGCCAGTAATGATGCGGTTTGCTATGGTCGCCGCGAGCCATGTCGAGAGCAAAACAATGATGGCAAGACCGATATTCGGCAGTAGTCGGATGAAGCCCTCCGCGTAGGCCTCAATCTGCTCTAACAAAGGCTGAACGACGTTGATTTCGGTATTCGAATCACCCGTTTTCTGCGACGGTTGATTGGCGGAGTCTTGAGCTTGCATGGCGGCGATGTCTTTCGTGTTTATCGAAAAGGCGCAGCTGCACCGGCACATGGCTTACGACGCGTCGCGCCGAGGCACAATGCTCGCAGAAAACGCATCCGCGCCACCTGTGAACACAGCGCGCTGAAGAGGTCGGCTCCGTCTTCCGCCTGAGACATCCCGCCACGGTAGGCATCAGCATATTGTGATGCAGAACTAAATTTCGCACTTCAAAATCAGCGAATTGAGCCGCAATCGGTTCTACGCTGATTTCATTTTACCATCCATAAGATCAGCCGCGGTCATTTTTCGTTATTCCAACCAGTCCAGCCCGGCCCGCGAACGACGCGCCCGGCGAGCGCGCCGGTATGGTCGCCGTCGCGAATGGTGTGAACGCCGTTGATGAAAACATGCGCAACGCCGGTCGACAGCTGGTGCGGTTCCGCGAAGGTCGCATAGTCCTGGACGGCGCCTGAATCAAAGACGACAATGTCGGCGAAATAGCCTTCCTCCAGCTTGCCGCGATCGCGGATTTTCAGATTGGTCGCGGGCAAATGGGTCAGCTTTCGGATCGCTTCCTCGAGCGGGATGACATTTTCGTCGCGGACATATCTCGCGAGCACGCGCGCGAAATTGCCATAGGCGCGCGGATGCGTGCTCTGTTCCAGAAAAACGCCTTCAGGCGCCATGGCGCCGCCGTCGGAGCCGAAGCTAACCCAGGGCAAAGCGATTTTCTTACGGATGTTGTCTTCGGACATGATGAAATAGACGACCTGAATGCGTGAATTGTCTTCCAGGATAAGGTCAATAATCGTGTCTTCTGCAGATGCGCCCCTTTCGGTCGCGACTTCGCCCAACGTTCTACCGACATATTTGCGCAGATCCGGATTGCGAAAACCGACGAGCATGACGCCGTCCGGGCCGCCGGCGTGATGCATTCGGTTTTCAAAATCGCCCGTCGGCGCGCGCATTTCGGCGATCACCTGCGCGCGGATTTCCGGATCGCGCAAACGCGCAAGCCAGGCGTCATGACCGCCTTCTTGCACCCATAACGGCATGGAAGCATTGAGGCCGGTTGAACTTGCAGGATACGCATACATGTCAGCCGTAATCGCGAGACCCTCAGCGCGGGCGGCTTCAACTTTCTTGATCACCTGATCGAGCTTTGGCCAGTTCTCTTCGCCACCCGCCTTCAAGTGATAAATTTCCGCGGGCGCGCCAGACGCCCGCGCAATTTCAATCAGCTCATCGACGGCCTCCACCAACCGGCCGGACTCGCTGCGCAAATGCGAGACGTACATGCCGTCATATTCAGCCGCCGCCTTCGTCAGAGCGGTCAACTCATCGGTGTCGGCGAAATTCGCCGGTGCATAAATGAGCGATGAGCCGACGCCCATGGCGCCCTCTTCCATCGCCGCGCGCACGAGAGCCGCCATTCGCTCCAGTTCTTCCGGCGTTGCCCGACGATTGTCATAGCCGACTTCGTGAATACGGACCGTCGTCGCGCCGACAAAGGAGGCGACGTTTGGCGATACCCCGCGCTTTTCGAGATAGTCGAGATACTCGCCCAGCGTCGTCCACTCGATATCGTAGGTAATATCGCCCTGGCGCTGTTTGCGTTCAGTCTTAATTTCATCGGACCACGGACCATAAGAGATCCCCTCGCCAAAGACTTCGAGCGTTACCCCTTGGACGACGTCGCCGAGGCCGCGGCCGTCCTCGATCAGATCCTCGACCGCCCAGCTCAACATGTTAATGAAGCCCGGCGCGACAGCCATGCCGCCGGCGTCGATAACCGTCGCTGCGTTAGCATCGCCAAGATCGCCGATGGCGGCGATGCGGTCGCCCTTGATGGCGATGTCCGCCGCAACGCCGGGCGCGCCCGTTCCGTCATAGAGGACGCCGTTCTCGATCAGGACGTCGTAACTCTCGTTTTGCGCCGGCGCATCTTCGCTTGCCGAACAGGCCGTCAGAAAGACGCACGCGGCGAGCGCCGCAAAAAATCGAACTGCCATGAGATCCCCTATTCCGATCGTCCCTTGCCGTTTCTTGCAAGCGCTTTCACAACGCCGCGCAAGGTGCGCGCTTCGCCTTCAGTGAACCCGGCGCGGGTAAGTGCAACCCGGATATTGCGCGCCATTGTTTCACGCATTTCCTCGGGAAAGAAATAGCCGGCTGCATCGAGTTCTGTTTCCAAGTGCTCGTAAAGGCGCTGAACGTCCTTGCGCGAGGCCGGGCGCTCGTCGACTTGCGCGTCATCAAGCGCGGGAACCGCGCCGGCCTGTCCCCATTCATAGGCGACGATCAGGGCCGCCTGCGCCAGGTTGATCGAGGCGAAGGCCGGATTGACCGGGATCGACACGATAGCGTCGGCGCGCGCGAGATCGTCGGTTGAGAGCCCGTTGCGTTCGCCGCCGAAGAGCACCGCGCACCGCTCGCCCGCGTCGACGCGTTTGCGCATTTCGCGCGCAGCTGCGTCTGCATCAAGCACAGGCAACGATACTTCGCGCCGGCGCGCCGTGGTCGCGGCGACATAGCGGCAATCGCCGAGCGCTTGATCGAGCGTTTCAAAAACCTGCGCGCCGTCGATCACCGCGCTCGCGCCCGAGGCCATGGCGGCGGCCTTGGGGTTGGGCCAGCCATCGCGCGGGCGGACAAGGCGCAGACCTGTGACGCCAAAATTCAACATCGCTCGGGCCGTCGCGCCGATATTCTCGCCCATCTGCGGGTCGACCAGCACGAAAATTGGGGCCGCGCCGGCTAGGGCGCCGGCCTTTGATCGGCTTATGCGTTGTCCAACCATTATCGTTTCAATCTCATTCCTCGCCCAAGCCTTTGACGGGGCGTGCGCCGATGCTATAGCCGCGAGCACGCAATCCATCCATAGCCGCGCCGCCGGCCCAACACCGCATCATTTGCAGGGACGCTTCATGGAAAAAATCAAAGTCGAAAACCCGATCGTCGAAATGGACGGAGATGAGATGACCCGGATCATCTGGCAGATGATCAAGGACAAGCTGATCTATCCCTATCTCGACATCGACCTCAAATATTTCGACCTCGGAATTGAAGCCCGCGACGCCAGCGACGACCAGATCACCGTTGAAGCCGCTGAAGCGACCAAGAAATACGGCGTTGCGGTCAAATGCGCGACCATCACGCCGGACGAGGCGCGGGTCGAGGAATTCGACCTCAAGAAAATGTGGCGCTCTCCGAACGGGACGATCCGCAACATTCTGGGCGGCGTCGTCTTCCGTGAGCCGATCATCATCTCCAATGTGCCGCGGCTCGTGCCGGGCTGGACGCAGCCGATCATCATCGGCCGTCATGCGTTCGGCGATCAGTACCGCGCTACTGACATGCTCTTTCCCGGCAAGGGCAAGCTGTCGATCAAGTGGGAGGGCGAGAATGGCGACGTGATGGAGGAAGAAGTCTTCGAGGCGCCGTCCTCCGGCATCTATATGGGCATGTATAACTTGGATGAGTCGATCCGCGATTTTGCGCGCGCCTGTTTCAATTACGGCCTGCAGCGCAAATATCCGGTCTATCTCTCGACCAAAAACACGATCCTCAAAAAATATGACGGCCGCTTCAAAGACATTTTCGCCGAGGTCTTTGAAACCGAGTTCGAGGACAAATTTAAAGCTTTCGGCGGCTCCTATGAGCACCGCCTGATCGACGACATGGTCGCCGCCTGCATGAAATGGTCGGGCGGCTATGTCTGGGCGTGCAAAAACTATGACGGCGACGTGCAGTCCGACACCGTCGCGCAAGGCTTCGGCTCGCTCGGCTTGATGACATCGGTCCTGATGACGCCGGACGGCAAGACTGTCGAGGCCGAGGCCGCCCACGGAACGGTGACGCGCCATTTCCGACAGCATGAAAAGGGTGAAGAGACATCGACGAACTCTATCGCCTCGATCTATGCCTGGACCCGCGGGCTCACCTATCGCGGCAAGATGGACGGCAACCAGGCGCTTATCGATTTCGCGACGAAGCTGGAGAACACCATCATCCGGACGGTCGAAGGCGGCCACATGACGAAGGACCTCGCCCTCCTCATCGGCGCAGAGCAGAAATGGCTGACGACGACGGGCTTTCTCGACAAGGTCGACGAGAACTTCCAAAAGGCGCTCGCCGCCTGATCTCGCGCGATAGGAACGCTTCGTCGCTTGCCGCCTTGCATCGCAGCGGGCCGAGTTTCATCCTCAGCCGGCGCGAAAACAATCAGACGAGAGGGCGATAGCGATGACCATCCTAAAGCAATGCGCCGCCGCGGCGGCCGCAATCATGGCCGGCGCAACTGCGCAGGCCGCCGAGCGCACCTACCCGGCGGACGAAACCATCACAGGACTTAAAGCGGCGCGCGGCGTCGTGGTCAGGCTGATCCCGGGCGACGAACAGCAAATCCGGGCGAGCACGGACGCAACTGACTTCGACGAGCTCGTTGTCGAAGTGAAGAAGGGCGTTCTCACCGTCTCCCGCAAAATGTCCTTCAATATCGATACGTCGCCGCGATACGAGGTCGAGGTCACGCTCGGCGAAATCGATTATCTTAAGACAGCGACGGGCTCCGTCGTCGAAGCAGGGTCCTTCGCGCTTGGCGATCTCGTAGCGTCGATCGATACGGGGAGCGTCGCGACAATTTCCGGCTCCTGCGACGAACTCGATGTCGAGGTCTCGACCGGGGGTGTTTTTGAAGCTGACGGCCTGCAATGCAGCAGCGTTCGCGCGAAGGCGTCCATGGGCGGCGTGGCGGAAGTCTATGCATCGGCGGACGCCGACGCGACGGCCCGCATGGGCGGTGTTGTCACGATTGCAGGAAGCCCAGAATCTGTTCAGAAAAACAAGATGATGGGCGGCGTAGTTGAGGTGAAGTGATGGATGCGGCGCGCGGCGGGGCTCGCGACCGGCGCCGCGCCGGCTAACGGTCCCACCCGAAAATCGTGCGTTTTGCCGCAACGCCCCTCGCAAGGATCGCGCTCCCATGCGAAGAAACGAAGCATATGCGAATTAGAGTTCCGGGAATGAATGGTTTGGTTAAGGCCCTGGCTTTGTTTAGCGGGGTTTTCGCACTGGCGCTGTCGGGCGCGCACGCTCAGGATGAGCGCACTTTCAATCTGAACGGCTTTGACCGTATCGACGTCTCCTCCGGGATTATCCTTGTCGCGGATGTGGGCGAGCCCCACTCTGTCATCGTCAAGACCGAGCATGGGGATTTCAGCGATTTTGAGATCGATGTGGACGAAGGCGCATTACGCATTTCGCGCGACCACAATCGCCTGAGCTGGCACAGCAAAAAATCGAAATACAAAGTCATGGTCACAGCGCCGATGCTGCGCGCGCTTGAAGCCTCATCGGGCTCCCACGCCAAGATCTCAAATCTCAATGCGCGTCGGTTTGTGATCGACCTCTCTAGCGGGGCGCACGCCTCACTCGATGGCGCGTGCGAGGATTGCATGGTTGACCTGTCGAGCGGCGCAAAGCTCGACGCGAAGAGCCTTTCCTGTGAAACGGCGCGCATCGATGTTTCGTCAGGCGGCCACGGCGAAATATCTGCAAGCCGCGCCGTTCTTGGCGATGCGTCGAGCGGCGGACACGTCACCGTGTTCGGCAATCCGCAACGCGTCAGCATCGACAAATCGTCCGGAGGCGGTATTTATCTCGCCTCGACGACGTCCGCCGAACGCGACTGACCTAAACTTTTCTTAAGCCTCGATCGGTGCTTGAGCGGCGCCTTTGAACGGATCCGGCGCGTCGCTCAGACTGTCGAGCAGTTTCTTATGCAGATAAGGCCGCGTCCGGCTGAGCGCGCGGAAATCTTCCTGGTCGAGCACGATCAGATCGCAGGTCGACACCGCGGTCGCGGTCTCTCCTTGGACGCCGGTGAGCAAGGAGCGCGCGCCCCAATATTGCCCTTCGACCATTCTTACGGGGGCAAGCGCTGGGCGATCAAAATCGGTCAGCGCCACCTCCCCTGATCCGATCATGAAAAGCGCGCCAGGACGTTCGCCGTCAGTTGCGATGAGCGAACCGGCGGGCGCGGTGCGCGCTTTCAGCATCGCCAGGAGTTCGGCGATTTCTTCCGGCTTCAATTGCGAGAACACAGGCGCTCGCGCCGCCATGCCCCAGGTGACGATGAAATCCTGGCGGCGATATTCCTCCATAAATCCGGATGCGATGATGCCAATCGGCAGGGCGAAAAAGCCAAGCCCACAGATCATGACGATCCCGGCGAGAAACTTGCCGACAGCTGTTACGGGCGTCACGTCCCCATAGCCGACCGTGGTCAGGGTTGCGATCGCCCACCACATGGCTTCCGGCACGGTTGCAAATTTCGAGTCAGGTAAATCGCCTTCAGCGAGAAATAGAAGCGAGGCGGAGATGATGATCATGCCGATAAGCACGATAAGCACCCCCATCAGGGCCGAGCGCTCTCTCGCGAGGACACGCAACATGGTGTTGAAGGCGGGCGAGAACCGGGCGAGCTTGAAAAAACGCAAGAGACGCAAGATGCGCAAGACCCGCAGATCGATCGCGACGAAGGCGCTCAGATAAAACGGCGCGATGGCAAGGAAGTCGACCACCATCAGAGGATTGCGCGCAAATTTCAATCGCGCCTTCCACGGCGACAGCCCGCGATAAGGCGGATGCTCCGTGCACACCCAAAGGCGCGCAACATATTCAACCGTGAAAATGCCGATGGAGACGAGGTCGAATATTCGGAAAAACAACGCATGGCGGTCATGGATCGCCGGCACGGTCTCGATGGAAAAGGCGATGACATTCAGAATAATCAGCGTCGCCATCGCCATCTCGAAGAAACGGCTCTGCCAGTCGTGAGAATGGCCGGCCTCGAGAATGCGATAAAGCCGCGCTTTCAGCGATGCGCCGCGCGGCGCTCGCCCGGCGGCGTCTTGTGGGATCGATTGCGTCACCGCGCTCTCCTGCCTCGCGCCATTATGGGGGCGCGGCGCGGCTTTCTACAATGGGGCGCGCGGCAGGCGGTTAAGCGCCGGCGGCGGCCGCGACAGCGTCTTCAATGGCGGCGAGCGCCGCTTGCGCCTTGGAGCCGTCCGGCCCGCCCGCTTTGGCGAGATCAGGCCGACCGCCGCCGCCCTTGCCGCCGACCGCGGCGGATCCGGCCTTGACGAGATCAACGGCGGAGAGTTTTTCAAGAGCGGCGCCTGCGACGCCGACAATCAACGCCGCCTTGCCGTCATTGACGCTGACGAAAGCCGCAATACCGTCGCCGATTTTGGCCTTCGCGTCATCGACAAGACCCGGCAGGTCCTTCGGAGAGACGCCCTCCATGGCGCGGCCAATGAAGTTGAACGGCCCGATGCTTTTCACCGCGTCGTCGCTTGCGCCCGCGCCGCCGCCGAGCGCCAAGGCTTTCTTGGCCTCGGCGAGCTCGCGCTCCAGCTTTTTCCGCTCCGCCATCAACGCCTCAAGACGCGCCGGCAGATCCTGGGTCGTGACTTTGAGCGCATCCGCTGCGCGGCGCGCGACGGTTTCCTGCGCCGTCAAATAATCGCGCGCCGCTTCGCCGGTCAGCACCTCGATCCGCCGGACGCCAGCCGAGACCGCACCTTCGGAGACAATCTTGAAGAGCGCGATGTCGCCGACGCGCGCGACATGAGTGCCGCCGCAAAGCTCGACCGAGTATGGCGCGCCGGACGCATCGAGCGCCTCGCCCATGGTCAGCACGCGCACGTCGTCATCATATTTCTCGCCGAAGAGCGCGATTGCCCCGGCCGCGACGGCGTCGTCATAGGGCATGATGCGGGTCATGACTTCCGTGTTCTGACGGATCACCGCATTTACGCGCCGCTCAATCTCCGCGACTTCATCCGCCGACAAAGGCTTCGGATTGGTGAAATCAAACCGCATGCGGTCCGGACCGACGAGCGAGCCTTTTTGCGTCACATGCCCGCCGAGAACCTCGCGCAAGGCCGCATGGGCAAGGTGCGTGACCGAGTGATTGGCGCGGATGCGCGCGCGCCGTTCCACGTTAATCACGAGATGCGCCTCGTCGCCGACATTGAGCGACCCCTCTTCGACAACACCGATATGGCCGTGCAGGCCGCCCGCCCGCTTCTTGGTGTCGGAGATGGCGATGCGCGCGCCTGATGTGGTCGTGATCGTCCCCGTATCGCCGACCTGCCCGCCGGACTCAGCATAGAACGGCGTCTGGTTGACGATGATCTCGACTGCGTCGCCTTTGCTCGCCGCTTTTACAACCGCGCCATCTTTCACGATCGCCTGGACAACGCCTTCGGCCTCATCGTGGATATAGCCGAGAAATTCGCTCGCCCCATGTTTATCGCGCAAATCGAACCAGACGCTTTCATCGGCCGCATCGCCGGACCCGGCCCAGGCCGCCCGCGCCGCCGCCTTTTGCGCCGCCATGGCTTTGTCGAAACCCTCGACGTCAACGCCGCGGCCCTCGCGGCGCAGCGCATCCTGCGTTAGGTCGAGCGGGAAGCCATAGGTGTCGTAGAGCTTGAACGCGGCCTCGCCCGAGAGATCTTCGCCGGCCTTAAGGCTTTGCGTTTCGTCCTCAAGGAGTTTGAGGCCGCGCTCGAGCAGGGAGCGGAATTTCTCCTCCTCTGATCGCAGCGTCTCAACGATCAGCGTTTCGGCGCGTTTCAATTCCGGAAAGGCGCCGCCCATTTCATCGGCGAGAACCGGCGCAAGACGCGTCAGCAGCGGATCGCGCGCGCCGAGGGAATGAGCATAGCGCATGGCGCGCCGCATGATGCGGCGAAGAACATAGCCCCGCCCCTCATTTGAGGGCGCCACGCCGTCGGCAATGAGAAAGCTTGAGGCGCGCAGATGATCGGCGATGACGCGATGCGCAGGCGCGTCCGCGCCCTCCGCCTTGCGTCCCGTCAGCTCAACGGAATGGTCGATCAGGGTACGGAAGAGATCGACGTCGTAATTGTCATGAACGCCTTGCAGAACCGCCGCGATCCGTTCAAGGCCCATGCCGGTGTCGATGGAAGGCTTCGGCAGATCGACCTGTCTGCCGTCGCCGTGACGCTCAAATTGCATGAAGACAAGATTCCAGATCTCGACAAAGCGATCGCCGTCCTCGTCTTCCGATCCCGGCGGCCCGCCCGGGATATGATCGCCATGATCGTAAAAAATCTCAGAGCAGGGCCCGCAAGGGCCGGTGTCGCCCATGGCCCAGAAATTATCATTGGTTGGAATGCGGATGATGCGGGCCTCCGGCAATCCGGAAATCTTGCGCCACAGATCAAACGCCTCGTCATCGGTGTGATAGACCGTAACCGTCAGCTTCTCAGCCGGCAGGCCAAAATCCGTGTGAACGAGGGTCCAGGCCGCGTCGATCGCCTCTTCCTTGAAATAGTCCCCGAAAGAGAAATTGCCGAGCATTTCAAAGAAGGTGTGATGGCGCGCGGTGTAACCGACATTGTCGAGGTCGTTATGCTTGCCGCCCGCGCGAACGCATTTCTGCGAAGAGGCCGCGCGCGAATAATCGCGCCGTTCCGCGCCGGTGAAGATATTTTTGAAGGGGACCATCCCGGCGTTGACGAAAAGCAGCGTCGGATCGTTTTGCGGCACCAGCGGCGCAGACGGCACCACCGTGTGATCGCGGCGTTCAAAGAACGTCAGGAACTGGGATCGGATGTCTTTAAGAGAAACCATAATGGCGGCGCACCGGAAACGGGAAAAGAAGCGGCGCGCCGACCGTCGCCGACCGGCGCGCCCATGATTGTCATCGCCGTCTCATAGCCGCCAATGGCCGGGCCCGTCCAGAAGGTCGCGCCGCTCACGGGGGCGACCTGGAGAGCGACCGAAAGGGCCTGATTGCGGGGTCCAGCGCGTCAGGCGCCCTCGCCTGTCATGCAGAAAAAGTTGAACTTGTGGCCGTCGGGATCGCGGAAATAGCCTGCGTAGAAGCCGCCGCCGCGCGGGCCGGCCGGCCCCTCGTCGGTGGCGCCGAGCTCGATCGCCTTTTTATAAAGACGGTCGACGGTTTCCGGCTTATCGCAGGCGATCGCCACCATCACCCCGTTGCCGACGCTCGCGGCCTCGCCATTATAAGGTTTGGTGAGCGCATAGCTCGCCGCCTTTGGATCTGGCCCCGCCCAGGCGATGAATGTCTCCTGCTCCATGAAACGCTTGCCGCCGAGTTCGGCGACCAGCGCGTCGTGGAAATTCGCAGCTCGTTCAAGGTCGTTGGTCCCGAGCGTCACATACCCAATCATTATCCATCTCCCGTCTTTCGATATTTGCCGGGCTTGGCCGCGCTTTCCTTGTCGCGCGCCGTAACGCCCGTTCAAAGGCGGCGCCCCGCAATGCCGAAACGCCGCCGATCAAACCCGTTTTGACAAGCGACGCGTTATGAGGCCTCGGCCGCGGCGTCGTCTTCGCCGCCCTCGCCGACCAGCATTTCTTCCGCGACGAGCCCTGCGTTTTCGCGGATCTTGCGTTCAATTTCGTCGGCCATGTCGCGATTGGCCTTCAAGAATTCCTTGGCGTTTTCCCGGCCCTGACCGATGCGCTCGGAATTATAGGAAAACCAGGAGCCTGCCTTCTCCACCACATTCGCCTTGACCCCGAGATCTAAGAGCTCGCCTGTCTTGGAGACGCCCTCGCCATACATGATGTCGAACTCGACCTGCTTAAACGGCGGGGCGACCTTGTTCTTGACCACTTTCACCCGGGTCTGGTTGCCGACAACCTCGTCGCGATTTTTGATCGCGCCGATGCGGCGGATATCGAGGCGTACGGAAGAATAGAACTTAAGCGCGTTGCCGCCGGTGGTCGTCTCGGGCGAGCCGAACATGACGCCGATCTTCATCCGGATCTGGTTGATGAAAATGACCAGCGTGTTCGACTTGGCGATTGAGCCGGTGAGCTTGCGCAGCGCCTGGCTCATCAGTCGCGCCTGCAGGCCGGGAAGCGAATCGCCCATCTCGCCTTCAAGTTCGGCCCGCGGGGTCAGCGCGGCGACGGAATCGATAATGAGAACGTCAACAGCGCCGGAGCGCACCAGCGTGTCGGCGATTTCAAGCGCCTGTTCGCCGGCGTCGGGCTGGGAGATCAGGAGATCATCGAGATTGACGCCAAGCTTCTGCGCGTAAATCGGATCAAGCGCGTGTTCGGCGTCGACAAAGGCCGCTGTGCCGCCCTTCTTCTGGGTCTCAGCCGCAACGTGAAGGGCGAGCGTCGTTTTGCCTGAACTCTCCGGCCCATAGATCTCGACAACGCGCCCCTTGGGCAGCCCGCCGATCCCGAGCGCGATATCAAGCCCCAGGGAGCCGGTGGAAATCGATTCAATATCAACCACTTCGCGATCGCCGAGGCGCATCAAGGACCCCTTGCCGAACGCCTTGTCGATCTGGCTGATCGCCGCCTCCAACGCCTTTTTCTTGTCCACGTCGCCCAGCTCCACGAGTTTCAGATTGGATTTCATCGCCGCCGCCTCCGTTGCCTGACCAGGAACCGCCCTGTCAATCTGCGGCGAATGTACGCGCTTTGTTCCGTTTTGGCAATAGAAGCTTCACGCCTGAAAAGATTATTGTATTTGGATTTGTTCCGATTTTGTCCGGCTCCTAGCTTAGTAATCTTGATCATCGCAGCGGCGCCGCGCCATTGCGCGAATCGAACGAGCGGCGACTTCATCTCGCATGGCGTCCGCCACGGTCATCTCGCCGCCAGTTCAGCGCGCTGGCCGCAGCTTGGATCCGTTGCGCTGGCGCTCACTCGCCCGGTCGAAATCACTGTCCGCGCTGGCTATGATCGCGCGCGCTCAGACGCTATTTGTCGCCGCATTCAGTCGGGGCCCCTTAGACCAGCGGAGTAATCAAGTTCCATGAGCCGAATTCTGTTCCTTATCGTCGCGCTTGTCGGCGTCGCTCTCGCCGTCCTTCTGCTCGCGCCTGGCGTCATCCCGGTTGCGACCTACAAGCCGCGCATTGAAGCGGCCGCCAGCCAGGCGCTTGGACGCGACGTCACGATCGGCGATGAGCTGTCGATCCGCATTCTTCCGGCCACGGCCTTTCGCGTGCAGGATCTCGCGATCGCCAATGAAGAGGGCTTTGAAGGCGAAACGCTGGCGCGCGTGCGCGAAGCGCGGATCGGCGTCAAGCTGTTCCCGCTTCTGTCCGGCGCCGTCGTCGTCGACCAGTTCGTGCTCGTCGAACCGGCCATCAATCTCATTCGCAAATCGGATGGCTCGGTAAACTGGAATCTCGTTTCAGGTGATGCTCAGCCTGCGGAGGAGACGGAACGCGAGGCGTCGGGCCCGCGCGATCTGCGCCTTGGCGATGTGCGCATTATCGACGGGCGCGCGACCTTTAAGGACGCGGCGGCGGACCGCAATTTCGCCGCCGAGGACATCAATGTCGAAATCGTTTTGACGTCCCTCGCCGCGCCGCTGGAGATTGACGGCGACATGGTCTTCCAGGGCCAGCCGGCTGATGTCGACATCGTTTTGACCGACCTCAAATCCTGGAGCGACGGCGAGCCCGCCGATCTGAAACTCGACATGACGGTCGGCGAGACGACCGTCGGCGCCGATCTGACGCTCGTCGGCGGCGAGGCGGTGCGCTATCAGGGGCCGATCACCTTCGATGCGCCTGACCTGCCCGCGTTCGCAGCGCTTGTCGGCACGCCGCTCGCCGATGCGCCGGGCTTTGACCGGCTTTCGCTTAAGGGCGACATCGACGGCGGCGCCGACGCCATGCGCCTGTCGGGCGCGCGCATCGGTTTTGACGAGATCGACGCGCAAGGCTCGCTCACGCTCGACTGGGCCGGCGCGAAGCCCAAAGCCGGCGGCGTTCTGTCGACGGAGCTTCTTGACCTGCGGCCTTACATGCCGCCGCCGAGCACGAGCGCTGAAGGCTTCCCCGCCTGGTCCGAAGCGCCGATGGATTTCACGGCCTTACGCAATATCGACGCCTCGTTCGACGTCTCTGCGGACCAAATTCTGCTCAACGACATCGAGATCGGCGAAAGCCGGCTGCAGCTGGAGGTCGAGAATGGACGCATGACCGCGGACATTCCCGAACTCGCCATGTATGGTGGACAAGGCTCCGGTCGGCTTGTCGTCAATGCGCGCGGGGCGACGCCCTCCTTCGCCGGCAATTTCGACATGGAGGCGGTCAATGCGCAGCCCTTGTCGCTCGATGTTTTGAAGCACGACAATCTTCTGGGACTCGGCTCCTTCAAACTCGACTTCACCGCCAGCGGCGCATCGCAAGCGGCGATCATGTCGTCGGTTGACGGCTCGGGCGGGTTCGATCTTTCAGACGGCGCATTGAAAGGCATTAACATCGCCAAGATCGCGCAGGCCGGCATGGCGCTGCGCGCGGGCGGGATCAACCCGGCGGCGCTCGCCAATGCCGTCGCCACGGCGCGCGGGCCGCGGGAGGAGACGGACTTTTCCGAGTTCCTCTCTGATTTTTCAATCACCGACGGGCTCATCAATGCGCCGACCATCTCCCTGAACGGCCCTTTTCTGACAATGACCGGAGCCGGCCAGATCAATCTCGCCGCGCAAACGATCGATCTGAGGCTGGCGCCGCGCGCCTCGACCACGGCTGACGGCGTAGAGGGCCAGTCGATCGCGATTCCGATGCGCGTCGGCGGCACGTTTGCAAAACCCTCGGTCGGGATCGACGGCGAGGCGCTGGCGCGGGCGGCGCTGCAAAATTCCCTGGGCGGCTTTTTGGGCGGGGCTGACGCGTCGAGCCCGCAAGATGCGGTGACGCGCGCGCTCGAAGGCGTGTTCGGCGCCCGACAACCGGCGGAGACTAACGGCGCGGCGGGCCAGGAGGGAGCCGAAACGCCGTCCGAAGAAGAGCCGTCCGTAGAAGAGCAATTGCTGCGTCAGGGACTTGGCGCCCTGTTTGGCGGCGGCGCCAAGAATAAAGAAGACGAAGGCGCCGCGGAAGAAGACCAGAACTGAGCCTCGCGCTCCCGGAGCGCTCGCTCCCAAACAAAAACCGGCCAGCGACGGCGCTCGCCTGCTGGCCGGTTTCAACGATTAAAGCTTCAGCTTCTATTCGCGATGAACGTCCGGGTCCGGACAGTCTGTCGAACGCCGGCGCATCAAGAGCACGATCAAGATAATTGCGATGATCGGCGATCCGACGATAAAGAGCGTCAGCGCGACAGCGCCGCCCGCCGCGATAACGCCGAGAAGCGCGCCAAAGAGGCCGACAACGACCCCGATGACGGCGCCGACAAGTCCTAAGATGATGCCGGCGACGCCGCCAAAACCGGCGCCGATGGATTCAACGACCGTTAGTTCCTGGTCGGCGAAGATGAAAGCCGCCGCTGAAAGCGCGAGGCCGAGAAAAATCAAAACTGAGAAGGTGACGACAATTGCGCCGCCGGCGCCGCCTCTTCTGGCGTCGTCATAGTCCGATGATGACATGGTTTACGCCCCTGCCGGACGGGCTTCGCCGTCCGTCCTTTCCTTTTCCTTATATTCGGTTCTGTACGAACTCTTTACTGTGCGATGATGATCGCCGACGGCGCGCATCGCGACAAGGCGGCCCGGCGCAATTCCGGCCCGGTTCATCGATTGCTTGCAGGCGCGGCCGCGCCTTGTTACGCGTCCCGCCTTTTTCGCCCTGAGGAAACGATTTGAATATGCCGGACCGCCCGCCCGCCCCTTCGTCCCGCGCAGCCAAGGCCGCGCCGCCGCGCGCCTGGCAACGCATGCTCTCAGGCCGGCGTCTCGACCTCTTAGACCCCTCGCCCATCGATATCGAAATCAGCGATATCGCCCACGGGCTTGCCCGCGTCGCCCGGTGGAACGGGCAGACCAAAGGCGCGCTGCCCTTTAATGTGGCGCAGCATTCCCTGATCGTTGAATCATTTTGCGGCGCGTTGAAGCCGGGCTGGCCGACGCGATGGCGGCTCGCCGCGCTGCTTCACGATGCGCCAGAATTTGTCATCGGCGACATGATTTCGCCGTTCAAGGCGCAGCTCGGCGGACAGTACAAAACAATCGAGCAGCGTCTTGCCCGGTCAATTCATCTGCGCTTTTCGCTGCCGGCCGATTTGCCTGAAACGGTGGAGCGCACCATCAAGCGCGCCGACCGGGCGAGCGCCTATTTCGAGGCGACGCAGCTCGCGGGGTTCGAACCGGCCGAAGCGCGCAAGTTTTTCGGATCGCCGCGCGGCGTGCCAGCGCTTGAACTCAAGGCGTTGAGCGCAACGCAAGCGCAGAAACAGTATCTGGACCGTTTTGAAACGCTTTACCGCGCCGCCGAACGATAGGCGAAAGCGAACAGGTTTTCCGGTCACATCCGCGCGATCTAACCCGCTCGTGAACGAGGGGCGCCTTTCGCGCGTCAGCGAAGTTACTTAGTTATTTGGCTGAGCACCGGATGTCGAAAGTCATTAGCAAAAAGTCGCGCGCGTGAGCCACGTTATCGTCAGTTCGTATGCGAACGCCCAGTCGGCGTATCGCAAATACAGGCCGCGTTTCGTCGTCTCCATTCTGGAGGCCGACGAAGGGCCGACGCCGCGTTTCGACGGCCTGGCGCCGGAAAACCACCTTGTCATGTCGGGAAACTGCAGCGCCTCCGCCGAAGGTGGAAAGCGATGCGATAAGCTCGTCAGATTTGGCGAGCGCTGGGATCGAAAAGAACCGATCCTCATTCACTGCCATCAAGGCGCCTGCCGCTCAATGGCCGTCGCCTATATCCTCCTCTGCGCGGCGCAGCCTGGCGCAAGCGAGGCGGAGATCGCTCGTCAAATGCGTAACGCGGCGCCGCACGCCGACCCCAACCTGCTTTTGATCTCGGAAGCGGACGCGCTGCTCGAGCGCGATGACCGCATGGTCGAAGCCATTCTCGATCTGCGCCCCGCCGCCGGCGCCGTCTGCGACGACGTCGTCGCCTTGCCGCTGGCGGGCTGACAACGCCATAAGGGCGGCATGGCGCAGCCATCCGCATCGCCGATCGCCGCAAAAGTCGCGATCACCCTCAACGCCGTTCTCGTCGCTGTCGAGGATGAGCGCCCGAAGGTCTTGTGCGTCGGGGCGCCAGCCGGCCTTGGTCTTCCTTACGGACCATTTGATCCCGCCCACCATCGCACCTTCGAAATCGGCGTGCGAGAATGGGTGAACCGGCAGACCAGCCTTTCTCTCGGCCATATCGAGCAACTCTACACCTTTGGCGATATGGGGCGCGAAGCGCCATTGGCGGCGCTGGCGGCGTCGAGCGCCGATGAACGCATCGTCTCGGTCGGTTACCTCGCGCTGACGCCGGCGCCGGCGCCGGTTGATGCGGAAAACGCAGGCTGGCGCGATTGGTACGCGCTCTTTCCGTGGGAGGATTGGCGCGGCGGCGAACCGCCGGTTCTGACGCAAGCAATCGCGCCCGCCCTTGCGAAATGGATCGATCGCGGCGGCAAGGAAAAGACGCGCCGCCGCGCGCGCGCCGCCGCCGCCTTCGGTCTTGATGATGCGTACTGGGATGAAGCGCGCACGCTGGAGCGCTATGAGCTGATGTATGAAATCGGCCTTGTCTCGGAAAGCTGGCGCGATCGCAGCGCCGCCGGTCTCACCGCGCCGCCGGGCGATAGAGCCGTGCCGGAAATAACAGGCGAGGCCATGATTTCAGACCATCGCCGCATTCTCGCGACCGCAATCGGCCGGCTGCGCGGCAAGCTGCGCTATCGCCCGATCCTCTTTGAAATGACGCCCCCTGAATTCACGCTTCTACAATTGCAACGCATCGCTGAAGCAATTGTCGGCTTTGACTTTCACAAACAGAATTTCCGCCGCGGCGTTGAAAAATCGGGTTTTGTCGAACGCAGCGGCGACGTCGTCCAGCAGGCGGGCGGCCGGCCGGCCGCGCTCTACCGCGTCGACCGTCAGGGTTTGCGCGAGCGGGCCGCTGCGGGCCTCGCGATCCCGCGCTTGCGGCGCGAGCCCGCGTGATCGGCGCGCCGCTGGCCCAAATTGTTGCGGTGCGTCAACGACGTACGCCATTTCGCCCCGCTTGACGGCCCCCGCATTTTCGCTAGGTTGCCGCTCTTCGCCCCTTGTGGGGCCGTTTTTTGACCCTATATATGCTCTAGTTGAGCATAACTGACGAAAAGCCAACAGCTCTGCAGCTGCGTATTGCTTCGGGGATGCGAAAGGAGGGTTTTCATGCCCGCTTTTGGAAACGAACCGGAAACTGACACGCTCGCCTACACCGATGCGGTGAAAGCGAAGACCGATCATCTGTATCCGAAGGTTCAGAAATTCATCCCCGAGATCGAGTGGCGCATCCACGCACCCTACATTGCCGCGATCAACGATCTGAAGGCGCAAAAGAACGCCGTGATCCTCGCCCATAATTACATGACGCCGGAGATCTTTTACGGCGTCGGCGATTTCGCGGGCGATTCACTGCAACTCGCCAAGGAAGCCGCGAAGACGGACGCCGAAATCATCGTTCAGGCCGGCGTTCACTTCATGGCGGAAACGTCAAAGATTCTGTGCCCTGAAAAAACGGTGCTGATCCCGGACATGCGCGCGGGCTGCTCGCTCGCCGCCGCGATCACGGGCGCTGATGTGCGCCTTCTCAAAGAGAAATATCCGGGCGCGCCGGTTGTCACCTATGTGAACTCGACGGCGGACGTCAAAGCCGAGACCGATATCTGCTGCACCTCGTCAAACGCTGTTGAAGTCGTTGAACATGCAGCCAGAGAATGGGGCTCAGACACCGTCCTCTTTCTGCCGGACCAGTATCTTGCGCGCAATGTCGCGGCGATGACTGACGTCAAGATCGTCACCTGGGCGGGCGCCTGCGAAGTGCACGAACAATTCACCGCCGAGGACATTCGCGAAATTCGCGAAGGCAATCCCGGCGTTGTTGTCCTCGCCCACCCCGAATGCCCGCCGGATGTTCTTGCCGAGGCCGACTTCGCCGGCTCAACGAGCGGCATGTCGAACTATGTCAAAGACAATCAGCCGAAAAACGTCGTTCTGATCACCGAATGCTCGATGTCGGACAATGTTGCGGCGGAGAACCCCAACGTCAATTTCGTGCGGCCGTGCAACCTCTGCCCGCATATGAAGCGCATATCGCTGCCGAAAATCCTGCGCTCGCTGACCAATATGGAGCACGAGGTGACGATCCCTGCCGAGATCATTAAGCGCGCGCGCCTGCCGATTGAGCGCATGATCGCCCTGCCCCTGACGCGCCAATCGATGTATACGCATGAGCGCGCGCCAAACGTGGCGGCCGTCGAGGCGCGGGCCTAAATCAATTTGGGCGCGGATAACCCTCCCCGCTCATCCTGGCGAACGCCGGGATCCAGGAATAGGCGAAATGGATCCCCGCTTCCGCGGGGATGAGCGAAACGGGAAGCGCATTTGAAAACCGACATCCTCATCATCGGCGCGGGCGTTGCGGGGCTATATACCGCGCTGAAGCTTGGGCCCCGGCCGGTGACCGTCGTTACCGCGCGCCCGCTCGGCGAGGGCGGCGCGACGCTTTGGGCGCAAGGCGGGCTCGCCGCCGCCATTGGGCCTGACGACAGCGCCAATCTCCATTTTTCCGACACCATGCAGGCGAGCGCCGGGCTCGCGGACGCAGAAGCGGTGAGCGTGCTCGTCGACGGCGGGGCGGCCGCGGTCGAGGATCTCGCCCGTTACGGCGTCGCCTTCGACAAGGACGAGACTGGCGCTTACATCCTGGGCCGCGAGGCCGCCCATTGCCGCGACCGGATCGTGCACGCAACGGGCGATCAGGCCGGCGCGGCGATCATGGCGGCGCTCGTCGAAGCTGCGCGCAAAGCCGACCACATCACGATCCTTGAACGGATCGTCGTCGAAGATCTGCTCGTCGACGATGAGGGCCGCGTCGGCGGCGCCCTCGTCTACAATGTCGCCGCGGGCGAGCGCGCGGCGTTCGACGCGGCGGAAACCGTGCTCGCAACCGGCGGGCTTGGCGGGCTTTACGCCGTCACCACCAATCCGAAACCGGCGCAGGGCCACGGCCTCGCCTTTGCGGCGCGCGCCGGCGCCATGATCCGCGACCCTGAGTTTGTGCAGTTCCACCCGACGGCGCTCGATATCGGCGTCGACCCTGCGCCGCTCGCCACCGAAGCCCTGCGCGGCGCGGGCGCGATCCTCGTCAATAAGGATGGGCGCGCCTTCATGAGCGACTATCATGCGGGCGGCGATCTGGCGCCGCGCGATGTGGTCGCCCGCGCTGTCGAGGCGGAGATGAAGGCCGGCCGCGGCACTTTTCTTGATGCGCGCAAAGCGATCGGAAAGGCGTTTCCGGACGCCTTTCCCACCGTCTTTGCGGCTTGCAATCGCGCCGATGTCGATCCGCGCGACAGCCTGATGCCGGTGGCGCCGGCCGCTCATTATCACATGGGCGGCGTCATGACTGATCTTGACGGGCAAACGAGCCTTGAAGGGCTGTGGGCCGTCGGCGAGGTCGCCTCTACGGGCGTTCACGGGGCCAATCGGCTCGCCTCGAACTCGCTCCTTGAAGCCGTCGTCTTCGGCGCGCGGATCGCGGACGCTTTGCGCGAAAACGAAAGCACATTCAAAGAAGAGCCCGGCGCGCCGGGCGACCGCATGGAAACCGATCCGCGCCCTGCCGACGCCAAAGCCATGGCGCGCTTGCGCCGGGCGATGGCGGATGGATGCGCCCTCATTCGCGACGAGGAAGGGCTTATCGCCTTGCTTGAAACCATCGCCGAGTTGCACGAGCATGAGGCCATGACCAGCGGCCTTAAAAGCGCGCTCATCAGCGCGGAACTGATCGCGCAAGGCGCGCTCGCCCGCGAAGAATCGCGCGGCGCGCATTATCGCTCGGACTTTCCCGATACGGAGGAAGAAGCATTTCATACAGAGATCGCCGCCGACGCTGAAGACGAATTCTAATGCGTGTTGCGCGGGGGCGCGATCGTATCGACTTGAAAGGGCCGAGCCATTATGCAGGCCATGGACGACCGCATTGTAGGTGAGATGATTGCGCGCGCGCTCAAGGAGGATCTGGGCGATGCGGGCGACATCACCTCCGCGGCGACCATCCCGGCGGACAAGACGATGCGCGCCTCGATTGTCGCCCGGCAGGCTGGCATTGTTGCAGGTCTTCCCTTTGCGGAAGCTGCCTTCCGAGCGATGGATGAACAGATTGAGCTGACGCGCATGACGGCCGATGGCGACGCGCTCGCGCCTGGCGATCCGGTGTTGACGATCTCCGGCAAGGCGCGCGCCATCCTCAGCGCGGAACGCGTCGCGCTCAACTTCCTCGGACATTTGTCAGGGATCGCCACGGCGACACGGCAATTGGTCGATGCGGTTGCCGGAACCGGCGCTGCGATCGTCTGCACCAGGAAGACAACGCCGGGCCTCAGGGCGGCTGAGAAATACGCCGTGCGCTGCGGCGGCGGAACAAATCATCGCTTCGGCCTTTATGATGCAGCGATGATCAAGGACAATCACGTCGCGGCGGCCGGCGGCGTCGGGCCGGCGCTCAAGGCCGCACGCGCGCAGCTTGGCCATCTGGTCAAGATTGAAGTTGAGATCGATCATCTTGACCAGCTGGACCCCGCGCTCGACGGCGGCGCCGATGTCGTCATGCTAGACAACATGTCAATCGACGACATGAAGGCGGCGGTTGAGAAAACGGCCGGGCGCGCTGTGCTCGAAGCCTCGGGCAATGTGACGCTCAAGACGGTGCGCGCCATCGCAGAGACCGGCGTCGACGTCATTTCGTCAGGAGCGATTACGCATTCCGCGCCGAGCCTCGATCTTGGTCTCGACGTAAAATGAAGAGCCTCGCCGCCGCCCTCGCCGCCATGGCGCTCGCGGCCTGCGCAGGCGACGATCCGTCGGCGAAGCAAGCCCCGGCGTTGCAGTGTGAGATCTCCCTTGTCGTTCTCGGCGTCGCGCAGGACGGCGGGAAACCGCAGACCGCCAATCCGGATGATCCGGCCTGGGATGACCCGACGTTACAGCGCCTCGCGACGTCGCTCGCCCTGGTTGACCGGCGCGATAAGGACGTGCGGCGGTGGATGTTCGAGGCGACGCCGGATTTCAAAGAACAGCTGCAACGGCTCGATCGCCGGGCGCCCGTCGAACGTCCAATCGGTCTTGACGGGATTTTTCTCACCCACGCCCATATCGGCCATTATGCTGGGCTCATGCTGCTCGGCTTTGAATCCGTCGGCGCAGAGAATGTTGTTGTCTACGCCATGCCGCGAATGGCGGACTTTCTCGCCAAAAACGGCCCGTGGAGCCAACTGGTCTCAAAGCACAACATCATTCTCGCGATCATGGCCGACAGCGAGGCGGAGTCGCTCTCCGACGGTCTCGCCGTCACGCCCTTTCTCGTGCCGCATCGCCAGGAGTTTTCAGAAGTCGTTGGCTACCGCATCGACGGGCCCGAACGCTCGGCGCTGTTCATTCCTGATATCGACAGCTGGGAGGATTGGGACCGCGAGGGGACGCGCATCGAGGACGTTATCGCGAGCGTTGATATCGCTTATCTCGACGCCACGTTTTACGCTGACGGCGAAATTCCCGGCCGTGACATGTCGGGCTTCCCGCATCCCTTTGTCGCGCATTCAATGGAGCGTTTCGCCGATTTGCCTGACGCTGAGAAAGCGAAGATCCGGTTCATCCACATGAATCACACCAACCCGCTCCTTCGGCCAGACGCGGCCGAGCGGGCGCAGGTCCGCGATGAAGGCTTCAAAATCGCAAAAGAAGGCGAAGAAGTCTGCCTATAGGGGTTGCCGGACGCGCCGATTTACATCGCGGCGGGCGCAGCTTCCGTGATGCGCCGGCTTGGGAACCGGTAGAATTTATGCGTGCCGATGGTCGCGGTCGGCGTCATGCGTTTGGCCCAATAGGGATTGACGTAGTTGGCGTGATAGTGGGTTGCGTTGCGGCTCACCGGCGCGCGCAAGCCCGACAGGATGGCGCCAGCAAGGTCTTCAGACGCTTTCCATTTACGCTTGTTGAGGCGCGCATCCATGGCGCCGTCGCAGGTGAATGAAAACTGACAGCCCGTGCGACGCTCCGAGCCCTGAAAAACGACGCCGCAGATCGTATTCGGATAAAGCCGGCTCTCGACCCGGTTGAGAACGACATCCGCCACCGCCGCCTGACCGATGCGCGGTTCAGAGCGCGCCTCATAATAGATGGCCTGCGCCAGGCACTTCCGTTCGGCGGCATCCACGCGCGCGTCGTTCAGCGCATTGAAATCGAAATCCGCGCGCTGAAGATGCCCCGGCGCTTCTAGGCTGAGGCTCGCCGTGGTTCTGGCCGGCTTCACCCGCGGCTCGACGAGCGCGTTTCGGGTCGCTTGGGTCTCCGCGGCTAGGTATCGAGCGAGATCCTCGACCATCGCAGCTTCGCGCGCGAGCGCTGCTTCCGCCTGACGCGCCGCTTCGGCGCGATCGGCGTTGATCGACGCGCTCATGGCGGTGGCGACGGCGCAGACGCTGATGAGGCCCGCAGCCAAAAGGCTTCGGAGCGTCCAGCTCACCTCATGCGCATTATGTTCGGACCGTTTGGTCAAACGGATGATCCTTATTCATGTCGCCGTCTTGAATTCTTCAAGCCCACGGGCGGCGCGGCGAGCGCTCAAAACGCCAAGCAACCTTCGCGCCGAACCAGAAGCGACGCGGTATATGGCGCCGCAGCATTAGTTGCGCAACCAATATCGCATCGCGCTAAACATTTGTTAACATCCGCTGGCCGCGGGTCAACCTGTTGAAAAGTCAAAGATTTTCTAAAACCCGGGCGCGGCGGCGCTCACGCGGTTTTGAGGCTGGCCTGCGCGGCGGCGAGACGCGCAATCGGCGCGCGATATGGGGAGCAGGAAACATAGTCGAGCCCCACCGTCTCCACGAAAGCGATGGAATCGGGATCGCCGCCATGTTCGCCGCAAATGCCAAGCTTCAAGCCGGGATTGGTCTTGCGCCCCTTTTCGACGGCGATCTGAACCAGGGCGCCGACGCCGGCGGGATCAAGCGTCACGAAAGGATCGCGCTCAAAAATATTCCGCCGCAGATAGTCAGGCAGGAAAGACGCCGCATCATCTCGGCTGAGCCCAAAGGTCGTCTGGGTCAGGTCATTGGTGCCGAATGAGAAGAACGCGGCTTCACGGGCGATGTCGTCAGCGGTCAGCGCCGCGCGCGGCAGTTCGATCATGGTCCCGACCTGGTAGTCGAGCGCGACGCCGTTTTCCTTCAAGACCTCATCAACAACCGCATCAACGCGCGCCTTTATGAAAGCAAGCTCTTCGCGCTTGGAGACGAGGGGGATCATGATTTCAGGCTTCACAGCCTCGCCGCTCGTTTTGGCGACGGCGCAAGCCGCTTCAATGATGGCTCGCGCCTGCATCTCGTAGATTTCCGGATAAGAAACTGCGAGCCGGCAGCCGCGATGACCGAGCATCGGGTTAAACTCCTGCAGCTTGTGGGCGCGGTCTTTCAACTTGGCCGCGTCCATGCCGGAAGCTTTTGCGACTTCTTCGATTTCTTCATCTGAGTGCGGAAGAAATTCATGCAGGGGCGGATCGAGCAGGCGGATCGTGACGGGCAGGCCCGCCATCACCTCGAAGATCTTCTCGAAATCGGAGCGCTGCATCGGCAACAGCTTTTCAAGTGCGCCGCGGCGACCTGCTTCATTCTCGGCGAGGATCATTTCGCGCACGGCGAGAATGCGCTCGGCGTCAAAGAACATGTGCTCGGTGCGGCAAAGACCGATGCCCTCCGCGCCGAAATCCCGCGCGACTTGCGCGTCCGCCGGCGTATCGGCATTGGCGCGCACTTTCATCCGCCGGAAGCGGTCGGCCCATTCCATGAGTTTCGCGAAGTCGCCGGAAAGCTCAGGCTGCAGCGTCGGCACTTCGCCGGCAAAGACCTGCCCGGCGCCGCCATCGACGGTGATGATGTCGCCTTTCTGGACGCGGTGGCCGGAGACAGAGAACGAGGTTCCGTCTTTCTCGATTCGCAAATCGCCCGCCCCGCAGACGCAAGGGCGGCCCATGCCGCGCGCGACCACGGCAGCGTGGCTGGTCATGCCGCCGCGCGCGGTGACGATCGCTTGCGCGGCGTGCATGCCGTGAATGTCTTCCGGGCTCGTCTCAACGCGAACGAGGATGACCTTGCGCCCTTCCTGGGCGAGGCGTTCGGCCTCGTCGGAATTGAAAACAACCTCCCCGACAGCCGCGCCGGGCGAGGCCGGCAGGCCCGTCAGGATGAGCTCTCGCGGGGCGTCGGGATCGAGGCTCGGATGCAGGAGCTGATCGAGGGAATGCGCATCGATCCGCGACACCGCCTGCTCTTCGCTGATCAGTCCTTCGGCGCACATGTCGACCGCGATCTTCAGCGCGGCTTGCGCGGTGCGCTTTCCGTTTCGGGTCTGCAGCATCCAGAGTTTCTTGTCCTGGATCGTAAACTCGATGTCCTGCATGTCCGCGTAATGCGCTTCGAGCTTGCGGAAGACGTCGACAAGCTCCGCGAAGGCGTCCGGCATCGCCTCTTCCAGCGACGGCGCGCTTTCGCCCATCGCTTCCTTGGCGCGCTTGGTCAACGGCTGCGGCGTGCGAATGCCCGCAACGACGTCTTCGCCTTGCGCATTGATGAGGAACTCGCCGTAAAACGCATTTTCGCCAGTCGAAGGATCGCGGGTGAACGCGACGCCTGTCGCCGACGTCTCGCCCATATTGCCGAAGACCATCGCTTGGACATTGACGGCGGTGCCCCAGCTTTCGGGGATATTGTGAAGGCGGCGATAGGTGTTCGCCCGTTCATTGCGCCACGAGGAGAAAACGGCGCCAATGGCGCCCCAAAGCTGTTCGCCCGGGTCTTGCGGAAAAGGTCTGCCGAGCGCCGTCGCGATAACGTCCTTGTAGGCGTCGATGACGCGCTTCCAGTCGTCAGCACGCAAGTCCGTATCGAGAAGAAAGTCGTTTTCTTCTTTGTAGGTTTCGAGGATTTCCTCAAACTCGTGATGATCGACGCCGAGGACGACGTCTGAATACATCTGGATGAAGCGCCGATAGCTATCATAGGCGAAGCGTTCATCGCCCGCGAGGCGCGCCAGGCCGCCAACGGTTTCATCATTGAGGCCAAGATTGAGAACCGTATCCATCATTCCCGGCATGGAGGCGCGCCCGCCCGAACGGACGGAAACCAGAAGCGGGGCCGCCTTATCGCCGAATTTCCGATCGACCAAATCGCCCACGCGCTTGAGCGCCTCGGCGACGTCTTGCTCGAGGCCATCGGGATAGCCGCGGTTGTTCTTGTAGTAAGCGGTGCAGACCTCGGTCGTGATGGTAAAGCCCGGCGGCACGGGAAGGCCGAGGCTCGACATTTCGGCGAGGTTCGCCCCCTTGCCGCCGAGCAGGTTCTTCATCGCAGCATCGCCATCGGCGCTGCCTGCGCCAAAACTATAGACCCATTTCGTCTTGCTCATTTGGTCCTCATCGGCCGCCGCCTCCGCTAACCACGCGGTATGCAGCAAATTTTGCGCCCGTCCGACGCCGTGAATTCCATGGGATAGGGCGCCCGATGCGTAAGGCCAAGATTGAATTTGCCGCAGCCGCGAAGGCGTCGACCGCTGAAGGCCCGTTTTCCCGGGAAGGCCGGCTCGACTTGACGGCGCGCCGTGCTAGGCTCCGATGGTTAACGATAGGCGCTTCCGCGGCGCGCCATGGGGACGAGGGGAAATGGCGGGGCAGAAACCCGACCGCGCTCGGAAAGCCGGCCTGATCGCCGCAGTTGCGGCGGGGTCGATTGCGCCCGCCGCAGCACAGGACAGGCTGTCGGTTCCCGTGGACGCCCTGCCCGCCATCGGCGCCGTCGGCGTCGTCATCCTCGTCATGAGCGTTCTCGTCGCCTCGGTCCTGACGACCCGGCGTTTGCACGGATCGTCGCTCTTCAACCGGCTCTTCATCGTCGTCGCCATCTCATCAGGTTTCTTCAGCGCCATCAGCTCGGCGATCGGCTTTTCGCTGATTACTTCGCAGGAGAACGAGGATTTCCTGCGCAATAATGTATTGCCGCCGGCCTTCGGCTTTTTCGTCTTTTTCCTAGCGGTCGCGATCTGGGTCGGCGGCGCAGAGCTGGTGCGGCACCGCGATTGGTTCCGCGGTATCGCCAATGGGGCGGTTGCAGACGCCGCGTTTTTCATCGAACGCTGCATCAAGCTCTTCATCGTCATTCCGGTCCTCGCAGTAATCCTGTTCTTTGTATCGACCTGGACCACGGTCGTTGGGATCGGCGGTGTCGATGCTGTGCGCCACACCTATCTTTACGAGATCGACAGGGTGCAGGGCGAATGCGCCGGCATCACCGGCTATCGCCAGAAAGACTTTCTGTTCCTCCAGGACTTGCAGATCTCAGTAAGCGACTTGGCTCGCGTTGCGCGCAACGAACGCGAGTCGGGCGCACAGTCGGGCGCCGCCGGCGATGGCGCCGTCTCCGATTATTTCGACGGCCTGGCGGAATGGTACGCGACGCTTGGGACCAGCGTCGACGCATTGATCGAGGGCGCGGACCCCTCCGGCGCCGACCCCTATGACCCGTCAATCTGCGCCGATCGGGTCGACGGGCTGAAAACGCTGCTGTCGCGCAATGCGCACGACAATTATGATTTATGGGCGCGCGAGTTTGAGACGGATTTCAATGATTTCGTCTCCATCCTCAATCGCTGGCGACAGGACCGGCGCATTGAAAACCTGCTCGATACGCAGCTTGACAATTTCTACCGCGCGAACCCGAAGCCGGTCGGGTCCCGCATGTCGGCATCGCAGCGCGCCGCAATCGATCGCTATGCGGAGGAAGTGGAATCCGCCCTCGCCTCGCTCGTGCGCAGTCAGAAGCTCGCCAAGCCGCCGGTGCCGATCAAATCCTACGCCGAGATCTATCCGGCGCGCGGCATCGATATCTTCAACGAAATCTTTTCGCCGCCGCCCCAAGTTGAAGAGGAGGAAAGGGTTTCGCGCCGGCTATCTGTTGTCATGGAGGAGTTCGTCCCGGCCCTGTCGACGATCTCACCGCGCGACGCAGTTTTGAAAAACGCCAATATCTTTTCAGATATCTGGGCGCTTGGCATCGCCTGGGATTACGCCGCCTATGTGTTGATGATGGCGTTCCTGTTTTTCCCAAGCGCCGAGCGCGCCGCACCGTTCAAGGATGCGCCGCCAAGCGAACGCGCCTCGTTCATTGCGCGGCTCTTCGGCGCGCGTCGGCGCGAAGACTAGCCCTCGAGTTTTGAAAAATCGGCGACGCTCGACGTCGCGGCGATGAAGCGGTCGAGTAGCGCCAATCGGTTGGCGCGAATGTCAGCGTCGTCAGCGTTGACCGTGACGCTCTCGAAAAAAGCGTCAATGGGCGCGCGCAACTGGCTGAGCGCAGCCATGGCGGCCTCGAAGTCTTCGCCGGCCACCGCCGCCTTGGCCGTGCTCTCCGCTTCGCGAAGCGCCGAGAAGAGCGCCTTCTCGTCGCTTTCGGCTAACATGTTCTGATCAACGCGAAGATCGTCCGGCAGCGCATCCTTCTTTTTTTCCGCTTTCAGAATGTTCGCCGCGCGCTTGAAGGCGGCTGCGAGATTTGCGCCGTCGTCGGAGCCGAGAAACGTTTCGAGCGCGCGAAGGCGCATTTCAATCAGGACAAAGTCGTCATGGGGCTGGCCGTCAGGATCGACGAGAACAGCGGAGACGTGATCATGACGGGCGCCGCGATCGCGAAAATGAACCGTCAGCCGCTCATGAAAAAATTGCACGAGACTAGATGCGTTGGTGAGATCTTCCGCAAGGCTTTCGGCGTGAACGTCGCCAAGCGCGCGAAAATGACTGCGGATGGCCTGATCAAGATCGAGGCGAAGGCGATTTTCTAAGATCAGCGAAATAACGCCCAGCGCCGCGCGCCGCAGCGCAAAGGGATCGCTTGATCCCGTCGGCTTTTTGTCGATCGCCCAGAAGGCCGTCAGCGTATCGATCTTGTCGGCAAGCGCGACGGCGACGCTGACCGGCGCGGTCGGAACGCCGTCATCCTGGCCGGCGGGCTTATAATGATCACGGATGGCGTCGGCGATCTCAGCGCTTTCGCTCTGCTCCAGCGCATAATAGCGGCCCATGACGCCCTGCAACTCAGGAAATTCATAGACCATCTGCGAGACGAGATCGGCCTTGGCGAGCATGGCGGCGCGCTCGACGAGCGCCGGATCCGCGCCGACCGCCGGCGCGATCTCTTTTGCCAGCGCCGCGATCCGGCGCGCTTTGTCGCCGACGGACCCCAGCCCCTCAAAGAAAGTGATCCGGTCGAGATCGGCGATGCGCTCTTCGAGCGTCGTTTTCAGATCCTGATTGTAGAGATACCAGGCGTCGGAGAGGCGTGCGGTCAGAACGCGCTCATAACCGACTCGCATCGCGGCGCCGCCGTCCGGCGCTTCAATATTCGCAACGCACACGAATCGATTTGCGAGGCGATCCGCTTTCGGATCGCGCACCGAGAAATATTTCTGATGATTGCGCATGGAGGCGGTGAGCACCTCATCGGGAAGCGCCAGAAACTTTTCATCGAAGGCGCCCATCAGCGCAAACGGCCATTCAACAAGACCGGCGACCTCTTTCAGGAGGCCTGCGTCCTCGACTAGCTCCAGGCTTTGAGCTGCACAAATCGTCGCCGCATCTGCGGCGATGGTTTCCTCGCGCTCAGCGGCGTCAAGCATGACATGCGCGCTGCGCAGTCTTTCAGCATAAGCGTCAAAGTTGCGCGCCTGAATGGCGCCCGGCGCCATAAACCGATGGCCTTGTGTTTCATCGCCGGAACGGATGCCCTCAATCTCGAACGGCACGACCTCGCTATTGAAAACGCAAAGAACGCCATGCAGCGGGCGCACCCAGCGCAGATCGCGTTCGCCCCAGCGCATAGATTTCGGCCAGGGAAAACCTCGCACGATTTCAGGAACGATGTCAGCGATGATGTCGGCGGTCGCGCGGCCCTTTTGTTCGATCACCGCGAGGTAATAAGCGCCCTTCTTGTCTTCGCGGGTCTCGCATTGGTCGAGCGAGGAGAGCCCCGCCGAATTCAGAAAGCCGTCGATGGCGCGATCCGGCGCGCCGACGCGTGGGCCCTTTTTCTCTTCCCGCCGGTCAGGCTGAACCGCAGGCAGACCGGTCGCGACCAGTGTCAGCCGGCGCGGGCCCGCAAAGGCCTTCACGCCTTCGGGCAGAAAACCGGCCTCAATCAAATTGGCGTTGACGGCGCGCTCAAGCTCGGCGCCGGCGCGGGCCTGCATGCGCGCCGGGATTTCTTCAGAAAAGAGTTCAAGCAATAGCTCTGGCATGGCGGTGGGGTTTAGGCGGGCCTGTCCGACGGCGCAATAGCGACGCTAGCCCGTCATCCGGCGCAATTGCGTCGCCTGCACGCGGTTGCAGAGCTTGTTCTCGCCATTGCGGATTTCCGCGTCCACATGGATGAGATTCTTACTGGCGTTAACGACGCGCGCCTCGATCGCCGCCTCAGTGCGGGTGAGCGGGCGAAAATACTCAATCTCAAGGCGCGTCGTGCGAAAGCGCTCCCGGTCGTCGGTCAAGACGCTCATGGCGGCGAGACCGGCGAGGTGATCGCCGACAGAGGCGATATGTCCGCCGAACATAACGCCGTCGGGCATCAGGAAACGTTCATCGATCTTCCAGGTGAGCCGCAACTCGCCCCACGTCCAGTGGTCAAGCGCGATGTCGCCGAGTTTTTCGCTGACCCAGTCATTGAACCGCGACCCGCCGGACTTGTAGCCGTTTAAAATGTCCGTGTGCCGGTTTGATGTGGATCGCGTCATGACTTGTTGTGCGATCCGTCACAAAGAGGCTGCCCGGCGGTGTGTTTGCAGGCGCAGAAGAAGACGCGCTTTGTTTTTTCCGCTTTCCATTTCACTGGAACGAATTCGGTGCCCTTATGCGAGCCGTCGCAAAAGGGCTGCGTTTTTGAACGCCCGCAGGCGCACCAGAAATAGTCTTTGCCAGCCTCAACATCGATAGGGATCGGCCCATCGCCCGCCCTCATTGGTTCCGTCATCGTTTAAGTCCTTTCAACGAGGCGCATTGCAACGCATTAGCGGTCTCAATCATCTCTCGCTCATTCAAACGCGAGCTTCAATCGAAGGCGAGAGGTTCGAGCGGCGTGAAGAGATCGCCAGCGCCGGCGACGTCCTTGATGGCGACATAGTCGCAAATTTCGGCATACGCCGCCCACATTGCCGCGATCGCCTTGTTCTCATGCGCAGCATCGATTGCGCCCTGTGACTTCCATGTGAAGACTTCGACGATCGTCCCATCCTTCGCGCGGCCCGCCAAGGAGGGCCCGTCGCCGACAAGGCCTTCCGCGCGCAGGGTCGGCAAATGGGTTTTCATCAGTTTAAGGAGCGCTTCTTCCTTGCCAGATTTCGGCCGGTAACAGGCGATCACCATCACGCTCATGAAATACCCTCCTTATTGGCGCACGCAAGCGTCAAGGCCGTCGCGTCGCACCTGGATCATCCGCCGTTCCAGGAGCGCGGCGCGCGAGCGCACGTAAGGTCCCGGCGGATCGACGCGCCATCTATGCGGGTTCGGCAACACCGCAGCAAGAAGCGCGGCCTCGCGCGGGGTGAGATCGCGCGCCGACTTCCCGAAACGCGCCTTTGCGGCGGCCTCCGCCCCGAAGATCCCATCGCCCCATTCCGCGATATTGAGATAGACTTCCAAAACGCGCCGCTTTGACCAGAACAGCTCCATCACGCTCGTCATCCACGCCTCGGCGCCCTTGCGGAACCAGCCCCCGCCATTCCACAGAAAGGCGTTCTTCGCCGTCTGTTGCGACAGGGTCGAGGCGCCGCGCAGGCGACGGCCCTGCTCCGCCTCATCGAGCGCCTTGTCGATGGCCTCTAAATCGATGCCGTTGTGAAGACAAAAGCGCGTGTCTTCGGCGGCGATGACAGAGGTGAGAAGATGCGGCGATATATCTTCGAGCCGCACCCATTCGCGCCGAATCTCAGCGCCTTGCAGAGCGCGGCCCGCCATCACGAAGGTGCCGGGCGGATTGACGATCCCATAAGCGGCCGGCCAGATCAGCGATAACGCGATAACCCCGGCGACCGCAGCGGCGACCGCTTGCAACGCCCGTTTGGACTTTTTTCGGCCAGCGCCTCGTTTCGCCTTGTCCGTGCTCGCCATCTCTTATCCGCATTCACTTTGCATTGCCCGGCCCGTTCGCCGCCTTAATGGTCACAGCGAGGCGGCGCTTATCCCGCTGCGTCGAAATTATGCAGCTCTCGCGTGCGCGATACAAAGGAACTATAATCTGTCGGCTGAACATCGCAGAGAACGTCGTCCTCGCCGAACTGCATCCAGGGCTGTGCGCTTCTGGTCCAGATATGTCCGGCCGGGCGAACCCAACTCGTATCTTCGAACGTGCCGGCGCGCAGCGACAAAACGCCGATCGACGGCGTCTGCCCGTTGGCGATGCGCGAGCCGCAGGCGCCGCAGAACAGGCCAAACCGGTCATTGCCTGCGTCGGATACCCATTCGACGCGCGCGGGTTCGCCTTGCGTGAATTCAAGAGCCGCCTCCGGAACAGTCGCAGACATGACGAACGCGCCGCCCGACTGCTTCTGACAATTCGTGCAATGGCAGGCGTAGATCATCAAAGGCGGCGCTGTCAGCTGATAGCGAAGGGCGCCGCATTGGCAGCCGCCCGCAATGGGAAGAGCGACGACGCTCATCTCACGCGTCCGCATAGTCGACGACGCCGGCGCCCTCAGCGCGCCCTTGCGGGCTATTGAGCCACGCCTCGCAGCACGCCTTTGAGAGAGCGCGCACGCGCAAGATATAAGATTGACGTTCGGCGACCGAGATAACCCCCCGCGCGTCGAGCAAATTAAAAATATGCGAGGCTTTTATGCACTGCTCATAAGCGGGCAGCGGATAGGCCGTCCCCGCCTCTTCGCCGCGGCGAAGGATGTCATTGCAGGCTCCCTCCGCTTCTTTGAATTGTCGGAAGAGAACCTCCGTATCCGCTATTTCAAAGTTATAGGCTGATTGTTCAACCTCGTTCTGGTGAAACACATCGCCATAGGTGAAGGGCGTTCCGTCCGGCTTCTCGCCGCCATAGACGAGATCAAAACCGTTATCGACGCCCTGCACATACATGGCCAATCGCTCAAGCCCGTAGGTGATCTCGCCCGTCACGGGCTTGCAGTCAAAACCGCCGACCTGCTGAAAATAGGTGAACTGCGTGACTTCCATGCCGTCGCACCAGACTTCCCAGCCGAGGCCCCAGGCGCCGAGCGTTGGGCTTTCCCAATCGTCCTCGACGAAGCGGATGTCGTGCACCGTGCGGTCGACGCCGATCGCATCGAGGCTGCCAAGGTAAAGCGCCTGGATATCATCCGGCGACGGCTTCAGGACGACCTGAAATTGATAGTAATGCTGGAAGCGATTGGGATTGGCGCCATAGCGCCCGTCAGTCGGCCGCCGACACGGTTGCACGTAAGCCGCGTTCCATGGCTTCGGTCCCAGCGAACGCAGCGTCGTCGCCGGGTGAAACGTGCCCGCGCCCATTTCCATGTCGTAGGGCTGAAGGATTACGCAGCCATTCGCCGCCCAATAGGACTGCAGCGTCAGAATAAGATCTTGAAACGTTTTCGCCATTGATACATCCGAAATTCGGCCATTGGCGGCGAACGCTAGGCGCGCGCCTGAAGGCGGTCAAGCATCGCGGGCGGCGCGGATCGCCGCCGCCGTTGGGCGCTCTTTTTGGGCGCAAATCGGCGCCGCGCGGCGCATGCGCTCCGCGAAGGCGATAAGACCCTTCTCGTCCCTCGCAATAGGGCCTGGCGCGCCCGCCGCCGACGCGAGGCCGGCCTGTGTGCGCTCGATGACGTCGCGGTCTTCGATATTGACGACGCGGTTGATGCGCCAGTTGAGATAACGCGCCGCAGCCATCTCGCGCCGCACATCTGGCAACGCATAGGAGATTTCACGCAACAACGTCCGGTCCGGCGCAAGCGGTATGAACTGCATGAAGTCGATCTGATCGGGATAGATGTCGAAGGCGAGATTTGGCCACAGCATCACATAGCGCCATTGCCAGCGGCGCTCCGCAGGCAGATGGCCGGCTTCAGGCAGAAAAGTCCTGTAGGCGCGCGCCGAAAGGGTTTGTCCGGCGCGTGTTTCGATATCGGACGTGATGACGCACGCATCACCCTCAACGCTTAGCGAGTAACTGTCGCCGACAAGACCGGTCAGGCCGTGATGGGCCACATTGAGATGGAATACGTCGACATAGTTTTCCGCGCCGATCTTCCAGTTGACGGCGCGTTCGCGCAGGCTGATCCGGCCGAGCGCACGCATCTCCTCTGTTTTATAAATGTCGAATGTTTCCAAGACGGGCGCGATGAAGTCGTCGAAAGACGCGGTCTCACCATCGGTCTGAGTATTGACGAATAAGAAACCGCCAGCCTCATTGAGCGGCAGTTCCCACAGGCCGTAATCTTCATTTGCAAAGTCGTCATAGGCGTCGCGTCGCGGCGCGCCCACGAGCCGGCCCCGCAAATCATATGACCAGGCGTGGTAGGGGCACGTAATCCGCGACGAGCATCGACCGAAATCTTCATCCAGAAGCCGCGCGGCGCGATGCCGGCACACATTTCTGAACGCGCGAACTTTTCCGTCGTCGCCGCGAATGACAGAGACTAGCTGGCCCAGAAAATTCAGCGTCGCATAGTGTCCGCGCTCTGCAATATCGGATTGATGGCACACGATCTGCCAGCTTGGCGCGAAAACTTTGCTTCTTTCGAGCGCAAAGAAATCCGGATCCGAATATGCCCAGTCGGGCAGGCCTGTTTCCCGTGTTGTCGTCACGTCGCACGCTCCGCGCTGGCGCTGCGAAAAAAATAAAAGACTGGAACGCCGGCGGCGATCAATAGCGCGCCATAGCCGAGCGACGACACGCCGGCGCCGGCTATGGCGATGATTGCATAGACCAAGGCGACTATGGCGATTATCGCCCACGGCGCAGCGCGGCGCGCAGAGTGTTTGATCTCGGCGAGCGCCGACAAAGCGTAAGGCAATAGGGTTGCCAGCGTCGACATCGAGATCAGGAAGGTGAAGGCGGCGACGAGACCGCCCGCATAATTCAGAACCAAAAGCCCGACCGCGAGGCCTGACGAAAAGATAAGCGCTCGCGCCGGCGCCCCGCCGGCGTTGCGTTTGGCGAGACCGGCGGGCGCTGTTCCGTTGCGCGCCGCAGCCATCGCCATCTGACCGCCGAGAAACACATTTCCGTTGAGCGAGCCGAAAGTCGAGACAAGCGCGCCGATTGCGATCAACGGACCGCCCCAGGGCCCGAAGCCGGCGGCGGCGAGCGCGAAGGGCGCCTCAGATACGGCCAACTTGTCAGCCGGCACCAGCACCATGACCGCAGCCGTTGCGAGGATATAGAGAGCCGCCACAGAAATTGTCGCCGCAATGATGGCGCGGGGGATCGTCTTCTGCGCGTCGCGAACATCCTCGGCGGCGACGACGCCGGACTCAATACCGATAAACGCCCACATGGTGAGGAGCGCCGTCGTCGCCAGGCCCTGAATGAGGGGCGCGCCTTTCGGATTGACATCCGGAATGTTGGATATGTCGCCAGTGACGGCGCCAAGGCCGATTACCATCAGGAGAGGAACGATTTTCAGGATTGTCGTGATCAGCTGCATCGCCGACGCCGCGCCGACGCCGCGAACATTCACGAAAAGAACAACGAAAATCGCGAGCGCAGCGATGCACGCCTGCACAACAGGAACGCCGGCAACGCCTGGCGCGAGCGCGCCGAGATAACCGGCGAACGCAACTGCAATCGCTGCGATTGCAAAAACAATACTGACCCAATAGCTCCACCCGGCGAGGAAGCCGGGAAGAGGCCCGAAGGCGTTGCGCACGAAGATATAAAAGCCGCCGCTTTCTTTCGTCCGATTAGCAAGGCGGCCCAATGTCAGCGCAATGACGATCGCGCCGAGGCTCGTCAGCAGCCAGCCGGCGAAACTGATCGAACCGTAAGGCGCAAGCACCGCCGGGAGCAAGAAAACGCCAGAGCCGATCATGACGCCGGCCGACATTGACCAGCAGCGCCAGAAGCCCATAGGCGCCGTGCGGTCAACGCGTGCTGGCGTCGCTTCCACGCTCATTGAAAGACGGTGGGGTTATTGTTGGCGAAGGTCAATCCGGCGCCCGCCATCGAAGCGACATGCAGGAAAGGCCGGCGTCCAGTTTGCTGATTTCCCGCGTTGGCGAAAGCGCCACCCGGAAGCCTTTTCGCGATAGCAGCTCAGCCGTCTTTGGAAAGCCGTCGCTGAGCAGAACGGTTCCGTTGATCGCAATAACATTCGCCGCTGCTTCTTCGCCGTCGGGCGTGAGGACAACGGAGAAATCGTCGAACGCGCCTGTCTCAGCGAGACGCTCCGTAGCGAGAACAGTCTCGTCATCGATCAGGCCGCAGTCGCTCTTGAAATGCAGAACGCCCGGCGGCGTTTCAACGATCAGCGCCTTGCGTCCCAATTCAGCAAGAAGTTTTGAAAGCGCATCGGCGCCCTCCCGATCGGTGCGCGACGACAAGCCAATGAAAACGGTCTCCTTCGTCGTCAGAACGTCGCCGCCGTCGACAGATCCGACGGGCAATTCGGCGACCTGCGCGAATCGCGCCCGCAACGCGTCGACAATCGCGCCAGCCTCACCGCGCCGGCTCGGCGCGCCCGGCCGCAAAACGATGGCGGCTTCGGGAAAGACCAGCGCCGCATCCTCGACAAAGATCGAATCAGGATGCTCCTCCAGCGGCGGAAGGATGTCGACGCCAACGCCATTGTCGCGCAAGGCCCGCAGATAAGCCTCAAACTCGCGCCTCAGGCCGGCGAAATCGGGGGCAGGCCCGTCGCCGGCGCGCAGGCCGTCAACCGCCGACGGGGCCGGCGCGCGAACGATCGCCCGATTGAAACGGCACGCCGAAACGCCGCCTGAGGCATATTGATCACTGGTCATTTAACTTTATCGTCCGCCCTCTCCAGAAGCGCCAAGCATAAAGCGGCCCATACATGACGCCAACGCTAATCGACATCTCGCCGCCCCTCACGGCGCAAACGCCGGTGTTCCCCGGCGACACCGCCTTCCGGTCAAAGCGGACCTGGGTGCTCGCGGGCGACTGCCCGGTGAATGTTTCGCGCATCGAACTGACGACGCACGCCGGCGCCCATGCGGACGCGCCTCTGCACTATGACAATGCCGGCGCGCCCATCGACGCGGTCGACCTTGAGCCATATATCGGGCCTTGCGCGGTCATTCATGTCATTAAAGACGCAGCGCTGCTGCGCGCGGCGGATGTCAGCGCCGCGCTCGAAGAGCACGCTGGCGCCTTGCCGTCTCGCGTTTTGATCCGCACCTATAATCGTCAGCCTTCTGATTGGGACCCGCGCTACGCCGCGATCAGCGCCGAAGCCATCGAATTTCTCGCTGGCAAAGACGTGCGGCTTATCGGCGTCGACACGCCGTCTCTGGATCCCGCAAGCTCAAAGATCATGGACGCTCATAAGGCGGTCTATCGCAATGACATGCGCATTCTTGAAGGCCTCCTGCTCGATCATGTCGCCCCAGGCCAGTATGAGCTCATTGCACCGCCGCTGAAGCTCGCCGGTCTCGACGCAGCGCCGGTGCGCGCAGTATTGAGGACCCTGCCATGAGTGCGCCGTCGCGCGCCGACGCGCGAGCGCTAGATGAGACTGATCCCCTCGCCGCGCTGCGGGAGCGGTTTGTCCTCGCCGACGGGGTTCTCTACCTCGACGGCAATTCCCTTGGCCCGCCGCTTAAAGCTTCGCTCGACCGCCTGGAGAAGACGGCGCGCAACGAATGGGGCGGCGGTCTTATCCGATCGTGGAACGACGCCAACTGGATCGATTTGCCCAAGACCTGCGGCGCAAAGATCGCGCGGATTATCGGCGCGCCCGAAGACGACGTCATCGTCGCAGACTCTGTCACCGCCAACATCTTCAAACTCGCCGCCGCCGCATGGCGGGCGCACGGCGGGGCCCTCGCCTGTGAAGCAGGGGAATTCCCGACCGATGAATATGTGCTCGAAGGACTGGCCGAGCTCGTCGATGCGCCGCTCAAAATCGTCGAGGCCGGCGATGATCCGTTTGCGGATGGCGCGCGCGTTCTCGTCAAAAGCGCGGTTCACTACAAGACCGCTAAGATCGCCAACATCGCAAAATGGGAGCGCGCCGCCGCGGAAAAGGACGCGTTGATCATTTGGGACCTAAGCCATGCGGCTGGCCTGATTGATCTTCGCCTCGCGTCGCAAGGCGCGCGCTGCGCGGTTGGTTGCGGTTACAAATTTCTGAATGGCGGGCCCGGCGCGCCGTCCTTTATCTATGTCGCCCGCAGCCTCGCAAACGAGCTGCGCCAGCCGTTAAGCGGATGGATGGGTCACGCTGCGCCCTTTGACTTTGCCGCGGGCTACCGTCCGGCGCCAGGCGTCGCCCGCTTCGCCTGCGGCACGCCGCCGATCCTGTCGCTAAGCGCGCTTGATGCGGCGCTCGAAATATTTGACGGTCTCGATCTCGGCGCGGTCGAGGAAAAGGCCCGCGCGCTCGGTGATTTTTTTCTTTCGTGCACGCAACAATTGGGATTCGCATCAGCCTCGCCGGGCGTCGGGCATCCGCGCGGCGGCCATGTGAGCCTCGTCGCCGAGCACGGCTACGCGATCATGCAGGCGTTGATCGCGCGCGGCGTCATCGGCGATTTTCGCGCGCCGGACCTGATGCGGTTCGGCTTCTCACCGCTTTACCTGCGCTTTCAGGACATATGGGACGCTGCTGACGCCTTGCGCGCCATCGTGGCGACCGAGGACTGGCGCAAGCCGGAATTCTCCGTACGCCAAGCCGTCACCTGATCTCAGCCGATGGCGGCCATCGCTTCGACAATGCGCGCCGATTCCTTGACCGGCGGCAGCGCGTCCAGAGCTTCCTGGTAATAACGCAAGGCTGCGCCTTTCTCACCGGCGCGCTCGGCGATAATGGCGCGGCCGACGAGCGCTTCATAATTGTCGGGCGTGTATTCAAGCAGTCGCGAAAGAATAGACTCAGCCTCTTCCGCATCGCCGCGCGCGCCCGCACAAAGGCCGACATCGACCATAGCGCCGAGCGCCCAGGGGTCGGCCTGCAATGTCGCCTCCGCATTGTTGCAATAGGCGGGGCTCAGACTTTTGCCCAAAAGCACGTTTATGCGCCCAGCGAAATCGCGGCGAACCGGCTGGACCGGCGCTGTTTGGCGCAAGGTCGGCGTCGCCACGACAATTGCGCTCTCGATGGGTTGTACTTTGGCGAGGATCGGCGATGTCGGCGGCGACAGGCGTTCTCCTGACGCATCGGCGACGAGGGCGATTTTTCGGTCGGTTGGTCCATCGCGCAATGCGGGCGCCGGCTCGGCGAGCACTGTCATCTCGGCGGGCTTTGTCGTTGTGGCGGGCTCTTCGGGCGCAGGCTTTCGCGGTTCGGCGACGCTTGGCGCGGGCCTCGGCGCAGGGGCAGGATTTTTGTCGATCAGAGCGGCTTGCGACGGAGCCGTTTCGAAAAAGAGATCGAGGCATGCTGCACCTTCGCCGCCAACCGTACACGGCCTGGCGAGACTCTTTTTCAGATCTCCAGCAAAGTCGACGGTGATGAGCGCCGCGCCGTTCTTTTGCTCAGCGTCGATCCGCGAGACGCGCGCATTCGCCTCGGAAACATCAAGAGAGAATTCGTCGCCGGCGCCGTCGATAATGAAAACGCCGCCGCCTAGGGCCTCGGGCGCGCAAGCGCGCCGGCAGAACAGGGCGATCCGCGTCTGACCGTCGCGCTCGCCGATGCGGATGTCTTTGATCACCGCCAGAGGCCCGTCTTCGCCGACAAAGGCCGCAGAGCCGGCGCTCGCGGCCAGATAAAGACTGACAGCGAGACCGGCGGCGGAGAGAAGGCGGCGTTGCGGCGTCATGCCAGATGCGTCCCGCGATAGCTAAAAAGCATCAATCGCGAGAGTCGGGCGCTTGCGTCAATCTAAGGTTCTGTAACGAAAAAGGACGCGCCGCGATCACGGGCGCGCCCTTGGCTGGGGAAAACGCCGATAGCTCAATAATTCCGATAAGTCCGTCGGCTTCCCGCCTTGATGTAGGGATAGCCCCATGCGTCGTAGCAAAGCAGCGCAACCTCCGTGAACCGACCGCGACGCCGGCTTTGCGAGACGACCTGGCAATCGCCGATGTAGCTCTGCGTGAAAAGATCGTAACCGAAACTCACCACGAACCAGCCGACGGGATCGAATCCCGGATAGTAATGGAAGATATTGTGGTGGTTGCAGAAATAGCCATGGCCGTGGCGAGGCCCATAGCCGTGGCGGAAGTGCGGCCCGCCATAGTGACGCGCCACGCGGCGGCGCCCGTCATACCGCCTGTAATGGCGACGATCGTAGCGGCGGTCGTAATAACGATGGCTGTAGCGGCGGTCATAATGACGCCTGTCGTAGCGCCGATCATAACGCCGTTGATCGCGACGTCCCTCGCGGTACGCCGCCCGGCGATCGCGGCGTCGGTCGGCCCGTCGCTCGTCGCGGCGGCCTTCTCGGTACGCCTGACGTCGGTCTGCGCGTCTGTCCGCGCGCCGCTCGTCGCGGCGTCCGTCCCGGTAAGCTTCTCTGCGATCGCGACGGCGGTCCGCGCGCCGGTCGTCGCGGCGTCCGTCCCGGTAAGCCTCTCTCCGATCGCGGCGCCGGTCCGCGCGACGTTCATCGCGGCGACCCTCGCGATATGCGCGCCGGCGGTCGCCGCGTTCGTCGGCGACGGCCCTGCGCCGGCCCTGCTGGACGACGCGTTGATCGCGTGGATCGACGTAGCTGGGGCTGCGCCGGTCGCCCCGCCGGCCTTCCCTGCGCTCGTTTCTGCGTTCGGCGCGCCGCTCCTCGCGCCGATCGTCTTGCGCCAGCGCCGCGACCTGGAACGTCTTCACTGTTTTGATGGCGTCGTGATCGTGCGCGTGCGCGCTTTGCTCAATTGCAGCCGCTGACGCACCCGCCGACGACAATGCTGCACAGAACCCCAAGACCGCGCCGACGGCGGCCCCCTTCCAATTCATCCAGGGCATTCGCCTCTCCCATGGTTCAGCGAGGCCCCCTTGCGCCCAAAAAGATACTGGTCGATGCATTAAATAGCGTCAATGATTCGGGGCGAGATTCTGGAAAATCCGCGCGCCAATCGCTTGAAATAAGACGAAAACGGGGCAAATGTGGCTGCAATATGGCGAGGCTTAACGTACACGGACGAAATGAGGCGAAAGCATGGCGCCCGCGGGTAAGCCAGTGACGGACCGCCGTTTCACGTTCCTGGAATTTTTCGCCGGCGGCGGCATGGCGCGGCTCGGTCTTGGCCCGGCCTGGCGCTGCCAATTCGCCAATGACGTCGATGCGCGCAAATGCAATGCGTACCGATTAAATTTCGGCGCCGGGGACCTCGTCGAAGCGCCGATTGAAACCTTGAAAATCGGCGACCTGCCCGACCAGCGCGCCGATCTCGCCTGGGCGTCCTTTCCCTGTCAGGATTTGTCGCTCGCCGGCGCGCGCAGCGGAATGGGCGCGAGGCGAAGCGGCCTCTTTTTTGATTTCTGGCGTTTGATTGAAGCCTTAACGACACAAGCGCGCGCACCAAGATTGATCGCGATTGAGAATGTGGCGGGGCTTTTGACGTCCAATGGCGGCGCCGATTTCGAAACCATCCTTAAGCTGATGATCGACGCCGGCTATCGCGTCGGCGCTCGCGTTATCGACGCGGCCGCTTTTACGCCCCAGTCGCGACCGCGCTTATTCATCGTCGGCGTCTCGGCCGACACGGACGAACGCGCGCTCAACGGTGTCCGCGACCGGCGTCTCGCGCGCTTTGCCGATGCAGCGGGCGCGAGCTGGATTGACCTTCCCGCCCCCGCGGCGCGGCGTAATATTGATCTCGCCCAAATTGTCGATTGGGACAAAGCAGATTGGGACGGCGCCGCGCAAACGAAGCGTCTCGTCGCCATGATGAGCTCCGTCCAGCGCAATCGGCTCGACGATCTCCTGGCCGCTGGCGGGCGGCGCGCCGGGGCCGGCTTTCGCCGCACGCGTTATCAAGACGGGCGATCGGTGCAGCGCTTCGAAGCGCGGTTTGACGGCGTCGCCGGCTGTTTGCGAACGCCCGCCGGCGGGTCGTCGCGGCAGATCTTGATCGCCTGTGAAAATGGAAAGATCCGAACCCGGCTTTTCACGCCGCGGGAGGCCGCGCGGCTGATGGGCCTGCCCGATGATTATCTATTGCCCGCAAACGAGACCGCAGCGCTGAAGCTGTGCGGGGATGGGGTTTGCGTTCCCGTTGTTTCGTGGCTCGCCGAAGCCGTTTTCGCGCCCGTCCTCGCTGGCGCGAAGAAGGCGGCGGCGTGAGCGCTGCAGCGCATACCGACGTCTTTTCGCCGGAGAAGCGCTCAGCCGTGATGCGGGCGGTGAAGTCTGGAAACACCAAGCCCGAGATGGCGCTGCGCAAGGCGCTGTTCGCCCTCGGCTATAGATACCGGCTGCATGACAAGCGCTTGCCGGGCAGGCCGGACCTTGTTTTTCACCAGCACCGAACGGCGCTTTTTGTGCATGGCTGTTTCTGGCACGGGCACAATTGCAAGCGCGGAGCGCGCACGCCGAAATCGAACGCCGACTACTGGATCGAGAAAATCCGGCGCAATCGCGAGCGCGACGCCGCGAACAAAGCCGCGTTGGAAGCCGACGGTTGGCGCGTTTTGATCGTTTGGGAATGCGAAATTCCATCTCTCGACCCGGCGAGCCTTCCGATCAAGCGGCTCTAGTCAGCGTAGGCAGGCCTACTCGCGATAAGCGGCATGCACCGCGCGGCCATGCGCTTCGGCGCTGATCACCGCCGCCGCCTCCGGCGTTTCCTCCAGGATCACTTGCGCGCGCGCCTGAGCGCCCAGATTGTCGCAACGCCGCGTCAACCGTTTCAACGGTTCGCCGTCATCGCCGATAATTTCAAAGACATAGGTCGATTTCGCCATCTTGGAACTCCTTCGCCCGTTAAGCGCATCATCGTGGTTACACGGATCATTTCTGGCGGAGAATTCGGCGAAACTGTGGCTTTGAACGCGCTGTTTCCAATCCGTAATTCGGGATTTGTATCAAATCCGCGCGAGGCTTCTGCGCGGCGCGGTTGCAGCGCGCCTAGCCGCAACTATATATGCGCTGAAATTTACAGACGAACACAGACGCAAATTCATGGAAATCGGCCACGACTTTAATAATGACGGCGGGCGCTATTGGGCTGAGGTCGAAGGCGGTTCGGCTGAATTGACCTGGCGCAACGGCGCCGCCGGCGAAATCATCATCGACCACACCTATGTCCCGCCAGCCTCGCGCGGGCGCGATATTGCTTTGCGCCTGGTTGAGCGCGCCGTCGCCGACGCCAAGGCGCGGCGGCTAAAGATCGTGCCGCAATGCCCTTATGTGGCGAAAGTCTTCGAAAGCCGCGCGGACCTCGCCGAAGTCCGCGCGTAAAACTGACCTGAGCGCCGCCGCGCGCTAAACTTGGCTTTCGCTTTCAATCCAAGCGTCAATTCGGGTTTCCAGAAGGCTCAGCGGCAACGCGCCGCCGCCGAGCACCGTGTCGTGAAATCCGCGAATGTCGAAATCATCGCCAAGCACGGCTTCGGCTTTCGCCCGCAATTCCTGGATCTTGATCATGCCGACCTTGTAGGACGTCGCCTGGCCCGGAATCACGATGTAGCGTTGCACTTCTGATTTGATTTGCCCCGCCGCCGCCGGCGAATTTGCGGTGAAATAGGCGACGGACTCCTCTTCGGTCCAGCCTTTTGCGTGGAGCCCGGTATCGACCACCAATCGGATCGCCCGCCAGATTTCCGTCGTCAGGCGGCCAAAATCAGAGTACGGATCTTCATAGGCGCCCATTTCCTTGGCGAGCAGCTCTGAATAAAGCGCCCAGCCCTCGCCATAGGCGCCGAAATTCGCCTGATTGCGAAATTCCGGGAGATCCTCGGCTTCCTGGGCGATTGAGTTTTGCATGTGATGGCCGGGATTGCCCTCGTGATAGGCGATCACTTCCAGCTGCGGGATCGGCATCGCCTTCATATCGGAAAGGTGGGCGTAGAAGATCCCGGGCCGCGAACCGTCCGGCGTGCCCGGAAAATAATGCTGCGCGCCGCCGTCGCGCTCCCGGAACGCCTCAACGCGCTTAACTACAAGATCCGCCTCGGGGAGAAGGCCGAAATAGTCGGGGAGCCGGTCTTCGATAAAGGCAAGATGATCGCGCGCGGCCTGCAGATAGGCTTCGCGTCCGTCGTCGGTGTTCGGATAATAGAATTGATCATCCTCGCGTACGAATGTGAAAAACTCCTGGAGCGATCCTGTGAACTCCACCCGGTCCTTGATCGCCTCCATCTCGGCGCGAATGCGCGCAACTTCGGCAAGGCCAAGCTCATGCACTTCGTCCGGCGTCATCTCCGTCGTCGTCCAGTTGGAGAGGCGTTCGCGATAGAAGCCCTCTCCGTCAGGGAGCGACCCGACGCCCGTCGCAATATCAGGAGAATTCGCCATGTCGGCCTCAAGCCAGGCGATCAATTCGTCATAGGCCGGCTTAAAAGCGTCGACGAGTGCCGCGCGGGCGTCATCGCGCAGAGATTGCGCCTCCGCTTCGTCGATGGCGCCCGCCTCGAGGAGACCATCGATCTTCTTGTTGGCGTCGGCCCAGAGCGGCGCATCGCCGTCGCCCTCAAACGGCGCGCCGGTAACGAGCGCCCGCGACTGCGCGAGCGCGCCTTCATAGGCGAAAAGCGGCGCATGAACGCCTTCATCCGCGCCGACTTGCGCGCGCTCCAAGGCCTCGCCGATGGCGCGCGAGACGCCGCCGATGCGCGTTACATAGGCGCGCATGTCGTCGCCGGTTTCGACGCTGTGAAAGTTAATCAGAAAATTGGGTAGCTGCGCATGCGGGCCGACCATCTGGTTAAAGACGTAAACCCGACGCCTGAATGACGACGCCGCTTCATCGCGCGCCAGTTCGAACGCAAACAGATCATATGAGGTCTTCGCTTCGTCATTGAGAAGATCATAGTCGAATTCAGTCCGCATCTCTGCGACGGCGTTGCGGCGCCAAGCAAGCTCGCGATCTTCCGCCGCCTCGCTGAGGTCGTCGACCTTGTCATTGTCTTCCTTCCGACCAAGGAAGGTTTTTGTCAGTGGCGAGAAATCGAGCTCCTCCTCCCAGCGCGCGGCGAACCACTCATCGAGCCGCTGCGACTCAGCGGCAACCGCCTCTGCGCGGGTTTCGGTTGACGCTTCGGCTGCGCCCTGCTGGGCCGGCGGCGGCGCGGCCGTGTCGGAAACGCCGCCCTCCCCGCACCCGCTCAAGAGAAGAGCCGCAATTGCGGCGGCGGAAAGCAAATTGGATTTCATGATTGCCTCTGTGACCTGTCCGGGCGTGATTCCCCGGCGGCACCGTAGAGGACGCGCCCGTGCGAACAAAGGTCCGCCGAACCGAAAAAAAAGGCGGATCAACGCAATTCCGGGTGATCCGCCTTGGGTCTAAAGAGACTGTTTGCGCCTAGAAGGCTTCCGCCGGCAGCGCCATCATATTCTCTGCGCCGGCTTTCACGCGCTCCAGATGGGCGGCCGTATCCGGCAACAGGCGCTCCACGAAATACTTACCCGTGATCAGCTTGTTGGCGTAGAAATCGCTTTCGTCTTTCTTCTCAAGCGCCGCTTTTGCGCTCATCGCCCAGGCATAGGAAAGACAGGTCAGCGCGAAGAGATGGAGATAGTCCATTGAGCCCGCGCCGGCGTTGTCGAAATTCGCCATGGCGTTGGCGCCCATCCACTGGGTCGCTTCAAGCGTACGCGATTTCGCGAGCGCCAGCCCGTCAAGGAACGGCCTTAACTCGTCATTACCCTGATTGTCGGCGATGAAGTCGTCGATCTCGGCGAAATAAGCTTGCCAGGCGCGTCCGCCGTCTTTCATCAACTTGCGGCCGACAAGGTCAAGCGCCTGAATGCCGTTCGTTCCTTCATAGACCATAGCGATCCGCGCATCGCGCACGAATTGCTCCAGACCATATTCCTGCGTGTAGCCCGAACCGCCAAGGACCTGTTGCGCCATGTTGGCGTGCCAGTAGCCTTTCTCGGTCAGATAGGCTTTCAGGATCGGCGTCATCAGACCCATATAGTCGTCGGCCTTTTGACGGGTCGCTTCGTCTTCGGATTTGTGCTGGAGGTCGCCGTGCAGCGCCGTCCAGTACATCCAGGCCCGCGCCCCCTCGGTGAACGCGCGCTGATCCATCAGCATGCGGCGCACATCGGGATGTACGATAATTGGATCGGCCGGCTTGTCGGGATATTTGGCGCCGGTGAGCGAGCGGCCCTGCAGGCGCTCGTTGGCGAAGGCGACGCCGTTCTGGTAGGAAACTTCCGAGATCGCCATGCCCTGCAGGCCGACCCCGAGCCGGGCTTCGTTCATCATCGTGAACATAGCTTTCAGGCCCTTGTTCTCTTCGCCGACCAGCCAGCCGGTCGCCTCGTCATAATTCATGACGCATGTGGCGTTGGCGTGAATGCCCATTTTCTCCTCGAGCCCGCCGCAGGAAACATTATTGCGTTCGCCCAGAGAGCCGTCTTCATTGACGAAGAATTTCGGCACGACGAATAGCGAGATGCCTTTCACCCCCTCCGGGGCGCCCTCAATGCGTGCAAGCACCAAGTGAATGATATTGTCTGTGAGGTCGTGTTCGCCGGCGGAGATCCAAATTTTCTGACCACTGATTTTGTAAGCGCCGTCGCCCGTCGGCACGGCCTTCGTCTTGAGAAGTCCGAGATCGGTGCCGCAATGGGGCTCGGTCAGGTTCATCGTCCCGCCCCACTCGCCGGAGATCATCTTAGGCAAATAGGTTTGTTTTTGTTCTTTCGAACCATGGGCGTAAATCGCATCGGCCGCGCCGCGGGCGAGACCGGGATACATGCCGAACGCCATATTCGCCGCAGACACCATTTCGCTGACGGCGATGCCGACGATGTAGGGCAGTCCCTGGCCGCCATATTCCGCGTCGAAGGCGAGACCCTGCCAGCCGCCTTCCACATAAGCTTCGTAGGCTTCCTTTACGCCTTCCGGCGTCGTCAC
>JBCBSE010000016.1:0-61065 GCA_039819305.1 Pseudomonadota bacterium
CGTCATCCGACGGATGGCGCTTTTTTTTTGGAATTGTTTGTTCGAACTTTGGAACATGAATTCGAACTTTGGAACATGAAATTGTGGGTGAGCATTTTGATGGCGGCGATGCTGCTTGCGCCGGGCGCAGGAGCGGCGGACGAGCGCGTCCGCGCGCGTGATCTCGGCGTCGCGCCCGGCGTCCTCGCGCCGGGTCAGCTCAATGCAATTACCGATGTCGACGGGGTCCTTGTCGGGCATGTCACGCTTGACCGCGGCGATGACATTCGGACAGGCGCGACGGCGATCCTGCCGCATGGCGGCAATCTTTATCAGCACAAAATTCCCGCCGCCGTCGTTGTCGGCAATGGATACGGCAAGCTGATGGGCTCAACGCAAGTGCGCGAGCTTGGCGAGATTGAAACGCCGATCGTCCTGACCAATACGCTGAACGTTCCCGAAGCAGCGGCGGCCGTCATCGAGTGGACTCTCGCGCTGCCCGGCAATGAACGCGTCGGCTCGGTGAACGCGGTCATTGGCGAGACCAATGATGGCGGGCTTAACAATATCCGCAAGCGCGCGCTGACGCCTGATATGATCCGCCGCGCCATTGAGAATGCGCAAAGCGGACCGGTCGAGGAAGGCGCTGTCGGCGCCGGGCGCGGCGCGCGGGCCTTCGGCTGGAAGGGCGGCGTCGGCACGAGTTCCCGCGCCCTTCCGGAGGGCCTTGGCGGCTGGACCGTCGGCGTGCTCGTCCAGTCGAATTTCGGCGGCGCGCTCACGGTGGACGGCGTTCGCGTCGGCGAGGCGCTTGAGCGTTATTACCTGCGCGAGCATGTTGATCATGGCGATGCGGACGGCTCCATCATGATCGTCGTGGCGACGGACGCGCCGCTTTCCGACCGCAATCTGGAACGCCTGGCGCGCCGCGCGCTCGCCGGCCTCGCCCGCACAGGCGCCTCGATGACCAATGGGTCGGGAGATTATGTGATCGCCTTCTCAACAGCCGAAGGCGTGCGGCGAACGCCCGAGCGCCGCAACACCGTGTCCGCGGTGGAAGAGCTCCCGAACAACCTCTTTTCGCCTTTATCGCAAGCCGTCATAGAAGCAACCGAAGAGGCGATCCTGAATTCTCTGTTCATGGCCGAAACGGTTGAAGGCTATGATACCTACAAGGATGAACCGTCGCGCGTTGAGGCCTTGCCGTTGAATGACGTACAGCGCGTTTTGAATGCTCAGAAAACAGATATGGAGTAGGACGAAAGAATGTCCGACATAAATTCTCTTGAGTCCGACCTCACCGCCAAAATCGACGCCGCCGGCGACATAGCGGCGCTGGAGGACGTGCGCGTCCACGCCCTCGGCAAGAAGGGCGTCGTCTCTGAACGGATGAAAACGCTCGGAAAAATGTCGCCGGAAGAGCGAAAGGAAATGGGCCCGGCGCTGAACGGGCTCAAGACCCGCATTGCGGAGGCGATCGAGACGAAAAAGCAGGCGCTCGAAGACGCCGCTCTTGATGCGCGTCTCGCGACGGAAAAAGTCGACGTCACGCTTTCCCCGCCGCCCGAACCGAAGGGCAAAATCCATCCCGTCACGCAGGTGACCGAGGAGATCATCGCGATTTTCTCCGCCATGGGTTTCGACGTCGCCGAGGGCCCGGACATTGAAGACGACTTCCACAACTTCACCGCGCTCAACTTCCCGGAAGACCACCCTGCGCGGGAGATGCACGACACCTTCTTCTTCGAGCCGAAGGCGGACGGCTCGCGCATGCTGTTGCGCACGCATACGAGCCCCGTGCAGATCCGCACCATGATGAATCAAAAGCCGCCGATCCGGATCATCATTCCGGGCCGCACCTATCGCTGCGACTCCGACCAGACCCACACCCCGATGTTCCATCAGGTCGAGGGCCTCGTCATCGACAAAGAGGCCCATATGGGCCACCTCAAAGGCACGCTCGAGGCGTTCGCGAAGACTTTCTTCGAGGTCGACAGCGTCAAGACTAGGTTTCGTCCGCATTTCTTTCCGTTCACGGAGCCTTCGGCCGAAATGGATATCGGCTATGAGCGCGTCGGGCCGAAAGAGAACAGCGAGATCCGCATCGGCCAAGGCGATTCCTGGATGGAGATTCTGGGCTGCGGAATGGTGCATCCGAATGTTCTGAAGAACTGCGGTCTCGACCCGGATGAATATCAGGGCTTCGCCTGGGGCATGGGCGTTGATCGCCTCGCCATGCTGAAATACGGCATTCCGGACCTGCGCGATTTCTTCGCCGCCGATGCGCGCTGGCTTGAGCATTACGGTTTCGACCCGCTCGATCAGCCAAACCTCGCTGTCCGGCTGAGCCGGTGAGCCGAGCGGCGCGTGAGACTGAAAAACGCGCGTTATTGATTGCGCCGACAAATGCGGTTGGCGATATCGGCGGCGGCGGTCAGCGCACAATGCTCACTTTCGAGGCGCTGGCCGCGCTATGCAGCACTGACGTTTTGGTGATCGGCCCCGATGCGTCGGAGACGCACGGCTCCTGTTTCAACGGCGCTGCGCGCATTTTCGCCGTGCGGCATGGTCAGCCGGCCGACCGCGCCCCATGGCGGCATGTCCGCCGGCTCGCCCCGCGTTATGTCGCGCTGGCTGCGGCCGCGGCGAGCCCGCGGCGTCATCTCTACGAACCGGATCTGGTCTCGGCCCCGGACCTCGCGGCGATCGATTTCGACGCCTATGACGTGATTGTGGGCCGCTATCTGCGTCCATCGGCGCGCACCGGCGTTCTCACTGCCCCATCGCGTCCGGTCTTAATCGACGTTGACGATCGCGACGACCGCGTTTTGGAGACGCGTCTTTCGGCCCACCAATTGCGCTGGCCTGAACGCACGTTAACGCGCTGGCGGCTACGACAGCATCGACAAATCATGGATGACTTGCTCCCGCGTGCGGCGCATCTTTGGACCGCCAGCGACGAAGACCGCCCTGGACTGAATAATCCATCGATCAGCGTATTGCCGAACATTCCGTTCAACGCCGATCACGATACGCCGGCGAGCGCTATTGCCGCCGAACCCGCAACCATACTTTTCGCCGGCTCGGCGTTTCACCTGCCAAACCGCAAAGGGCTGACCCGCTTTTTGCGCGGATGCTGGCCGGCGATCCGACAGGCGGCGCCGGATGCGCGACTGCGCGTCACCGGCAATGGCTGGGACAGATGCGCTCCGGAGTTAAGCGAAATCGACGGTGTCGAATTCGTCGGCGTTGCGCCGGATATGGGCGCTGAATATCGGCGCGCCGCTTTTATCGCGGCGCCGATCTATGACGGGGCCGGCACGAAGATTAAGATCCTTGAAGCCTTCGCCTTCAATCGCGCCGTTATCGCCGACGAACACTGCCGGTTCGGGCTTCACCCGGAATTGCAGGCGGCGATCGATTTTGCCCAATCTGATGAGGAAATGACGAAAAATTGCCTGGCGATGCTTGGCGGTCCTGATGCGCGCGACGCCAAAGCGAAAGCCGGCGCGGCTGTGATTGCGAAGCGGTATACAAGGCGCATTTTCGCCGAAATCGTGCAACGCGATTGCGCTAATGTAATGTCGAATTGTGCAGCAAAGCGGCGCTAACAAGTCTGAAATCTGCGCAACATCATCGCGCTAAAATTTCATAAAAACGCTCACATCGCGCGGAGCATGGACGTTGATTGTCTCGCTATGCTGGAAAACTGTGTCCGCGGGTCTACGATTTCTTCGCCGCCGATGCGCGCCGGCTTGAGCATTGCGGCTTTGACCCGCTCGACGAGCTGAGCTTCGCTGTGCGGCTGAGCCGGTGAGGCCGCCTTCGCTTGTCTTGACCTTGACTGCAAGGCGCCGGCATCTGATCGCCTGAGAGCAATCGCACAGTTATAAGCCGGCGGACATGTCAGCGAAAAACATTCTCCTCCTGACCTCCACCATCGCGCCGAAGGCCGGCGCCCATGCGCTCGCGCGCACCAGCCCGGACGAACGGCTCGCGGACTATTTATGTTCAGTCGATTTTTATTTTCCCTTGGTGGGCGCCGGCGTTTTTGATGAAGCCGTCTATATCGACAATTCCGGCTACGACCTTTCGCCTATTATCGAAAAAGCCGAACACCACGGCGTTCGCGATCGCACGGAATTCGTCTCATACGTGTCGGAGTTGGAGCCTGCATACAGTCGCTACTTTCTCGAAGCGAATCTCTTGCTTGACGGGTTTGAACGATCGTCCGTGCTAGCGAATGCTGGCGCCGCTGCGCTCTGGAAGGTCACCGGTCGTTACGTGATTGAGAATATCGACGCAATAGTACGCAAACAGCCGGCGGCGTTCGATATCTATTTCAATATGCGCAATCTGCCAGACAAGGTTGTTGACTTCTTTTTAGTCGGCGCCCGAGCGCCCGCGTTTCGGCAATTGCTGACAACGGATCTTGAGGATTACCGAACGAAAAACGACGGCGAGATCATTCTGCGCAACAAAGTTGACGCCGGCGTTTTTGATTCATTGCACATTGTGCCGCGTCTGACAGTTACGCCGCGTCTCACCGGCGTGCGCGGCTTTGACGGCGCCGCCTATCACAGCGCGCGCCATGTCTTGAAGCATCATGTTCGCGGCGTCGCGAACCGTATCGCGCCATGGCTTTGGATCTAGCGCGGGAATGAAAAAGGCGCTTTTCATCGTCCCGATTTCTGTATGTGGTCCGCCTGATGATGGCGGATCCCAGCGCACCCGTTTATTGTTTAGCGCCCTGTTGCAGCAATATGAGGTCGATGTTCTGATTGTCGGTTCCGGCGTCGCTGATATGCATAAAAAGCCCTTCGCGTCGGCTAACGCCGTACATGAAGGGATTCACGAGTCGCCGAGCGATGCGGGCCTTTGGCGGGTTTTGCAAAACTTCGCGCCGATCGAACTCGCGCACAAAATCGCCTCTCTGTTGCGCCCCCGCATTGTGTCTTACTCCTCTGATCAAAAAATGCGCGAATCGATGCGGCAAATGGATTTCTCCAGATACGACCTTATTGTTGGCAGGTTTTTTCGCCCCACGGCGAGGGCCGGCGTGCTGACAGAAAAAGACGCCCCGCCGGTCGTCATCGATATCGACGACCGCGATGATCGCGTCTTCGAAACACGCAATGAAGCGAACCGGTTCAATCCCGTTCTCGGCGCTCTCAATCGCTGGCATGCGCGACAGATCCGGACAATCATGGCGGAGCTCTTGCCTCGCGCACGCCATCTTTGGTTTGTAAGTAGAGAAGACGCTGACGGGTTTAACCATCCGTCCACGTCATTGCTACCAAATATCAGCTTCCACGCGCCGGAGACACCGCCGCCGCCGGCGCCGACATCACGCATACTACTTTTTGTCGGTTCGGCGGTACACCAGCCCAATGCGCGGGGCGTGCGGTATTTTCTCAAGGCGTGCTGGCCGGCAATTTTTGAGGCGGCGCCGGACGCCGTTTTTCGTATTGTCGGCAAGGGTTGGGAGGCGCTGCCGCAGGCGCTCGCTAAACAGCCGGGTGTTCAAGTTGCGGGCTTTGTAGACGATATAGCGGATGAATATGCGGCCGCTCTTGCGGCGATTTCGCCCATCTATGACGGCGGCGGCACCAAGATCAAAGTGGTCGAAGCCATGGCCTATGGCCGGCCGGTGCTGGTAGACATCCACTCCGCCCTTGGCGTCACTGACGGCCGCGCCGATGACGGCGTGGTTGTCGCACAGAATGACGCGGAGATGATCGCCGCCTGTCTGCGCTTGCTCCGTGCGCCGGAAGAGGCCGCGCGGCTCGCCGCCCGCGCACACGCCGCTTCGCAGAAACGCGCTTCCCGGGCAAGTTTCGCAGCCCAGGCATTGCATGATTGCGCGGCCGCGATAGAAAGCGCCGGTTGAGACGAATGGGCGCGTTATGAAATTCACCCTTGCCTGGCTGAAAGAGCATCTGGAGACCGACGCCTCGCTCGACGCGATCGTGGAGACCATGATCGCCGTCGGCCTCGAGGTCGAGGAGGTCGACAATCCCGCTGACCGCCTCGCCGCCTTCACCATCGGCGAGGTGCTGGCGGCTGAAAAGCATCCCGATGCTGACAAGTTGAAAGTCTGCAAAGTCGCGACCAAGGATGGCGAGAAGCAAATCGTCTGCGGCGCGCCGAATGCGCGCGAGGGCATCAAGATCGCCTATGCGCCGGTGGGCGCTTATGTGCCGGGCATCGATCTGACGCTCAAGAAAGCGAAGATCCGCGGCGTTGAAAGCCTCGGCATGATGTGTTCGGCCCGCGAGCTTGAGCTTGGCGATGATCATGACGGGATTATCGAGGCGCCCTCCGAAGCGGCGGTCGGCGATCCGGTTGTGGGATGGCTCGGCGCTGATGATCCCGTCATCGATTTTGAAGTGACGCCGAACCGTCCGGACACCAACGGCGTTGACGGCGTCGCGCGCGATCTCGCCGCAGCGGGGCTTGGCGCCCCGACGACGCCGGCGCCTGAGCCGGTGAGGGGCGAATTTTCCTGCCCGCAAGAGATCGAGCTTACTTTTCCGGAGGGCGCAGAAGATGCGTGTCCGTGTTTCGCCGGGCGGCTTGTGCGTGGCGTCAAGAACGGCCCGTCCCCGCAATGGTTGCAGGACCGGCTGCGCGCGATCGGCTTGAGGCCGATCAATGCGCTCGTCGACGTCACCAACTATCTTTCCTATGACCGCGCGCGGCCCCTGCACGTTTACGACGCCGACAAGCTGACCGGGCCGATCCGCGCGCGTCTCGGCGTCAAGGGCGAAAGCTTCCTCGCGCTCGATGGCAAGACCTACGAGGTCGACGAGACCATGACCGTCATCGCGGATGACGCGCGCGTTCTCGGTTTCGGCGGCATCATGGGCGGAGAAGAAACAGGGTGTACGGAAGAGACCGTCAATGTCTTCATCGAATGCGCTTATTTCGATCCCTTGCGCACAGCGCGCACGGGCCGCAAGGCGGGCATCGCCTCCGATGCGCGTTACCGCTTTGAGCGCGGCGTCGATCCGGCGTTCATTGTTCCCGGCCTTGAAATGGCGACGCGGCTGATCCTTGATTTCTGCGGCGGGCGCCCGAGCGAGATCAATGTCGCCGGCGCGCCTCCCTCGCGCGAGAAAACCATCCTCTTCCCGCCTTCGGAGGTCGCCCGCCTCACCGGTCTCGACGTTGCGCCGGAGCGCATGGAAGAGATCCTGGCCGGTCTCGGCTTCGCCGTGCGCAAGTCCGATCCCTGGCAGGTCGATGCGCCAAGCTGGCGGCCCGATATCGAGGGCAAGGCTGACATTGTTGAGGAAGTCGCGCGAATTGTCGGCTTTGACCATTTGCCGGCCGCGACCTTGCCCTCGCGGATGGCCGTCGAAACACCAAAGCTGACGCCGGGTCAGGACCGTCGTCAGCGTGTGCGCCGGGCGCTCGCCGCCAAGGGACTGCTCGAGGTCGCGACCTGGTCTTTTCTTGATGAAGGCGTTGCTGGGCATTTCCGCAGCGCGAACGAGTTAAAGGCCGCAGGGCTCGTCCTCGCCAACCCGATTGCGTCTGATCTCGGCGTCATGCGCCCATCGATCCTGCCGCATCTGATCGTAGCCCTGCAGCGCAACGCCGACCGCGGGCGCGCGAGCCTGGGCCTATTCGAGGTGGGGCCCGCCTATGAAAGCGATGCGCCTGACGGTCAGCGCGACATCGCGGCCGGCGCCCGCCGATTGACGCCGCTTCGCCATTGGGCCGCGCCGGCGAAACAAGAGGACGGGGTCTTCGTCGCCAAAGCTGATGCGCTGGCCGCGCTTGACGCCGCCGGCGCGCCGGTCGACGGCCTGCAGGCGGCTGATCCGGGTCCTGACTATTATCATCCCGGCCGGTCCGGCTTTCTTCAGCTTGGGAAGAAACGTCTTGCGGCGTTCGGAGAATTGCATCCGCGGGTTCTGAAAGCGATGGATGTCGAAGGCCCGATCTTCGGCTTTGAGGTCTTTCTCGAGGCCATCCCCGAGGCCCGGCGCAAGGCGACCAAGACCCGGCCCGCGCTCAACGCGTCGGACTTCATGGCCGTAACCCGCGACTTCGCGTTTCTCGTCGACGCCGATCTGCCCTCTGACCGGCTGATCAAGGCGGTGCGCGGCGCCGACAAGGCGCTGATCGCCGACGTCACGCTGTTTGACATTTATGAAGGCAAGGGCGTGCCGGACGGGAAAAAATCCCTCGCGCTTGAGGTCACGCTGCAGCCGCGCGAGAAGACCCTGACCGACGAAGAGATCGAGGCAGTCTCGGGCCGCATCATCGCTCAGGCGGAGAAGGCGGCGGACGCGATCCTGCGCGGCTGAGCCTTTCAGGGGCTTTAAAACGTTAACGCGGAGGCCGCGATTTTACGCGCCGCCTTCAAGCTCTTTTTGCGCCTGCCGACTATACCCAAGGTTGTAAGCGTAGTCAGTCACAAGGCAGAAACGCGAATGGAGCGACGCAGACATCCGCGCATACCCGGTGAAATCCGCGCCGGGATCCTCATCAATGGCGAGACCAACACCGTCGCGACGGTGCGCGACCTTTCCGCGAGCGGGCTCAACTTTGAATATGACGGCGACATCGCCATGGAAGACGGCGTTATCGCCTATCTCGACGGCGGGGCGCGCCTTGAGGGCAAGGTCGTGCGCCTGTTCGACGGCGGTTTCGCGATTTCCCTGTCGTTGAGCGAGCATAAGCGAAAACGGCTCGCCGAAACGCTGGATCGGGCTCGGGCCGGCGGGCGTCAGATGAACCAGCTGGCGCTTGAGAGCCGCCTCGGCTCGCGGGTCTCGGGCATGCGGCAGTCGGTGAAGTGCGAGGTCGCCGATAAGCAGTTCTCCGCGCGGATCGTCGATCTGTCGCTCTCTGGCGTCGCCATCGAGACTGATGAGCGCCTGGCGCTTGACGCTTTTATCGTCATCGGCCGCATGCGCGGGACGGTCGTTCGCAAGGAAGGCTCCGTTTACGGCGTTCAGTTCTTAAGCGGCGGCGACACTGACGACATCAATCGCATCCTCGAAGAGACGGCGGCGGTCTCGCGGCGCGCCTAACCGGCCGGCGCGCGCCGCACGCCTTTCAGCCGATTTGTCGCTGTCGGCGACGGACGCTTGCGCGCGGGCCGTCGCCAAGCTAAGAGGCGCGCTCTCTCGCGATTGATCGCGATGGGCCGCTTTAGCTCAGTTGGTAGAGCACATCATTCGTAATGATGGGGTCGCGTGTTCGAGTCACGCAAGCGGCACCAGTCCCTTATGTATTTGCGCTACATGTTATAGAGCATTGCGCCTCGACTTGTTTGTTGCGGCCCTTTGGGCGGCGATCGCCTTGCGCGTTGCAGCGCCTTTGACCTTTATTTTTCCGCCTCGCTGTATGAGTGGCGAAAAGTGTAAGCGGCAGCGCGCTAGTTCGATGCGCAGGCCGCCTCCGCGATCCCGAGCAGGCACAATAATCGGCGCTCCTGCTCATCGCCCCCTGACATGTCGTCGGGATCAATGATCGGATCGCCTTCGAACATCGCGGTTCCGGACGGGGGGGCGTCACCCTGCGCGCCGCCGCCATCGCCGTTGTTGGCTTCGCCGCCGTCGGACTGACCGCTGTCGCCGGACGTTTCTTCTCCGCCGGTCGCTTCGGTGTTCGACTGTGTCGCTGCGATCTCCGACAGGCTGACTTCAACCGTCTCGTCGATTTCCTCTTCGTCGTCCTCGTCTATTTCGTCCGCTGGCGGATCAGGCGGTGGATCGGCAGGCGCCGGATCAGGGTCAGGATCGGGATCAGGCGGCGCCAATCCGACAAGCGTCAGCATTCCCGCTCGCGGCGCCGCGCCGATGCGTGTCTCGCCATCGAAGGCGAGCAGCCCGTCAGAGGCGAGCGTGATCTGGCCGCCGACGCCGGTCGTCGGGCCGGGCACGACGGAGGCGAGCCCGTTGAATGTCGTCATCTCCGTTGATTGGACGGTGATCGTCCCGCCATTTTGCGCGCCGGCGATCGGCAACGGGACTCCGACGATCGAGGTCGATCCGATCATGCCGCGCGCGAGATCGATGCCAAATCCGGGGAAGCCGCACGCGTTGTTCTGGCATTTTCCTTCAAAACCGAACGCTATGTTCAAGGCTCCGCCGGCGTTGGTCATAGGCCCGTTCCAGCCGATCCTGAGGCGAAAGTCGTCGGTGATGTCTGCAGCGTTGGTGGACAGAAAATCAGTCAGGCTCGCGCCGGCGTCAGGCCCGAGAACCGTGTATGTCGCGCCCGGCAAAGACGCGCCTGCACTTGTGATCACATTGATGTTGGAAAAAACATCCGTGTCTGCGTTGTAGACGAAACCGCCGGTGATCGTCGAGCCGCCATCCAGCCCGCCAAAAGCAGCGTTTTGGAATTCCCATGCAACGCCGGCGAAATCAGCCTCAAAGCCGTCGGCAAGCAGGCTTGCATCGGCGGTGACGAGGATCTCCCCGCCGAAAATGGCGATCTCGCCGCCATCGCCGCCGCTGGCGTCCAGCATTGCGTCCACGGTGACGCTTGTTGAGTCGGTTCCCGTCAGGATGATCTTGCCGCCGACTTCCGCTGCGCCGCGCGCGACCAGATCAGCCTCGACATTGATGATTGTCTCGACAAACTCGATCGCATCGGTTGCGGTAAGGTAAATGGCGCCGCCTTCTGCATTGATCGGGCCTGTGACGTTGATACCGCCGCTATTTTCTCCAGATGGAATATCAGGGGAAAACGCGACAAGGCCGTCGCCGAAGAAATCGATCACGAAGCGGTCGCCCGCCGCCAGCGATACAGTTCCGAGGCGCGCAGCGATCAGCCCCTCATTGGCGACATTTGGCGCAACAAAAGCAAGGATGCCAGACTCGGCGATCGAGATATCGCCCTTGTTGATAATGGACGCGTCGTCCTCTCCGAGAAAACGAAAGTCGAAATCATTATTCATGAAGTCGGCGTCGGCGATATCGAGCGAGGTCGTGAGAAGACCGTTGACGTCAATCACCGCATTCGGCCCGAACATGACGCCGTCACTGTTGATGATGAAGACATTGCCGTTGGCGGTCAGGTCGCCATCGATGACAGACCCGCCGCTTCCAAGCACGCGATTGAGGATCGCGGCCTCAGCGTTCGGTTGATCGAAGAAGAAGTCTTCGTCCGCGCCAAGGTTAAAGGTTTGCCATTCGACAATTGCGTTTTGCGAATTCTGCGTAACGCCAATGACAGGATCGCCTTCAAGCGATTGGATTTCAGCATCGCCAGCAACGACATTGCCGCCTGTCGGCGCGGCGGCGGCCGGGACCGCCCCGATTAGCGTCGCCGCGCCGGCGAGCAACGCGCCTCGGCGCGCGCGTTTTGTCTTTGCTGATCGCTTTGACATAAAGCCCCCTAATACCGCGCTGTAACCGAGAAAAAGAAGCGCGGATCGTCATCGCCTTCCTGTGCGACAACGCCTTTCAGCGGCACGCCGACTTCGGCCGATGCGGACAGATACCTCGTCAGCTTCATCCGCGCGCCCGCCGCGACGGAATAAAGCGAGGCTGTTCGCGTTTCGCCGGCGGCGAGCGGCCCGTTCTGGCGCACAGCGCCGGCGTCGATCGAGACGAAGGGCAGGGCCTTGAACTTCCCATGCTGAAGAAACGCCGGCTCCGCGCTCAGCTCCAGAAGGGCGGCGATGCAGCGGTCGCCGCCGATCTCGAAGGGATCATAGCCGCGCCCGAAACCGGCCCCGCCATAGCCGCATTGTTCTGAAGAGAGCAGCGGGTTGTTCGCGGCCTGCGCCTTGGCGGACAACGACAAGGTGACGCGGTCCGAAAGCTTTTGGGTGCGCCCAATATCTCCCACGACGGCAATGAATTCGCCGCCGGCGCCGGCGCGGCTCGCGAGCGGCGAGCCGGCCTGCGTTGCGTCGAATATATCCCAGCCGCGCACCAGCGTTACGCCGATCGCGTTGGCGCCGTCTAGCGGGTCTTTGAAGCGAGCCGCTGCGCCGACCTCCATCGTCCACAAGGTGTCCAACGTGTTGGGAGTGACGTCGAAAGCGCTTTGAAATTCTTTCCAGGAAACGCCGCCGCGCAGGGTGATCTGCGTGTCGCGTTTTAGAACCAGCGGATAGGAGAGCCCGGCGCTCGCGGTCCAGCCCATGGTTTCAAAACCGAGATTACGCAATAGCGGCACGCCCGGCGCAGCTTCCGAGCGCGTCGCAGCAACATCAAGCGTCAGTCCTTCGCCGGTCAGGACGGTGGAATATCCCGCTGAGAAAAACGTCAGCTCATCAAGACTGGTGCTCTGCACAGCAAGAAACTGGAACGCGTCCGCGCCGGTCAAAAGGTTATTGACCCTGAGACGGCCGTTGAATTGTTTGCGGCCCACCGCGCGCGACGCACGATTATTAAGACTGGCGGCAACCGCGAGACGTTTTTGCGAGACTTTGAGGGTCATCTTGACGCCGCGATCAGGCGCGGCGCCGCGCTCAAGCACACCAGTGACGCTGAGCCCGGGGATCTCGTTCGCCAGAAGCAGGTAGCGCTCCAGGCTGCGCTGCGTCAGGGGGCGTTCGGCGGCGATCTTGTCGGCAAGTTTCCGCAGACGTTTGTGCGTGCGGGGCGGAGCGTCCGATATGTCAATTTCGCCAATGAACCCTTCGATAATCCTGATACGAACCTTGCCGTCCTCAATCACCTGGATGGGAACATAGGCGAGGCTCAAGGGATATCCCGCATCCGCATAGACGCCTGTAATTTTGCGGGCGATCGCAAAGACTTCGGAGAGCGCAATCGTTTCGCCGATCCGGTCGGCGTAAAGCGGCTCAAGCGCTGAAGGCGCTATCGCCGAGGCGCCGTCGATTATGATCTCCGTAAGCTGAAATTCGATGGCGGATGCGTCCTCCGGCTGTTCGGGCCTGTATGGAGAAATGACGCTCGGCGCCATGGTCACGCCGGGAGCGACCTCGACGTCCAGTTGCGCCTCAATCGCGCCCGGTCGAACGTTTTGCGGAATGGCGACGGGATTTTCGACCTTTTGCGCGTTTGCGCCCGTCGTTGCGACCGCAAATGACAAAACGACTGGCGCTGCGCGCTGAACAACAGCGCTCACCACTCCCCGGAATGTAACGATGCCCACTCTTTCCCCAGCGCTCGGACGCCCGCGTCCGTTTATCCCCATAATCAGCCTAGCCACAAACACCAAAAAAGCAAATTCACAAGCGCGCTCAGCGACCTGCTGCACTGCGAAAGCTCCGCCTAAACGCAATGATCCGGACCCAGAACGGCGCGCGATGGCGCAGGCCTATCGCCTCGCGGTCAACAGAAGCGTATGCGGCAGCCTTGCGAACGTTTTTCAGATTTGATCCGAAGGCGCTGTTTTGTTTGAGCAAATACTATCTTTGGTCAAATTGTCTTCACGCTTGTCCGACCTCAGACATTTGTGATTGCGAGCTTCCCTGATAAGCTTCAGCGATGGGCGGCATGGAAAGGGACTCGCAAAATGACCTCTCTGTCAAAGAATTCAACACTGTTGCTTCTCGCCGGCGGCGTCGTCGTTATCGCCGGCGCCGTTTATTTTCTAACGAGAGATTCCGACGTGAACGGGAGCGATGTCGCCGGAACCATAGCCGCGTCCGAGCGGTTCGGCGGCGAGGAACTCTCCGATGAAGATGTGGCGCTCGGAGATGAGACAGTCTCTGACTTTGTCCAGACCGAGCATTATGACCGCCTGCTGACGGATGATTCCTTCAGGGCGCTGGCGTCCGATCCAGGCTTTGCTGCGCTTGCGCAGCATCCCCAGGCGCTCGCCGCCATCACCGCGGCGCCGGAGGCGATCGCCGCATTAGCGAGCGCGCCTCAGGCGCTGGCCGCGCTCGCCAGCGCGCCGCAAGCGATCGCCGCACTGGCCAGCAATCCACAGGCGATAGCCGCGCTGGCGGCGGCGCCGGAAGCGATCGCCGCGCTCGCCTCCAGTCCGAAAGCGTTGGAGGCGCTCGCCGCGGCGCCGGAGGCGGTGGCAGCCCTTTCAGCGGATGCAAAAGCGGTGAACGCACTGGCGGCGAACGCTGAGGCCCTGCATGCGCACGCGGCCAGCGCTGAGGCTATGGCGGCGCTCGCTGCGAATGCGCGCGCGCTTGAAGCGCTTGCGGGCAGCCCCGAGGCAGTAGCGGCGCTCGCCGCCCATCCGAACGCGATTGCCGCGCTTGCTGCTGACGCAAAAGCGGTCGAAGCTTTGGCCGCCAACGCCAATGCGGTCGCGGCCGTCGAGGCGCTAGCGAGCGATGCGAAGGCTGTGCAGGCTGTGGCGGCTGACGCGGAGGCCCTACGAGCCCTCGCTGCCGACGCAAAGGCGGTGGCCGCGCTGAACGCCTTGGCGAGCGATGCAAAAGCAGTGCAGGCCTTAGCGGCCGACGCGCAGGCGTTGGAAGCGCTCGCCGCCGACGCGCAAGCTGTTGAAGCGCTGCGGGCGCTCGCCAGCGACGCAAAGGCGCTGGAGGCGGTCAGCGCGCTGGCGGCCGATGCACGCGCCCTTAAAGCGCTCGCAAGCGATGCAAAAGCGGTGCAAGCCGTGGCGGCCAATGCAGAGGCGCTGCAAGCGCTCGCCGCCGATGCGCAAGCGCTCAAGGCGCTTGAAGCCGTCGCCAGCGACGCCAGAGCGGTCGAGGCGCTCGCCGCAAATGCAGAAGCCCTAAAAGCCGTCGCAAGCGATGCGAAAGCGCTCGAGGCGCTGAAAGCCGTCGCAAGCGATGCGCGCGCTGTGGAGGCTTTGGCGGCGAACGCCGAAGCTTTGCGGGCGCTGGCCGCCAATGCGCAGGCGCTTAAAGCGCTTGAAGCGGTATCCGCTGACGCGCGTGCGGTGCAGGCCCTGGCGGCCGACGCACGGGCGGTGCAGGCCTTGGCTGCGGATGCAAAAGCGGTCGCCGCGTTGCAGGCCGTGGCGAGCGACGCGAGAGCCGTTCAGGCGCTGGCCGCAAACGCTGAAGCGCTTGCGGCGCTGGCGGCGGATGCGCAGGCCCTTCAAGCGCTCAATGCGCTTGCGGCGGACGCGCGCGCTCTTAACGCATCTAGTCGTTAGGCGGACGATTGGCCGAACGCCAGGCAAGCAGCCTCATCGCCGGGATGGGGCTGCGCCGTTCGGCGGCAGGGGGCGGCATGGCGCGCGCGATTGTATTGGGGGTCTTGCTTGCGTTGGCGATCAGCAGCGCGCTTCGCGCCGACGAATTCAAACTTCGTGTTCAGGAGTCGGAGGATCTCCGGCTCCTCTATATCGATCCTTTCTTCACGCCGTTAACCCCGCACGCAACGCGCGTCTATTACAACGCTCTGGCCTTCCAGAAAGAGACCTTCAATTGGGAGCCGTGGGAAAAAACCACCACCTTGATGCTCGATATTTCCGACTACGGAAATGGCGCCGCATTTTCTTCGCCGTCGAACGGCGTTCATCTCCAGATCGCGCCGGTCAGCCAGACCTTTGAAGCGTTTATCGCCAGCGATCGCATCTATTCGCTGCTTAATCACGAACTCGTTCACATTGCAGCGCTCGACGCCTGGAACGAACGCGACGCTTTCTGGCGCCGCGCGTTTTTCGGCAAGCCGCTGCCGGAACGCGAACATCCCGTCACGATCTTGTATAACTTCCTGGCGACGCCGCGCGTGAATGCGCCGCGCTGGTATCACGAGGGCAGCGCCGTTTTCTTTGAAACCTGGATGGCGGCGGGACGAGGGCGCGCCGAGGGCGCCTATGACGAGATGGTGTTCCGCTCCATGGTGCGCGACGACGCGCATTTCTACGGTCCGTTAGGCCTCGTTTCCAAAGGCACGGAGTCAGACTTTCGCGGCCTGGCGAACGCCTATCTCTACGGCACGCGGTTCTTCAGCTATCTGACACTGGCGTATTCGCCTGAGCACGTCGTTGAATGGCTGTCGCGCGGCGAGGACAGCAAGGCCTATTATTCGTCCCAGTTCAAATATGTCTTCGGCCGGCCCATCGCCGAGGTGTGGTCAGAGTGGATCGAGTGGGAGCGCACCTTCCAGCAGCGAAACCTCGAAGCGGTGCGCGCCGCGCCTCTGACGCCGGCCGAGCGGTTGTCGCCTCGCGCGCTCGGATCAATATCGCGCGCCTTTTACGTCGAAGATCGAGATAGCCTTATCGCGGCCTTCCGTTACCCCGGCGTCGTCGAGCATCTGGGCGAGCTTGACGTTCAGTCGGGACAAATCGCGCGCCTTGCAGATATTAAAGGCTCCATGCCGCATCGGGTCTCCTCGGTCGCTTATGACGAAGCGACCGACACGGCGTGGTTCACCACCGACAATTATCAGCACCGTGATGTCGTGCAGGTGAACGTTGCAACCGGCAAGAAAAAGAAGATCCTCAAAGACGCGCGCATCGGCGACTTGGTGTTTAATCCCGTCGATCGCTCTTTGTGGGGCGTTCGGCACCGCAATGGCAAGCTGGCGCTTATGAAAATGGCGCCGCCCTATGATGATCCGGAGGTGGTTTACGTCGCCGACTACCGGCGCAGCTTTTTTGATCTCGACATATCGCGAGACGGGGCTCTGCTCGCCATGACGGTCGGCGCGGTGAACGGACGCCAGTCATTGCAGATTTTCAGGATCGCCGATCTCGAAGGCGGCGATTTCAAGCCAATTTCCGTGATCAAGCAGAAATACGGCCAACCGGAGGGCGCCGCCTTCTCGCATGACGGCCGGTTCGTTTATTTCAGTTCATACGAATCCGGCGTTTCAAACATTTATCGCGCGACCATCGATGGCGCAGAGGTCGCCCCCGTCACCAACACAGACACAGGATATGTAAGGCCGATCCCGCGCGCGGACGGCTCGCTAATCGCTTTTGAGTTTACCGGAGCAGGGTTCGCGCCCGTGAATATCGACCCAGCGCCCGTCGAAGAGCTTCCAGGGATATTTTTTCTAGGCAACACGATTGCGCAAAAATACGATTTGCGGCGGCGATGGTCGGTCGGGTCGCCAGTCAAGAATGTCGACCTCGATGCGATTGAGCGCACCGAAGGCGATTACCGCCCGCGGCGAAACCTGCGCCTTGGCTCGATTTACCCAGTTATCGAAGGCTACCAGGACAGCGTTGCTTTCGGCGTGCATGTCAACATCGAGGATCCGGCGTATTTCAACCGGATTGATGTCACGTTGTCCTATTCCGCTGGCGGCGATCTTGGCCAGGGGGAACGTTTCCATGCGGACGTTCGGTATCAGGGACTTTATTGGCGCGGGCGCTATTGGCACAATGATGCGGATTTCTATGACCTTTTCGGGCCGACCGAAAGGGCGCGCGAAGGGGACGCCTTCATCATTGGATATGAGCGCGCGCTTATCTATGACGACCCGCGCGAACTCAGCGTTGATTTTGAAGTCGGCTATTACACCGGTCTTGATACGTTGCCGGGAAACCAGAATGTCGCATCGGGATTTTCGGAAATCTTCGAGGCCGCGGCGAATCTTTCCTACACCAACACCAAGGATTCGCTCGGCAGCGTGGACCATGAAAAGGGCTGGCGCTGGGAGGTGGCGAAGGTGTTCGACCGCGCTGGAGGCGACAGCGTGGGGCGCGTGCGCGGGGGAATAGACTTTGGTTTCGCGCTGCCGATCCCGAACTCTTCGGTTTGGTTTTATAATTCGGGCGGGATCTCCTATGGCAACTCGCTAAACCCGCTTGCGAGCTTTTATTTCGGCGGTTTCAAAAATAATTATGTCGACGACCGCGAGGTGAAACGATATCGCGAGTATCACACCGTGCCCGGTTTTGAGATTGACGAAATCGCTGCGCGGGATTTTGTAAAGTCCGTCGCGGAATGGAATTTGCCGCCCTATAGAATCGAGAGCGTCGGAACGCCCGAACTCTATCTCGCCAATTTGCGTAGCGCGATCTTCGCTGGAGCGCTGATCGCCAATCCGGGCGCTGCGGCTGAGCGCACGGTTTATTCGGTCGGATTTCAGGTCGATCTGAATTTTACGCTGGCGCATCGCCTACCGATGACGCTTTCTGTCGGTTATGCGTCGGGCTTTGAGGACGGGAGCGATCGCAGCGATGAATTTATGTTGTCGCTGAAGGTTATGTGACCCGAGCGCAAGGGGCCGTCGACCCGGCGCCATTCACATCTTAAGACCGTTATTGATCGGCCTTCTCTATTCTGGGGTTTGTGTTGCCAGGCGAATTCGGGAACTCTCTTTTGACATATGCGTTTGACAGACAAGCACCGGATTGGCGCGGCGTGGCCGGCCTGCCTGTCACGCGGCGCTGCAACCCCGGCGATCAAACGGAATGCCAATAGAGACCATTCAAAACGGCATTGTCGGTTTGTCGCCGGTCATCGTCTTTCTGGCGCTCCTTCTTCAATTCGACGCCTTCAAGCTCGTTCGGCTTTCATTTGTCCTGAAACTGATCGCCGCCGGCATCGGCGTCGCACTCGCCGCCTATTTTCTGAGCCCCATTCTGATGGACCGGCTCGGCGCGGACTATTTTTTTTACATGCGGTTCGTCGGACCGGTCGTTGAGGAAATCCTGAAAGCGTCGATCGTTCTGTTTTTAATCCGCGCCAACAAGATTGGCTTTGCGATGGACGCGGTCATCGCCGGCTTCGCCATCGGCGCAGGGTTCGCGCTGCTTGAAAACTATTACTATCTCTTCGCCGTTGGCGAAACGCAGACGGCGGTCTGGGTCGTTCGAGGCTTTGGAACAGCGATCATGCATGGCGGGGTTACGGCGCTCTTCGCCGTCATTACGCAGCTGATAACGCCCCAACAAAAGACGGCGCGGCTGCCCTATCATGCGATCCCGGGGCTCGCGGCGGCGATTATTCTGCACGCTGTCTACAACCAGTTTATCCTTGAGCCCGTCATGTCGGCGATCGTGGTCATGACGGGCCTCGCCTTCATGCTCGGTTTCATTCTTCACCGCGGCCAGCAATCAATCGATACGCTCCTGCAAGTTGATTTCGCGCGTTACCATGCCCTGCTTGATGAAATCCGATCAGGCGAATTTGGCGAGCACAAAACTGGCAAGCTCCTAAAGTCATTGCGCATCCGCCTCGACCCGAGCGAGACGGCGGAGATCAACCGCTATGTCGAGCTTCACACAGAGCTTGTGCTTTTTGGCGAGCAGGTCATCGACGCGCAGGCGCGCGGCGAGCCTCTGGAGATTACCGATGCGATCCGAGAGAAACTCGCACAATTCAATTACCTCGATGAGCGGGTCGGTCGCTCGGTCCGGATGCTCTTAAAGGATCACATTCAGTTTTCGCGCAACGAGTTCTTTCAACTTTATAAGTTGAGCCGCGATGCAGGAAAGCCCGTTCATCTTCGACACAATTTCAATTCCGACATTCTTTTTGACGAGGCCGACCGCGAGGCGGCCCGCAGCGAATTTCCTTCTCTCTATTTCGCGCTCGATCATCCCGCGCTGCGCCGCGCATTCGGGCCTTATGACGAGCGAGCGAACAAGGCGAAACGCAAAAGCAAGCGCTGGGGCGCTTACGCCATCGCGATCGCCGCCGGCGCGCTCTTGCTCGCCAGCGCGCAGCCGCTCTACAGCGGACTGCCCCTTACGCAGCTCAAGCTAATCTCGGCGCTGGCGAGCCTCGCGCTGCTTGCGGGCGTGATTATCGGCGTATTCGGTCTGAATTATCGCGGGCGAAAACGGCGCTGGCTGGCCGATCGCCTAGCGACGGAGAGAATTCGCGGCTTCCATTTCCGCCACTACATTGACTCTGCGCGCCATATCCTTGACGCCGCTGAAGACGCCAATGCGCGGCAAGACTATTTGCAAGAGAGAGACGCGCGATTTGATCGCTTCCAGTTGAGCGAGCTCGATTGCATTGATGAGAAATTGCACCAGGCGATCCGCGATGAAGAGGACCTCGCCGCCAGCAATCAAAGGTCGGAACAGCCGCTCCCCCCAGAAGGCGCGGCCCATCTCGATGAGTATTTTAGAGCGTATGCGCGGCTGCGGTTTGAGCCGCAGCTAAATTACTGCAACCACGTTCTGAGAGAAAGCAAGAGCATCTGGCGTCCCTCGGCGCTTCGACAAATCAAAATACTATCCGCAATATTCTTATACGGATTGCTTGGTATTCTCATCTTTCAGCAACTCGTTCTCATCGGCGTTTATGCGGATATTCAATGGATGAAAGCCCCCATCATTCATGTGCTGACAATCTGGGCGGCGTTTATTGCGCTCGCCTCTCGGATTTTTCAGGAGGGCTTTCAGCCCAAGCGCGAATTGGAGCGCATGCGGCAATACCGTCTGTCGCTGCGGCGTATTCATGAAAATTTCCGCGGCGCATCGAGCGTCACCGGAAAAATAACCGCCATGCTGGAAATGGAAAAGATGTCCGAGGAGGAGGTGATCTTGTTTCTGAAGGGGAACTACGAGGCCGATTTCATCGCCTGAAAAGCGCGCCCCGCGGTCAAAATCGCGCAGAAACCTCTCTCAGTCCTTGCGCCAGGCAATTTCCGTATTCGCCCACAAGCAGGCGAGGCTGTCATAGCGCATGGCGTATTTCGCCTCGCACAAAAGAGTATCGATCGCGTAAGGATGATAGGCGCTGGCGAGATCATCGACAGGCGCGCAATCAACCGCGGCGAAGTGGCCATCCGGTTTGATCGTCACGTCTATCTTTGACGCGCCCAACAGAGACGCCAGCACGGCGCTCATCAGCAGCACTTTCATTCCGACCCCCGTCCGTCGTTATGAGAGAATGCAACTTCTTGTCCAACCATACGCGAAACGGCCAACGACCGCAAACCTTGGTGCTCCGCGTCCTGATCGGCGGCATTTGGCCCTTTCTCGCATCTGCGCTAAGCGGGACGCCGCATGTCCGTTCGCTTCCTGAAAACACTCCGCAACAGAACCCGTCCCCTGGTCTTCTGGCCGCCGGCGGCGTTGCTGCTCGCAGCGCTTGCTTATTCGGTCATAGATTTCGACGGCTTTCACGCCGCCGCCTCAAGCGCCAATGCGTGGATCTTGAGCCGGTTTGACTGGCTGTTCTCGCTTGCGTCTTTTGCGGCGGTGTTGCTGCTTCTCTGGGTCGCCATCTCGCCGCTCGGTTCAGTGCGCATTGGCGGGCCGGATGCAAAGCCGATCCTGTCGCGCTGGAACTGGTTCGCCATCACGCTGTGCACCACTGTCGCCATCGGCATCTTGTTTTGGGGCGCGGCTGAGCCGATGTTTCATTTCAGCGATCCGCCGGCCTTTACCGGCGCCGAGCCGAATTCGGATGAAGCGGCGCAATTCGCTGTCGCCACCTTGTTCATGCACTGGACGATAACGCCTTACGCGCTTTACTCGGTGCCGGCGCTCGCTTTCGCGCTCGCCCATTTCAATCTTGGCCGGCCTTACTCCTTAAGCGGACCGTTATCGCTTGTCTTCGGGCGCGCCATGACAGGGCGCAGCGGCGCGCTGATTGATGCAGCCGGGCTTTACGCTCTTGTCGCCGGCGTCGCGGCCTCGCTCGGCGTCGGCGTGATGACGCTCGCCGGCGGCCTCGAACGCTTGATCGGGGCGGGCGACGGCGCAGTTTTGCGATTGTTCATTACCCTGGCGATCGTCGGCGTTTTCGTTATGTCGTCGATCTCCGGCATTCAGCGCGGGATCCGCTTTCTCTCTGACCTCAATGTCAAATTCTTCTTCGCGCTCGCCGCTTTTTTGTTGCTGACGGGGCCGACCCTCGAAATCCTTTCCCTCGGCGCGCGGGCGCTTGGCGAGTATATCGTCGACTTCGTGCCGGCGAGCCTTGCCTTCGGCGAACGCGCCGGATCGCCGTGGATGCGCGACTGGACAGTCTTTTATTTCGCGAACTGGCTCGCCTGGGCGCCCATCACCGCCTTGTTCCTGGGACGGATCGCCGTCGGCTATACGGTGCGCGAATTCCTGATCTTCAACCTCGTCGCGCCGGCGTCTTTCGGCGCCTTGTGGATGGCGATTTTTGGCGGCGCCGCGATCGCGACAGATGCAGCGCTAGGCGGGCCATTGATCGCCGCGCTCAACCAGAGCGGTCCGGAGGCGGTGGTTTTCGCCCTCTTCGACGCTTATCCCTTGTCGACCTTGATCGCTGCGGTTTTTGTCGTCCTCACCTTCATCTCCTTTGTCACGGCCATGGACTCCAACACCCATTCCATCGCCGCGGTGTGCCTGCGGCCTGGCGAGGGCGAACAGGACGAAACCCGACAGGCGTTGCCGGTGAAGGTGTTCTGGGGCGCGCTCGTGGGCGGGGTCGCTTTTGTTATGACCTCGACGACGGGGATCGACGGCGTGCGCATGCTTTCCAATCTTGGCGGCGCGCCGGGCCTTCTCATCCTGATCGCCATGATGGCGGTCATTATCGCCATGCGCGCGCAGTGGCTTGATGAAATCACAAAGGCGCGCCAGCCCGCAGACGGGTCTGAAGAAAGCCGACAAAAATAAAACGCCGCCCCGGGGAGGGCGGCGTTCCTACGCAACAAAACGGTTGAACCTTACGGGTTCCCGACCTCGGCGCTCTCGTCCTCAGCGGCGTCTTCCGCCGGCGTCGAAGCGTTGATCACTGGCGCCGCTTCCATCAAGGCGATCGGCGCGCCGTCTTCTTTTTCTTTTTCTTCGACCGGCTTTGGTTCTTCGCGAAGCTCTGGCAGCGGCGCTGACTTGATCGGCGCCGCCGGCGCTGCATCAAAGTCCGGCGTATCGACGTCGCCCGCAACATACTGGCCCCAATAGGCCGGCTGGTTCATCAGCTGGCGGTAGAAATCAATATTGTTGTCGGCGACCTTCGGCGGCAGGTCGGACCGCGCCAGGCGCTCCGCGCCCATCATGTCGCCGGAAAGCGCAAGCACGAGGGCAAGGTTCTGGCGAATGCGGGCGTCGCCGCCGGCGTTCGCCGCGGCCGAGCGCAAGGTCAGCTTCGCCTGTCCGAGATTTCCGTCGAGCGCGTAAGAAAGTCCCTTGTTGTTCAGAACGGAAACGGCGCCCGGCGCCAGGCCCAGCGCGCGATCATATTTCTTGCGGGCCTCTTCATGCTCGCCCATCTGGTCAAGCGCGACGCCATAGGCCGAGAAGGCTTTCCAGTCATCGGGCTTTTTCGCAACTGCGTTCTCAAGATGACGCACCGCTTCGAAGGCGCGCTCGGCCTCTGTCAGGACCTTGCCGTATTCGAGGCTGACATCGGCGTTTTCGGGCGAGGCTGTGCTCGCCTGCTGCATCACGCCCAGCGCTTCGTCGTGCGAGTTGATTTTGCGCAGCGCCTGGCTGAATTTGACGGCCGCGATCGGATCGGACTGGTTTTTGTTATACCGCGTCCCCCAGAAGGCGGCGGCGGCGATCGGGTCCATGCCTTCGTCGCCGGCGAAATTGGAATAGGTTCCAACCGCTTCGCGGTATTTCTCATCGCCGCCGCCGAGCGCGGACTGCGTCGTTCCGCAAGCGCTCAACGCCAGCGCAGCGCAGGCGGCGCCGGCGAGCTTCAAGGCGGACGTGTCGGTTCGAAGATCCATGTCTTTCCCTCGATCGTGCTGGAATTCTCAGGCGATCATGGGATAAGGAGTTCAAAAAAGGCTTAAGCTTATGCTTAATAGGCCACCGATTTAATAAGTTAACGGATGATTTATGGCTCACTCTCTTTTGCAGTCGTTCAACGTTGACGACGCGCGCGCAGCAACACCGGTTTTCCTCGTAGAGGACGGCGCCATCGACGGGTTGGATGTGCCGGAAAGCTTGAAGAAACTGGCCCGGCTGAACAGGTTCAGCGGAGAGGCTGGCGCTGTTCTGAGCGGCGAGGGTGGCGTTCTTTACGGCGTCGGCGATGGAACAGATGCGCTCATCACGGCCGGTCTTTCCGACAAATTGCCGGATGGCGTTTATCATTTCGCAACATCTCTGACCGCGCGCGCCGCGCGCCTCGCTTGTCTCGGCTGGCTCATGGGCGCCTATCGGTTCGATCGGTACAAAACCGCGTCCGCCGCTTCAGCGCGCCTCATCGCGCCTGAAAATGTCGATGTGGAGGCGGCGCGACGCGCAGCCGAAGCCAATATGCTGGCGCGCGACCTCGTCAACACGCCGGCGGGCGACATGACGCCGGAGGCGATCGAGGCGGCGGCGCGCGCGCTTGCAAAGACTTACGGCGCCGAGATCGCGGTGACGCTCGGCGATGCTCTGCTCACGGAAAATTTCCCGATGATCCATGCGGTCGGGCGCGCCGCGGCGTCAGCGCCGCGCCTCATTGACCTCGCATGGGGCCGGGCGGATGCGCCGAAATTGACCCTGATCGGCAAGGGCGTCGCTTTCGATTCCGGCGGGCTCAATATCAAGAACGCGAAGGGCATGTCCCTGATGAAAAAGGACATGGGCGGGGCCGCCCACGCTTTGGCGCTCGGCCAAATGGTGATGGGCGCCGGGCTCGACGTGCGCCTCAGGGTGCTCGTTCCGGCGGTTGAGAATGCGATCTCCGGCAACGCTTTCCGGCCCGGGGACGTTCTTGCGAGCCGCAAGGGGCTTACGGTCGAGATCGGCAACACCGACGCGGAGGGGCGGCTCATCCTCGCTGACGCGCTGGCGCTGGCGGCCGAGGAGAAACCGGACCTCGTTGTCACCCTGGCGACGCTGACCGGCGCGGCGCGGGTGGCGCTGGGCCCTGAGCTCGTCCCGTTTTACTGCGATGACGATGGGCTGGCCGACCGCCTGAGCGCCGCCGCTGAGAGCGAGGCCGACCCTCTATGGCGGATGCCGCTCTGGGCGAACTACCAGTCGATGCTCTCTTCTTCAATCGCGGATGTGAACCACATCTCCGGCAACGCCTTCGCCGGCTCGGTGATCGCGGCCCTGTTCCTCAAGCGGTTCGCCGGCGACCATCCCTGGGTGCATTTCGATCTGTACGCCTGGCGGCCGAAAGCCGCGCCAGGCCGGCCCGTCGGGGCGGAGGCGCAGGCGATTCGGGCCCTTTACGCGGTTTTCGAGCAGCGTTTCGGGTGAGCCGGGCGGCCGGGCTCTTGCCCTTGGCGGGCGAACAGTTGCATTGAGTCACGCTACAGGTAGCGGATGAAAGTCGCCCGGCCCGATGGCGTCGATTGATGTGTTGACAAGTTGGCGAGAAGTCCTGTGCGAGGCCGTGCGCGCGGACGGCCCGGATCTATCCATGCGCCAGTGGTCAATCCTCCTAACCGTTTATCTGACGCCGGGCCCGCATACGGTGCGCGCGCTCGCGCGCGATCTTAATGTGCCAAAGCCAGCGATCTCCCGCGCGCTTGATGCGTTGTCGATTCTCGGTTTTATCAAGCGCGTGCGCGATGGCCGCGACAAGCGGATCGTCCTTGTACAGAAGACGACGCAAGGCGCCATCTATGTCGATGACTTCGCCAAGATCGTCGCCTCGCATGTCGATGATGCGCCGCCCTTGAAGGCGCTTTACGCCTGACAGCCTATTCGTCGAGGATCGTCTCGAAACCGCCGAACATCATGCGCATGCCGTCAAAGGGCATGTTTGCGCCTTCGCCGGCGAAAAAGGGGTCTTCCATCGCCTTCTTCATCCCGTCGTCGCGAGCCTCTTTGGAAGGCCATTCGACCCAGGAGAAAACGATAACCTCGTCCGGCTTCGCCTTCGTCGCCATGGCGAAGGAGGTGACTTTTCCGTCCGGCACGTCATCGCCCCAGTTTTCGACAACGCGGCTTGCGCCATACTTCTTGAAAAGCGGCGCCGACTTTCGCGCAAGTTCCATATAGGCCTCGCGATTGGCGGCTGGCACGGCGATCAGATATCCGTCGACATAGGCCATAATGCGCTCTCTCCTGCATCTGCGGCGTCGTCATCATAACGCCTCGCAAAGAGCGGAAAAAAGGCTATTCGGCCTCGACGGCGGGCCTCGCGTCGATGCTAAGGCGCACGCCGGCGATCTTGATGGCGTCTTCTTCAAAGACGATCGGCGCCACAAGGACGCCGCCTTGCGCGAGCGCGGCGAAGCCGAGGCCCGCCGCCGCCGCGTTCGCCTCATCCGCGCTCAGCGCGCCGGTCGCCGCCAAAAGGGGCGCAATGCCGGCCGGCTTCGAAAGACTGACGCGCGCATCTCCTTCAGGGAAAAGATCGGCCGAGAGGCCGAGGTCGCCGACGACGGTGACGCCCGCCTCATTAACGAGGGCTTCTATGCCGTGAATGCGCAGCCGTCCGCCGGCGCTGCGCCACGATGGCAGGGGATCGAAGGCGCCAAGCGCGCTCGCCGACGTGAGTGTGAAGGCTGCGTTTAAAGAATCGCCGTCAATGGCGCCGTATTCCGTTTTTGTCGCGAGATCGCGCGCGGCAAGCGAGAGCGTAAACGCGTCAGGCTCGTCAGCCGACGGCGCGATATCAAAGAGAAGCGAGCCGAGTTCGATGGGCGCGGCCGCAACGTTCGTCACGCGCGCATTCTCAATCTGAGCGGAAAGAATCCATTCTCGCTCTTTATCGTTGGCGAGGCTTGCGCGAAGATCGCCCGCGGAAAGGCTCCAGGTTTCGCCGTCTGGCGCGCGGATTGTTTGCGCGCCTCTCGACGAAAAGATCACCCGGTTGAAGTCGTAAGGCAACGCATCCATCGACAGGCGTGGCGCGCTCCAGCGCCATCCGTCCGGCGTCGCGATTTGCGGATTGTCGACATGCAGGCGCAGGACGAAGGGAAAACCGTCGCGCCGGAAGCCGTCATGAGCGACAAAAAGACCGGACGCGCGCTGCTCGTCGACCCAGGCGCTGGCGGCCGTCTCCATTTCGCCAGCCGCGTGTCGCCACAAAGCGAAATAGGCTGCGACGATCAGCGCCGCGCCGATCCACGCAATGTAGAGCCAGCGCCGCGAGACGCTTTTTCCTTCAGCCATGGCGAACAGCCTCCAATGGCTCGGCCGCGACCCTCTCGCCGGCCGCGAGATCGGGGCGCGCGCGCTTGATCCTGTCTTCGAGGGTCGTCAGGAAAGCGCGTCGGTCGAGACCGGGCGCGATGGGCGGCAGAAAGCGCAAGGTTATGACGCCGGGCCGCTTTTCGATGCCGGGATGGCGCCAGAAACGACCGCTGTCATGAGCGACCGGCGCGCAGGGCGCATCGACCGAGGCGTATATTCCAGCGACGCCCGGGTGAAACGGTTTTATCGCGCCGGGCGCGGTGCGGGTGCCTTCGGGAAAGACGACGACCTGGCAGCCCTCTGCGATGCGCGCCTGCGCCGTGCGCCGCATCGCGCGTAAGGCTTTGGCGCCGCCGGCGCGATCAACGGGGATGTTGCCGGTCAAGCGCGCCCACCAGCCGTAAACCGGGATCGCGAGCAGCTCCTTTTTCAGAATGAACGACGGATTGGGAAGCAATGCGTAAAGCGCAACCGTCTCCCAAATCGATTGATGGTTGGCCGCCACGAGCGCGCCTTGCCGCGGCAAATGCTCATCGCCCTCGATCCGGTACCCGACGCCGCTGACCGTTCTTAGCACAAACAGAACGCTCCGGGCCCAGATCTTCGGCGCGCGGCGGGCGACGTTTGCGCCAAAGATCGCGAGCGGTAATAAGACGATCCCCATTACCGTCGCGCTCATGCCCATATAGAGCGTGAACAGAATATCGCCTGCGCGTTGCATGGGCGGGGTTATACGCCTAGCTTGACGGCGACGCCCTTAACTTTTGCAAGCAGGAATTTCGTATATTCCCCGGCGAGATTTTTCCAGGCCGCGCCGGAAACCGGAAGTCCGTCCGCATCGAGATAGCCTGATGCGACGATAAAGGGCGTAATCTTAGCATTCGGCATCTGCGCGCGGGTCTCTGCGAGCGCGCGGGGCATGTGATAATCCGAGGTGACAAGGATGACAGCGCGGGCGTTATGGCGAGCGGCCCAGGACGCGGCTTCGCCAGCGTTGCCTTGCGTCGTCTCCGCCTCAAAGCCGAGATCGACGCAGCAGTCAAATTGCGCCGGCGCGCCGCCCCACATCGCCGCGATTTCACCGCGCGAGGTTTCGCGATTGACGCCGGAAATCAGCAGCCGCTCGCCGGCGCCGTCGGCGAGAAGCGACATGCCGGCTGAGATGCGCTGTCCGCCGCCGCCGGTGTAGACGATAACGGCGTCGACCGATGCGGGGCTTTTGCCCGTCGGCTGCGGCAGCGTCGCTATGAAGGCGGCGAGCCCGATCAGCCAGGCGAGGCCAATGAAAATGAGGCCAAAGAAAAACCGTCTCAACACTTAAACTCCTGCAACGCGCCGACGAGGCTCAAGCTCGCCGGTGGCGCGTCCGTGAGTCTAGCCGGCGCCGATTGGCCGGTCCAGACGGCGCTTCCGACCCGCTCATTCCGGCCTGCTAGTATTGTCGCTGCAGGGTTTTCAGCACCGTCAGGCGCGCCGTAAGGGCGGTGACAAGGCATGTCGCCAGCGGCACCGCCAACAGCCACAGGGCCTGCCAACCGCCAACGGTGAAGCGGGGCAGGAAACTGTCGCGCCCGACGCCGGCGTCGAGCATGAATGCCGCGCCAGCGAGCGCCGCCAGGGCCGCGGCGAGGCCGGCGAGCGCGCCGCGCAGGCCCAGCACGAAAAAGCGCCGTTGCACTTCCGCGGCGATGAAATCGTCGGTCGCCCCGACGAGATGCAACACCGAAACAATTTCGTGGTTGGCCGCGAGGCCGGCTCGCGCTGCAAAGACCGAAATCGCGCAGGCCGCGCCCATGATCAATGCGAAGACAAGGAAAGACAGCGCCTGGCCGGACTGCGCGGCGGTTTCGAGGCGGTCGTGCCAGACAGCGTGATCATCAAGGCTCGCGCCCGGCGCCGCCGCGGCGAGCTGGCCGCGCAGCAATTCAAGATCGGGCGGCGCGCGCGGGTCGATCTTCACTTCAATGAGCGCCGGCACGGTCAGAAAGGCCGACGCGTTGTCCTTGCCAAGCCAGGGTTCAAGGAGCGCCGTCGTTTCCGTAGCCGATTGCTGGCGCGCCTCCAGAACGCCATCGACGCCGTCGAGAATGCGCATCGCCGCCGATGCGCTTGCCGCGATCTCCGCCGCGCTCGCGCCTTTCACCTGCACCGTGATCTCTGAGCGCAAGTCGCGCGTCCATCGGCCTGCGGACTGATTGATGATGATCACCGACGCCATCGCGAGAACCGCGAGAAAGGACATCACGGCGATGACGGCGGTCAAGGGCGCGCCGCCGGCCCCGGCTTCCGGCAATAACGGATCTTGTCGCCATCGATCGAACAGCCGGCGCTTTCGCGGCCCAGACTCGCGCCTGGGCTCGCGGTCATAGTCGTGCAGGGGCGGCGCGGCGGTCGGAATGGTCTCGCTCATGCGGCGCCTCCGGCGAAGAGTCGGGTCATGCGGCGCCTCCGGCGCCGGGCGCGCGCGTTACCTTCCCGTCAGCAATTCTTAAGACCGGCTTACCAAGCGACTGAACAAGATGCAGATCGTGCGTTGCGACCATGACCGCCGCGCCCAATTTATTCAGTTCAACGAACAATTTCATAATTCGTTCACTCATCGCCGGATCGACATTGCCTGTCGGCTCGTCAGCGAGGATGAGATCTGGCTTGGAGACAAGGGCGCGCGCGAGCGCGACGCGTTGCTGTTCGCCGCCTGACAAGGTTGGCGGCCGCGCGTCCATGCGATCGCCCAGACCGACCCAGTTTAAGAGTTCGCTTACGTCTTCGCGATATTGGTTTTGGTTAACGCCCGCGACCTTCATCGGCAGGGCGACATTGTCGAAGGCCGTGAGATGATCGAGCAGACGGAACTCCTGGAACACCACGCCGATGCGGCGCCGAAGAGACGGCAACGCTTCGCGCGGCGCGTTCATGGCGTCTTCGCCAAACAGGAAAAACTGGCCGCGCGTGGGTTTCAGCGCCAGATAGATCATCTTCAAAAGCGTCGTTTTTCCGGCGCCCGACGGTCCGGTCAGAAACCGGAACTCTCCCTCGGCGAGTTGGAAATTCACATCGCTCAGGGTTTCGGCGGCGTCGCCATAGGCGATGCCGGCGCTGTCAAAATCCACAATCTGCGTCTTTGCGCTCATGAGCGAAGCTTTAGCGTTTCTGCCTGCGAGGTCGAGAGGCGATCCCAATCAGCGATAACCGATTCCGTGCCATCATGATAATCACCTGCCCCGAATGCGCCACGCGCTATGACCTCGAAGAGGACCGATTTCTCCCCAATGGACGATCGGTTCGCTGCACTTCCTGCGGCGAAAGCTGGTTCGTGCCCGCGCCCGAGCCAATCGATGCGCTGGCTGCGTTAGAGCCCGCGGCGCGCCGCGATGCCGATCCGCGCGACCGCCACGCTTCGGAAAGCCGCGCCCGCGCAGATCACCGGGCCGACCACCGCGCTGACAATCGCGCCGAAAACCGAAACGGGCGCGGCGATGACGAACCTGACGCCGACGACAGACGCGCCGCCGATGACGCCGACATTGATGTCGATGGGGACCTTTTGCCGCCGCGGGACGAAAAAGGGCGCTTCATGGCTCGCAAGGCGCCGCGCGAGGAAACCGACCAAGGCGGTCTCTCGGAGCGCCGGGCGGCCCATGCCGACTATGACGAATTCGAAGACGACGCCGATTTTGACGACGACGAAGACGACACGCTCTTTGATTCGCCGATCGCCCAGGCGACACGCAAAGCCAAGGCCGCTCATGAGATGAGGGCGCGTCAAGCGCGAGAAGAACAACGCGAAGCCCCACCCAAGGGCTGGCGCATGGGCAAGCAGTTTTTTGTCGAGGATGATGGGGATGATGAGCGGCGCAGCGATCCGCGCGACCAGGGGTCGCCCGCCTTTTCGAAGAAGCGCGATCGCACCGAGGCTGAACCTTTGCGGGCTGAGCGACGCGCCGATCAATCTCACGCGCGCGGATCCGGCTTACGGTTCACTGATCGCACGCGCGCGGATGAGCGCTATACGGATGAATATGACAACGCCGGAGACTACGCCGACGCGCGAACGCGCGAGTCCCGCTATCGCGACGATGAAGCCGACGACGACATCATTCCCGGCGCAGCGACGATCGTAGACGCCGATTTCGAAGATGTGGACGGCGAACCGGAATTCGGACCGGCGAAAGGGTTTGGCCGGCGCGTTCGCGAGGAACGCCGCCGCTCGACGGCGGTTGCGCGAATGGAAGATGTGCGCCGTTTCGATCCGCAGATGTTTGACGAGGAATTCTTCTCGGCCTTGCGTGTCACGCCTCGTGAATTGGAGCATGCGGTGCGCAAAGCGCGCCGGCGCGCTGAGTCTCGCGACAAGAACCGCTTAACGCCGTGGCGCGCCTTTGGCTGGTCGGCCTGGGTCGCCGCCATCGCCGGCGCCGCTTACGCTGTTGTCGTTTATCGAGACGATATTGTGCGCGCGGCGCCCTCGGCGGCTGACGCTTACGCCGTCGTCGGGATCGAGGTCGATCCTTATGGCCTCAAGATCGAAAATGTGCGCCATCGCCTCGCCATGTCGACCGGCGGGCCGATCATCGAAATTACCGGCGTCTTACGCAATACTGGCGTTGACGCTCAGAACGCGCCCCTCTTGCAGGCAGAGGCGCTGGGCCCCCGCGGCGAGCTTATGTCGCGTTGGACCTTTTCGCCGGAGGCTGCGAGCATCGCCGGCAATGGCGTTGTTGAATTCATGACGCGCAATCCCGCGCCGGACGGCGTTGCGGAAGTCGCGCTCTCCTTCGCGCCCAACGAAAGCGCTGTCAGCGCGCTCCGGAAAGAGCCGCGCGACTGACGCGGCCGCCGGCCGCTGGTCTTCACGCCGAATCTTGCCTATGTGTTCGGAGCGTTGGCGCCGGAGGCAAATCATTGCGCGTTCTGTTCACGGAAGAGGAAATCGCCGCCCGTATTGACGAGATGGCCCGTCAGATCAAAGCTGATTTGCCGTTTGAGTTTCTGATGGCGCCGGTTCTGACCGGCGCATTCATTTTCGCCGCCGATCTGTTGCGCGCGCTTTATCGCCATGGCGCGGACCCGTGGGTCGACTTTGTCCAGCTTTCCTCTTACGGCGGCGCGCGCGCCTCTTCAGGCGTTGTCACGCTGCTCAAAGACTTCTCCGTCGATGTTGAAGGGCGCCATGTCCTCCTGATCGATGATGTTCTGGATACCGGGCGATCGTTGCATTTCGGCAAGGGCATGATTGAAGACCGCGGCGCGGCGGCCGTCAAAACTTGCGTTCTCGTCAAGAAACTTACGGGCCATGCGGAAGATCTCGCCTGCGATTATATCGGCTTTGAGGCGGGTCCTGCCGATTTTCTTGTCGGCTATGGCATGGATGATGACGGGCGCAAGCGCGGCCTTGGATTTATCGGGGCCGGCTAAAGTCACCGGAAATGCGATCGCCGGTTCTCGATCCGGCCCGACGCCGCCTCCCAGATTCCGTAAAGCATTGGCGCGATTGCGAAGACTTGCAGCGCCAGCGCAATCGGATAGTCGGTCCATCTTAGAAAATCGCGATGCCGGCTTGCGAAGGTCTTAAACATTGCTTTTTGCAGACTGCCCAGGACCCGCAAGGCGCTGTGGCCATGACTTTCGCGGCGCGAAAGATACGATGCAAAACCGAGTTCGCGATTGAAATCCCAGATGAACCCGAGAGAAAACTCATGATCGGCGACGGCGTCGCCGACGAATCGGACTTTTGCCCCGCCTGAGAGAATGCGCGATTGGCGAACTGGCGTCGCTAGAAAAGGCGTTGGCGCATTCGGCGCCCGGAACCGTTTAGCGACGTTGGTTCGCGCGAGAAATCCGTGACCCGGGACATAATAGACGCGACGGTCTTCGCATTCATTGTCGCGATGGCGATCGAACATTGAAGCGGCGCGTCGCAGCGGCGTATTTAATCCATAATGGGCCCTGGAAATGAAATAGTCGAAGTCCGGGTATTTTTCGACCGCCGCGATCAAATTACGAACGAAACCGGCATTCGGTTCGCAATCGGCGTCGATGACGAGCACCCACTCTGTTTTAACTGCACCGACGCCGGCGTCTTTCAGTTGGGCTGAACGCGTTTCATTAAAGTAAGCGATCTCGATTTTATCGCTGAGCGACGTCAACGCATTTGGTACTGGCGCATCACGAAAATCCTCCGATTCCGCAATCACAATCCGGAAAGTTCGGCCAACATCTTGGCGGAGGAAAGCGTTTACGGCGCGAACTTCATCACGCCAGTTTTTCTCTTTGCCGGCGAAGTCGTTCACGATCAAAACCGTTAGATCGAGCGGCTCGGCTACCGATCCACGGCGCGGCGCATCGTCATAATTCGCAATAGACGTAATCATGAGCCCGGTTCTCAATCAACAAGGATCGCCGCTGAAACGCAAACGCTGTGTTACGCCGTGTTGCACTTGTCGATGTCGTCATCAGGTGCGTCGTGGGCGCTGTTCAAAACCGCTCCAAGAGGCGTTCTAGATAATCGATCTCTTCTTCGCTGCGGTCGGGTTCGCCCAGCCGCCGGCGCAGCTCATTGATGACGGCGCGCGTGCGCGCCGCCTCCGAGGCGCCCGGCACCTCGACGCCGTCGCCATAAGCATCGCCTGCAGGCCGGCCCAGCGGATCAGCGCTCGCGCGCCCGCGCTCGCCGTTTCGCCCGTCTCCGGCCTGACGCATTTCCTCGCGCGCAAGCCCTTCAGCGCCATCGCGCATATTGGCGATCGCCCGCTCCATGGCGTCCGCGGCCGCATCGAAATCGCCGCTGCGCAGCGCGTCTTCGGCATCGCGCATGTTGTTGCGGGCTCGGCCCATAGCCCGTGCGGCGTCGCCATTGGGGTCGGCCTCGCCTCCTTGGAGGCCGTCGATCAATTCGTCGAGATCGCGGCCAAGCGTTTCCTGGCTTTCGGCGAGATCGCCGCCGCCGGCCTCGCCATTGGGCTCGCCGCCCTCGCGGCTGCGTTCAAAGGCGTCGTCGGCAAGCTCGCGCTGGCGCCCGATGAGATCGCCCGCCTCGCCGGAAGGTCCCGACTGTCCGCGCGCGCCGGGTCCGTCTCCGCCAGGTCCGCCGCCTTGCGTCAGGCGCAGATTGTTGAGGAGATTTTCAAGATCAGAGAGCATCTGGCGGGCGGCGTTGCCGGCGCCGGACTGAGCGAGATCGCGAATGGCGTCGAGCATTTCATCAAGATTGGAGCGCTCGATCTGCTGGCCGCCTTCGCCCGCCTGGCGCTCCATCGCCTGGCCTGACTGGGCGAGGGCCTGGAGATAATTGTCCATCGCCTGGCGCAACTCTTCCGTCAGCCGCGCGATCTCCTGATCGTCCGCGCCGCGCTCAATCGCCTGGCGCAAAGCTTCCTGCGCGGCCCCGAGACGCTGGCGGGCAAGCTCAAGGGCCTCGTCTTCGAGCTGCACGGCGAGCGGCCAGAATCGCTCAACCGCGTCGTCAAACCCGTCCTCGTCCTCGCGCATGACGCGCCAGAAAGCCGTTCGCATCATCAAGTAATCCGTAGGCCGATCATAAAAGACCTCCGGCGCCAGCGTCACCGCGTCGAGACTGCGGCCCGCGCGCCGCCAGTTCTCTGCGGCGACGGCGAGCGTCTGGCGTTGTTCGATGACGACGCGCGCCAGCGGATTGAAGAAAGCGCGCGCCGGCAGTCCCGCCGGCGTCTCTTCGCTCTGCGCGCTCTGGCCGGCGCCGTCGGTGACGGCGACCCGCGCCATGACGCGCAGGCCGGCCCACGGATCGGATTGCAAATCGAGCGCAACCGCGTGTTCACCAGCGCCGCCGGCGACGCCTTCTAGCGGGATGATCCGTCTTTCGGAAAGCGCGGCGGCGTCAAAAGGCGGTGCGTCAAGCGGGCGCTCCTGGCCCGGGTCAAGGCGCAGTTCGAGCTGCGCCGAAGCGAGGCCGTAATCGTCTTCCGCGATGAGGCTGAATTCAAAAAGGCCCTGATCGTTGCCCGCTGGGGCCTCGCCGAAAGAGACGAGGGGCGGCGCGTCGGGAAGCACGCCCACCGGCCACCGCGTGGTGACGCCGCCGGCCTTGAGGCGCAAGAGACCGCTTTCACCGAGGACCAGTTCGCCGCGCGCCGCGCGCCCGCTCCCCTCGAAAGACGCGCGTTCAACGCCGTCGGCTTTCGCGTAAACAAGGGCGCGCGCGCCGCGACCATTGACCTGGGCGACGACCCGGGAGCCGGCGGGCGCGTTGATCTGGTCTTGAACGCCTGATTTTTCCTCGCCCGCGCGCAAGAGATAAATCGGCGCTTTGCCGGTATAAGCCGGCGGCTCGATCCAGAGGTCGGCGACGGCGTCGCCGGCCCGTCCGGCGCCGGGGGACATGCCGGCGACCAAGCGGTCCCGCCACGCATCGCCGCCGGCGATGAGCGCAATCACGAGCAATCCCGCGGTGATGTAGCGAAGGCCGTAAGGATCGCGCGCCGTCGCCACATCGCGCAACTTTGCAAAACGCGCCGCTCGCGCCCGCGCCGCGCTTTCGCGAAGATGGGCGCGCCACAAAGGATGGTCGGCAAGCGCAGGATCGCTGGGCGCGTCATCAAGCGCTTGCAGCGGCGCGTGCTGCAACGCGCTGTCACGTTCAAGGCGCGCTTGCGCTTCGCGTCGCGATGGGAACGGCGCATGGCGAAGCCCGCGCCACAACGCTGCGACAAAAGCGATGGCGGCCAGCGCCAGCGCGAGGCCGTGCAGCCATATCGGCGCCAGGCGCCAGAGATCGAGAAGGCTGAAAATGGCGACGACGGCGAACACGCCGAGGGCTGGCAGCATTGCCGGCCACAGACGCTCCCAGCAAAGAAGCAGGCGCGCCATCGCGACCCGACCGCCCGCAATCCGGGGCGGCGGCTCAGGCGTTGGCTTAGGCGTCGGCGCGGATTGATTTTTTGCGCCGTTTATCGACTCTGTCGTCATACTTCTTGCAGTCTAGCCTTCCCGGATGGCGCCGTCGATGCGATTTGGGGTCCGCTTATCCTTTCCGGCGCTCCGCCGGGCGCGACGAGAACGCGCGCGTTAACGATTAAAGGTCGCAGCTCGGCCGACGGGAGAGGATTTTTTGGTGCTGTCGCTCGTTTCAGCCGAAAAGCGCCGGCGTCTGGCCAGCGACGCCGCTCATTCCCGCGGGTTTTGGCTTCGGCGCGCGGCTGCGGCCCTCGCCGTCATTATCTATAATGTCGTCGGGGTCAGCGACATCTATTCGACCATCATCGCCATCGAGACCGGCGCCGGGATGGAGGCGAACCCGTTTCTTCGCGCCATGATGGAACACGCCGGCGACGGCTGGATGATCGGCAAGCTCATGTTGCAGGCGCTGATCAGCGTCATGGTGTTATGGTTTCCGCACTGGATCGTGATCGGCTTTTTCTCCGTCGCGATCGGCGGCAACGCGTGGGTCGTTTACAATAATCTCGTGATCGCCGGGCTCGTCTAGGCGAGCCAATCCGGCACAGTCTCAAGGGCGGTCATTTCCTCGAATGTCGGACGCCGGCGGATAATCGCCCATTCCGCGCCGCGGGTGAGCACTTCGGGGGCGAGCGCGCGCGTGTTGTATTGCGAGGCCTGAACCGCGCCATAGGCGCCCGCAGACATGATTGCGACGAGGGCGCCGGGTTCCAATGGCGCGAGGGCGCGATCCTTCGCAAAGCGATCGCTCGATTCGCAAACCGGCCCGACAACGTCGAAAATCTCCGGTGCCGCGTCAGATTGCACGACCGGCCAGATGTCGTGATAGGCGTCATACATCGCGGGGCGGACGAGATCGTTCATGCCGGCGTCGATGACGAGGAACGTCTTGTTCTCGCCTTCCTTGACGTAAAGCACGCGCGAGACAAGAACGCCGGCGTTGCCCGCGATCATGCGTCCCGGTTCAAAGATCAGGCGCACATTCAAGGGGTCCGTGACGCGCCGGATCATTTGCGCATATTCGTCAGGGTGCGGCGGAACCGCGCCGGCGCCGTAGGGAATGCCGAGCCCGCCGCCGAGGTCGAGCGTTTCGATGGCGCAGCCATCGGCGCGAAGGTCGGCGATCAGCTGCGCCGCGCGGGCGAACGCCGCTTCAAAGGGCTTAAGCTCGGCGATCTGCGAACCGATATGCAGATCGACGCCCTGAACCGCGATGTGGTCGAGCGAGCGGGCGCGGGCGTAGAGCGCGCGCGCCTGGCTCCAGGGAACGCCGAATTTGTCTTCCTTGCGCCCGGTCGAGATCTTTTCATGCCCGCCGGCGGCGACGTCCGGATTGATCCTGATCGCGACAGGCGCGCTGGCCCCTTTCGCGCGCGCGGCCTTATTGAGCGCTTCTAGTTCGGGCGCCGATTCAACATTGAACTGATAGACGCCGGCTGAAAGCGCGGCGTCCATTTCTTCCCGGGTCTTGCCGACGCCGGAAAAGACGATCCTTTCGCCGGGGATGCCTGCGGTCAGCGCGCGTTGCAATTCGCCGCCCGAGACGACATCGGCGCCGGCCCCGTCATCGCCGAGCACTCGGAGAACGGCGATGTTGGAATTGGCTTTCACCGAGAAAGCGATCAACGGATCGGCCCCGGCGAAGGCGTTCTGAAACACCGAAAAATGCCGGCGCAGCGTCGCCTCTGAATAGAGGTAGAACGGGGTGCCGACCTCTTCGGCGAGGCGCTTCACGTCCACGTCCTCAGCGAACAGCCGGCCGTCGCGATAAGCGAAATGATGCATTACGCCGCCCGACTCTCCTGCGGCTCTTCGGGCGGGCGCAGGGGCGCTTTCTTGCCGCAAGCCGAAACCGCGAGACAGAGCGCCAGGGCCATCAAGATTAGTCGCATGGATATCTCCCGTTAAACGTCGATGCGTCGCCGACTATACGTCTTTTAACGCCTTCAGGTGTTTTTTCGCCTCGCGCGTCACATTGTCCGGCGCCGCCCCGCCATAGGAGGTCCTTGAGGCGACAGAGGCTTCAACGCTGAGAACGTCAAAGACCGCGTCCGTGATGCGGGGCTCTATCGCGCGCATGTCGTCCAAAGAAAGGGCGTCTAGCGTGACGCCTTTCTTCTCCGCCGCAGCGACGATGGCGCCGGTGACATGATGCGCCTCGCGGAAGGGCATGTTCAGAACACGGACGAGCCAGTCGGCGAGGTCGGTGGCCGTTGAATAGCCGCGGCCCGCGCCCGCGCGCATCGCTTCGCGGTTGACGCTCAAGTCGCTGATCATGCCCGTCATGGCGGCGATGGAAAGGGCGAGCGCGTCAAAGGCCTCAAACGTCGCGGCCTTGTCTTCCTGCATGTCTTTCGCATAGGCCATGGGCAGGCCCTTCATCACCGTCAACAGGGAAATGAGCGAGCCGGCGGCGCGGCCCGTCTTCGCGCGCACAAGTTCCGCCGCATCCGGGTTGCGCTTTTGCGGCATGATCGAGGAGCCGGTCGAGAACGCGTCAGACAGACGCACGAAATCGAAATGCGGCGAGGTCCACATGACAAGCTCTTCGCCAAGGCGGGAGAGATGCGTCGCCGCAATCGCCGAGGCGGCCATGGCTTCGAGCGCGAAGTCGCGCGCAGAAACAGAATCGAGGGAGTTCGCGGTCGGCCGGTCGAAGCCGAGCGCTTTCGCCGTCGCCTCGCGGTCGATGGGAAAAGCAGTGCCGGCGAGCGCGGCGGCGCCGAGCGGGCACTCGTTCATGCGCCGCGCCGCATCGTCGAAGCGGCTCGAATCGCGCAACGTCATCTCCGCATAGGCGAGCAAATGGTGGCCGAAGGTGATCGGCTGCGCCGTCTGGAGATGGGTGAAGCCCGGCATCACCGCATCCGCCGTTTCCTCGGCCTTCGCAGCGAGCGCCTTGGCGAGACGGCGCAGGCCCAACGTTGCGGCCTCGCAGGCCGCGCGCGTCCACATCCGGAAATCGGTGGCGACCTGATCATTGCGCGAGCGGCCCGTGTGCAGGCGGCCCGCCGGCGCGCCGATAATCTCTTTCAGCCGCGCCTCGATATTCATGTGAATGTCTTCCAGCGCCTTTGAGAACGCGAATTCGCCCGCTTCAATTTCGCCGGCGATCTGATCAAGCCCCTTCTGGATCGCCTTATTGTCGTCGGCGGAAATCACGCCGGCGCCGGCGAGCATGGCCGCATGGGCCTTTGAGCCCGCGATATCCTCGCGCCACAAGCGGCGATCGACATCAATCGAGGCGTTGATATCCTCCATGACGGCGTCAGGCGCGTCAGAAAATCGCCCGCCCCACATCTGGTTTCCCGGACTTTTCGGTTTATCTGTCATCTGCGATAGCCTCGGCAGGAAAGGATTACGGCGTGCTCGACACACTCAAAGGACCGCGATTCTGGCTTTTGACGTTCCTCGTCGTTGGCGGCCTTGGGCTCCTCTACGTCATCATCGCGGCCAGCGTAAAGCCGAGGAGCGTTGAGCCGCTGTCGGCGCTCGAGATGGATAATGCGCTGCTGGTCGGGGAAATGGCGAATTTTGAATACGCCTTTCCGCCGCGCGGCGCGCCGCAGATCGCTTTTGACCGCGGCGACGAAAAAGTCAGCCTCGCCGATTTTCGCGGAAAGGCCGTGCTCGTCAATTTCTGGGCGACATGGTGCGCGCCCTGCCTGAAGGAGCTGCCCTCGCTAGATGCGTTGCAGGACCGGCTGGGCGGGCGCAATTTCGAGGTTGTCGCGATCGCCGCAGATCCCAAGGGGCCTGAGGCGGCGCAGTCATTCCTCGACCGGCTGAAAATTAAGAACCTCGACCTTTACGCCGATCCGCGCCTCGCCATGGCGACCTCGATCGGCGGCTCAGGCGCCTTGCCGGTCAGCATTCTTTATGACGCAAAAGGGCGGGAAGTCGGCCGCCTGGTCGGCGAAGCCGATTGGGCGAGCGAGGAAGCGGTGCGTCTCGTCTCTTCAGTCATTCCGAATTAAGCGCGCTTGCGCCGCCGGCCCGCGGGCGGATAGGAGAGGGCGCCAGCGCGCGAGCAATTGGCGCAAATCTGTTTCACGAATATGGGGAAGGGACCGTCATGGGTCGTTTGAGAGTATTTTTCGCCGGCGCCGCGGCGCTGTTCCTTTTCGCCTGCGGCGAAAACGAGACATCGAAATCGCCGGCGCAATCGGCGGTCGCAGCGCCGTCGCCGCTTGAAGAGCCGTTCAAGCTCGAAGGCGCAGAAGCAGTCGATGTTGAGGCGCTCCTCGCCCTGATGCCGGCCGCCTCGCGCCCGACCTATGACGCGGCCTCCTTTGATGAAGACTTGGGCGCGACCGTCATCACCAATCTGACATTTTCCGACGCTGATGACGGCGAAGCGATCGTTGTCGCCCGGGCCGAGCTTTACGGGGTCGACGTCGAAGCGATTGAACGCGTGCGCGCTGCGGATGGCGGTGATCCTGACGCGCCCTTCGAAACGCTTTTTCAAAAAATCCGCCTCCTGAATATTTCCGCAGAGGGCTTTGACGATGCAGGAAAAGAGCAGTCTCTAAAGCTCGTCATCGAGGGTCTCGAAATTGACGACATGGCCATGCGCCAAGGCGGGCCGGGGAACGATGAGAGCGGCGATCCGGCTGCGAGGTTTCTGAACGCGACCCGCATCGGCGGGATCTATTTCAAGGGCCTCGACTGGGGCGCGCGCACTGGCGACCAACACGACCTGAAACTCGCCGTCGCTGACGGCCGGCTCGTCGGCCTCGCCGGCGGCGCCTTTGACGCCCTGATCGCCAAAGACATCGCCTATGACTTCGAGCAAGGCGATCGCGCCCGCGAAGCGATCCGCGAAATCGCGGGGCCCGGCGGCGCGGCGATCCTTGACGGTCCCTTCGCCGATGTCGTCGCCCCGGAGCGGCAAAAAGCGAATATCGAGAGCTTTGAATGGCGCGGCTTCGATATGACCAAGCTCGTCAAATATGAAGCGCGCGGAGAAGAGCCGCCGACGGATGCGCGCGATCTTGTTGATTTCGGGACCGCCAAGATCACCGGGCTCACAACCTTCGTTAATGACCGCGAGCTTGGGCGGCTCGGCGAGCTATCGATCTCGGAAATGAAATTCACCGGGCTCGTGCTGTCGGATTTCCGCATGACATTCACGGACAGCATTGTCGATTATTCGGCCTATTTTCCGCCGGCGGAGGAAGACGCGGTCGCCGCCTTGTCATCGCTGGGCCTTAACAGCGTCAAAGGCGAGGGTTTTATCGACTGGCGCTGGGACCCGGAGACCGGCGACGGCCGGCTCCAATATGAAGGCCTCAATGAAGGGTTAGGCGATGTTTTAATCGACGTCGATGTCTCCGGCGTTGATCTCGACGGGCTTGCGGCGGCGAGCGGCGCGGACGCGGATGATCTCTTCGCGCGGTCGCTGAAACTGCGATCCTTGTCGGTCGACATCGCTGATGAAAACGCGCTTGAGGCCATTTTCGCGCTGGCCGCGCTTGAAATGGGCGGCGCCGGTGAAGATTTGCGCCAGTCGACGCCGGCCCTCATTAGGCTTTCCAGCGCGCAGTTCGCGTTCTCCAACCCGCGCATCGTCGATTATGTGGATGCGCTGGCGTCCTTCGTCGCCGAGGGCGGCTCTTTGAAAATCGAAGCGAAGCCTGAGGATCCGGTCGGAGCGGCGTTTTTTGAAAACGACGACGTCGATCCGACAACGCTTCCGGAAATTCTCAATCTCAACGTAACGCATACGGAGTAAGTCGCAGCGACCCCGGCGGGCGTGCCTCGCGCGTCAGTCTTTTAAAACGAAGGTGACTTTCAAGATCACCCGGTATTCCTTGATCTTGCCGTTATCGAGGATGATCGACTGATCCTTCACCCAGGCGCCCTCGATCTGGGAGAGCGTCTTGCTGGCGCGCTCAATCCCGGTCTCAATGGCGTCGTGAAAGGACTTCTTTGAACTCGCGATAACTTCGGTGACGCGGGCGACAGACATGAGCGATCTCCGTTCTTTTCACGCATTCTCTCATGCGGGGGGCCGCGCAGCTTATCGGGCGCCGTCGCGCCCGGCAATCGGCGCCCAAATTATCGCGTCGGTTTCGGCGCGTCGCCGGAATAATCGTAAAAGCCGCGTCCCGTCTTGCGGCCGAGCCAGCCCGCCTCGACATATTTAACGAGCAGGGGGCAGGGCCGGTATTTGGAATCGGCGAGGCCCTCATAGAGGACCTGCATGATGGCGAGACAGGTGTCGAGACCGATGAAGTCTGCAAGCTGCAATGGGCCCATCGGATGATTGGCGCCGAGCTTCATCGCCGTATCGATCGCCTCCACAGACCCGACGCCTTCGTAAAGCGTGTAGATCGCTTCGTTGATCATCGGCATCAAGACCCGGTTGACGATAAAGGCCGGGAAGTCCTCCGACACCGCCATCACTTTGCCGAGACGCTCGATGACGTCGCGGGTCGCCTCGAAGGTCGGCTTCGACGTCGCGATGCCGCGGATGACTTCGACAAGTTTCATCAACGGCACCGGATTCATGAAATGGATGCCGATGAACTGTTCCGGGCGGTCGGTGGCGGCGGCGAGGCCGGTGATCGAGATCGACGAGGTGTTCGTCGCCATGATCGCTTCCGGTTTCAGAACCTTCGATAGCGCTGTGAAGATTTCTTTCTTGAGGGCCTGGCTTTCGCTCGCCGCTTCGATGACGAGGTCGCAGTCGCTGAGTGCGCTCAATTCGGGCGCCGGTTTGATGCGCGCCATTGCTGCTTTCGCGTCGCCTTCGGCGATTTTATCCTTCGCGACCTGACGTGCGAGATTGGTCTCGATTGTTGAGATCGCGTCCTTGATCCGCGCTTCGTCGATGTCGTTCAGTCTGACGTCATAGCCCGCGGCGGCGAAGACATGCGCAATCCCATTGCCCATCTGCCCGGCGCCGATCACGCCAACGGAATTGATTTGCGTCATTGGAGGCGCGCTCCTTCTTTTTGTCCCTGCCTGCCTGCGATCGTCTGCACGTCAATGATAGACGCAGTCTTTTTGCGCTGCAATATTTTCCCGGAACAGCGCGGCGTGTTAGGCCGGCCGCGATCGAGGCCAGAGACGGGAGATCGCAACATGATCAAGAAGACTTTTTCAAAAGACGGCGCCGAAAGAGAGGCGGGCTATGGCGATCTCAACGCGCTGTTCATCAATTGCACGCTCAAAAAATCGCCTGAGACCTCGCATACCGATACGCTGATGGACGTCTCGCGCGCGATCATGCGCGCCGCGGGCGCGAGCGTTGAAAGCCTTCGTTTCGTCGATGAAGATATAGCGGTCGGCGTCTATCCCGATATGCGCGAGCATGGATGGAAGACCGACGCCTGGCCGGAAATCTGGAAAAAAGTCGAGGCGGCGGACATTCTCGTCGTTGGCACGCCGATATGGCTCGGCCAGCATTCGTCCGAATGCACCAAGCTCATTGAGCGGCTCTACGCCCAGTCCGGCGGGCGCAACGACAAAGGCCAGTATGTCTTCTACGGAAAGACCGCGGGCTGTGTCGTCACCGGCAATGAGGACGGGGTGAAACATGTCGCCATGAGCGTCCTCTATTCTCTGCAGCATGTCGGCTATGCGATCCCGCCCCAGGCCGATTGCGGTTGGCTTGGCGAGATCGGTCCGGGGCCGAGCTATGGCGATAAACTAGACGACGGTTCGCGCGCCGGCTTCGACAGCGAATTCACGCAGAAGAACACGACCATCATGACCTGGAACCTCCTACACTTCGCGCGGTTGTTAAAAGAGGCCGGCGGCGTGCCTGCCCATGGCAACACCAAAGATGACTGGAAAAAAGTTTTCGACGAAGCGAACGCAAATCCCGAGTACCGGTGATGCGCCGCGCGCTGTTTTTCGCTTAGGATCAGATGAACGATACAGACAGACGGGTGATGTGAATGAACAACGCAGCAACGCCGACGCCGAACAAAGGCCTGTCGCAACGCCAGGCGGCCCTCATTGCCGGCTTTGGCCTTCTGGCCATGGTGGCGACAGCGCCCGTCGCCGAGTTCGCGATATTCCCGAAGATCATCGTCGACGGCGACATCGCGGCGACATTGGCGAATATCAGTCAGAATCCGAATTTATTCCTGTACGGGATATTCTGTCATTTCGTCACATACGCCGCCGATATCTTTGTCGCCTGGGGCCTCTATTTTCTGTTTCGCCCGGTCGCGCCGGCGCACTCATTGCTGGTCGCGTGGTTTCGCCTGATATACACAGCCGTCGCCTTTGTCGGCTTGCTCAATCTCTTCAAGGCCTATCACCTCGCGACGGAGCCGGAATATGCAGCCGCGCTTGGCGCGTCGCAGATTGAGGCGCATGCGCTTGTCCTCATTGAATCGTTTCATCAGATCTGGATGGCCGCATTCGTCCTTTTTGGCGCGCACCTCGTCTTGCTCGGCGCGTTGATCATCCGCACGAATGTCGTTCCTTCGATTGTCGGCGTCGCCGTCGCGGCGGCGGGCTTCGGCTATCTCGTGGACAGCCTAACCGGATATTTCATGCCGACGCTCGAGATAGGCTGGATATTCTTCGTACTCCTGGGCGAGCTTGTGCTGATGCTTTGGCTGCTCATATTTGGCTGGTTTTTAAAAGAGCCGACAGACTGAAACCCCATGCGTTCCATTAATCGCCGCGCTGGATTTCCGCGACGAAACAGCCATGCATGGCGTTGTGCGCGTGGATATAGGCGACATCGGGACGCTCAAGATGCGCGTTGATTTTTCCTTTGAGCTCGCCATTGACGCCCATATCGGCGCCGACCAGCATCCCGTCTTCATCGAACAGGCGCAGAGCGATGGGACGGTTTTGGAAAACCGGCGGCAATTGATCCTTATACGCGGCGGCGTGATCGGCGCCGTCGCGCACATAGATCGCATAGGCTGAGCGGTAGGGCGTGAGTGCGTCATGCGACTGATGATTGAGAAGAAGAACGCGCTCGCCGGGCTCGGCGTCCTCGAGCGTCACCCGGCAGGGAAATCCGGGCTTGGCGTCAGCGCGCTTGGCGACGATGCCGCGCGCGGCGAGCTCTTCGTCGGAAAGCGAAAACAGCGATTGGAAAGGGTCCGGCGACAGACCGGCGATCGTGAACGTCATGGGGTTGCTCCTTTTTTCCGTGGAGCGACCGTGACGCAGCACGCGACGCAAAACGACCCGGTTCTTGCGGGTGACACTGTCCGCTTTTTTTGGCCAAAGGTCGTCTGGCGACTGTTGATCGCCTATAGTTCGCTATCATTCGCATTCGATTTCAGCACGAACTCTTAGCGTATTCATGGAGGCGCGCCGCGCTATGTCTCGAGACAGCCAATCATTAGAATCTGCATCTCTGATGGCCCGGGTCGCAGGGTTTTCCTACATTATGTATAGCGCCGCGGGGATGTACATTACATTCGGACCAGTCCCGGCGTTTAGCCCCTTCGCCAACGGTGATGCGCCGTCGGCTGAACTGGAATTCCTGTTCAGGACAGGGTTTGCAGCCGAAACGCTGCTTTACACCTTTGTCGGCGTCTCAGCGGCCGCAATGTATGTTGTGCTGCGTGTGGTCAGCCCTGGCGCTGCTATAATAGGTGCGTTTTGTCGGCTCGTAGAAGCCGCCATGGGCGCGACCTTTATTATCCTTAAATACGCCGCCTTCGCCGCCATCACAAATCGGGATCTTCTGACAGAGTTTTCAGATACTGAACGCGGCGCCCTCATGGCCTTCTTTGCTCACGTACACGGCGCAGCCATTTTCTTCCTTCTCATCCCAATGGCGGTTGGCGGCGTGCTCTTCTTTGCTCTATTTTTTCGTTCGCGCTTTATCCCACGGTGGCTCTCAGTATGGGGCATGCTGACCTACGCGATTATCGGATGCGTCGCCGCATCTGTTCTTCTTTTTCCGGACGTTAGAAACAGCATCATGTTGTTCTTTTTGCCGGGGGCGCTATTCGAAGGGGTGGTGGCGTTATGGCTGCTATTTGCGGGCATCAACACGCGTCATTTGGAGACTTCGGCGAAATAACAAATCTGGGCGATGGTCGCCAACGAGAACGCTATTGTGTTGGGTTCAAGTCATTCATATTGGCGGCATGAATGGCTGTTTTGGGGCCGATAGCGGCTGCCAGGCGATCGTGATAAACCGCCCGATATAGCAGCGACAAAAGGGGCCGATCATGCCGGATGCATTTGAAGGCGGGTGTCACTGCGGCGCAGTCCGATATCAATGTCAGGCGACGCCAGCCTATACGTTCTATTGTCACTGCAGCGATTGTCAGCGTACGACCGGCAGCCCGTTCTCGATGGAGCTGATGGTTGAACGGTCAAAAACAGAGATAAGCGGCCGGACGAGTGAATATGTAATCGCCGCTGGCTCAGGCAAACCCGTTAAGCGCCATTTCTGTCCCGCATGCGGTTCGGGCGTCTATTTGGAATGCGACTCCGATCCAGATTATTACTTCCTGAAAGTCGGCAGTCTCGACGATGCGTCGCAGATCAAGCCCGATATGCACATATTCACTGCGGCCAAGCAGCCATGGATCGAAATCAGCGATGGCTTGCCGCAATTTGCCGGCATGCCCGAAGGGTAATTCGTTGCAACGCCGGCGCGCGGTCGGCGCTTGCCGCGCCGGGCGAAGAGTAAGGAATGAAAAAGCCCCGCGCTATGGCGGGGCTTTTTCGAGCGTTTTGATTTTCGCGGCGCCTATCCCAGCGCTTCGTTCAGCTCCGGCACCGCCTTGAAGAGATCGGCGACGAGACCGTAATCGGCGACCTGGAAAATCGGCGCCTCTTCATCCTTGTTGATGGCGACAATGACTTTGGAGTCCTTCATGCCGGCGAGATGCTGGATCGCGCCGGAAATGCCGATGGCGATGTAAAGCTCCGGCGCGACGACCTTGCCGGTCTGGCCGACCTGATAGTCGTTGGGCACATAGCCTGCATCGACCGCGGCGCGGCTCGCCCCGACAGCGGCGCCCAGCTTGTCCGCCAGCGGAAAGATGACTTCCTCGAATTTATCGGAGGAGCCGAGCGCGCGCCCGCCGGAGACGACGATCTTGGCGCCAGTGAGTTCCGGGCGGTCCGATTTTGTCAGCTCTTCATTGACGAAGCTTGAGATGCCGGGATCGCCGGCGGCGTCAACCTTCACGATCTCCGCAGAGCCGCCTTCCTCGGCAGCCTTGAACGAGGTTGCGCGAACGGTGATGACTTTCTTCGCATCGCTTGATTTCACCGTCTGCATGGCGTTGCCGGCGTAGATGGGCCTGACGAAAGTGTCCGGCGCCTCGACGGCGACAATCTCCGAGATCTGCATCACGTCGAGCAGGGCCGCGACCCGCGGCATCACATTTTTGCCGGTCGTCGCCGCGGTCTTGAGGAGCGCGTCATAGTCGCTTGCGAGCTTGACGATGAGATCGGCGAAAGGCTCGGCGAGACGATGGGCGTAAAGCGCGTCATCCGCCTGCAGAACTTTTCTGACGCCGGCGACGTTAGCCGCCGCGGCCGCGGCCTCATCAACGCCTTCGCCGGCGACGAGGATATCGACCTCGTCAGCGATCGCTTTTGCGGCGGTGACGGTCTTGTGGGTGGAGTCGTCGATTTTTCCGCCGTGGACGTCGGCGATTACGAGAGCGGCCATTATGAGAGCACTCCTGCTTCGTTCTTCAGCTTGTCAACAAGTTCGGCGACGCTTTCGACCTTGACGCCGGCCTCGCGTTTGGGCGGCTCCGTCACTTTTACGACTTCGAGGCGGGGCGCGATGTCGACGCCGTAATCGCCGACATCTTTGATATCGAGCGGCTTCTTCTTCGCCTTCATGATGTTCGGCAACGAAGCGTAGCGCGGCTCATTGAGGCGCAAGTCGGTAGTGACGATGGCGGGCATGTTGATCTTGATCGTCTGCAAACCGCCGTCGATTTCGCGCGTGACGTTCAACCCATCGTCGCTCTTTTCGACCTTCGAGGCGAAGGTGCCTTGCGGCCATCCGAGAAGCGCGGCGAGCATCTGTCCCGTCTGATTGGAGTCATCGTCGATCGCCTGTTTGCCGAGAATAACGAGGTCCGGTTTTTCCTCGTCGACGACTTTCTGAAGAAGCTTCGCAACGCTGAGCGGCTCCACGGTTTCGTCGGTCTTGATCAGGAGGCCGCGATCGGCGCCCATGGCGAGCGCCTGGCGGAGCTGGTCCTGCGCCTTTTCCGGGCCGATAGAGACGGCGACGATTTCCTCCGCCGCGCCCGCTTCTTTCAGCCGGATCGCCTCTTCCACGGCGATCTCGTCAAACGGGTTCATGCTCATTTTCACATTGGCGAGCTCAACGCCGGTTTCGTCGGATTTGACGCGAACTTTCACATTATAATCGACCACGCGTTTCACGGGCACGAGGATCTTCATGACGGCCTTCCCTTCGGAAATGGATGCGCGAGGGTTTCGCCCGCGCTTTCGAAATTCGCCGCGGACATTAGCCGCGGCCCGCGCCCGCATCAATGCGCTACGGCGCCGCGAAAACGTCCGTTAGAAGCCTATTCTAATGTGGAAAGTCGAGCGCGCGCCGCAGGGCGATCAGCCCGACGGGCCCTTGCCGATGAGGAACAGGAACAAGAACATCAGCGCGATCGTGATCCCTTGCGCTGCGACGCGCAGCCGCATCAGCCGATTGGAGTTTTCCTTCGCGAAAGCCCCGCCTTTGGCGAGGGAGTAAATGCCGACGCCGAGGATGACGAGGGTCGCCAACAGGCCGACAGGGATGAGAAAATATAGAAAACCGCTCATGAATTTCACCTCTTGCCGGCCAACATAAGACGTTTCCGGCGCTTTGCCAGTCATTTACTCGTGATACGGGTCGTGCTGCGCCGCGGGATCAGGGACGCGGTGACGCGGTCGCTATTCGCCTTCCACCCATTCAACGGGCACAAGCCGCGGGGGCGCCTCCGCGCTCGCCGTGACGACGCCATTCAGCCGGCTGATATAGTTGCGGATATCGGCGTCGGCCGGCGCATCGACGCCAAGCCCGCCGTCTTCCGGCGCGGCGACCATTGGCGGCTTCAGCTGCGTGAGACTGAAATCCATGCGAACGTCATAGGTGCGTTCGGCCTGATAGCGCAAAAACCGCAGCGCGTTATACCATTGCGCCTTGATTGGATCATCCGTGCACGTTGAAAGTTCTGTTCCTTGCGCGCCCCATCGCCGTTCAGGACACATATAGGGCGAGAAGGAAAGGTCGAACAGCCGCTCCATGACATGCGCGAGGTTGAGGCGCATGCGCGTCTCGTCCGAGCGCCAATAGGTGAAGGTGCAGGCGTCTTTTTCTTCTTCAAAGGCGCGCGCCAGATCGCCGGGAAGATCCGATCCGTCATAATCAACGCCCGGGTCCTGCGTCGCCACGTCCTCGACAAGGCGCTGCATGTCCCGGCGCAACTCGATGAAACTGACTTTTAGGCGCGCATCGCGCGAGGGCGTCGAATACTCTTCCCACTCGCCATAGGTGCCGTAAATGTTTCGCGGCAGTTTTGCGGGGTGGGGCTTTAAGTGCACGCGGGCGGTCATGGCCGCATCGACGGCGACTTTGCGCGCCTTGATCGAGTCGCAGATTGTCTGCAGGCCGTGGCGCAGCTCCGTCACCGGATTATAGGCGAAGCCTGGCGCGGCGAGCGACCGGCGCACATAATCATAATAGCGCAGGGTGCGGCCGTTATGGATGAAATCGCCTTCATGCCAGACGCCGGAGATCGCCGGAACATTTCCAAGATATTGCTCCATGGAGAAACCGGGCAGTTCATCGTTGGCCGCGGCGGCGAGGGTTCCGCCGTCAAGCGATCCGTCGGCGGAGATTGACGCGCCGTCGACGCGGATCGGCCGCCACGCTTTCAGCCCGGCGCCGAGCGCCGGCGCGGAGCGCATGAAATTCGCGCCGTAGCTTGAGCGCGAAACTGTGTTGTCAGGATGCGAGGCGACGACGAGGACGCGGCCATCTTCGAGAATGTCATAGACGATGCCGACATGGCCGAAAATGTCATAGGCGATGACGCCGGGGCGGACGGTCTCGCGGTCGATCCTCACCGGATAGAAGTCGTCATGGCTGCGCCGCCCGCCCGTCTCCGGATGGGTCCGGAACATCGCTGTTGAGACCTCGCCGCCAATCCGTTTCAGGAAGGCCGGCGCGTCGCTGGTGAAGTTTCGGATCTGTCGGCGCTGGACGACGACATTGCCGCCGGTGGAATAGCGGATGTCCTCGCGCTTGCCGTCAGCGGTCGCCATCGCGCTTTGATAGGAAAAGGGCAGGCCCATTTTCCAGGCGTAATAGCCGCGCAAGACATACGCCATATCCGCGCAATCCCCGTGAATCGTCGGATCGACGTCGGATCGGAAAGGATTGGCGTCGGACTTAAGGCACGAGGCGAGAGTGGCGCAGTTCGATCGCCCGATGGCTTGGACGAATGCCGAATAGCCCGCTTCGTCGGCTGCGCTCCATTCGCTCTTGTAGACTTCCCAGCGTTTGCCGGTGTTGAGGGGCTCGGGAAACGCGCCCTCGGCGCGCGCCGGGCCGGGCGCGCATAAAAACGCCGCCAGCATTGCAACGACAAAGGCGGCGGCGGCGCGGCCGTTCTGAACAAATCCAACCAACCCCATGGCGCGAAGTTTAACGCGGGGTTTACCCGCTCGGTAGGCCTTTCGGCTCGCCGCAGGGAAAAATCAGGCCCTCACGTTGCGAAATTGCCGCGGTTTTCCTCGCCCCAGAGCCTGCAATCGGGTTCTGAGTGACAAAAATCGCAGAAATGCACGGGTTTGTTGGATATCCGAGCGCTCACGGGTCCGCCTTGCAATTCCCGCCGGCGGCGTTAGGCAGATCGCTTCGCAAGCCGCAGCCGCTTTTCCCCGATGTCCCGCATCAAATCCTGCTTTGACCAGCTGAAAGCCAAAAACCGCGCCGCCTTCATCCCGTTCGTGATGGCGGGCGATCCTGACGCGGATGCTTCGCTCCAAATCCTGAAAAGACTGCCGGACGCGGGCGCCGACATTATCGAACTCGGCGTCGCCTTCACCGACCCCATGGCCGACGGGCCGGCGATCCAGGCGGCGGGCCTGCGCGCGCTCAAGGCCGGGCAGACCCTGAAAAAAACCCTCGGTATGGTGCGCGCCTTTCGCGAGGGGGATGCCGAAACGCCGATTGTGCTGATGGGATATTACAACCCGTTCTACGCTTACGGGGTCGATGCATTCCTACGCGATGCAAAGGCGGCCGGCGTCGACGGCTTGATTGTCGTCGACCTGCCGCCTGAGGAAGACGCCGAGCTTTGCCTGCCAGCGCGCGCGGCGGGGCTCGATTTCATTCGCCTTGCGACGCCGACCACGGACGATCGCCGCCTGCCCAGCGTCGTTAAAAACACCTCCGGTTTTGTCTATTATGTCTCCATTGCCGGGATCACAGGGCGCGGCGTCGGCGAGGCGAAGGCCGTAGAGACGGCGCTTGACCGAATTCGCGCCGCGTCCGGATTGCCTGCAGCCGTTGGTTTCGGTATCAAAACCCCTGAAAAAGCGCGGGATTTTGCGCGTTTTGCGGATGCGGTGGTGGTCGGATCGGCCCTCGTTGAAGCCCTCGCCGGCGCCCTTGAAGAGGACCCGTCGCAATCCGATAATGCAGTTAACGCTGTCTTGAGCCTCGCGCGCAATATTGCAGACGGCGTTCACGATGCGCGAGAGGAGTGAGCTTTCATGAGCTGGCTTTCGAATATCCCGCCGGGAATTAAAAACATTTTCAACCGTCAGGATGACGGCGGCGACAAGCTGTGGACCAAATGCCCGGGTTGCGGCGAAATGCTGTTTCAGCGGGACCTCGAAAATGAACACCAGGTTTGTTCGTCCTGTTCGCATCATTTGCCGCTCGAGGCGGGCGAGCGCTTTTCGCTCGTGTTTGACGACGGGGCGTTTGAAGAGATTGCGGCGCCAGACCCCGCTCAGGACCCGTTGAAATTCCGCGACGAGAAAAAATACGCCGACCGCCTGCGGGAATACCGCAAGAAGACCGGCCAGCAGGATGCAATGAAGATCGGCGCCGGAACCATTGAGGGCGCGCCGGCGATCGTCGTTGTACAGAATTTCCGCTTCATGGGCGGCTCCATGGGCATGGCCGTCGGCGAGGCGATGTTGAAGGCCGCGGAAGAAGCGGTCGCGCGCAAGGCGCCGTTGATCGTCTTCGCCGCGTCCGGCGGCGCGCGCATGCAGGAAGGCATCTTGTCCCTGATGCAGATGCCGCGCACGACGATCGCAGTCGACATGGTCAAGGAGGCGGGCCTCGCTTACATCGCCGTCCTCACCAATCCGACGACCGGCGGGGTGACGGCGTCTTTCGCGATGCTGGGCGACGTGCATCTTGCCGAGCCGGGCGCGCTGATCGGCTTTGCCGGCCCGCGGGTGATTGAGCAAACGATCCGCGAAAAGTTGCCGCCAGAATTTCAGAAATCGGAATTCTTGCTGGACAAGGGCATGGTCGACCTCGTCGTCCATCGCAAGGATATGAAGGCGACGCTCTCCAAACTTGTGCACACGCTTGTGCGCCGCCCAGCGGCCGATATCGTCGCGCCGCCCGCGCCCGCGCCCACTGTCGCGCAAAAACCGGCGCCCGCCAATGACGCCGCGCCCGTCGACAAGGCGGCTGAATAGGCGCTGAAAAGGACGCGAATTCTCCCGTGACATCGATTGAAGCGGCGCTTGATCGCATTGCGGCGCGCCGCCCGCGCGTGATTGATCTCTCGCTCGACCGCGTGCACGCGGCGCTGGAGAGACTCGGCGATCCGCACCGGAAACTGCCGCCTGTCTTCCACGTCGCCGGCACCAATGGCAAAGGCTCGACGGTTGCGTTCTTGCGGGCCTGTCTCGAGGCGGCGGGCCATCGCGTCCATGTTTATACCTCGCCGCATCTCGTCCGGTACAATGAACGCGTCGTTCTCGCCGGCGAGGAGATATCGGACGCCGCTTTCATCGACGCGCTGCGCGCTGTTGAAGACGCCGTCGGCGATGAAAAACTGACCTTCTTTGAAACGCTGACCTGCGCGGCCTATCTCGCCTTCGCTGAGACGCCGGCGGATTTTGCGGTGATCGAGGTTGGGCTCGGCGGGCGTCTGGACGCCACCAACGTTCTTGATCGCCCGCTCGCCGCCGTGGTGTCGCCCGTTGATTTCGATCATCAGAAATTTCTCGGCGACACCTTGCGCGAGATCGCCTCTGAAAAAGCCGGCGTCTTCCGCGCCGGCGCGCCGGCGGTGATCGGCCGGCAGGACCCGGAGGCGATGGCGACGCTTATGGACCGCGCAGGAAATGTCGGCGCCGAGATATACGCCATGGGCCGCGACTGGGACGCCTATCCCGAGCGCGGCCGGCTCACCTTTCAGGACCAGGCGGGCCTTATGGATCTCGATGCGCCGAAACTTCCCGGGCGCCACCAGATCGACAACGCCGCACTTGGCGTCGCCGCCATCCGGGCGGCCGGACTGCCCCTGACGGCCGAAGAGTTGTCAGCGGGCCTTGTGCGCGCGAACTGGCCCGCTCGCTTGCAAAGGCTCTCGCACGGACCGCTGATCGACCGGGCGCTTGCTCTCTCGGGCGGCGAAGTTGAGATGTGGCTCGACGGCGGCCACAACCCGCACGCCGCGCGCGCCGTTGCGCAAGTCATGGCTGACCTCGAAGCGCGCCATCCAAGGCCGCTGGCGTTGATCGCCGGCCTTCAGGCGAACAAGGACATGAAAGGGTATTTCACGCCTTTCGCTGGCTTAGCGCGGGGCTGTTACGCCGTCGCCGCTCACCAAGACGGCGCCGCGCCGGCGAGCGATGTCGCTGAAGCCGCGGCAGCCGCCGGCATATCCGCGAAGCCATTTGAGACCATCGACGCGGCGCTTGAGGCCGCGCTCAGCGAAAAAAAGAACGAGCCGCCGAGAGTGCTCATCGGCGGCTCGCTTTATCTTGCGGGCGAAATCTTGAAAGAGAACGGTTAAGCCGCGGCCTCTTTCAGGACCGAATCGATCCAGGCTTGGATCTGGCCTTTCGGCTTCGCGCCGACATCGGTCGCCACCAGCTCGCCATTGTTGAAAATCATCAGCGTCGGTATTCCGCGTACGCCATATTTCCCCGGGGTTTGCGGGTTTTCATCGATATTGATCTTGGCGATCGTCAGGCGGCCATCATAGTCGCCGGAGAGCTCTTCCAGAGCCGGTCCGATCTGCTTGCACGGGCCGCACCATTCGGCCCAGAAATCGACAAGCACCGGCTTGTCCGCGCCGAGCACGTCCGCCTCGAAACTTCCATCTGTCACTGCTTTAGACGCCATCTTGCGAAACTCCTTTTCGGCGATGCCCGGGTCAGTTGAGCGGCGAAGATAAGGCGGATCGGCGCAAGTTCAACCCGTCGCCAGCCACCGTGCGGCGGCGCCATCGAGTAACGATTGCGGGAGCGGGGCGAGACGCGCCTCAAAAGTCCATAAGAGCGCGCAGTCAATCTGACGGCCGGGATAGATTTCCTGCAACAGCGCGCGATAGGCGGCCATCTGCGCCAGATAGGCGGCCGGCGTGTCCTCGACCCGGCGCGGCGGCGGGCGGTTGGTCTTGTAGTCGACTGCAAGGATGCGCGTCTTTTCAATCAGCAAACGGTCTATCTGGCCGACGACAAAACGCCCGTTCACCTCGCCGGCGATCGCTGCTTCGGCCTTGGCGCCCGCCCCAAAAACGTCGGCGAAGGCCGAGTCGCTCAAGACCGTCATGACTTCGTCCCGCCATTCGGCGCGGATCGCGGCGCCGAGGTCGCCGGCATGCGCGGCCAAGAGCCGGTCCGCCGCCGCGGGGCGGTCACCAGGCGCAAGATCGGGGAGAAGCTCCAACAACCGATGCAAGACGCGGCCCCGCCGGTAACGGTCGATGCCTGTTGGCGAGAACGCCGCGCTTTCTGCCGGCTGCGGGGCGACATCGACCTCCTCCGCATCAGCTAGGCGCGACGGCGCAAGGCGCAGGCGCGGCGTCTCGCGTTTCGCCGGCGCCAACAGCCAATCCGGGGGCGGCGGCGGCGCCGCGCTTTCCTCTGACGTCTCCGATTCGATGGCCGCGCTTTGCGGGCATGAAAGGCGCAGCGCCGGCGCATCGGTTTCCGGCCACAAAGGATCGAGCGTCTCGACGTCATCCTCGAGGCGATCAAATGCATCGCAGGCGAGCGTATGCCACGAGCGCTGCAACAGCGGTTTATTTCTTGGCGACTTGTCGTTGCCGAGTTGGACGCCGGCGACATAGAGGCGATCGCGCGCGCGCGTCGCGGCGACGTAAAAGAGCCGGCGATGTTCTTCAAACGCGGCGCGCTTTTTTTCCTCGCGCGCCGCCGCTGTCGCCGGAATATCCCGCGCCTGTCCGCCGGCGAGCAGATGAACCGGCGGCTCGTCCGGCGCGGTCTCCACCGCCAGAGGATCGCCGATGTCCTTCGTTTGCGCATGACGATGCGCATCGAGGAGAAAAACGATATTGGCTTCGAGGCCTTTCGCCGCATGAACCGTCATCACACGGACGGCGTCGTCGGTTCGGTCCATCTCGCGCTTGATTTCGCCAGCGTTGGCGCCGATCCAGTTGGCGAAGCCGCGGGTCGAACGCGGGAAGGCGCGCTCATAGTCAAGCGCAAGGCGCAAGAGTTCGTCGATGGCGTCGCGCGCGCCGGGCCCAAGCCGTGCATAGAAGCGCTGCCGGCCCGTTCGCCCGTCAGCGCCCGGCGTCCCGTCAAGAACAGCGCTCAGAAACGCAAATGCGCCCTCGCGTTCAGAGACCTTCTTTGCTGCGCGGATAGCGTCAGCGGCGGCGCGCCATCGCGGCCGTTGGTCGGCGCGGCTCGCGAGCCGGCGCCATAAGGTTTCGCCGCGCGCGCGGCCATTGGCGAGAGGGAAAAGATCCTCATCGTCGCCAAAGCCGAAAAGCGGGCTTTTCAGCGTTTCGGCTAGGGAAAGATCATCCCGCGGCTGGACGCAAAACTTCGCAAAGGAAATGAGATCCTCAACGCCCGGGTCCTCGAGCAGTTTCAGCCGGTCCGCGCCGGCGACGGGAACCTGCTTCCGGGCGAGCGCGCGCAGAACCGCGTCGAAAAGGCGTCCCCGGCTTTGAACAAGGATCATGATGTCGCCCGGCCTGATCGCACGGTCGCGGGAGGCGAGCTTTTCGTTCGTCGCATCCCAGCGCGCGATTTCATCGGCGACGCGCGTAGCGAGCCGCTCCACCGGATCGTCCGGACCCGGCGCATCGACTGGCGCGTCCCAGGCGCTCGGTTTAGGTTTATCCGGATAGGGCGCGAGCGGCCATAGCTCGACCAGGCCGGCTTCGCCCGGCCGGCCTGAAATATGGCGCGGCGGACCGGCCCTGCCGAGGGCGTCTGCGATTTCCCGATCCGCGAAAACAGCGTCAACGAAACGCAGGATCGGCTCGGTCGTGCGGAAAGAGACGTCTAGTCCGACATGGGCGTAGTCCCCATCCGCAATCTCGTGATGGTAGGCCGCAAGGCGCTTGCCGAGATCGGCTTCCTTGCCTTCGAAAACTGCGGCGTCGGCGCCCTGAAAGGAATAGATCGACTGTTTGACGTCGCCGACCGCGAAGAAGCTGCGCGGTTCCTCGCGCCCGCTGGCACCGGAGAGATAATCCTCGATCAGCGCCTCAATCACGCGCCATTGCGCGTCGCTCGTGTCCTGGGCCTCGTCGAGCAGGATGTGATCGATGCCGAAATCGAGCTTATAGCGGACCCAAGCTGCGTCCTCTCGCTTCAACAGCGCGCGCGTCTTCAGGATCAGATCATCGAAGTCGAGGGCGGCGTCTTGCGCCTTCATCGCCTCGTAGCCGTTGCGCACGGCGCTTAAGACGCGATTGAAGGCGGCGGCGTTCTCATAAAGCGCTGCGGCCTTCATCCGCTGCAACAGTGCTGCGACCTCGTCTTTCAACGCGTCGAGGAACGGACGAACGGATGCGTCGATGGCGTCGGTCGCCTTGGTGACGATGTTATCTGGCGGCGTATCATCGACCTTAAGGCACAGACCGCGCAAGGCGTCGAATTGCCCGATGGCGTCTTGCGCATTGAGAAATTGATCGGCATACGGCGCGCGCTTCGCCGGATTGCCGCCGCTGGCTTTCAGGGCGCTCGCCGCCGCCGCCATTTGCCCGCGAGAAATGCTTTCGACAAACGGCGCGACGATCTCCTCCGCGCTTTGCGGCGTCTCGATGCCAAGGGCCGCGCGGAGGGCTGCTTGCGCGCCTTCCGCATTGCGCAGCTGATGACGCAGGCCGGCGCGGGCTTCCTTCGTCGACAGTTTTCGCAACGCTTCTTCGTCTTTCAGTCGCGTCAGCGCAGCGAAATCATCCGCCAGGCGATGATCGTCCAGCGCGCCCATGGCGACCGCGTCTAGGGCCGCATTAGCGAGGTCTTGTCCCTCAACATCTTCAATTACGGTGAAACCGGGCGCGACGCCGGCCTCAATCGGAAAACGGCGCAGCACCGCCTCGCAAAAGGCGTGAATGGTCTGGATTTTAAGGCCGCCCGGCGTCTCCAGCGCGCGGGCGAACAAACGCCTCACAAAGCCCAGTTCTGCCGACGACCGGGCCGGGGCATCATCGCCTTCGAGCTTGGCGAGGGCCGCGCGCAACTCATCGTCCGGCATCAGCGCCCATTCGCCGAGCATCTCAAAAAGCCGCTCGCCCATCTCCGCGGCGGCGGCCTTGGTGAAGGTGATGCAGAGGATTTGCTGCGGATTGATGTCACGCAGCAGCAGACGCGCGACGCGGCTTGTAAGAACGCGCGTCTTGCCGGAGCCCGCATTCGCCATAACGAAGACGGACTTCGCGGGGTCGGCGGCGCTGCGCTGGCGTTCTGTGGTTCTTTCCGCCGGCGTCATTCGACGTCCCCCAGCGCACGCCGCTCGCGCCGACGCGCAAGATGGTCGAAGTCGCCATAGGCGTCAACGAAATGGGCCCGCGGCTGGGAGAGATAAGCCGCATCCGGATCATTAAAGTGTCCAAGCAGCGCCGTCAGGCCGTCATGCGCTTCGGCGATCGCTTTCTCGCAGTCGGCGCCGGCGGCGCCGCGCAAATCATCCTTGCTGCCCTTGCGCCCCAGGACGCGGTGATACTCAAAGCGATCGACGCGCGCCTCGCCCAGCGCCTCGAAGCCGCCTTGACAGGCGATCAGCGCCGTCAGCGGCAATTGCGGGTTGAACGCCTTGGCCTGCTTGTCAGTTGGCGGCGGCGCGCCGGTCTTGTAATCGAAAATGGCGACGGCGCCGTCTGACAAAAGATCGATGCGGTCGGCCTTGGCGGCGAGTTCGAAGTTGCGCGCGCCGAGGGGAAACGACCAGCGACCGACATCTTCGATGACAGCCGGCGCGCCCTCTTGCCGGCGCTCCGCATCCCATGGCGCGAACCATTCAAAGGCGTCCGCCGCGCGAGCCCGCCAGAACACGAGATGCGCCTCGCTGACGCCAAGATCGCCAGCTGCGTCATCAAAGAGTTGGAACAGCTTTCGAAGGCGGTCGTCTTCGTCCTGCGGCGCCGCCTCGCGCGCAAAACGTTCGAACACCGCGTGAAAGAGCATGCCGACATGGCGGCGGTCGAAGGCTTCGTCGATTTCGTCAAGCTTTCTGAGGCCGAGAACTTTCTTTGCGTAGATCGCGTAAGGATCGCGAATCAACTTTTCGATATGGGTGACGAAAAACTGCTTCGGGCGCGCCTCAAGGGGTGGCTTCGGCGCCGGCGCGGCGATTGTAATGGGCTCCGCGGCATGGAGATGTTCGCCGAGCCCGGCGTAGTAGGCCGTCCGGTCGACCGTTTTCAGCCGCTTCGCGCCGGAGAGGATATTCTTGAGGCGGACGATCCAGCGTGAGGGCGTTGTCGGTTTGCCGCCCGACTTCTGGGATCGCGTCAGCAGCACCGACGGCGCCGCGGCGAGCTGGGCAAAATCGTGGGCGGACAGGCCGAGGCGGCGTTCAGGCGAGGCGAGGCCCGCATCTCTCTTCATGCCGCGTGACAGGAACGGGTCGATGGCGTCGTCTTTCGGCCACACCCCTTCGTTGAGGCCGCCAAGAATGACGAGATCAGCCGATTGCAGGCGCGCTTCGAGCGGCCCGAGGATAGCGGCGCGCGGATGCGCGTCTCGGGCCGTGCGAATGACAATGTCGCTGATCAGCTGCGCGAAAATATCCGGATAATCTTCAGTCTGAATATCATCGATGGCGCCGGCGCGCGCGCCGGTCTCGGCAAGGCGGGCGGCGGCGGCCTCGCCGTCTTCTCCGGTCCACAGCCGCTCTTGCCCCGCCTCGTCAGCGCTCGCCGCCAGCATTTCCGCCGCCGCAAGATGGCCGCCGAGGCGACCCGCGAGCGCTGCTCCCGCGTCGGCGAATGCGCCATGGGCGCGGGCCAGGAGGTCGGCGAGGGCGGCGAGATCGCCTTCCGTTTTCTTCGCGACGCGCAGTTTGGCGCCGATCCCGGCGAGGCCATGGGGCGTTTTGAGGCCACGCAAGGCGAGGTCAGCCCGTTCGATCATCCGTCGGCGGTCTTTCGCGTCAACGCTGCCGCCAAAGAGGGGATGGTTCAGGAGAGCGGCGAGGGCGACGCCGTCGCCGGGTTTGGCCAGCCACGCCGCGACAAGGCGCAAGAAGATCCCGACCGGCGCATTGGCGAGGGGCGCGCCGGCGCTGTCGTCGATCAGGATGTCCCAGCGGCGCAGCTTCATGGCGACACGGCGCGCAAGGTCGCGGTCGGGCGTGACCAGAAACGAAGTTCGCCCCGGCGTCTTAAGAGACTCGCGGATCGCAAGCGCGATTGCGTCCGCTTCCGCCTCGTCGCCCGCCGCTTCGACCAGGCTGAGGCAAGCCGCGAGAGCGTCGTCAGAGATCGTCTCCTGCAAGGCGCCGGCGGCGGCGAGCCAGCTGTCGGAGGCTTCCGCCGGGCGCAGCGCCACATCGATCAGCGGGCGTTGCGCGCGCGGCGGATTGGCAGGCGCCGCCGGCCACGCGCGCACGGCGCGCCGCTCAATCCGGAGCCGCCGCAGGAGATCTTTCAGCCCGCTCTGGGGATGGGGATCATCGACGGCCTTCCACATCACGTCGTTCATTTCGAGATCGAGCCCGGGAAAGACGACGCAGCCCATGGGCAGTTGCGCTGTCGTTTTAATAAGGCGCGCCACGGCCGGGGCGGAACCGGTGGTGCCGGCGACGATCACCGGCGTTTGCGGCGGGCGCTCTTCATAGTGGCGGCGTTGGCGGTCAATCAGAAGATGACGGCGTTGCGCCGGGTCCATGCGCCCAATGGCCTCAAGGTGCGCCGGCCAACTCTCCGTTACGATTTCGAGAAACCGAAGGCTCTGGCGCCAGTGTTCGGCGAGCGCGTCGGGGACAAGGCCGGATAGCGCCTCAGGCGCAACTTCCTCTGTGTAGAGAGAATCCAGAAGCTTGCCGAGAGCCTCCGCGGCGGCGAGGGCGCCCGCCCAGCGCTCATGGCCGCTGAACGCGCGGTCGCGCGCGGCGACAAGACGGGCGAGGGTGATGCGACGCTCTATCGCGGAGACAGCCGGCGGCAGGTCGATCTCGTCTTCGGGCGCGCCGGGAAAAACAGAAAGGACGTCCTCTTCGATGTCGCCGAGGGTGCGGATCTTCGGCAGAAGCGTCGCCTTTGCGCGCGCTTCCGCAGCGAAGGTCTCCGCGAGCGTGCGGGCCGCCCGCCGGGTCGGGACATAGATAACCGCATCGCTTAAAGCTTCCGGTCCGCCGCCGGCGAGCGATGTGCTCAATGCGCGCGCCAGCGCCGGAAGAAACGCGATTTCCGGCGCGATCGTAAAATAGCCGGGGCTCGCGCCTGAAAAGATGCTCTGGTCGCCCGCGGTGCTCACGTGGCGCGATCCGCGAGAACCGCCTCCGCCGCGGCGAGGCCAGCTTCGGGTCGCCCATCCAGATCCAGAGCAAATGACCTTTCTCAACCAGGGGATACTTACGTACCCGGTGGGTCGAGCCGATGCGATCCTGGCCGGGAATTTCGACACACATGCCGTCGGCGTCGTATTTCATGCCGTGGTACATGCACCGAATGCAGTCTCCCTCGATGCGTCCAAGCGACAATGGGGCAGCACGATGGCAGCAGCGATCATCGAGAGCGATGTAGCGACCGCTATCGCCGCGATACAGAACAATCGGCAGCTCCAGAAGGGTCCGCGCAAGCAGGCCGGTCCGATCGACCTCGTGGTCCCACGCCGCGGCGTACCAGCAGTTGTAAAGGAACATGTCGTGCGGATCGTTCACTGCGTCACCCTCGCTGCGAGCACGTCGATAGTCTCAACTCTAGCGGATTTGACGACCGTCCCGTCGTCGGG
>JBCBSE010000017.1:0-55654 GCA_039819305.1 Pseudomonadota bacterium
GCTCAGCGGCGCAAATAAACAGAACGCTCAGCGGCGCGCGAACTAAATCGGAGTCGGCGTATTCCGGCGATGAACGAACGGCGCGCGCAGCGGCGGCGAAGGCGAGAAATGCGAAAGGCAGCGTCAGGGCGATCGCCCAGAGGGATTTGAAAAACCCGTCGACGGAGATGTCGAGGCCGCGGCGCCAGTCTTCGCGCCGCAGCGCCAGCCGCCACACGCCGCGCAAATGATCGAGCGCATATTGCGTATCAATCACGGCGTGAAACGCTCAAAATAGCGCCGCAGGATGGTCTCATAAATATCCGCAAGCTGAAGGATATCGTCGACGGCGACATTCTCGTCAGTGCGATGCATGGTGGCGCCGACGAGACCGAACTCGCAGACCGGCGCGAAGTCCTTGATGAAGCGCGCATCAGACGTGCCGCCTGACGTCGATAGCTCGGGCGGCGCGCCGCGCTTCTCCTCGATCGTATCGCGAACGAGATTGATGAAATCCATGTCGGTGGTGAGGAACGCTTCGCCGGAAAGAACGGCTTTCAGCTCATAGCGCGCGTTCGTTTCCTTCGCGAGCGCATCGAGTTTCTCGCGCAGCCACGCCTCGATAGCAGCGCCCGTGAAGGTCGGGTTGAACCGAATATTGAACCTCGCGGTCGCCTTCTCCGGTATCACGTTGTGGGCCGGATTGCCGATGTGAATGTCCGTAATCTGAAGGCTTGACGGCTGGAAGCGCTCGTAACCTTCGTCGAGCGGCGTTTCGCTCAAAGCAAGGAGCTTGCGCAACAGCGCCGGGATGGGGTTCTGCGCGCGGTCGGGATAGGCGACATGGCCCTGGCGGCCATGCACGGTCAGCCAGCAATTGATGGATCCGCGCCTTCCCACCTTGATCATGTCGCCAAGCGCGTCGCGGCTCGACGGCTCGCCGACAAGACAATGATCGATCTCCACTTTTTGCTCGCGCATCCAGGCGAGCACCTTGCGGGTGCCGTTAAGGGCGGGGCCTTCTTCATCGCCCGTGATGAGGAGCGAGATAGAGCCCTTTACGGCGTTGTCGGCGATGAGGCGCGCGGCGGCGGAGACAAAGGCGGCGATGGCGGGTTTCATGTCCGCCGCGCCTCGCCCATGGAGGCGCCCGTCTGCGATCTCGGCTGAAAAGGGCGGGCGGGCCCATGCGGCCTCGTCGCCAGGCGGGACGACGTCAGTGTGCCCGGCGAAACAGAATCGCGGGCGGCCCTCGCCGAAGCGCGCGAAGAGGTTGTTGACATCCTCGAATTTGAGGCGCGTTGAGGAAAAACCAATCCCGGCGAGCGCCGCTTCCAAAACATCAAGCGCGCCGGCGTCCGTCGGCGTCACCGACGGCCGGCGGATCAACGCCTGGGAGAGTTCGAGCGGATCGATCACGGACATGGCAGCCAATCTAGCGCGTCGGTGCGGTCAAGGATACCGCGGAGGCCCCTTACGCGCGGAGCAATTCGTTTACGGAAGTTTTGGACCGCGTTTTCTCATCGACCTGTTTGACGATCACCGCGCAATAAAGGCTCGGCCCGCCTTTATCCGAGGGCAGGGTTCCCGGCACGACGACAGAATAGGGCGGGACTTCGCCGTAAGAGATCTCGCCCGACGCCCGGTCGACGATCTTTGTCGAGGCTCCGAGAAAAACGCCCATAGAAAGTACGGAGCCCTCGCGCACGATCACGCCTTCGGCGACTTCCGAGCGCGCGCCGATGAAGCAATTGTCCTCGATGATCACCGGGTTCGCCTGCAGAGGCTCCAGAACGCCGCCAATGCCGACGCCGCCGGAAATATGACAGCGCGCACCAATCTGCGCGCAGGAGCCGACGGTGACCCAGGTGTCGATCATGGTCCCTTCGCCAACGTAAGCGCCGATATTGACGAAAGACGGCATCAGGACCGCGTCGGGCGCAATGAAAGACCCGCGGCGCACGGCGCAGTCTGGGACCGCGCGAAAGCCCGCCCTTTGAAAATCAGCCTCGCCCCAGCCGTCAAATTTTGACGGGACCTTGTCCCACCAGACGCCGGCGCCGGGCCCGCCGGCGATCACCGTGTTGGGGTTGAGGCGAAAAGACAGGAGCACGGCTTTTTTCAGCCACTGATTGACCCGCCACTCGCGTTGATTCCCGTCCGTTTCGAGCGGCTCGGCGACGCGCGCCGCGCCTGTGTCGAGCATCTCAAGCGCGGCCGCAACGGCCTGGCGGATTTCGTCGCCGCTGTCTGCGGAGATCTCGCCGCGCTTCTCCCAGGCGGCGTCGATGATGGTCTCAAGTTCTGCGCGGTCAATCATGGGCGGGCACTCTTTTTTGTCAGGCCGCGCCGGCGGCCTTGCGCGCGCGGGTCAGGAAAGCGGCGAGATCATCGGTCTCATAATGCACATGAGGCGCGCTGTCGCCGCGCCGGGCGGGACGCTTATCATGGGGTTCGTCGGCGAGCCAGGCGGCGTCGGAGCACACCAGCACTGTCGTCATCCCGAGGGCGTGGGGCGCTTCGAGATTGTGGACGATGTCCTCGAACATGACGGCGCTCTGAGGCTTCACGTCGAAGCGCGCAACGAAATCCTCAAAGGGCGGGCGGTGAGGCTTGGGCGTGTAGCGCGCCGCCTTGATGTCGAAGACGTCGTCAAATTGATCAAAGACGCCGAGCGCGCCGGCGACATTCTCCGCATGGCGCGCGGAGCCGTTGGTGAAGATATATTTGCGCCCCGGCAACGCCGCGAGCGCTGATCGCAAGGCTGGGTTCTTGCTGATGGCGGCCAAATCGATATCGTGGACGAAATCAAGAAAGTCGTCAGGCTCGACCCCATGCTCTTTCATCAGGCCGGCGAGCGTTGTTCCGTACCGGACATAATATTTTTTCTGCAACCGGCGCGCATCGACATGATCGATCTCCAGCCGGTCGCGAATGAAGGCGCTCATTCGCGCGTCGATCTGGTCGAACAGGCGGCTTTCCGCGGCGTAAAGGGTGTTGTCGAGGTCAAACACCCAGCAGTCGATATGGCGCAGGTCAGGCAAGTGAATTCCGGTTTGGTTGTCGCGAGGCGCGAAGAGCCTAGCGCGTCGGCGGCGCGGCGACGGTCTGGAACATGTCGGGCGTGAACTCGAAGGTCGCCGACGGAGCGCCGCCGATTTCGACGCGCCTGAAAGAGGCTTCTTCAAGTTCCTGATCGGCGCAGGTCAAATCATTGCGCGCGGTGAACATTACTGCATTGACGCAAAAGCCCTTGTCGCCGCCGGCGAGCGTCATCTCATCGGCGCCGGCCTCCATGGCCGCGTAAACGAAGTAATGATCGCGCTCCAATTCGCCCTTGATGATTTTCGAGCAGCCGCCGGCCTCAAGCTTCCACCAGCCCCGCGATTCATATTGCTCGTCGTCGCCGGGCTCGGCGATCGCGGCCCACAGGGGCGCTTCGGTCTTGTTGCAGTAAAAGAAGCCGAGTTTCGCCTCGCGGGCGTTGGCGTCCTCGATGAGCGCGTCGATCAACTCGTCGTCGATGCTGTTGGCGTCTGTGAGCCCCTTTTCGCGGCGATAAGCGGTGAGCGCCTGTTGGGTTGAACGGCCCATGGCCCCGTCGATGCGTCCGACATCCTTGCCGACGTCTTTCAAGAGCCGCTGCACGCCGGCGACCTCTGCGGAATAGACGGTGTAATTCGACGCCTCGGCGAAATCGGTCTGCCAGTTGCCGCCGGCTGCTTCGGTGACTTCAACATCGAAAAAGGCGCGCTGGCTCATCGGATCGCCGCGGCAGATTTCCTGATTGCGCAGGTTGAAAAAGCCAAAATTCTCAACGCAGAGCGGCGTTTCGCCCGACCAGGTGCGCAAGGGGCCGCGATGGCCTGATATCGCCTCCGCGTAAACGAAATAGCGGCCGGGATTGGTTCGCTCGGTCAACACCACCTTGCATTGGCCGGGACGCAGCCGCCACCAGCCGCGTGTCGCGAGCCGGTCGCCGTCGACATAGCCGATGGCTGCAGAGAGCGCGTAACTTGACTTGTTGCACAGGCTATATTTGGCCTCCGCCTTCTCAAGAGCGCCGATAATGACAACGGCGGCGAAGGCGGTGAGAAAAGTGAAAAGACGCATTGCGGCGAAACCGGAGACTGACCAGAAGATGCGCGGTAATTCACTCGAAACGGCGCCAGGGATCAAGCGCGAGACTTGAATGATCGATGAAAAAGGTCAGGCCGACAACGCCGCGCCCGCCCCGCGCCGGGTCAAGGTCTTGTTTCCCTTGCCGCTTTTGACGGCTTTCGACTACGCCGCGCCGGCCGGCGCAATCCTTGAGCCTGGAACATTTGTCGCCGCGCCTTTCGGGCCGCGGGAGATCTATGGCGTTGTCTGGCCGGAGCCCGGCGACGAATCGCTTCCCGACGACAAGGTGAAACCCGTGAGCCGCGTTCTCGATGCGCCGCCGCTGGGGTCCGATCTCCTCGACTTTGTCGCGTGGACCGCCCGCTACACGATGTTTCCCCTCGGATCGGTCCTGCGCATGGTGATGCGGTCGAGCGACGCGCTGGCCCCGCCGAAACATCAGACGGGCTTCGTGCAAGGGGCCGGCGCGCCGGCGCGGATGACGCCGCAGCGCGCGGCCGTTCTTGAAACGGCGGGGGCGACGCCCTTGAGCGCGGCGGCGCTCGCGGCGCAGGCGGGCGTCAGCGACGCCGTCGTGCGCGGCCTTGAAAAAGCGGGCGCCCTTGAAGCGCGGGCGATTGATCCGGACCCGCCCTTTTCAGCGCCGAAAACAGATGCGCCGGGACCGGAGCTGTCTCTGGAACAACGAACGGCGGCGGAGCGCCTCGAAGAAGTCGTAAGCGTCGGCGGCCATCGCGCGATGCTGATCGACGGCGTCACCGGTTCGGGCAAGACGGAAGTCTATCTCGACGCGGTTGCGGCTGTCATGCGCGCCGATCCCGCCGCGCAAGTCCTGATCTTGCTGCCGGAGATCGCGCTCACCTTGCCGTTCCTCGAACGCATCGGCGAGCGGTTTCAGTGCGAGCCGGCGCCGTGGCATTCGGAGATGACGGCTGCGGCGCGCCGCCGGGTCTGGCGCAGGGTCGGCGAAGGCCAGGCGCGCCTCGTTGTCGGCGCGCGCTCGGCGCTGTTCCTGCCCTTCCGGCATTTGCGCCTGATTGTCGTCGATGAAGAGCATGACGGCGCCTACAAGCAGGAAGACGGCGTCGTCTATCACGCGCGCGATCTTGCGGTGGCGCGCGGGGCGCGGGCTGGCTTTCCCGTCATTCTCGCCTCCGCAACCCCATCCCTAGAGACCGTCGTCAATGTCGATGAAGGCCGGTACGGCGCTGTCGGTCTGCCCTCGCGGCACGCCGGCGCATCAATGCCGGATGTTCAGCTTGTCGATATGCGTGAGGACAAGAGCGAGCCTGGCGGCTGGTTGTCGCCGGTGCTCTGTACGGAGATCGATCGAAATCTCGCCGCCGGCGAACAGTCAATGCTGTTCCTGAACCGGCGCGGCTATGCGCCGATGACGATTTGCCGGCGCTGCGGTCACAAGATGACGGCGCCCGATTCCGACACGCTGCTCGTCGAGCACCGGTTTGAAAACCGTCTCGTTTGTCATCACACCGGCTTTTCCATGCCGAAACCGTCCGCATGCCCCGAATGCAACGCGGTCGGTTCGCTGCACCCATGCGGGCCAGGCGTCGAGCGCCTGGCGGAGGAAGCGGCCGCGCGCTGGCCCGACGCCAATCTCAGCGTTCTTTCCTCTGATACTGCGCCGACGCCGCGGGCGATGCGCGCCGTCCTCGACGCCATGGCCGCGGGTGAGATCGACATCCTGATCGCGACCCAGGTCGCCGCAAAAGGCCATCACTTTCCGGACCTGACGCTGGTCGGCATCGTCGACGCCGATCTCGGTCTCGCCGGCGGCGATTTGCGCGGGGCCGAACGCACCTACCAGCTCTTGGCGCAGGTCACGGGCCGGGCAGGCCGGGCCGGCAAGGCGGGCCGCGCGTTTCTCCAGACCTATCAGCCGGAAACGCCCGTCTTTCGCGCGCTCGCCCGCAACGACCGCGACGCGTTTCTGGCCGCCGAGGCGATGAGCCGTCGCCGCCTCGGCTTCCCGCCCTATGGCCGTCTCGCCGCGGTGATCCTGAAATCAAAGAATGAGCGCGCGCTTCAGGACCATGCCCGCGCGCTCAGCGCCGCCGCGCCGGCGGCGGACGGGATCAGCGTTCTTGGCCCGGCCCGGGCGCCGATTTACCGGCTGCGCGGCGAGGCGCGGATGCGCTTTCTCGTAAAGGCCGAGCGCGACCGAAATGTGCAGGCCTTCCTCAATGACTGGCTTTCGCGGGTGAAACCGCCGGGCGCGGTCCGGCGCGTTGTGGATATCGACCCCCACTCATTCCTTTAAACCTTATCGTAACTGTTAACCTCTAATTTACCCTAATGGCGCGGCAACCGGCGCGGCGTTTAGGGTAGGGATCTAAAAAGAATGCGGCTTGCGGGCTTTGCGATTTTTCTTTTCACGCTCATGGCGACGGCGCCGGCGGCGGCTTTTCCGGCCGTCGACGAGATCCGCGGCGGCGTCTTCGCGCAAGGCTGCTGCGGGCCGGGCGTCGACAAGGAGAAAGGCGCCGCGTTCAATGGCGAGATAGCGTTCAAGTCGCCTGAGTTCTTCAGATTCATCCTGTCGCCGCGCCCGGTGGCTGGCTTCACCCTGCCGACCAATGCGGGCGCAACGGCCCAAGTCTACGCCGGCGTCGACTGGAAATTCGATCTGCCGAAGCGGTTTTATCTGTCGGCCGGCGCCGGCGGCGTCGTCCACACCGGCGAAACCGACGCCTTTGATCCGGCTGTCGATATGGACCGCGTGGATGACACGCTGTTTCTGGGATGCCGCGTACAGTTCCGGGTTTCGGCGGATGGCGGCTATCGCGTCACCGACCGGCTCGATGTCGGCATTCACTGGTCGCATATGTCGAACGCCGGTCTGTGCTCGGACAATGAGGGCTTGGACCATCTCGGCGTGCGCGTCGGCTGGCGCTTTTAAACATCAAAGCGCTGCAAGCCGCTTCGCAATCGCCTCCACCTGATCGTCGAAGCGGTGCCCCGCGCTGAAAACGGCGCGCCCTTTCTCAGCCAGCTGTCGCCGCGCGTCTGGATCGGCGAGCAGGGACTGGATGGTCTCGCGCAGCTGCGGCGCGTCGCCCGGCGCGACCCACGCAATGCCGCTTTCGTCTTCAAACAGCCCTGCGAGCCCGACGCTGCGGCTCGCGATGACTGGTCGGCCGGTCGCCATGCCTTCAAGGATCGTGTTGATGCCGGCTGCATAATTGTTTTCGAAAACCGGGGCGATAACGATGTCGGCGTCGCGATAAAGCTGGGAAAGCTCAGTCCATTCGTAGAAGCGCTGTTGCATATTCGCCGGCATGATATCCGGCATGGCGCGCGCCGTTATGCGCGCGTCTGACGAAAAACCGCTGATGCGAATGTCGACGTCGAGATCGCCCGCGGCGGCGGCGAGCGTTCGGTAATCGCGTTGCTCCATGCCCATGCTGACAATCAAGGCCTGTTCGCCCTCGCGCTTGGCGGGACCCGGCGAGAAAAAAGCGTCATCGGTCTGCTCACGGACAAACTTGACTTGAACGTCTGCGCCGAGCCTCGCCTTCAACGCCTGCGCCAGCATCGGCGCAACAACGTAAATCGCGTCATGGCGTTTTAGGACGCCGGTCACCGTCATCAGCGCGCGCATGCGCGGGCGAACAAGATTATGCGCGAACGTAGCGAGACGGGTTTTCTTGCCGGCGGCGGCGAGCCGGTCGGCGATCGGCAGGCTGGCGCCTTCAGTGTTGCAGATGATGACGTCGTCGTCGCTCGCGGCGTCGACGATCGCCTCCGCCTGGGCGGCGCAGGCGTTGCCGATCCGCGCGATGCGATCGCCAAGGGTGCGTCTTGAGGGCGTCGCGCCGTTTTCCGGCGACCAGATCCGCGCGCCGAGGCGATCGGCGAGGGCCAGCATGAAATGGCGCGGGCGCGCGCGCGCCGCCGCTTCGGCGCGGGTCTTCGCGATGTCGATTGGAGAACCGAAGACGATATGGGAATTGCGGTCTGCCATAGAACCTTCCGATATCGCGAGCCTTCGTTCTTGTCGCCATCGCTAAGCCGGTTGAGCGACGCCGACAAGGCGTGGCGCCCGCGCGAATTTTTTCCCGCGATTCCGCCGCACCGCGGATTGTTGCGTCGCGAAGGGGGGCGTGCTACCGCTCCGCGCGGTCTCGCGTCCGGGGCCCGTTTCGCGTTCTGCGAGGCGATAAAAAAGTAATAGAATTCAACAGTTTCCGCGCCCGCCAGCCTGGCGCCGTTTCTCTCAGGAGCAAGGACGACCGCTTCCGTGCCCAGCGACACCGCCCATACCGACGCCGCCGCCGGCGAACCGACGCCCGTCTCCGGCGTCGCCGACCGTTACGCATCCGCGCTTTTCGACCTCGCCCGCGAACAGGGCGACTGGGAATCGGTCGAGAAAGAATTGAAATCCCTGCGCGCGGCCATCCACGACTCGGAAGACTTGCGCGCATTTGTGAAAAGCCCGGTCTATGATCGCGACGATCAGCTCGCGGCCGTCGCGGCGATCGCCGAGAAAGCGGGCTTCAGCGCCACCACAACGAATTTCCTGAAAGTCGTCGCCTCAAACCGGCGGCTTTTCGTCATCGAGGGCATGATCGCCGCTTATATCGCGCGCGCGGCCCGCGAGCGCGGCGAAGTGATGGCGCAGGCGATCGCCGCCGCGCCCATGAGCGATGATCAGGTCAAGGCGCTGCGCCTTGAAATTGAGTCGTCCCTTGGCAAGGCCGTCAATCTTCAAACCCGCGTCGAGCCGGATCTTCTCGGCGGGCTGATCGTCAAGATCGGTTCGACCATGATCGACTCCTCGCTCCGCACCAAACTCAACAAACTCAAAACAGCGATGAAAGAGGCCTAACGCGCCATGGAACTGAATGCGGCAGAAATCTCCTCAATCCTGAAGCAGCAGATCAAGGATTTCGGCAAGGACGCCGAAGTCTCGGAGATCGGCCAGGTGTTGTCTGTGGGCGACGGGATCGCCCGGATCTACGGCCTCGATAATGTGCAAGCCGGCGAAATGGTCGAGTTTGCGAATGGCGTCAAAGGCATGGCGCTGAACCTTGAAACCGACAATGTCGGCGTCGTGATCTTCGGCGAAGACCGCGAGATCAAGGAAGGCGACACCGTCAAGCGCACGAAGGCCATCGTCGACGTGCCGGTGGGCAAGGCGCTGCTCGGCCGCGTCGTCGACCCGCTCGGCAATCCGATCGACGGCAAGGGCCCGATCGAGGCGACGGAGCGCCGGCTCGTTGACGTCAAGGCGCCGGGCATCCTGCCGCGCAAATCCGTGCACGAGCCGATGCAGACCGGCATCAAGGCCATCGACGCCATGATCCCCATCGGCCGCGGCCAGCGCGAGCTTGTCATCGGCGATCGCCAGACCGGCAAGACTGCGATCTGCGTTGATACGATCCTCAACCAGAAAGACATCAACGCCAGCGACGATGAATCGAAAAAGCTTTACTGCGTTTATGTTGCAATCGGCCAGAAGCGGTCGACCGTCGCGCAGATCGTTAAGACGCTCGAAGACAACGGCGCCATGGACTACTCCATCGTCGTTGCGGCGACCGCCTCAGAGCCGGCGCCGCTGCAATTCCTGGCGCCCTTCGCCGGCTGCGCCATGGGCGAATATTTCCGCGACAACGGCATGCATTCGCTGATCATCTATGACGACCTATCGAAGCAGGCCGTCTCCTATCGCCAGATGTCGCTCTTGCTGCGCCGGCCGCCGGGGCGCGAGGCGTATCCGGGCGACGTTTTCTATCTTCACTCGCGGCTTCTGGAGCGGGCGGCGAAACTGAATGACGACGAGGGCGCGGGCTCGCTGACGGCGCTGCCGATCATTGAGACGCAAGCCAACGACGTGTCCGCCTATATCCCGACCAACGTGATCTCGATCACGGACGGTCAGATCTTCCTTGAGACCGACCTCTTCTTCCAGGGCGTGCGGCCCGCGGTGAATGTGGGTCTCTCGGTCAGCCGCGTCGGCTCGGCCGCGCAGGTCAAGGCGATGAAACAGGTCGCCGGCAAGATCAAGGGCGAGCTTGCTCAGTATCGGGAGCTTGCCGCGTTCGCGCAATTTGGCTCCGACCTCGATGCGACGACCCAGCGCATCCTCAATCGCGGCGACCGGCTGACGGAGCTGATGAAGCAGGACCAATATTCGCCGCTGCAGGTCGAAGAGCAGGTCTGCGTCATCTATGCCGGCACGCAAGGCTATCTCGACGGCATCGGCAAAGACCGCGTCCAGGCCTTTGAGGAAGAATGGCTGCGCAAGCTTCACGCCGACCATTCCGATGTCCTCTCGACCATCCGCGACACCGGAAAACTCGACGACGACACCGAGAAGAAACTCAAAGAGGCGCTCGACGCGTTTACGAAAGCATTTGCGTAAAGGTTCGCCCGCCCATGACGTCGCCGCAGTTCAGCTTCACGCCGCCCTGGTTTGAGGCCCCGCTTTATGAAGAAGCGCGGGCGCGGCGGAGCTTGTCGAACGAGGTTGCGGCGATCGTCGATGATTACCACCGCGACGGGTATGCGCGTATTGATTTCGGTTTCGACGAAGCGCTGCTTGTCGAAGCGGCGGCGCAGACAAAGGCGCTCTTCGGCGAGACGGCCAGGGCGCAGGATCTCTGGCGCCAATCAGCGGCTGTGCGCGATCTGGCCGCCGCCCCGCAGGTGTTGTCGCTCCTGAGTGAGCTTTATGAACGGCGCGCCTTTCCGTTCCAGACCCTGAACTTTCCGGCCGGCTCGGAACAGCGCACCCATTCGGACACCTACCACTTCAACTCGTTCCCGCCGCGCTTCATGTGCGGGCTTTGGATCGCGCTGGAAGACGTCGATGAAGGCAATGGGCCGCTTCATTACTATCCCGGCAGCCATAAGTTGCCCGTCGTCAGCGTCGATGATGTCGGCAGCCTGAAGTACAGCGATTATGAGGATTATGTCGCGCGGCTGATTGCGCGCCATGAGTTCCGAAAGGAGCTCGGGATCTTAAGGCGCGGCGAAGCGATTTTGTGGTCTGCAAACCTTCTGCATGGCGGCGAGCCGATCCGCGAGGCCGGACGCACGCGCCTCAGCCAGGTCAATCACTATTATTTCGATGGTTGCGCCTATTTCACGCCGCTCAACGCACAAGATGGCGGACCGTTCCTGCGCGCGCCCTTTGATATCGCGCGCGGTCGCTATGTCAGCAACACCGTATTCGGCCGGCCCATCTTCCCGAAATTTCGAACAGCCCTCAGCGCCTTTATGAGCAACGCTCTGAAGCGCGCGCCATCCGTTCCTGATAAACGAAAGCACTGATTGAAGCGACGCTATGCCCTCATTGAAGGATCTCAAAAACCGGATCTCGTCGGTCAAATCGACCCAGAAGATCACCAAGGCCAAGCAGATGGTCGCCGCAGCCAAACTTCGCCGGGCCGAGGAGCGCGCCAAAGAAGCCCGTCCCTATACGGAGCGGATGGAGGCGGTGCTCGCCAATCTCGCCGCCAGCGCGGAAGGCAATCCGAATGCGCCGAAACTGCTTGCCGGCACAGGAAAAGACGAGACGCATCTCCTGATCGTCGCCACCGCCGACAAGGGTCTTTGCGGCGGGTTTAACGCCTCGATCGTGCGGCTCGCGCGCGAGCATCTGACGAAGCTTCAGAGCGAAGGCAAGAAGGTCAAGATCGTCACCGTCGGACGCAAGGGCGCCGACATGCTGAAACGCCTTTATGGCGAGTTCATCATCTGGAAGACGAATTTCGTCGAGGTCCGCCAGGTTGGATTCAACGAGGCGCACGAGATCGCCGAAGAAGTTCTGTCGCGTTTTGACGCCGGCGAATTTGATGTCGCGACGCTCTTTTTCGGCAAGTTCAAGAATGTCGTCAGCCAGGTGCCGACTGCGCAACAGATCATTCCGGCCGAGGCGCCTGAAGGCGTTGAAACGCCGGACCTCAATGGCGCCGTTTACGAATATGAGCCGGACGAGACTGAAATCCTGCGCGAGCTGCTTCCGCGCTACGTTGCGGTCCAGATTTTCCGCGCGCTTCTCGAAAACGTCGCCTCGGAACAGGCCGCATCCATGACCGCCATGGACAACGCGACCCGCAACGCCGGCGAAATGATCGATAAGCTGACGCTGCAATATAACCGCGCCCGCCAGGCGCAGATCACCAAGGAACTGATCGAGATCATATCCGGCGCAGAGGCGTTATAGGCCTTGCGCTGCATACGGAATAACGAAGGAAGAGGAAAATGAGCAAAGAAGGCCGCATTTCACAGGTTATCGGCGCTGTCGTCGACGTCGAGTTCGACGATCACCTGCCGGGCATTTTGAACGCGCTGGAAACGGACAATCAGGGCAACCGGCTGGTGCTCGAAGTCGCCCAGCATCTCGGCCAGAACATCGTTCGCACCATCGCCATGGACTCAACCGAAGGCCTCGTGCGCGGCCAGCCCGTCAAAGACACCGGCGCGGCGATCTCGGTGCCCGTCGGCGAAGAGACGCTGGGGCGGATCATGAACGTCATCGGCGAGCCCGTCGATGAAGCGGGCGAGGTCAAAACCGCGTCCCGCAGGCCGATCCATGCCGAAGCCCCGCCCTTTGTCGAACAGTCGACGGAAGCGGAAATGCTCGCAACGGGCATCAAGGTCGTCGATCTCCTTTGTCCTTACGCAAAGGGCGGCAAGATCGGCCTGTTCGGCGGCGCGGGCGTCGGCAAGACGGTTCTCATCCAGGAGCTCATCAACAACATCGCCAAGGTGCATGGCGGCTATTCGGTGTTCGCCGGCGTCGGCGAGCGCACCCGGGAAGGCAACGACCTTTACTGGGAAATGATCGAATCCGGCGTGAACAAAAACCCTGCCGAGAACAATGGCTCTGCAGCCGGCTCCAAATGCTCGCTGATCTACGGTCAGATGAACGAACCGCCGGGCGCGCGCGCCCGCGTCGCGCTGTCTGGGCTGACGGTTGCGGAACACTTCCGCGATCAGGGCCAGGACGTTCTCTTCTTCGTCGACAATATCTTCCGCTTTACGCAAGCGGGCTCGGAAGTCTCCGCGCTTTTGGGCCGCATCCCCTCGGCGGTCGGCTATCAGCCGACCCTCGCCACCGATATGGGCCAGATGCAGGAGCGGATCACGACGACAACCAAGGGCTCGATCACCTCGGTGCAGGCGATTTACGTGCCCGCCGACGACCTGACCGACCCCGCGCCGGCGACATCCTTCTCGCACTTGGACGCGACCACGGTTCTGAACCGCGCGATTTCTGAGAAAGGAATCTATCCGGCCGTTGATCCGCTCGATTCGACCTCGCGGATCCTCGACCCGCGCATTGTCGGCCAGGAGCACTATGACGTCGCACGCGGCGTGCAGGGCATTCTGCAACGTTATAAGGCGCTGCAGGACATCATCGCCATTCTGGGCATGGACGAGCTTTCCGAAGAGGACAAGCTGGTCGTCGCCCGCGCCCGGAAGGTCGAGCGCTTCCTGTCGCAACCCTTCGACGTCGCGCAGGTCTTCACCGGCTTCCCGGGCATCCAGGTGCCGGTCGAAGATACGGTGCGCTCGTTTAAGGGCCTCATCGAGGGCGAATATGACCACCTGCCGGAAGCGGCGTTCTACATGGTCGGCTCGATCGAGGACGCGAAAGAAAAAGCCGGCAAGCTGGCGGCGGAAGCGGCTTAAATGAGGAAGTAGGGACGAGGGATGCGGGATTAGGAAGAGTTCAACAAAACTCATCCCTAATCCCAACCCCCCAATCCCTCATCAACTATGGCAGACAAACTCCAATTCAATCTCGTTTCCCCGGAGCGTGAACTGATGTCCCGCGAGGTCGACGAAGTCGATATTCCGGGAACGGAAGGCTGGATCGGCGTTCTCGCCAATCACGCGCCGATGATGACGACCCTCGCCCCCGGCATGGTGCGCATCAAGGACGGCAATGATGAAAGCCGCATCTTCGTGCGCGGCGGCTTTGCGGAAATCTCGCCGGCCGGCCTGACGGTCCTCGCTGAAGAAGCGATGCCTGCAAAAGAGCTCGACGCGGCGAAGATCACACAGGCGATCAAGAACGCCGAGGAAGACGTCGCCGACGCGGAAACGGACGAGAAGCGTCTTTCCGCGCAAACAGCGCTCGATCGCCTCAAAGAACTGCAAGCGGCGCTTTGAGATGAGCGATAAGCCGGCGGAAAAGGAAACGCCTGCGCCGGCTCCGCCCGAAAGCGAAACAGCTCAGCCGCATCAGGAGATGACGCGCGCTGAGCGCATTTTCGTCCGGATCAACATCGTGCAGACCGTTCTCGCCGTCGCCGGCGTCTTCACCGGCGCCGTGGCGCTTTATGCGGCGCTCAACGAATCCGCCGCGGTGCGCCGCCAGTCGGAAGCCGCCGTCTGGCCGATCATTCAATTGCACACGTCCGATTTCATCACCGCCGATGCGGCCGAGTTCAGAATTTCGATGAGGAACACCGGGGTCGGTCCCGGCCGGATGGAATCAATGCGCGTTCTCATTGACGGCGCGGCTGCGCGAGACTGGCTCCACGCCGCTGAGTTGGCCGTCGGCGAAACCGCCGTGCGCTTTTCCAAGTCATCCGTAGACAGGCGGGTTATCGCCGCTGGCGAGACCGTTGATCTTTTCGCCGTCGCCGATCGCAATATTGTCGCAGCGATGACAGAGAAAGCGGCGACTGGCGCGGCGCAAATCGATTATTGCTATTGCTCGATCTTTGATGCGTGCTGGCTGTTTGAGAGCGCGACCGAAGAGACGAGCCGTGTCGCGACCTGCCCGGATTATGGCGCGCAGCAGTTTCAGGAATAGCTGAGCGCCCGCCGATAAAGGCTCATGTTAATTCGCTCACGGCGGTTTGTCGGCCCATAATGTTGCAGGCGGCGCCTCATGGGCTACTCGTTCGTTCCTGCTAAATCGGGAAGTTTGAAGCCGTGTTTTTCCATAAACGCCGCCATCGCATCTGGCGGCGGCGCTTCAACCGCGATCGCCGGTTTATTCTTTGAAATCGGGATAATCACGCGTCGCGCATGCAGCATCATCGGGCCTTGGCGTTCTGACGGCCGCAACTCCCCATACAGAGGATCGCCGAGGATCGGCGCGCCAATGGACGCAAGATGAACCCGGATTTGGTGGGTGCGTCCCGTCTTCGGCTTTGTCTCGATAAACGAAAGCCCGCCTTTCTCTGCAAGAACACGATAAGTGGTGCGCGCCGGCTTCGCGTCAGCGCTGTCTGCGCCGGCGACCATCATGCGCCAGCCGGTTTTCATCTTCTGCTTGACGAGCGCGGCCTCAATCGAGCCCGAAAGCTTCTCGGGGGCTCCTTGGCAGATCGCCCAATAGGTTTTTTCGACTTTCCCCTCGGCGAAGAGCTTGCTCAGCTTGCGGAGCGCCTTCGGGTGGCGGCCGAGCACAAGACAGCCCGTGGTGTCGCTATCGAGGCGATGGGCGAGGGCGGGCGGGCGCGGCAGGCCGAACCGCAGGGCGTCGAAATAGTCCTCAAGGCTCGGCCCCGCGCCGTCGCCGGGCCGCGCATGCACCGGCAGGCCCGCCGGCTTATCGATCACCAGCATCAGCCCATCGCGATAGAGGACGCGGTCCAGTAGAAAGTCGGCCGGTTGCTTTTGATCTGCGTTCATGGCGCCGCCGTAACCCATGGCGTCGCTTGATGTCCACGGGATGAATGTCGCCCATGTCAAAAACCCTTGCGCTCGCCGTCATTTTCGCACTCGCCACCGTAACAGGACCTGCCATGGCCGACGAAGAAACGCCCGATTACACGGTAGTTGAAGAGGTCGGCGACATCGAGATCCGGGATTACCCGCCGCTTCTTCTCGCCAGCGTCACCGTGACGGGCGAGCGGCAGGAAGCGGCTGGGAAAGCGTTCCGCATTCTCGCCGCTTTCATTTTCGGCGACAACGCGGCGGACGGTAAAATCGCGATGACCGCCCCGGTTACGCAGACGGCTTCGGAGAAGATCGCCATGACGGCGCCGGTCACGCAATCTGCCGTCGGCGAGGGCGAGTGGGTGGTCGACTTCATGATGCCGTCAAAATACACCATGGAAAAGGTGCCGAAGCCGACCGATCCGCGCATTACGCTGTCAACGACAGAGCCTTACCGCGCCGCCGCGATCCGCTTCAGCGGTCTTTATACGGATGGAAACTTCGAAAAGCATAGGGAAGCGCTTGAAGCGTTCATTGAAAAGCGCGGGCTCTCTGTCGATGGCGCGCCGACGATCGCCTATTACAATGGCCCGTTCACGCCGTTTTTCCTGAGGCGGACGGAAATCATTTATCGCCTGGCGACCGGGGCAGCGAGCGAATGAAATCCCGCAAGGGGGACAAGGCGGCCATCAGCTCGGTATAGACCATTCGTTTGAACGGCACGATCAGCGACGGCGCGTCTTCAAGCGCGCCCCAGCGCCAGTCGTCAAATTCCTGGTGGTCGTCGGCCTCAAGATCAATCTCGCTTTCTTTGCCGGTGAAGAGCATCGCAGCCCATTTCTGGCGCTGGCCGACCCAGTTCTTCTTGCGATAACCGTTCGGGAAATCATAGGCGAGCCAGCCGGGCGTCACCGTCAAAAGCGTCGCGGAGACAACGCCTGTCTCCTCTTTCAGTTCGCGAAAAGCCGCGTCGACGATGTCCTCTCCCTGATCGACGCCCCCCTGCGGCATTTGCCATCGCCACTTGTTCGGCTCGTCGGCGAATTCGGAGAGGGCGGAATGGGTATCGACCCGCCGACCGTAAAAAACCTCGCCGCGCCGGTTAAAAAGGGCGACGCCGACATTGGGGCGGTAGTGACGAAGGTGATCGGTCGGAACCATGGCCGCGCGCCTCATGGGAGAGTCGGGAGAGAAGTCGGAGGTCCCTTTAGCGGGAAGCAAAGCGCGCGGGCAAGGCGGATGAAGCGGGCGCCAGCATGAAAATGTCCTTATCAAGCTCGCTCGCCCAAGTAGCGATTTCCTCGATGGTCGCCGGATAGGCGTAGGTCTTGGCCAAAACCGCGCCGTCCTCGCGCGCGGCGGCTTCAAGGCGCGCCAACGCGCGGGTAACCCCGGTCCGACCAGCATCATCGGGCGCTGGCGGGATGATCCTGTCGACGCTCGCGATAACAGCGCCGCTTCGCGCCCCGGCGGCCGCGCCCGTATCGTCGATATAGGCGACGCCGGCGTCGCGAAGCTGGGCCAGGATGGGGGCGAGCGCGTCGTCATTCGCTGAGAATTTTCCGCCCTGATAATTGGTCGCCGCGAAATAGCCGCCAAAGCGCGACATCAGCCAGTCTAGGCGTTGCAGGTTTTCTTCCGGCGAACGGCTGGTCAGAAGGCTGGCTGAGCCAAGCGCCTCCGCGCCGCCGCCATAACTTTCCATCGGCAATTCGATCAGGACTTCATGCCCGGCGCGCCGGGCTTTTTGCGTCCAGTAATCGAGATCCTTCGCATAGGGCGCAAAGGCGAGCGACACCGCCGGCGGAAGCTCGTCAATGGCGCGCTCCGTCAGCGCTGCGTTGAGCCCAAGTCCGCCGACAAGGAGCGAGATGCGCGCCCGACCATCGCCGCCCTTAAAAGCGCTGCGATAAGCGTGCATGGCCATGCGCCCGTCGAGGCTGATCTTCGGCACCGTTCCGAAGGCGACCTTGCGCATGAGCGCCGGATCAGGTTCGGCCACCGGCGTGACCGGATCGACAGGGCTTAACCGCGCCGCAGTGACGGGAGTGACGCGGCGCGCGCCCCCGGCGATGGTGATGACGACGTCGTCGGCGTCGAAAGCGAGCGCGACGTCATCGTCGTCTGCGAAATCGCCCCCGCCTTCGTCTGGAAGCGCCGGGAACGCTTCTGAATAGGTCAGAATGTCGACGGCGTCGGCGCTCGCCGCATCATTGGCGTCGGCGTCTTGGTCCCGCGGGCTGTCATCTGCGGCGAACCGCGCCGCGTCTTCGCCCGGGCTGCCGAGGCGCAAACCGCCCGCCGGCGCCTCGCGGCGGGCCATGGTTTCGATCCCGTCCACAGGCAGGGAGATGCGCGCGCCGCCGCGACCCGAAAGGCTGGGATAGGCGACGACCGACGCCAGCAACAGGGCCGTTGCGCCCGCGCCCGTCCAGGCGAGCGTCAGTCGTGAGATCACCGGCCGGCGAAAAGGTCGTCGTAAACCAATCTGTTTCACGCGCCATCCGCGCCCGCGTGCGGGCGCTTTCCTCAGAAAAAACGTCAGTCCTCTCCGGTTTTCGAAGTTTTAGGTTAACCAATAGGAAACGGGGCGGCCTCCTGGCCGCCCCGGCTCGAGGTTCTTCTCAGATTTTCGCTTTTACTGCGCGCGGGCGACGCCGGCGTCGGCGAGCATTTGGCGGTAAGCGGTCGCGTCGGCGAGGATTTCGAGCGCGCGGTCAAGCTGACAGTCGCGAAAGGTTTCGCCGTCTTCCTTGTAGCCGCACTCAACGGGCTCGACGCCCGGTGCGTCGCCGTCTTCGTCCGCCGCCGTCTCCGCCGGCTCTTCGACTTCCGTTTCGGGTTCAACCGTGCCGATCTGATTGACGTCGAGCGCGCCGGGAAGGTCCGCCTCGGAGCGCCGCGACGGCGGGGTCGCAGGATCCTGGCCGGGATACCGCACCGGCATCAGAAGATCGGGTTCAATGCCCAGCGCCTGAATGGAGCGGCCCGAAGGCGTGTAATAGCGCGAGGTCGTGAGGCGCAGCGCGCCTTGAAGACCGTTCTGCAGCGGAATGACCGTCTGCACTGAGCCCTTGCCGAAGGATTTCGTTCCGAGCAGCAATGCGCGATTGCGGTCCTGCAGGGCGCCGGCGACGATTTCCGAGGCTGAGGCCGACCCGCCATTGATCAGGACGACAATTGGTTTGCCGTTCAGCTTGTCGCCGGGCGTTCCCATCTCGCGCAGGGTGTCGCGCGGGCGCCGGCCGCGGGTGGAGACGATTTCACCGCCCTCGAGAAAGGCGTCGGAGACCGAAACGGCCTGGTCGAGAAGGCCGCCCGGATTGGAGCGCAGGTCCAAGACGAGACCCTTCATGCCGCCTGAAATATCTTTGTTCAGCGCCCGGATCGCTTTTTTGAGGCCGTCTTCGGTCTGCTCGGAGAAATTTGAAATGCGGATATAGCCAAAGTCGCCTTCGGCGCGGTGGGTCACCGACTGCACCGTCACGATGTCGCGAATGAGATCGAGCCCAAACGGTTCAGCGTCGCGGTCGCGCAACACCTTGATCGAGACGCGGGTGCCTTTCTCGCCTTTGAGATGCGAGATCGCCTCATCGAGCGACATGCCGAGAACCGCCTTGCCGTCGATTTCAACGATCAGATCGTTGGTTTGCATGCCGGCGCGGGCCGCCGGCGTATCGTCGATCGGGGCGACGATCTTCACATAGCCCTTGTCCTCGCCCTCATTATCCATGGTGACCTGGATGCCGAGCCCGGCGAAAGAGCCGCGGGTCTGCTCCTGCATGGTCTGGAAGTCTTCCGGCGACAGGTAATTCGAATGCGGATCGAGCGTCGACAGCATGCCGTCGATGGCGCCCTTAATAAGATCGGAGTCTTCCGGGTCCGAGACGTAATTGTCGTGGACCTGTTCAAACACTTCGCCGAAAAGATCGAGTTGGCGGAAGGTGTCGGCCGAGATCGAGGCCCGGGCGAAAACGGCGCTGGAGAGAACGCCGAAGACGAGCGCGCCGCCGCAGGCAGCCGCCGCCAGCGCGCCGGCGGAATAACCCTTGGCGCCGCGCCCATAACGGTGGACGCGTTTTTTGCTGAAAAGTCTCATGAAACAAACACCTTCATCTACAATTCCTCGGAAATTCAAAGCGCCAATGCGGCCATATCTTTCTTGGAGAGCCAGAACGCCGGGTTAACAGGGTCTCCATTTTTGCGGATCTCGAGATCCAGATCCGCGTTTTCACTCGCCATCTGCGCTACCGGTTCGCCGGCCGCAATGCGCTGGTTTTCCTCGACCAATATCGCGCCAACGCCCAGCAACAATATATGATAGCCCCCGCCAACGTCCAGAATGACAATATTGCCCACGGGCATCCAACCCCGCGCAACAACAACCTTGCCTTCGAACGGCGCCGTAACAATGGCGTTATCGCGGGCTTTAAACCGCATTCCTTCAAAAACGCCGCCGTCCGGCTTGGGCTTGCCGAATTCGCCTGTTAACCGTCCCGCCACCGGGGGACGCAGCAAGCCCCGGGCCGACGCGAACGGCCGGTTCGCAATAAAGGGGCTGGGGGCCGCACGCTTGATGGTCGGCGGCGCAGGCGCAGCGGCGAGGGCCGGACGATCCTTTTCCGGGGGCGCCGGTTTCAATCGCGGCGTCACGCGATGGGCGAGGCGCTCAAGGCGTTCGACCATTTCCCGCAAGCTCGTCGCCTTCACAGCAAGCCGCGCGGTCTCTTTTTGGGCGGCGGCGGCGAGGCTCTCTGCGACGTTCTGCTCCTTTTCTTTCTCCGCCATCAACTCCGCGAGGACGTCGCGCCGCGAGGCGAGATCGCGATTGGTCGCCGCATAGGCGGCGCGTTCAGCATCCAGGGTTTCGGTGAGACCGGCGAGCCGCGCGATCGCCTCGCGCAGGCGCCGGGCGCGCGCCTCAACTTCGGGCGCGGCGTCCGCGAGCAGCATCGCCGCGCGCGCGGCTTCATTCGCGTCGCCGGGCGAGACCAGTAGCGCCGGCGGCTTCGACATTTCCAATGACTGCAGCGCGGCCAGAAGCTCGCTCAGATTTTCGCTCTCGCCAGCGAGCGCCGTCTCCGCCGCGTTCTGTTCGATCTCCAATTCCGCGATGGTCGTTTCAAGCCCGGTGATCTTGCGCTCGGCGTCCTGAATGGAATTGGCGGTCTCGATCAGGCGATGGCGCAGAGCGGCGACTTCCTGGGCGCGCGCTTCGGCTTCACGGCGCAACCGCTTCTCTTCGGCGGCGCGATCTTTCAGCGCTTTTTCGATTTCCTGCAGTTCTTCAGGCGCTGGCGTTTGCGCCGAGGCGACGCTGAACGCAGCGACGAACAGGATCGCGAGCGCAAGTCTCATGCGCGGTGATAAGGGTGGCCGGCGAGGATCGTCATCGCGCGGTATAATTGCTCCGCCAGCATCGCCCTGACAAGCAGGTGCGGCCATGTCGCCTTGCCGAATGCGATCTTCCGCGCGGATTTTGCGATCAACGGGGCGCCGTGCCCGTCAGCGCCGCCGATCGCGAACGCAATAGCCGGCGCGCCGGCGTCGCGCATTTCAGAAAGCATGGCGGCGATGGCTTCGCTGCCCATATCGCGCCCAGTTTCATCAAGGGCGATGAGGCTCGCCTCGCCGGCGGCGTTTAGGAGAAGCTCGGCTTCCTTGGCGGCCCGCTTCGGCCCCGAAAGGCCGCGCGGGGCGTCCACTTCGATGAGGTCGGGGCCTTTGAAGCCGAGGCGCGCGCCAAGGGGCGCCGCGCGCTTCAGATAGTCATCCGTCAATTCCGCTTCCGGGCCCGTTCGGGCTTTGCCGACGGCGGCGATCAGGAGGCGTGCGGACACCGATCGCCTCCTTCGCTCGCGCACAGCAGCACAGAGGCCGACGCGCGCTTACGCGTCTGACTTCGCCGGCGCGTGGGCGGCCTCAGACCAGACCCGCTCAAGATTATAAAAGCTGCGCACTTCAGGACGGAACAAGTGAACGATCACGTCCCCGGCGTCGATCAGGACCCAGTCGCCGGCGGCGGCGCCCTCGACGGCGGCGCGGCCGTAGCCCGCCTCCTTCAAGCGGCGCAGCACCTTGTCAGCCATGGCGGCGACGTGGCGCTGGGAGCGACCGGACGCGACGACCATGTTGTCGGCGATGTCGGATTTCCCGGCAAGCGGGATCGTCACGACATCTTCCGCCTTGTCGTCTTCCAGTTCCTCTAAAATTATGGAGAGCAATTGCTTGCTGAGATCTTCGGGGGAGAGCCCCGCCAGGACGCCGGCCTTGATGGCTTTATCTTTTGCGGCGTCTGCGTCGGTCGCACCGGCGACCAATCGCAATGCGGCCTTTCCGGCGGCCGCGGATGCACCGTTCACTGAACTCAGAATTAACCTCCCTGAGCGGCGCGAGCGCACTTGCCCGCAATCCGAAATATAGGGTTGTTCCGGCCGGCCTCCAACCACCGAGCCCGGATTATGTGCGGCTTAAAAGACACGCCGCGAACCATTTTTTCGGGTCGGTCCAGACCGTCTCAAGACGCCACGGGGTCTCGGCGAACAAGGCTTCAAGCCGTTCGATTGTGTATTTATAAGAGTTTTCGGTGTGCAGGCTCTCGCCGGCGGCGAAGCGGAATGCTCTGCCGTCGAGAGAAATCGACGTTTCCCGGCGCGCGCGCAAATGCATCTCAATCCGGCTTTCGCGCTCGTTGTAAAAGGCGTCGTGCTCGAAATCGTCGATCGCAAGATCAGCGCCGAGCTCGCGCTGCATTCGGCGCAGCACGTTTAGATTAAACGCGGCGGTGACGCCCGCGGCGTCATTATAGGCCGCGTTAAGGACTTCGACGTCTTTGACGAGATCGACGCCGAGAAGAAGTTTCGCCTCCAGCCCCAGCGTCTCGCCGGCCCGGCGCAGGAAACGCGCAGCCAGCGGCGGCGTCATATTGCCGATGGTCGAGCCGGGGAAATAGCCGAACCAGCGGTCCGGCTCAGGCAGGATTCCTTTCGGGATTTCGACATGGCCATGAAAATCCGCGCAGACGGCGGCGACCGGCATCTCGAATCTCTCAGCAATCGCGGAGGCGCAACCGATCAGGTAATCCCGCGAGATGTCCATGGCGACATAGGCCGCCGGGCGCTCAAGGCCGGTCAACAGCCATTCGATTTTTTCACTGGCGCCGGATCCATATTCGAAGATCGCCACATTCGCGCCCGGCGCGGCGCAGATCGCGGGCGCGTTATTGGTGAATATCTCTTTTTCCGTACGCGTCGGATAATATTCCGGCTGCTCTGTAATCTTCTGGAAGAGCCGAGAGCCGCGTTCGTCGTAGAAATATTTCGGCGACAGGCATTTTTCCTTGGCGGCGAGCCCTTCCATCGCGTCGGCGTGGAAGTCGTTGGGCGCAGGATGCAGGTCAAGAAAGAATGCAAGCGGACCGTGCGGCGCTGATAAATCCGCACCCGTATCTTGTGCTGGCGATCCCGCAGCGCGCAGCGCCGTTGACGAAATCGGGTTCGCCGTTTCAGCGAAATAGATCCAGGCCGGCGTTTCAGCGCCTGACAAGGCGCCGGCGCGTTCGGCCGGCAGGCGCACGTCTTTCAGCGCCTCGCCTGCGGGGCTCGACAAAGCGTCCTCATAGCCTGGCCGCGCAAAGACGGCGAAGGGGGCGAGCTCGGCGATGTCGCGCCAGTCCTTCCAGCGGTGAAATTGGCTGAGGCTGTCCGCGCCCATGATCCAGACAAAGTCGGCATTGGGGTTCGTGTCTTTCACCTGGCGCAGCGTATCCACCGTATACTGAAGGCCGCGCCGCTGCTCGAAATCGCTGACGACAATGTCCGGGTGGTTTGCGGCCTCGCGCGCGCCGGCGAGGCGAGCTGCGTATTCGGCGTAGATCCCCGGATCTTTTAAAGGATTGCCCGGCGTCACCAGCCACCAAACGGCGTCAAGGCCGAGTTTTTCCATGGCGGCGAGAGAGATCTCGCGATGGCCGGCATGGGCGGGATTGAAGGAGCCGCCAAGCAATCCAATGCGGCGATGAGGCGGGTCGGTTTTTGAAATCAAGGAAACGCTTTCGTCCGGCTGCCGGCTTAAGAATAATCATCGGGGCGCGCAATTACACCCGTGGGGGCAAGAATATTTTGTAACACGGCGCGTTACGGCGTCCAGCCCGCTTCCTGCGCAGCGTCTTCTTCATCGACAGACGCCTTTTCCTTGCGAACGAGTTCGCCGAGTTCGAAAATAAGCGCCTTTACGCCGGCGCCGCTGACGGCGGAAATCCGCTGCACGGGTTTGTCCGCCGCCGCCTCGAGCGTCGCCGCTTTTTCATCGACGGCATCATCGCCGAGCGCGTCAATTTTTGTCAGCACAAGGATTTCCGTTTTTTGCGTCAGCCCGCCGCCATAGGCTTCCAACTCGCGGCGAACGGTCTCGTAAGCGCTGGCGACATCCTCGCCTGTTGCGTCAACGAAATGCAAGATGGCCGCGCAACGCTCGACATGACCGAGAAAGCGGTCGCCGATGCCGGCGCCTTCATGGGCGCCTTCAATGAGGCCCGGGATGTCGGCGACGACAAAGGAAAACCCTTCATTGACGCGCACGACGCCAAGCCCCGGGTGAAGCGTCGTAAACGGATAATCGGCGATTTTGGGCTTCGCTGCCGTCACCGTCGAAAGAAAAGTCGACTTGCCGGCGTTGGGCAAGCCGACAAGGCCGATGTCGGCGATCAGTTTCAGCCGCAACCAAAGGGTGCGCTGCTCGCCCGGCTGGCCTGGATTGGCGCGCCGAGGCGCCTGATTGGTCGATGATTTGAACCGAGCATTGCCGAACCCGCCATTGCCGCCCTTGGCGAGGAGGACCCGCTCGCCGGGCTCATCGAGATCAGCGACCAGCGTTTCTTCATCTTCCTCGAAGATCTGCGTGCCCACTGGCACCTTGATCACGAGATCGTCGGCGTCGGCGCCGGTGCGGTTCGAGCCTTCGCCGGGCCGGCCGGTCTTCGCCCGGTGATGCTGCTGGTAGCGAAAATCAATGAGCGTATTGAGGTTGTCCACCGCTTCGGCCCAGACATGGCCGCCGCGCCCGCCGTCCCCGCCATTGGGTCCGCCGAATTCGATGAATTTCTCGCGCCGGAACGAGAGACAGCCCGCGCCGCCGGCGCCGGACTCTACGTAAATCTTCGCGCGGTCCAGGAATTTCATGGCTCCGGTTATAGCGGCCTGCGGCCTGTCCGCCAGTGGCCGGCGTGCGCCCTCGCGCGGCCTGCAAAGAGCGGGTGCGTTCGCGCGTCGCGCGCCCTATGGTCGCCCGGTTGCAAAAATCGGGAGCCCCAACGCATGGCCGCCAATGACGTCCTTTTCGAACCGTTCACGCTTAACGGGCTCGAACTGCCCAACCGCATTGTGATGGCGCCCATGACGCGGAGCTTTTCACCGGGAAAGGTCCCGGGCCCTGACGTTGCGGCCTATTACCAGCGCCGGGCCGAGGGCGATGTCGGCCTGATCCTCACTGAAGGCGTCCACCCCAATGTGACGACGGCCGAAGGCACGCCCAACGTGCCGACCATTTCTACGCCTGAAGCGCAGGACGCGTGGGCGAAGGTTGTCGAGGGCGTGCATAAAGCCGGCGGGCGCATCGCGATGCAGCTTTGGCATGAAGGCCCGATGCGCAAGCCGGAGAACTCGACCGCCTCGGAGATGGAGAGCTGGTCGCCCTCCGGCTTTAACATTCCTGGCAAGCCGAAATGGAGCCCGATGTCCGAAGACGAGATCGAGCAGGCGATCGAGGAGTTTGTCGCCGCGGCGGTCGCGGCCAAGGACGCCGGTTTCGACGGCGTCGAGTTTCACGGCGCTCATCAATATCTGATCGACAGTTTCTTCTGGGACAAAATCAATATCCGCGACGACAAATGGGGCGGCGACTGGGAGGGGCGCACCCGTCTCGCCTGCGAGATTATCCGCCGGACGCGCGCCAAGGTCGGCGCGGACTACCCGCTGATCATCCGCATCTCTCAGTGGAAGCAGATCGACTTCGACGCGAAGACCGCGCAGACGCCGGAAGAGTTCGGAACCTGGCTCGGCTTTTTAAAAGACGCGGGGATCGACTGCTTGCATTGCTCGCAACGTCGCTTTTGGGAGCCGGCCTTTGACGGCTCGCCGCTCAATTCCGCCGGCTGGGCGAAGAAGCTCACAGGCCTGCCGACGATCGCGGTCGGCTCGGTCGGGCTTTCCGGCGAATTTGTCGCCGCCTATCAGGGCGAAGCCTCCGAGCCCGCCTCGCTTGACCGCCTCACCGAAATGATGGCCAACGAAGAGTTCGACCTCATCGCGGTCGGCCGGGCGCTCCTGCAGGACCCGAAATGGGTCCAGAAAATCCGCGAGGGCCGCGATCACGAATTGAAGACCTTTACCAAGGAAGCCCTTGGAAAGCTCTACTGACCGTATACAGAACAATAAGCCGATCTAGAAAAGGCGAGATCTATGCTCACTGTCCACCACCTCGAAAACTCCCGCTCGCAACGCGTGTTGTGGCTCCTTGAAGAGCTTGGGGTCGACTATGATGTCAAACGCTACGAACGTGACAAGAAAAGCAATCTCGCTCCGCCGGCGCTGAAAAAGGTGCACCCCACGGGCAAGTCGCCGCTGCTTGAAGATAACGGCGTTGTCTACGCCGAGACGGGCGCCATCGTTGAGCATATCGTCAATACCCACGGCGGCGGCCGGCTGCGACCCGATCCGAATACGGATGACTTCAGACGTTATCAGTATTGGCTGCATGCAGCCGAAGGTTCCTACATGGCGCCGCTGGTGATGGTGCTCCTCGTCAACCGGATGGAGACGGCGCCGATGCCGTTTTTCGCCCGCCCCATCGCCAAGAAACTCGCGCAGGGCCTGCGCGACGCCTATCTCGATCAGACCATCGCCGCGCTCTTCGGTTATGCGGAGAGCGAGCTTGCGACCCGCGAGTGGTTCGCGGGCAATGAGTTCACCGCCGCCGACATCATGATGAGTTTTCCCATGGAGGCCTCGCAAGCGCGCATCGAGGCGGGCAAGACAGCCGCCATTCGCCGTTTCGTTGAACGCATCCAGGCGCGGCCCGCTTATAAGCGGGCGCTGGAGCGGGGCGGGCCTTACGCCTACGCTTAAGCTCGCCTCGGCGTCGGCCTGCTCACAGGAAAGTGTGCGCCCGCGCCCGCGCCGCCATCTCGCCGCCATGGTTTTGTCACGGCTGCAACAAAGCTATAGGCCAAATAGCGCTGCGCCGCCGGGACATCCCCGGCGCGCGAAAGGAACACGGAAGGGCGGTTTTTGATGCTGAGTTCTCTGGCGTTTTCGACACTTGCGCTGGTTTGCGTTGAAGCGGCGGCTCTCGGCGCGCCGGTGGCCGTGGCGCAAGGCGCCTCAGAGCCGATTGTTATCGCGCAAGTCGCGATAGAGGATGACCAGCCGGCCGCGCCAGAGTTGCGCGAGTTGACGGCGCCGCCGGCGGAAGATTTGAGCGCGGCGCCGGTCTCCAACACCGACGACAACATCATTTTGGATGAGGAACAGTTCACAGGACCCCTAGCCTTTGAGGGGGTCAGCGACGATGAAGTCGTGCGCACGGTCTTCGACGCGCTCGCCGCCGTCACCACCCTGAAAGGCGACTTCACGCAGATTGCCCCGTCCGGCGCGGTCTCAGAAGGCCAGTTCTATTTGCGACGTCCGGGCCTGTTACGGTTTGAGTATGACCCGCCGACCCCGCTTCTGATCGTCGCCAATAGCGGCGTTGTTTACGTGCGCGACGACGCGCTAGAGACGACGGATTCCTACCCGGTCGGCCGCACGCCGCTGAAATATCTCCTGCGCGATAAGATCGACACGGATGAAGCGGAAATTCTGAGCGTCGATCGCGGCGTCGATACTGTGGCGGTGACGCTCGGCTCGAAGAACGCGGAAACGGACGGCGAGATCTCGATCATACTTGACGCCGACGAGTTGACCTTGCGGCGCTGGATCGTGCGCGACATGCAAAGCGGCGTCACCATCGTCACGCTTGAAAATGTCGTCGCCGGAGAGCGTCTTGCGACACGGCTGTTCCGGGCGCCTGACGCTGGCGGAACGTTCCTTAAAAATTAGCAACGCCGGCCCGCCATCGGGATTTGTCCCCAGTGTGACAGAGTCACAATCAAGCTTTTTTTAGCTTGAGCCTATTGAAAAGACGGTCTGTGATGCGTTAATGTAACACCATGCGGAGAGAGCATTAGGCAGACCGGCGTTGCCCCCCCGCTTGCAGGTCTGCTCGCCCTTCCGCATCGCCGGAATATCCCCTCCCGGCGTAGGCGCAACAGCGCAGCTTGGCGTCCGATCTTAACCGATCGGACGCCTTTTTTGTCGCCTGATTGGCGGCGTCAGTCAGTTGCGGTATGGCCGGCGGCAGGCCGGTAGCGAGACCCTTATGGATGAAAATGAAATCGACGCCCTGGAGCGCGAACTGCCGAGCCTGAAAGTGCTGACCCGGTTCTCCAAGAGCCTCGATCGCATTCCCTGGTTCGCCAATCTCGGTGAACCCTTGTCGCCGGGCGCGCGGGCCGCGGCGGTGGCTTACGCCAACGGGCTCGGCTTTCCGCACGCAGACGTCGCCATCCTCGTTGACTGGGACGATGCGGCGGCGGCCGCTGAAACCCTCGATTGGCAAAGCGAATGGTGGGAGGCTGAGGAATTGTTGCGCTCGGACCTGACCGGCCGCGCTCTCGATCTGCTCTCAGAACAGGCTCTAGAGCTCGGCATGACCCTGATCGCCGAGCGCGTTTCCGAGCCCGCGCGCGAGGGCATGGAACAGGCGGCGGTGATCTTCGACGCGGACGAAGAAGCGGCGCAAAACCTCGCCGTCGGCGCCGCGGTGCAGGCCGCCCATGGCGCGGCATTGGCGCTGTTGGCGGCCCAGGACCCTGGGTTCGAAATTGAAATCCACCCCTTCGCCGCCAAGTTTCAGCTGTTTGAGTTCGGGCGCTGGCCGGTCGCGATAACCGGCTCGTCCTTCAATCTCTTCTAGGCGCGCGTTGCGGTGACCTCCAGCGCCGCGGCGACGATCAGGTAGGCGGCGATCGCGGTCAGAAGATATCGGAAACCGGTGCGGAAGAGCGTTTCGGGCATGCGCCGGAGAAAGCGCGTGCCGACATAGGTGCCCGCGAATCCGACCAGCAGAATGGCCGCGATGAGACCCGCCCAGGGCGCGTACGCAAATCCCAACGCCCCGAAGACAAGGATCTTCAGACCGTGCTGGAAGACCATGCAGGCCGCGTGGGTCGCGACCGTCTTCAAGCGGTCAAGCTGGGTCGTCGACAGCATGGTCGCCGCGATCGGGCCCGTTGCCCCAAAAAACATGGTCAGAAAGGACCCGACCACGCCGGTGCCGAAAAAAGTCGCGGGACCCGGCGCGAATCCCTTGGGGCGCGGCCCCCAGACCGCATAGAGGATGAATAGGCCGACCCCGGCGCGTAGCGCCCAGACAGGCAGCTCCACCGCGAGGCGTCCGCCCGCGAGCGCGCCGATCAAGCTGCCGGCGAAAAACCACAAGGCGATCGGCCACACGATGTCGCGCATCTGAAGCGCGAAGCGGCCGGCGTTGGAGCCAAGCTGCGCGACGCCGTGCACCGGTATGACCGCCGGCGCCGGCAGTAGCGCGCTCATAACGGCGAGTAAGACGAGCCCGCCGCCGAGCCCGAAAGCGGCCGTCATCGCGGCGGCGAAAAAACTTGTCGCAATGACAAGTATGGCCGCCCAAAGGGGCAGCGCGTCCGGCAGTAGGGCGGGTATTTCCATCGTCGGGGCTGGTAAGGCCATGCGCCGCGGCTGGCAATCCGCGTTAAACAGTCGTCGTCGCAGCATTGACCTCGCGGCGGCGCCGGCTTACCTGCTGCGTCCCTCAGCCAGACAAAGTTTCCGAATGAAAATCGCGACCTGGAATATCAATTCCGTACGCCTGCGGATCGATCACGTGCGCCGTTTCATCACCGAGGAATCGCCCGATGTTTTGTGTCTGCAGGAGATTAAATGCCTTGAAGACAATTTCCCGTTTAAAGCGTTGCAGGCTGAAGGGTATGGCCACATCGCGGTGTCCGGTCAGGCCGGCTATCACGGCGTCGCCATCGCCTCTCGCCATCCGCTAAAGAAGATTGAAAAACGCGGCTTTTGCGGCAAGGATGATTCGCGGCATGTGGCCGCGACATTGCCCGGCGGCGTGCGCATTCATAATTTCTATGTGCCCGCTGGCGGGGATGAGCCCGATCCGGACGCCAATGACAAATTCGCCCACAAGCTCGACTTTCTCGACGAGATGGCGACCTGGTTTTCGGGGTTTGGCCCGCGATCGAAATCGGTGATTGTCGGCGATCTGAATGTGGCGCCGCGCGAACATGACGTCTGGTCCCACAAACAGCTCCTGAAAGTCGTCTCGCACACGCCTGTCGAGGTTGAAAAGCTTGGCGCGGTCCTCGCCTCGAACAAGCTAATCGACGTCGCGCGCGAGATCGTTCCGGAGCCGGAAAAGCTCTATACGTGGTGGTCTTACCGCGCGAAGGACTGGCGCGCGTCCAATCGCGGGCGCCGGCTCGATCATATCTGGGTGAGCCCCGCCTTGAAAAAGCCGGCGCTTGCCGGCGGGCGCGATGCGTTTCAGATTCATGATCGCGCGCGCGACTGGGAGCGCCCCTCCGATCATGCGCCAGTGACATTGAAGCTCGATTTGTAACGCGGCGACGGGGGAGGCCTGATGACGCAAAATGCAAAGATCCTGCTGGCGGCGCTTGTCGCGCTTTGGGGCCTCATCGGCGCGGCGGGCAATTTCGCCCATATCGGCATCGCTTACGCCGCGGTCGCAGGCGTCACGTCGATGCCGATGTTTCCGGCAGACGCGGCGCCGCCCTGGCGCACGGAAGCGCCGTTGGTGGTCTGGGCCGGCGTGTCGCTCATCATCGCCGGCAAGCTCGCCGCCTTTTTGTTTTGCAGCATCGGCGTTATTTCGATGACGAAATCGCGCCGTGACGTTCAGGCGTTCCGCCACGCCAAGCGCTGGGCGTTGACTGGCTGCGCCCTGGCCGTTGCGATGCTGTTCGGCGGGTTTATCGTGCTCGGCGAATCTTTGTGGGTGATGTTCCGAAATCCGGAATATGCGCCGGCGGCGGACGCCGCCTTTCGCTATGGCGGGTTCATTGCGCTGATTGCGATCTTCATCGCGCAGGATGACGCTTAGCTAGTCATCGACATGGGCGCTTAGCGCTTGCGCGAAGGCGTCGATATCGTCCTCTTCATTGTAGAAATGCACCGAGGCCCTGACGGCGCCTTTGCGCGTGTCATGAGCGACGCCGGCTTCGGCGAGGTCGCGGGCCGCCGCCTCATAGTCCCGCACCCTAATCAGCGCTGCGCAGCCGCGCGCGCCCGGCCGTGTCATCGACAAGAACGCGTCGGCGGGCAGGGCGTCGATCAGCCGCTGCAAGAGCGCCTGGTTGTAATCAGAAATCGTATCGACACCGCGCGCGGCGATGATCTCATGGGCCGCGCAGGCGCCGGCGAGGGGGGCGATAGAGGGCGTGCCGCCGGTATAGCGCGCCGCGCCTGGCGCATATTCGAAATGGTGGATGTCGAACTCGAACGGATCGGCATGGCTGAACCAACCAACGTCGAGCGGCGCGCAGCGCCCGGCGACGTCCGGGTCGGCCCAGAGCCAGGCCGCGCCGGACCCGCCGCAAAGATATTTCAGCGACGTCCCGACGGCGAAATCAGCGCCCCATTCGTCCAACCGCACCGGGACCGCGCCGGCGGCCTGTGCGACGTCGAACAGCGTAAAGACGCCTCGCTGTCGCGCCTTTTTGGCGATCTCGGCGCAAGGGGCGAGCACGCTGGAGTTCGAATAGACTTGCGTGACAAGCACCATCTGAACGTCGTCCTGAAACGCGGGCGCCCAGGCGTCGGGATCGGCAAGGCGTTCCCCGCCGGGCAGGAAGACGAGCTCATAACCATGTCGGCGCGCTTGCGCGAGCGCAAAGCCCGTCGTTGGAAAATCGTCCTCCGTTAGGACAATCTTGGTGCGTCGCGCGCGCTCCGGCAGAGAAAAGAGGATCTTTGAAATGCCTGCCGAAACATTAGCCTGCGGACAGATATCGTCGCCCCGCGCGCCGACAAGGCCGGCCAGTCCCTCCTTGAACCGGTCGACAGTTTCGAACCACGGCGTCCAGACTTCAAAACCATCCGTACGCCACGGGCCGGAAAACCCTTGCTCAACAGCGCTCGCCCAGCCCTTCGGCAGTGCGCCCACCGAATGAGACAGAAAATAGTGAGGCCGCGGCAGATGAAACCGGCTTCGATCCATGCATCACCCCGCAAGCGCGCGCAATTCTTCGCGGCTTGCGCCGCCCGGAACGATGACGACCGGCAAGGGCCGGCCGGCGAGCGCCGCCGGGTCGCGCGCGACCGCGGTGACAAGAGGGCCCGGCCCGCCGGCCTCGTCCGCTGCGCCCAAAAACAAAAATGCAATGGCGCGATCTTCGGCGATCAATGCGCGCAACTCGTCAACGACGGATCCTTCGCGCAAGACCAGTTCCGGGTCCTCGCCCGATTGCGCTTTTACTTCGGCCGCAAATTCATCGAGCAAAGCGCGCGCGCTTTCCTGGGCCTCTGCGCGCATGGTCTCTGCAACGCTCGCCCAGTGGCCGAACTCCGGCGGCTCCGTAACATGCAAAAGGATGACCCGCGCATTACTCTTGCGCGCGCGGCGTCCGGCGAAGAATGCGGCGCGGCGCGCTTCCTCGCAGTCTGAGGCGACAACGAGAAATTTGATGCGCTCATCGGGCGCCGGCTCGCTTGGCGGTGTGTCGGTCATGGGCGCAAGACCATGCCTCAAAACGAGGCGCCGCGTCCACCGGCGCCCGGCGACGGCGGCTCATCGCCGCCAAGACTTGACGGCGAGCCGCGAGCCTGCGTACCGGTTTTTGATAGAGAAAGGCGATCGCCATGCGCGGCTATTTCGGCGTCGGCGCCGAGCGCATTTCAAAACCGCTGAATTTGGGCGCGATATTGCGCACCGCCCACGCCTTCGGCGCGCAATTCGCTTTTACGATCGACGCCCATCATCGCGCCCGCATCGTCAATTACGCCGACACCGCCAAAAGCGCCGGCCACATGCCGCTCTATGAATGGGAAAGCCTCGACGAGATGCGCCTGCCGAAAGGTTGCGTCCTTGTCGGCGTCGAACTCGACGATGAGGCGCTGGAGCTGCCGCGGTTCCGCCACCCGCACAATGCGGCGTATCTTTTCGGTCCAGAGAAGGGCGCGCTATCCGATGCAGCGAAGGCGCAATGCGAGCATCTTGTGAAAATCCCCACCAAGTTTTGCATCAATCTTTCCGTCGCGGCGGCCATCGTGATGTATGACCGCATGCTTGCCTCCGGGACTTACGGCGCGCGCGCGGTTTCCGCGACGAGCCAGATCGCGCCGCCAACGCCTAACCGGCGACGCACGTAATAACGGGCGAATAAAAACGCCGCCGAGCGGGCCCGGCGGCGTTGCATTCGCCCTAAAAAGCTAGCGATTAGCGGCGCTTGCGGCGCGTTGCCTTTTTCTTCTTCGTCGCTTTGCGCTTCGTTGTTTTTTTCTTGGTTGTCTTGCGCGCCGTCTTCTTCGCGGGCGCGGCGGCGCTGTCATTCATTTTGTCGAGGGCGTCGGCATATGCCGTCAGCGCTTTCATGAACGCCGATTGCTGGGTCTTCGGAAGCACGGCGAGAACGGCGTTGTCAGACTTGTTCACTTTCGCTTCAGCGCTTTTCAACATGCGCCGGCCGGCGGCGGTGATGGAGACAGCGTTGGCGCGCGCATCTTCCTTCGTGCGTTTGCGCGACAGGAGACCTTTCTTCATCATCCGCGCGATCATGTCAGCGAGGGTCGAACGGTCGATGCCCGTGTGACGTACGAGATCAGTCTGGCTGAGGCCTTCATTTTGCGCCACAACATGCAGCACTTCGAATTGGCGCGGCGTCGGGCCTTTCGCGCCGACTTCTCTCGAATAGAGGTCGTGCGAATATTGCTGCGCGCGCCGCAGTAGATGGCCAGGTGATTTTTTTAGCGAGTAAGCCATTATCTATCTCCGTGATTGGCTTTGAGAATACTTAGAGAGGTGTCGCCGTGTACATATAATCAGAGCGCGGCGCAACATAAGAAGCAACGTTTACGATGATTCTCCGGGCTTTTTCAATTCAGCCTGAAATAGGACTGACGCTGACGGCTTCAATCCGTAAACCTAATATCCCTTGAAGGTAAACCGGGTCGCAAATATGTCACTTTTGTTATGTTGTTCGTTTTTAAAAAGACCGCCCGGCGCCCCGTCGCGCCGCCGGAAAGAGCGATGCGCTGATGAGCAATAACTCGAAGCTACAGCCTGATTTTTCGACGAAAGTTCCAGACGGGGATGATCGCGAACGCGACGTATGCGGTCATTGTGGTTTTATCGACTATCGCAATCCGAAAATTGTCGTCGGCTCTGTCGTCTTGTGGAAAAACAAGATCCTTCTTTGCCGGCGCGCAATCGAGCCGCGGCGCGGCTACTGGACGTTGCCCGCCGGCTATCTGGAGCTGGGGGAGAGCGCCGAGGACGGCGCGCGCCGCGAGGCGTATGAAGAGGCGCGCGCCCGGATCACACTTGACCGGTTGCTCGCGGTCTATTCGGTGCCGCGTATCTCACAGGTTCAGTTGATGTTCCGCGCGGCGCTCGACGCGCCTGAGATCTCGGCCGGCCCGGAAAGCGCAGCAGTCGGCCTGTTCGACTGGAGCGAGATTCCCTGGGGCGACATCGCCTTTCCGACCGTGGGGTGGGCGCTGCGCCACTGGCGCGAGACCAAAGACACGGATGACTTTGCGCCGTTCTCAAATCCGGAAGATGGACTTTAAGCGGGATCCTTCCCGGCGCCGTCTTCTTGCATGTGCTTGGCGATGAAGGGCGCCTGGAAACCGGTGAAGACAAGACTGATGACCGTAAAGCCAATCGCTTTTAGGCGCACCCAGTCGGCCTCGCCGGCACAGGTCGGTCCCTCGCCAGCGCCGGGCGCGGCCAGCAGCCAGCTCCAAGCGCCCGATCCCGCCGGCGAGGGAGCTTCGGGCGCGCAGTCGCGGGTCAGCCATCGCCAGGCGATCTCGTTCAAGACACCGAGCGCGACGAAGAAAACGACATAGCGCTTCGTCAGAATGCGCCAGGCTGCGTCGGACATATGCAGCGCGCCGTCGAAAACGGTCTTCAGAAAATTGCGTTCCGTGGCGAGACCCGCCGCGAGGACGCCGCCGAACAAGAGATAGACGATGGTCGGCTTCATATAGAAGAAGATCTTGTTCTGAAGGATCAGCGTCAGCGTCCCGAGAACGCCGATGATCACGCCGCTGACGAGCAGCATCGGCGCGACGCGTCTCTCCTTCCAGACGCTGTAGGCGAAAGCGAGCGCGAAGGCCGGCATAAACAGCGCGACTGCGAGATACATCTCCGCGCCCTCGCGCAGGCGCCATTCTTCTCCGGCCAGGCCGCCAGCGACGCCGACAAGGCGCCCGCCCAGAAAATAGGCGCCCATGAAAATGAGCAGCGGCACGAAGTCGACCGCGAATTTGGCGCCGCCGCTCAAGCGGCGCTGATCAGGCAATGCGCCTTCAGACATAGTCGTTTCCTTTACGCTTCGTTTTTAGATGCGTCGCCGACGCCGGCAAGCGCGCGCGCGAAACTATTCGCGTTAAAGGGCTGCAGATCCTCCACGCTTTCGCCCACCCCGACAAAATGGATCGGGATCGAAAAGGCGTCCCCGACCGCGACAAGGACGCCGCCGCGCGCCGTGCCGTCGAGCTTGGTCATGATGAGGCCGGTAACGCCGGCGATCTCCGAAAAGGCGCGCGCCTGGGAAACGGCGTTCTGGCCGACGGTCGCATCCAGGACAAGAACGACGTCGTGGGGCGCCGTCTCGTCAAGCTTCTTCATGACCCGGACGATCTTGGCGAGTTCGTCCATGAGCGCAGACTTGTTCTGAAGACGCCCCGCGGTGTCGACCATCAGGATGTCGATATTGTCACGGCGCGCGGCTTCAATGGCGTCATAGGCGAGGCCGGCCGGATCGGCCCCGACATCGCGCGCCATAACCGGGGTGTCGGTGCGCTCGCCCCAGGCCGTCAGCTGTTCGATCGCGGCGGCGCGGAAGGTGTCGCCCGCCGCCAGCATCACCGATTTGCCTTCATCCTTGAATTTGCGCGCGAGCTTGCCGAGCGTCGTCGTCTTGCCGGCGCCGTTGACGCCGATCATCAAGATGACATGGGGTCGGCGCGCAGGGTCGGCTGCGAGCGGCTTTTCCAAGGGCGTTAAAGACCGCGCGACCTCCTCGGCCAGGGCTGCGCGGATTTCGTCGGCGTTGACGTCCTTGTCGAACTTTTCCTTGGCGAGGGCGGCGGCGACGCGCCCCGCCGCAGCGACGCCGAGATCGGCCGCGATCAGTTGGTCTTCAAGTTCTTCCAGCGCCTCGTCGTCGAGCTTGCGCTTCGTGAAGACGCCCGCGATGTCGCCGGAAAGCTTCGCCGATGACTTTGAAAGCCCGTCTGAAAGTCTTGCAAACCAGCCCTTTTTTTCGGACGCGGGCGTACCGGCGTCGGCGGGCTCAGGGGCCAGCGCTGTGGGCGTATCGGCGCCGAGCGCCTCTGGCGCGGCCTGTTGCGATGCGGGCTGTTGCGTCTCGGATTGCTTTGTTGGCGGCGTTTCAGGCTCGGACGGGAGGTCGGATCCGCCAGCCGGTCCTTCGCCCGGCGCGCCGCCGTCGCCGGCCTCAGGCGAGGCTTCGTCTTTAGGCCGGGCCTCGGCCGGGTCTTCCTCTTTTCGGCCAAACAATCCGGATAGGAATTTTTTCGCCACCGGCGCTAAATCCTCTTGAAAAGTTTCTATACGTCCTAAATAATGAGGTCGGGCGAAATCATTCGACCCATTCTATGGAGACCTCCATGACCAACGCCAAACCCGCCGTGAGCAAACCTGGCGCCGCCAAACCGGCTGATCGTCCCGCCGCCAAACCGGGCGTGAAACCTGCTGCGAAACCAGCCGGAAAACCTGGCAAATAAACGAGTTGATGGGATCAGGCGGCGAGCCGCCGATCTCCGGGTATCAAGGGCCGCCCTCCAGTGAGGGCGGCTTTTTGCTTCAAAAGTGGTCACAAAAGGGACGCCTCGACGCAATCGCCGATGCGGCGCCCGATTTTGATCCGGCGCATGTCGCCCGCCCGCGCATCCGTCTCATCAATTTGGGCGACCGCGAAATCCGCGAGCCGCGCCCGCCCGCCGCTCTCAATAATGGCGTCATCGATGCGCCCTTCGAGGCTCTCAAGATGCGCATGCAAGGCCACGCTTGCCTTTGCGCGCAGCCGCGCCGCCCGGGACTTGATCACATCGCCCGGGACTTGCGGCATGCGCGCGGCGGGCGCGCCGTCGCGCGGCGAGAACGGAAAGACATGCAGATATTGCAGGCCCGCCTCATCGACGAGGTCGAGGCTCTTTTGAAACATCGCCTCGCTCTCTGTGGGAAAGCCGACAATAATATCGGCGCCGAAGGCGACGTCCGACCTGCGGGCGCGCACCGACTGGCATAGCTCAATCGCCTGCTCGCGCGAGTGGCGCCGTTTCATCCGTTTCAGGATCAAATTATCGCCGGCCTGCAAGGAGAGGTGAAGATGCGGCGCGATGCGTTCGTCCCCGCAGATGCGCTCAAATAGCGCGTCATCGATCTCGGCGCCGTCGATCGACGAAAGGCGCAGGCGCGGCAATTCCGGCGCGCCGTCGAGTATGGCGCTGACAAGCGCGCCAAGACTGGTTTGCGGATCAAGGTCAGAACCGTAAGACGTGATATCGACGCCGGTCACGACCAATTCGTGATGGCCCGCCTCGACAAGACGGCGCGCTTGTTCGACCACCTCGGCGACCGGCGCCGAGCGCGACGGTCCGCGGCCATAGGGAATGATGCAGAAGGTGCAGCGATGATCGCAGCCATTTTGCACCTGCAGGAAGGCGCGCGCTCGCTCGCCATAAGAATCGATGAGATGGCCTGCGGTCTCGCGCGCTGACATGATGTCGTTGACCTGGACGCGCTCCAGCGGTGCGTCGCCCGTCGCGGCGAAGGCGCGCCAGCGCGCCGGATCTAACTTTTCGGCGTTGCCGATGACCGCGTCCGCTTCGGGCATGGCGGAGAACATTTGGGGGTCGATTTGCGCCGCGCAGCCGGTGACGACGACCGTTGCGTTCGGATTTGCGCGCCGGGCCCGGCGCACTGACTGGCGCGAGGCGCGTACGGCTTCGTTGGTGACCGCGCAGCTATTGACGATCACAAGATCGCGCGCCCACGCGCCGGCGCCTGCGCTCGCCAGGCGACGCATTGTTTCGCTTTCAACTGCGTTCAGGCGGCAGCCGTGTGTGATGACGGTCGGCTCTGTCATTGCTGGCGCCTATGTGGGCCATGGCGCCGGCGAGGGCAAGCGGCGACGCGGTCGTCAGCTCGCCGCTGCCGTTCGCCGCCCATCGACAGCGGCGGCGGCCTCGCGTTCCCGCTCAATCAGCGTTCGAATGTGGCGCATCGCCTTGTAGAAGTCGTCTTTAACGCACGCGTCTTCGATCGTCGCCAGCGTCTCGGCCGGGATCGCCGCGCGGTCCGGGGCGAGCGATTGCTCGATCAGCAGATGCGCCTGCGCAGGCGTTAGCTCGCCGGAAACCCCCATTTGAGCAGCGTGATAAGCGCGGGTTGCAGGCGTCGTCGCATCTTCGGGCCGCATGGCGTCGCGCAATCTCAACACGCGCGCGCCCTCGGTGCACACCCGCAGCTTGGCTTTTCGCTCGCCATTCTCGATGACGACGCCATTGATGAGCAGCTTTTCAAAGGGGCGCAATTTCAAGATCAGACCGGACATAGGCAAGGTCTCTCCCCGCTGCGACGGACGTTAGGTTGCAAGAATTCTTTATTACAACCTTAAATATATACAAATGCAAGCCCGCTTCGTCGTTCGCTTCATGTTAGCGGGGCTAGTTTTCCATGGCGAGAATGATCGCGAAACCGACGACGAGAAACAAGGCGATGGGGAAAAAAGCGCCAATAATTGCAGGAATAACGCCCAATTTGCCAAGGGCGAGCGCAAGGTTTTCCGCAACGAAATAGGTAAAGCCGAGAGCGGCGCCGCTCACAGCCCGGACGAGCAGCACGCCCTGACGGTGGACGCCAAACCCTGCGATGGCGCCGAGAAGCGGCATAACGAGGGTCGACATCGGCTTTGAAAACCGGCTGAGAAAAGAGGTCATCGCATCGCGCGGGTCGGCGCGGTCGGCCTGCAGCTGGCGGATCTTTCGCACCAGTTCGCCAAGCGGCGTCTGGTCGGGCTTCAGAGCCAGCGCGAATAGAAAATCCGGGTCAAGACTGTTTGTCCAGACGGCGCTTTCGCTGCGCGAGACGGCGAGCGTTTCCGGATCGAAGGTTTTAACCCCGAAGAGCCGCCACACGCCCTCTTCATGACGGGCTGAGCGCGCCTCGATCACGCCGCTTGCGATGCCGGCGTCATCGACCGAATAGATCGTGATATCGCGCATGGTGGTGAAGGCGCCGGATTTTTCCGCGCTGCCCGCTTCGATAAATTCATTATCGAACTTCAAACGGATGTTGGTGCGGGTCTCGCGATTTTCCGGCAGATCGACTGCAAAGCTGTTCGCCTCCCAATAATCGAGCGCTTCGGACGTTCGCACGGTGACGAGCTCGTGGAAGGCGAAATGAAAAAGCGCGATCAGCCCGCACATGATCCCGAACGGCGCCAGCACGCGATTGACCGACATGCCGGCGGCGCGCATCACCGTGATCTCGCTTGTATGACTGAGGCCGGCCAGCGTCAGGACAATCGCAAGGAGCGCCGCAAAGGGCGTGAACTGACTGGCGATCTGTGGCGCGCGGAGCATGATGTAGCGCATCAGTTCGTTTCCGCCCGCGCCGTCCACCGCGAGAATGTCGCTCGATTTATTCAACAGATCGAGCATCTGCAGGATGATCACAAAGAAGACCAGCAGGCCAACAAAGCGGATCAGGAACATGCGTCCTGCATAGTGCGTAAAGACCGTTTGCACGCTCACTCAGCGGCTCCGCGCACAGCCGTCGCAGAAGGCGGCGATTTTGCGCCGGTTACGCGCACGGGGCTGCTCTGGCCGCGCGCGGCGACCCGGGCGGCGCGGGCCTGGTCGATCGATCCTGCATAGAGAGAAAGCGATATCATCGTGAAAACGGCGAAGATGCCCCACATTGAAATATAAGGCGAAATTTCGCCGCGGCTGGCGACGACCGTCGCCCATTCCTCAAGAAGCTCGTGATAAACGATGAGTATGGCGATGCCGATCACCGGTTTCAAAGACGAGGCCTTGCGTCGCCCGGTGACGCCCATGGCGATGGCGAGGATCGGCATCACGAGGAACGTCAATGGATGGATCAGCCGCCAGTGAAAGCCGGCGCGGTAATCATTGTAAACGGGCGAGGCGGCGGCGTCCGGTTGACGCAATAGAGAAAAAATCTCGCCGAAGGTCGCCTCGGCCTCATCGCCGCCGCGCGCCGGGAACACCCCGATGGTCGGCAAATCGATTTCGATGTCGAAGGAGTCAAAATTAGAGCGCTGGATGCGCTCGCCCGCTGCATCGATGATCAGGGTGCTGCCCTCTTTCAGGTTGAGCAGCAGCGTCTTGATGTCCGGCGTTGTGGAGATCGCGCCGGACTCCGCCGTGATCGTCGTCGTGCCGCCGTCGATGGTCCGGCGCTCCAGGAAAATCTCCTCGGCGTTGCGGGTCTCACGATTGATGGAGCCGAGGCGGATGGTGACGCGGTCGGAAATCTCGACGAATTCGCCGGCCGGAATTTTGATGCCGAGGGCGCCGCTCGTCACGTCGAACCGGATCTGGCGATACTCATACCGGGCGAAGGGCTGAATGTAAGAGACGAGTAGAAAGTCGAGAACGAGTAGCACCAGCATCAGCATGTAGACGGGCCGCAGCATGCGCCCGAAAGAGGCGCCCGACGAACTCAGCGCGTCAAGCTCGCTCGAAAGGGAGAGGTTTCTGAAAGCGAGCATGACGCCGAGAAAAGCGCCGAGCGGCAGCGCGAGGCCGAGATAGTGTGGGAGAAGATTGGCGAGCATCCGCCAGACAACATCGACGGGTCCTTGTTCGGCGAGAACAAAATCGAACAGGCGCAGCATCTGCTCCAGCAATAGGAGCATGCCCGCGACGCTCAGCGCCAGAATGAGCGGGGTCATGACGGAACGAAGGATGTATCGGTCGATCAGGTTCATGGAGGCGCGAGAATCAACAAGCCGCTGCTGCTACCCGCGCCTTCCCCCGGTTCGAAACGCGGCACCGGCGTCTGTAGCGAATTCCGGACCATTTCGAAAGCCGCGCCGGCTGCGGCGCGCTCCCGCTCACGAGCTTTTGGCGCTGCGCGCCAGCGGCGCCGTGGCTGCGAACAAGACCGCGTTGAAAATCTGCGACAATCCCGCTTCGGCGACCAGCATGCCGGCGACCGCGGCCTCGGGCATGCCGACGATGGGGGCCATGGTCAGGGCTGCGGTGAGATAAACGACCTCCTGGTTGGGCAGGAACGGGATGCGGCTCAAGACGAGCTGCATCGCGATGAAGATAAGCCAGGCCTGCAGAGGCGCGCCGGGCAGGGCGGCGGAATACATCGCCGCCGTGAGGGCGATGATCATCGCCTGGCGCACGCCGTGGAGGCCAAGCAGGACCGGCATCACCCCCGGGGGCAGGGCGATCAGCTTCTGCCGGAATACGATGACCAGCACCGCGAGCGTGCCGGCGGTGAGAAAGGCGATGGCGAACAAGGCGCCGGCGCCTGGAAACGCTTCGAGCCCGGCGCGTAAGCCCCCGGTCGCCGCCAGAAAGAAAATTAGGAGCACCGTTGCAATGTTAGACGTCAGCGCAGAAAGGAGATTGTTGTCCTTGACGCCGACAATGATCGACTTGTCCGAGAGGGCGAGGCGCCGGCGCGCCCACAACGTCAAAAAGGCCTCGCCGGAATAGCCCATGACCGCGAAATTGTAGACGCGCTTCCTCACGAAAACGAGAAAGTGACGGAGCAGCGGCGCCTGCCAGACGATCTCGTAGATGGCGAGTTCTGAAACCGGCAGCACAAGAAACCGAAGGATGAAAAAGACGTAGAACCAGTTGGACGAGGGCAGGTTGCCGAAGACCTGGCCCCAGCCGACACTGGACAGCCGAAAGATCAAATAGATGACGACGCCGGCGAACAACGCGTAGCGCAGGATCGTCAGCGCGCGCTGCACGTCCTGGCGCTCGCGCAGCCCGCGCCACAGATCGCTAACGCCCGACCAAAGACGCCGCCAGTCTATAGAAGCCATGCGCCGTTTCTTTTCATTTGGCGATCAACTAGAAGCAGCCCCGATCCAATGAGCAGCGGGCGTAACCGAGGCATGAACCCCTACAAGACGCTGGCAGACGGGGCAACGGCGCGGGCGGCCCGCTGGTCGGTGGTGATCCCGGCCTATAACGAGGAAGACTTCCTGCCTGCGACGCTCGACGCGTTCTTCGCGCAAACTGCTGATAATGCAAGACTAATTATGGTCGACAACAAGTCGACCGACGCAACGCGGTCGATTATGGAGAGGGCCGCGGCCGGCCATCCGGGGCGTTCCGTCACGATCCTTACCGACGATCGTCCCGGTCGCATCCAGGCGCTAGAAACCGGCATCGCAGCAGTTGAAACCGAGTTCGCCGCGCTCTGGGACGCCGACACGATCTATCCCGAGGATTATCTTGCGCAGGCCGAACGCCTTTACGACAGCAGCGAGAATGTCGCGGCGGCATTTGCGTTCGGCGTTTACTCAGCCGCTGGTCCCGCGCGGGCGTGGTTCACCAGAACCAAGGGCGCGGTCGTCGCCGCGCTGTTGCGCAATCAGGGCCACACGGGCGGCTACGGCCAGACCTTCCGGACCTCGATCTTGCATAAAACGGGGGGCTACTCGCCGAGCCTTTGGCCTTACACGGTCGCCGATCACGAGCTCGCCCACCGGGTCGCGAAACACGGGCGCATCGCCTATGACCGCGATTTCTGGTGCCTCACCTCCTCGCGGCGGAAAGACCGTAGACGGATCGATTGGACGCTACCGGAGCGCCTCGGCTATAATCTGACCCCGGCCTTTATGCGTGAGTGGTTCTTTTACAGCTATCTGCGCCCGCGCCTTGAAGCGCGGAAGATGTACAACGCCAATCTCCGCGATCGCGATTGGGAAGATCAGAAGGCGTCGTCGAACGGCTAAAGTGGCCCGCGCTCACGCGGCGGCGAGGGCGACTTTCTTTTCCGCCGTCAGCCGCGCGTAATGATCGAACAGCGTTTCGAAATGCTCCATCGGCGTGTTGACCCGTCGCGCGCCGGCACGCGCCGCAAGCGACAGGGTCTGGCGCTCGCGCTGTTTGATCCGTTGCATGGCTTCGAGAAGAGAGGCGGCGTCTCCGGCGCGGTAGGTCTCAGAATAGGCGGGATGGGCAAGCTCTGCCGCGCCCCCCATATTCGGCGTAATCAGCGGCAGCCCGGAGGCGAGCGCTTCGGCGACGACGAGCCCGAAGGTTTCCGCGGCGCCGCCATGCAGGAAATAGTCGCCGCTGGCGAGAAGGCGCGCCAGCCGGTCGCGATCGCGGACGGGCCCGGCGATATGAACGCCGGCGACGCCGGCCGCCAGTTTTTCAACGCTTGCGCGCGCCGGCCCGTCGCCAATGACGTAAAGGCCCGCCGGATTGTCGCGGGAATAAGCCTCAAAGCCCTTGATAAGCGTGCCGATGCGCTTCTCCGGATGGTGCCGGCTGATCGCGACAAAAAGCGTCGCTTTCGGATCGCGCAGGCCGCAGGCGAGCAGCATTTCCATGCGCGCGGCGTGGCTGCGCAGGCGGTGGGAGAAACGCGATTTGTCGACGCCCATGGGCGCTGAAATCGGCCGTTTGACGCCGTAGCTTTCAAATCGCGTCGCCAGCCAGTCGCCGCCGACGACGACGGAATCGAATTTCGCGGTCAGCCGGCGAAGATACGCCCAGAACCAGAAACACAACTGGTCGACGCGCCTGGCGCTGAGGCGCGGGGTCAAAAAGGTTTGCGGATAAACCGCGACCGGATCTTGGTGCGCGAAAAGCGTGCGCGCCGCCGCGCCCGGCCAGTCGCCGGCGATCCAGGCCCCACGCCAGGTCGAGGACGCCTCGACAAGCGAGGGGCTGATTTCATTGAGGAGCTGATGCACCGGTTCCGATTTCCAGAACAGATGATAGCGCGGATCGGGCGGCAGCGTCGGCGATTTCACCCAGATCACCTCGCCGCCGGACCGCATTTCGCGGCGATCCTCAGGACCCGGCGCGATGATGTTGGCTTCGACGCCGAGCCGTTGGGCGGCGTCGAGTTTCTGGTCGACATAGGTTTTTACCCCGCCGCCATGCTCGCTGTAGAATTCGCAGATATCGACAATGCGCATGGGGCTTACGCGGCCTCCGAATAGGCGTTGTCGGAACGGCTCCGGCGATCCGTATCGTGATGATAGGCCGCCATGGCGTCGCGGTAATTGTCGATCAATTCATCGAGTATCGCTTCCCAGGAATAAGTCAGCGCCTTGCGCCGGCCGGCTTCGCTCATGGCGGCGCGCAAGGAGGGCGATGCGGCGAGTTCAGAAAGGCGCGCGGCGAAGCCGTCGACATCGGGTTCTGAAATAAAGCCAGTGACGCCATGATCGACGAGCGAAAGCGAACCAGCGGCGTTGGCGCAAAGTGCGGGCACGCCGCTCGCCATCGCCTCCAGCGTCACCTGTCCGAAGGTCTCGGTGATCGACGGATTGAAAAAAATATCGCTGCTGGCGTAAGCGCGCGCGAGATCTTCGCCCGCCTGATGGCCGAGAAAGACCGCGTCCGGCGCCAGTTTGCCGAAGCGCTCTTTTTCCGGCCCGCCGCCGACCACAAGCGCGCGCAAAGACGGCGCCTCGGTGCGGGCCGCGCTGATCGAGCGCGCAAAATGCTCGATGCCTTTTTCAAGGACCAGCCGGCCGACGAAAACGACGACAACGTCATCGTCGTTAAAGCCGAGCGATCGGCGCCATTCCATGTCGCGTTTGGCAGGATCGAACAGAGCGCTCTCGACGCCCCGGGTCCAAAGCCGCATTTCCTTGCCGATGCCCTCGCGCAAGAGCTCGTCCGCCATCGATTGCGAGGGCGGATAGACATGCTCGCAGCGGGCGTAAAAGTACCGCATGTAGCGGGTCAGAAGCCCCTCGGCCCAGCCGAGACCGTAATAGCGCGGGTAGGTGTCGAAGCGGGTATGGAACGACGCGACGACGGGAATGCCGTTGCGCCGGCCATAACGCAATGCGCCGAGCCCGCCGAGGTCGGGCGCAGAAATGTGGATCAGCGTCGGATTGAAAGCCTCAAGCTTGCGCTTCGCGTCGCCGTTCAGTCCCATACCGATCCGGTATTCCGGCCGGCGCGGGGCCGATATCGAGGGTAGCGAAACGAGCGTGCCCTCATGCGGCAGGTAGCTGTCCCTTGATGTCGGCGCAAAGACGAGCGCTTCGTGGCCTCGCTTTTCTAGATGCCCGACAAGTTTATTCAGAGCACGGACGGGTCCGTCCATCACGTAATTGTAGTTTCCTGAAAACAGGGCAACGCGCAGCGGCGTGTTGCTCAATGGCGACGGCTCCCCGGTCATAGCGCGCCGCCATGACTGTCACGCCGCATCGCAAGGAGCGGACCCGATGCGGCGCGGCCTGTCATTTTTCCAGTCGTCCTTCGACCCAATCCCAGAACAGCGCCGAAATATCCGCGCCGCCGAACCGGCGCACTTCCTGAACGCCGGTCGGCGAGGTGACGTTGATCTCGGTCAGGTAATCGCCGATCACGTCGATGCCGGCGAAGACAAGTCCGCGCTCCGAGAGCGCCGGACCGATAATGTCGCAAATCTCCTGGTCGCGCGCATTCATCTCGACCGCTTCTGCGCGCCCGCCCGCATGCATGTTCGAGCGGGTCTCGCCCTTGGCCGGCACCCGGTTGATGGCGCCCACCGCTTCGCCGTCGATAAGAATGATGCGCTTGTCGCCGCTGGTGACGGCGGGGATGAATTTCTGTGCAATCATCGGTTCGCGATAGGTCAGCACAAAGAGTTCCAGAAGCGCGCTAAAATTCCCGTCGTCAGGCTTCACCCGGAACACCCCTTCGCCGCCGTTCCCGTAAAGCGGCTTGATAATGATGTCGCCGTGCTCAGCTCTGAAGTCTTGCACCGCTTTTCTATCACGCGTGATTAGCGTCGGCGGCGTCAGGCCTTCAAATTCTGTTACGAAAAGTTTCTCCGGCGCATCGCGAATGGCGCGCGGATCATTGAGAACGAGGGTGTCGGAGGCCAGCCTCTCTAACATTTGAACGCTGGTCACATAGGCCATGTCAAAGGGCGGGTCCTGTCGAACGAGGACGACATCGACGCTGCGCAGGTCGAGGCGCGCCGGCTCGGCGAGGCGCACATGCTCTCCCTGCTTGCGCTGGAGGCGCTCGATTTTCTGCGCAGTCGCCGCGACCGCCCCGTCATAAAGCTGCAGCGCCTGGGGGGCGTAGACGTAGATCTCGTGTCCTCGGGTGAAAGCCTCGAGCGCCATATCGAAGGTAGTGTCCGCGTTGACGTTGACGGCCTCAATCGGGTCCATCTGGATGGCGATTTTCAGCATGTGCAGCTCCTGGCCGGGCGGGAACGAGGTATAGCGGAATTACAGCGCGTCGATGGGCGCGCGCACGGTCACATGGCTGACGACTTTTTTCACGCCCCCGATCTCGCGCGCCAGTTCAACGGCTTCTTTCAATTCCGCGTCGGTGCGGGCGACGCCGATGAGATAAATCGCGCCGCCGGATACGGCGACCTTGTAACGGCTGGAGACGACATCGTCGTTGGCGATGAATTTCGCTTTCAGCGTTTGGTCAATGCGGGTGTCTGCGAGCCCCTGGCCAAAGGAGGTGCGGTCGCCGATGAAAATCTCGTCGATGACCTGATCGACGCCGTCCGCTTTCCAGGCGTTTTCGATCAGTTTGGCGCGCCCCGTCTCGGTGCGCATGGTGCCGGTCAGCATCAGCCGGCCTTCAAACAGGGTGATGTCGACGTCAGAATAATCATGGGCGCGGTCCGTGAAGAGAACGCCCTTCAACTCGGCGTTGCCGGCGATGTCGGAAAGGCTGTCGTCAAGCGAACGGCTTGAGGCGCAGGCGGCGGTGAGCGCTATGGCGGCGAGAGCGGCGATGCGGAAAAGAAATGCGGACATAGGTCAATCCTCAGGGTGTTTTCTCAACTGAAACGATCTTCATGCCTTGCGCGCGTTCGCTCCGGTTGAAAACCGAGTGCCGCCGCGAGGCCGTCTCGCCTTATTCTCCAAAAAGCCAGGCAGCGCGCAGATGGCGCACGCGCCACGGTGCGATCGCGACGATATCGTAACGCAAGGCGCATTCGGCAAGACCTGGGTGGCGCGCGACAAATGCGTCCGCCGCGCGCTCAATGCGGCGTCGGCCGCGATAAGGAACGGCCGCGATCGCGTCTTCGATCCGCGCGCGCTTTTTGACCTCGATCATCGCCAGCACGCCGCCGCGTTTGGCGATGATGTCGACCTCGCCGGTCGGCGCTCGGAAGCGGCGATGCAGGATGCGGTAGCCTTTCAACGCGAGATACGCCGCGGCGATCCATTCTGCGCGCCGTCCGGCGCTTTCATGACGCCGCCGGGCGTCGGTCTGGCGCCGCTGGCGCGCGGTCATTTCGCGTTCTTGATGGCGAGCGCGCGCTCATAGGCGACGCGTTTCGAGACGCCGAGCGCTTCGGCGGCGGCCTGCGCCGCATCTTTGACGCTCATGGCGCTGAGCGCGTCGTGCAGGAACGCATCGAGCGCCTCTTCGCTGACGGCCGCGGCCTCCGCCGGCCACAATATGACGACAATTTCACCTTTGGGCGGCGCTTTGCTGAAACGCGCGGCGAGTTCGTCAAGGCGCCCGCGTGCGATCTCCTCATGCAGTTTTGTAAGCTCGCGGGCGACAGCGGCGCGCCTGTCGGCGCCGAAGATCGCGGCCATATCAGCGAGGGTTTCGCTAAGGCGCGAGGCGGCTTCATAAAAGACCAGCGCGCCGGCGCCCTCATGAAGCGTTTTAAAAAACGTGCGCCTCGCGGGCCCTTTTTGCGGCGGAAAGCCGGCGAAGGTGAAACGGTCAGTTGGCGCGCCGGCGATGCTGAGCGCCGCGATCGCGGCCGACGGGCCGGGGATTGCAAATACCTCGACGTCCGCCTCAATCGCTTCGCGAACGAGCTTGAAACCCGGATCAGCGATCAGGGGCGTGCCTGCGTCGGATACGAGGCAAATTTTCTTCCCGGCTTCCAGCTTTTGAAGGATCGCCGGCCGCACGCGCGCCGCATTGTGATCATGGTAAGCCTGCCTCGGCGTCGCAATTCCGTAGGCGGCGCACAGCTTGGCGGTCTGCCTTGTATCCTCGCACAAAATGAGATCGGCGTTTTTGAGGGTTTCAACGGCGCGGAACGTGATGTCGCCGAGATTGCCGATCGGGGTCGCTGTCACATAAAGGCCGGGTTTTAACTCTATGGTCTCTCGCGTCATGTTTTAGATGCATGGAGCCGCGCCGGCGCGGCGTCAATCACGCCCGCGCCGGGTGGGATGCAGTTTACCGCTCCCCCGCGCCGGGCTAGGGTCCGCGCCATTCCGGGCGGGAGAGGCTTCGGGTCGATGAAAAGGTGCGGGACATGTTGAGCGCTGTGGCGATTGGGTTGAGAGTTGCGTTTCTGGTCGTGGCGAGCAGCGTTTTCGCAGCGTGCTCGAGCACGCCATCATCGTCGCGCCCGACCGGACCCGTCATTTCAGATCGCGCCGCCGCTGAGCCCTTCGAGCCGTTCCCGGAGATCGAAGAGGAAGAGCGCTCGAGCTATGACCGGCGCGGCTTTATCGAGCCGCGTCATCAGGATGTCGACGATCCGGTGCGCGTTGCGCTCTTGTTGCCCTTCTCCGCGGGCAATCCGGCGGCGCAAAAGGTCGCCTCTGCGATGTTTGACGCCGCCCAGCTCGCCGTCTTCGACGCCGGCGACGAGCGCTACTTGCTGATCCCGAAAGACACCCGCGGCACACCTGACGGCGCCGCGGCTGCTGCGCGCTCGGCGCTCGCCGACGGCGCGGAGTTGATCCTGGGGCCCCTGTTTTCCGAATCGACCGCCGCCACGGCGCCAATTGCGCGCGCCGCCGGCGCGCCGATGATCGCCTTTTCCTCCGATCTCAATGTCGCCGGCGACGGTGTGTTTCTGTTGAGCTTCCCGCCGGAGCTTGAAATCCAGCGCGTCACCGACTTTGCGCTGACGCAGGAAATCTCCCGCTTCGGCGTGCTGGCGCCCATGACTGATTACGGCACGCGCGTCTCCAACGCGTTCGCAAACGAGGTCTACACCAAGGGCGGCGTGATCGTGCATGAGGAGCGCTACCAGCAGGAGCCCGAAGCCATGCTGGAGCCGGCCAAGCGGCTGGCGCAGTATTCGGGAGAGATCGTGCCGCTTGAATTGCGCCATGAATTCAAGGGCGACAGGTCGGCGGCGCCCGAGACCAGCGAGAGCGAGGGATACACCCAAGGCTATCAGGCTGTTTTGATGCCGGAGCAGGGCACGCTGCTGCGCGCGCTGGCGCCCTTGCTCCCTTATTACAATGTCGACATCACGCAGGTGAAATTGCTCGGCGTTTCGGCCTGGAACAATCCGCGCCTTACGCGCGAGCCGGCCTTGCGCGGCGGCTGGTTCGCGGCGCCGGACCCGGAAATCACGCGCAATTTCGAAGACCGGTACGCGGCGGCCTTTGGTGCCCCGCCGCCACGCCTCGCCTCGCTCGCCTATGACGCAACGCTTCTCTCAGCGCGCCTTGCGACCCAGCAGCGCCGGCGGCGCGGTTTCTCCATCGATGCGATGACCGACCCGAACGGCTATTTCGGCGCCGATGGGCTCTTTCGTCTGAACCCGGACGGTTCGGTTGAGCGCGGCCTTGCGATCCTCGAGATCCAACCTGGCGGCATTCAGGTCATTGATCCCGCGCCGCGCAGCTTCGCGCCCGGCTACTGAGCAGGGTCATCTTTCATGAAGAACTCCGAACGCACCCGGATCAGCCGGGTCGCGAGGCGTACTTCTGCAAGAAAGAACACAAGTCCCCCGATCAGGACGCCCATCGTCAGAATGAACAGCGCAGCGATAATCGCCTCCGCCGCTACATGAGTGAACTCGACGATAAAGAGCGTCGCAACAAGCACGCAGATGAGAAGTGCCGCGGTTGAGATCAACATGATTGCGCTCTGGGCGAGGGCCATTCGGCGGTCCAGTCCGCGCAATTCGTCGCGAATGCGTTCGTCGTCGACCGAAGCCTCGCGCTCGATGAGTTTCGCCTCGAGCGATCGCGCGCGGTCGACAACGCGCCCGAGCCGCATGGCGACGACATTCAAAAAAGCCCCAACGCCGGCCAACAGAAAAACCGGCGCGACAGCAAGGCGAATGGCGCCGACAATGTCGAGGGGTGCGTCCATGGCGTCCGGTTCTGAGCCTATCCGAGCAGTTCGTAAAGCAGCCGGTTGAGAACGCGCCGTCCGTCTTTGCTTGCAACGAGCCTGCCGCAATTCATCTCCAAGAGGCCGTCGTCAATAAGCTGGCGCATCCGATCGACCCGCGCGTCGTCGTCGTAAAAGACATCGTCGGCGTAAAGCGTCACGCCCTCGGCGAGCCTCAATCCCATGGCGAGGCGCTCGGTCAGCTGTTCTTCGTCGCTGAGCGGCGCAAGCGACGAGAGCCCGGCGCCTGTCGCTTTCACGCGCGCTAGATAGTCGTCGGGTCGTTTCAGGGTTTCGGTCGCGGTGCGGCGCGCGTCCAGTTCAACCCGGCCATGGGCGCCGGGGCCGATGCCGATATAGTCGTCCTGGCGCCAGTAAAGGAAATTGTGGCGTGATTCAAAACCGGGCCGCGCATGGTTGGAAATCTCATAAGGATCAAGGCCCGACGCCGCCGTCATCTCCTGCGCAAGGTCGAAAAGGTCCGCACTTTTGTCGCCGTCGGGCGGCGTCCATCGCCCCGCGGCGACAGCGCGCGCGAAGGCCGTGCCGGGCTCGATCGTCAGCTGGTAAAGGGAGAGATGCGCAGGGTTCAGCGCGAGTGCTTCGGCGAGTTCGGCGCGCCAGGCGTCACTCGAGTGATCAGCATACGCATAGATTAGATCGAAAGAGACATTTTCAAATGCGGCCACTGCGTCCGTTACGGCGCGGCGGGCTTGCGCGGCGTCATGATCGCGACCGAGAAATTTAAGCGCGTCGTCATGGAAAGACTGAACGCCGATCGAGAGGCGATTGACGCCGGCGGCCTTCCAGTGAGCGAGGCGGTCTTGCGTAACATCGTTGGGATTGGCTTCGATGGAGATTTCGGCGCCCGGCTCAATGCCAAAATAGCGATCGCCCGCCTCAACCATGGCGGCGAGGACGCGCGCCGGCGCCAGCGACGGCGTGCCGCCGCCAAAGGATAGGCTGCGCAAGGGCCGCCGCTCGATGCGTTCCGCCCAATAGGCGATCTCGGCCGCAAAAGCGCGCGCCCAGTCATCGGCGTCAACGCCGCGATCGCGATAGACGTTGAAGTCGCAATAGGGGCAGATGCGCGCGCAAAACGGCCAGTGAACGTAAAGTCCAAGCGCTCGCTTCATGGATCGAGACACGCCGCCTTCAGCTTTGCAAAGGCCGCCGCCCGGTGGGAGATCGCGTGTTTTTCCGCCGGCTCCATCTCGCCGAAAGTGATGTCATAGCCGTCAGCGACGAAAATCGGGTCATAGCCGAAACCCTTGTCGCCGCGCGGCGGAAAGACAAGCCGGCCATGAACCTCGCCCTCAAAGACCGCCTCATGCCCACTGGGCCAGGCGAGCGCCAGCGCGCAGACGAATTTCGCCGTCCGATCCTCGCTCTCGGCCTCGGCGAGCGCCTTTTCGACCCGCGCCATGGCGGCGGAAAAATCGCGCGGCTCGCCGGCCCAGCGGGCTGAGTAAATGCCCGGATCGCCGCCAAGGGCCGCAACCGAGAGACCTGAATCATCGGCGAGCGCCGGGGCCTCCGCGGCGTTTGCGGCGGCCCGCGCCTTCAAAAGGGCGTTCCCGGTGAAGGTTTTTTCGGTCTCCTCAGGGTCGGAAAGGCCGATTTTTTTCGCTGAGACTGCCTCAATCTGATAGGGCGCGACTAGTTCATTGATTTCCCTTACTTTTCCGTCGTTATGAGAGGCGATAATCAGCCTTCCAGGGCGCAATTTGCGCGCTTTTTCGCCCATGTTTTTATTCCTTTTCGAAAAAAAATTATCGTTTTTCGAGAAAAACCCCTTGCATCGTTTTTCGATAAGTGTATATCGATAATCAACAAGACGGCAGATCAACCGCCGCACAAAAAAAGGAGAACCGGAGCCGCACCGGAAAGATCAAGAGGCGGCGAAAAAAAAGCGGCCGGAATGAACCGACCGCTCAAGAAATCAGAATGAGTTGCGTTAGGTCAACACAGGAAAAGAAAAGGAGAAACCCTATGTCACGCGAAAACTCGACGGATAACTTCGGTGGAATCGGCGGCGTTGTCAATGGCCTGGCCGTTTTGGTGACGATCTCGGCTGTAATCGCCGGCTACTTCGCAGCGGTCGGCTCATTCGCGGGCCTCGCATAATGACGAGGATCGCCCATGGCGCGGCGGCGCTTCTCTTGATTGCGCTCGCCGCGGCATCTCTCCTGGGTTTCGCCGCCGGCGCGCCAGACAGCGGCGGCGAGATCCAGGCGGAGGCGGAAGGCGCTTGCAAGAACGTCATTTGCATGCTGGCGATCAACTGACGCCAAGAGAGCGTCAGGCTTAAAAAAACCGGAGACTGAATCCTATGCGCGCCACCGGCAAAGGCTCACTGTCCTCCATCCTGGCGGTGGGCCTTCACATCACTCGCATCATCCTGATTGTCGCGACCATCGGCCTTGCTATCGCGCTCGTCGTGATGCCGCTCATTAGTATCTTCAGCAGCCATGGATCGGGCTCGATCGACGACTATTTCGACGTTTCATACAGTTTCATCGCCGCCTTGGTGATGCTTTTCGTCGTCACGCGGCTTCTGGAAATCCTCAAAACGCTTCGCTTCGGCTCGCCCTTCGTAAAGGAGAACGCCGACCGCTTTCGGGAGGTCGGCTATGCGCTCCTGATCGGCGAGGGCGCAAAATTCGTCTTTAGTTTCTTCTCCCTCATCTTCGGCGCTGATCTCGATATCGAGATCGAAATGATCGCCTGGGTCGCGATCATCGCAGTGTTCGTGCTGAGCGAAGTGTTCCGCGAGGGCGCGCGCATGAAGGAAGAACAGGACCTTACCGTATGAATGCCGCGGCCGACAGGTCTGTTTCGATACTGATCACCCTGCTGCGGGTCACGCGCTGGGTGACGGCGTTTGTTATTGTCAGCATTCCGCTGACGCTTTTGAATGCGCCGTTTTTTCCGTTGCAGTTCGGCGCCGACCCCGCAGATGAGGACGCCGAAGGGCGCACCGTCTATATCGGGCGAATCGCCGATGAAAGCGTCGCCGAGGGCGCAATGTACGCGCAAGGGCTAATTGACGTGATGCTCGCCGCGGCAACGCTTTACGCCATCACGCAGATGCTCGGGCTGATGCGGAACGTTGCGGCGGGACATTCGTTTGTTCGTGAAAACGGCAAACGCCTGCGCCGCATTGGTTACACCGCGCTCATCACCCAGCTCGCCATTTACGTCGTCTGGTTTTTCAGCCTCACGCTTGAAGGGTTCGGGGCCGCGTCCATGGAAGGGCTCATTGTTGAACTGACGCCGTTTCCCTGGATCGTCATTTTGAGCGTCTTCGCGCTCGCGACCGTTTTCAACGATGCAACGACACTAAAAGAAGAACAGGATCTCACCGTTTAATGTCGATTTCCGTCAAACTTGATCGGGTGCTTCTGGACCGCGGCATGTCGCTGACGGAACTGTCCGAACGCGTCGGTTTGACGATCGCCAACCTTTCGATCCTGAAAACGGGCAAGGCCAAGGCGATCCGCTTTTCAACGCTGGAGGCGATCTGCAAAGAGCTTGATTGCCAGCCTGGCGACATTCTCTTTTTTGAAGACGACGGCTCGGTCGCGAACGCTGCTGAATAGGCGGCGCGTCGCCTAGCGGTAAGGCGCCGACGCCGGGCGTTCGTCGCGCGTCTCGTCGCCGAGCTTTTGCGCGCGGCCGATGGCGCGGCTTGAAAAGGCCAATGCGCCGAGCGCCAGCGCCATGCTCATTGTAAAAATGTAAGGCGCCTGGGGCGACAGGGAATAAAGGTTCATCCCCACCAGCGGCGCGACGATAAAGCCGCTGGCGCCGGCCGCGTTGGCGAGGCCCATGGCCGCGCCCTGTTCTTCGCGCTCAACGGCGAGCGAGGCGGCGGCGTTATAACCGGGCACGGCGAGCCCGGCGCCGAAACCGGCGATCACGATCCCGAAAATCACCGTGCCGAGCGCCGGCAGCGTCCAGATCATCAGATGTCCGGCGACAAAGAGCGCCGGCGCCAAACGCATCAAGAGGCGGGGTTGCAGCCGAAAGCGCTGGACAATGACGAGTTGCGAAAAGAGCGACGCCATGGCCCCGCCCATAAGGCCGACGCCGACGATCTGCGGCGCCTCCTCGGTCGAGACGCCGAGCGCGTCGATAAAGTAAAAGCCGATGGTTTGCATCGGGATGGCGTTGACGATCCCGGAAACGAGGCCATAGGCGAGGATCATCGTCAGGCGGGGGTCGAATGCGCGCAGGTTCCGGGGCGGGCGTTTCGATTTCGGCGGCGTTCGTTCGGGCAAATAAATGAAGACCGCCATCGCCACGACGGCGCTCAGGAACGCCATTGCATAAAAGGGCGCGACGGGGCCGAACACCGCCGCCGCTGCGCCGAAGCCGGGCCCCAACATGGCGCCGAGGCCGAAGGCGGCGCTGAAGCCGGCCATGCCGGAGGCGCGGTCGCGCGCGCTGGTTCTGTCGGCGATATAGGCTTGCGCCGCCGGCGGGCCGGCCGATCCGATGATCCCGTAGATGCTGCGGGTCGCGATCAAAAGCGCGTAAAGCGGCGCGCCGGACAGGACGCCCAATAGCGCGAAACGAATGCTGGTCGCAAAGAGCGCCATCGAGACGCCGAAGCCGAGAAGCCCGGCGACAATGAACAATTTGCGTCCGCCGCGGTCGCTGGCGCGCCCCCAACGCGGCCCGCAAACGACCCAGAACATCGCCGACACCATGAATATCAGCCCCGTCTGGAGGTTGCTGAGGCCGATTTCGCGCGCGAGCGGCGGCAGGACGGAAAAAATGATGGTCTGGCCCATGCCGGCGCACAAGGCGCCGGCGAGCAACAGCGCGATGGCGGCGCGCCGGTCCGGTCGGCCGGGCGGCGCGGATGCGGGCTGTTCCGAAGCGGTCATATGTCTTGCGCACAAACACTAAAGCATTGCGTCGCGCAATGCGGGAACGATCATTGAGCCGGGCTTGGCGCCCGCGCCGGTGCGCGCGTAACATTTCGCCGCCGTAAAATGGGAGAGCGTCGATGTCAGACGAAGACATCTCTTGGCCGGGCGGATGCGCCTGCGGCGCTGTTCGGTATGCGCTGCGCGATCGGCCTTTATTCGTGCATTGCTGTCATTGTCGCTGGTGCCAGCGAGAGACCGGCGCGTCCTACGCCCTCAACGCGTTGATCGAGACCAACCTGATCGAGGTCACGGCGGGCGGGACCAGGGCCGTCAATACGCCGTCCGAGAGCGGCAAGGGTCAGATCATACATCGCTGCGGCGCGTGCCATGTGGCGCTGTGGA
>JBCBSE010000018.1:0-54776 GCA_039819305.1 Pseudomonadota bacterium
CGTCATGCGCGATGAACCGCGGAAATAAGTGAGCATGTCCGACGAGCTGCGAACACGAATGATCATATTTTCAATCGTTTTGCCGGCGTCATCGGTGATGACAATATTCGTCATGCCCGGCGCTTTGCCAAAGAGCAGGATATTTTCCGAATCCTGTACCGTTACGTCGGCGATCGCCGGATTGCCGATCACGATATTGCTGGCCGGACGCTCCAGCTGATAGGGGCGGACATGATCCATCGTCAGCCAGACCTGGCCGGCTTGGGCCGATGACAGCAGCGCGAGAAGACTTGCGGCGGCGGACATGATCATGCGCATGGGCGAACCTTTTTGGAAACCTTGTCCATCACTCTATCCGCGACGCGTCAACACGTGGTTAAAGACAAACCTTGCATTGAAACCGTCGCACTCTCCAATTTATCCAACTGATTTACCGAGCCTTAAAGGCGGCGTGGTAGTGACGCGTTAAATGCCGCGTTTGACGGCGCCAAGGCGGTGACTGGAACTTCGCGCGCTTGGGCCGTGTCCGGACAAACGGTCAAAAGGCCAGCCCGTCAAAAGGTCAGCAATGTCATCGACGCCCATCATCCTCCCTGCGCCGTCCGGAAAGAAGGACGCCGCAACGCCCGCGAAACCAGCGCCAACTGAAATCATCGATGCGGAAGTCAGCGAGATCGATGAGAAGCCGATTGATGTTCTGAAAGTGTTATCCGAGAGCGCGCCTTTTTCGTCGCTCGCCGCGCCGATCATTGAGGCGATCGCCAAGGACGCCGACGTCCGCCGATACGCCGACAGCCAGACTATCTATTCGGCGGGTCAGTTCGACGGATCGGAATTTTTCATCATCGCACAGGGCGCGGTTCGTATCTCCTGCGTTGATCCGGCAACTGGCGCTGGCGTGATCGAAAATCTCGCGGCTGGCCAGTTTTTCGGCCTCGACCTTTCCATTGCGGAAATCGAGCCCGATGCGCTGGCGCGCCTTGCTGTCACCGCTGACGACGCGCTGGGCCTTGTTGTTCTGGATGTCGAAAACCTGCGTCAGGTCGCCGCGCAACGCCCTTCGCTGATGCGCAATCTCGCCCGTCATTTCGCCGAAGAGTTAAGCGCGCGCCGGCTGGCCTTCGAAGCCGCGCAGACGGCGCCAGACCGGCGCGTCTACGCCGCGCTGATGCGTTATGTCGAACGTCAGGCTGGCGAAAGCGTATGGCGCATCCCGAAAATGCCGAAACACCGCGAGCTTGCCGAGATCGCCGACGTCGAAGAGAGCGTTGCGGCGGGTGCGGTTGCGAGCCTAATCCAGGAAGGTGTCGCGCGCCGCGATTATCCGGGTCTTATCATTGACGATGCAACGCGCTTTTCAGAGCTCTCAAGGTAGGGTAAACGGTTATTAACTATAATACCGTATACAGAGCAAATTTCTGTTTTTATTTCATTGTTTGTTTACGCATATGAGTGATGATGCACGCATCTGAAGGGGAAAACTCTTCAGCGGTGCAAGTGAAGAGTAAGCAGGAGTCGACAAATGAAAGCTCTTATCCAACGCTTTAAAGCGGATGAGGACGGCGCGACGGCGATCGAATATGGTCTCATCGCGGCGCTCATCGCCGTTGCTATTATTGCTGCGGTCCGTACCCTCGGTACCAACCTTTCGGGTACGTTTAACACTGTCGCCGGCGAACTCTAAGTTCGAATGGCGTTCTGCGGCGAAAGCTGCAGACTGATTACGAAAAAGGAGGCCGGATGGCCTCCTTTTTTCATTTATGTCTAACTGAACATTAAGCCGGCAGCCTTAACTTTGCGGCAGCGAAGCGAGGAGGCGCGCCCAGTGATTGCTTATCTACTTATTTCAGTTTTTCCAGCAGCACTGCTGATCGCCGCAGCTAATGACATCTACGAATTCAAGATCCCGAACTGGATTTCGATCACGCTAATCGTCGGCTATCCGGCCGCCGGTCTCGCGGTCGGTGCGTCGCCGGCAATTATTATTGAGGGATTGTTAATCGGCGCTGGTACGTTGGCGCTTGGCTTTAGCCTTTTCGCCGCACGGATCGTCGGAGGCGGCGACGCCAAGCTTTTCGCCGCAATTGCACCGTGGATCGGCGCCGGCGCTTTCGGCATGTTTCTTTTCTACACGGCGCTTTCGGGCCTTGTCCTCGCGGTCGTGATGGGCGCGTTCCGTACGCTGCCGGTTCTCCCGATTTACGCGCGCGCGCCATGGCTGCTCGACCTGCATTCACGCGGAAAAGACCTTCCGTATGCGGTTGCGTTGGGCGCAGGCGGACTTCTTAGCTTTTCGCAAACACCGTTCTTCCAATTGGTGTTTGGCGGTTAACAAGTTCGGTTAACGTAGTTTTGAGAAGTTTTTCCGAACATGCAGAAGCGAAGTTGAGCCGCTTCGAAATAGTACAGTAAGGCAGGACCAGCAATGAACGTATCTCGCATAGCTATTCTTGGGGTCGCTTTGGTCGCCGGCGTCGCGGCGTTTTTTCTCATGATGGGCAACCGCGGTGACGAGAGGCCCGTTCAAATCGTTCAACCCGTAAAAGAAGAAACCGTCCGCGTGCTCGTTTCAACGCGCGACATTCAACGCGGTGAGCGATTGTCGACTGAAGATACAAACTGGATCGCATGGCCGAAGAACGGGATCCAGCCCGCTTTCATCACGGACGCGACGCCGGATGCGCGCGATGAACTACAGACAGCCGTCGCGCGGTCACTGATCGTCGCCGGCGAGCCGGTTGTAAACGCGAAGATTGTTCGCGCTGGAAACTCAGGCCTGATGGCGGCGATCCTAGAGCCAGGCATGCGCGCGGTGACGTTGCGCGTTTCGCCGGAAACCTCTTCCGGCGGTTTCATTCTCCCGGGCGACCGCGTTGATCTTCTGCACACGGGCGGAGCGCGGACTCGTCTGGTCTTCGAGGACGTTCGCGTCCTCGCGGTCAATACGAACTATTCGGAGAATGTGGACACGCCGAATATCGAAGGGTCGAACATGACCCTCGAGCTGGCGCCGGAAGACGCGGAGGTCTTCCTGTCGAAACGCGCGTCAGGATCATTCAGCGTCGTCCTGCGCTCCATCTTCAAGCCGGAAGGCGATGTCGCCGCGAACCGCCGGCAGAACAACGTCAACGTCATTCGCTACGGGCGGTCCTAAGGGAATCGGCAAGGGGTCTGAAATGAAAGTCGCAGCTATGAACATCTACGCAAAAGCAGCGCGCGCCCTTTCGCTCGCTTGCATGGGCGTCGCGCTTGTCGCCGTCGGCGCATCTCCCGCGGCGGCCCAGCACGGCGTAAACAAAGCCAGCATTGATACCGGCGGCGTGAGCGAAGTCTCGAAAAGCATCGTTTTGCCGCTCGATAAGGCGGCGATCGTCGAACTTCCTTATCCGGCGGCTGACGTTCTTGTCTCGCAGCCGAGCGTCGTCGACGCGGTGATACGCTCGCCGCGACGGGTTTATCTGATGGGTCTTCAGACTGGCCAGACCAACGCCTTTTTCTTCGACTCTCGCGGCCGGCAGATCCTCAATCTTGAGATCATGGTCGAGCGCGATATGGACGCGCTGTCCGAGCTGATCGAACGCGTCATGCCGAACACGCGCATCGAGGTTGAATCGATCAACGACAATGTCGTTTTGCGCGGAACGGTTCAGAACGCCGGTGAAGCTGCAAACGCGGCGCTGTTGGCCGGCCGCTTCGTCGATGACGAAGAGAAGGTCGTCAGCCTCATCTCCATTCGCGAGCCCGAGCAAGTGATGCTAAAAGTGCGCATTGTTGAAATGCAGCGCCAGCTCATGCGCCAGCTCGGCGTTTCGCATTCAGGCATCTTGCAGCTCAATACTCTCGCGCTTGGCTTCGCCACGGGTGGCTTCACCACTGGCGGCATCGTTGGCGACGTCGCTAATGCGACCATTCCGGTGAGCGGCCTGCGCAATCCGATCGGCGACATCACTGAACTCGACAGCCAGATTGAAGCGCTCGAGACGCACGGTCTTGTCCGCGTCCTCGCTGAGCCAAATCTCACTGCGCTGTCCGGCGAGTCGGCGCGGTTCCTTGCGGGCGGCGAGTTCCCGATCCCGGTCGGCCAGGAAGACGGCGTGATCTCCATCGAGTTCAAGGAGTTCGGCGTCGGCCTCGGCTTCTCGCCGGTGGTCCTCAGCAAGGGCCGGATCAATCTCGAAGTCTCAACGGAAGTCAGCGAAGTCACGACCGACAACGCCTTCTTCCTGCCGGGCGCGACGACCGTAGATGAGAACGGCAATCTCGTCACCACCACCGGTCTCGCCATTCCGGGCCTTTCCGTGCGCCGCGCCAATACGACTGTGGAATTGCCGAGCGGCGGCAGCCTAGTTCTCGCCGGTCTCCTGCAGGAAGACATGCGCCAGACCATCGAAGGCATTCCCGGGGTCAAGGACGTGCCCGTACTCGGCGCCCTGTTCCGCAGCCGTGATTATCAAAACAGCGAAACGGAGCTTGTCATCATTGTGACGCCTTATCTCGTCGAGCCGACCCATGAGTCGAAGCTGATCGGCCCGGAAAAGGGTTTCGCGCCGGCGAGCGAAGTCGAATCGCTGGTCATGGGCCGCATCATGGCGCGTTACGGCCTCGCCGGCGCCGGCGTGCGCGAGGCGTCGTTGCAAGGCCCCATGGGCTTCATCCTGGATTGAGAGGAACGTTTCAAATGACCATCCGCATGACCAATACTCTCGTCGCCTCTATTGCTGCGCTCGCGACAGCTGGCTGCGTGACCGGTTTCAACGGTCCCGAACACGCCCTCTCCGTCGCGGAGACGCATCCGATCGCCGTCGACAGCCAGATTGTCACACTGACGATCGACGCAGATGATACGACGACGGATCTTTCAGACATGGACAAGATCCGGCTGCGGTCCTTCGCCAACGCTTACATGACCAATGGACATGGACCGCTGACGATTACGGCCCCGTCCGGTTTCGCCGATCGCGACGGCCATGAGGCGGCAGCCGACATTCGCGCCGCCCTCAACGAGGCCGGCGTGCCGTGGGATCGCATTGGCGGGGCGACCTATCGCACAGGCGGCGACAACGGCGATGATCTCATACTTTCCTATACGCACTTTGTAGCGACGCCGAGCGCCTGCGGTGATTTCTCCGGCATCGCTGAACGCGACGCCCGAAATCTGCGCGCGCCGAATTTCGGCTGCGCGACGCAGAACAATCTCGCTGCGGTGCTCGCCGATCCGCATGACCTGGTGGCCCCGGCCGCAGTCGCGCCGCGCGACGCCATGGCGTCATCGCGGGGCGTGGCAGCCTATCGCACGGGGGAAACCACGTCGTCTGACGCTGAACAAATCGAAGCGGATGTCGCTGAGAACTAATCGCGCCGCAACATAGAAAAAAGGGGCGCTGTAGGAGACCGTAATGAGCAACGCTGCAAAAGAAAAAATTCATCACGATGATGAAGAAGGCGTCGCTGAAGGGGCGGCGAGCCTTGGACCCGATGGCGGTCCGGCAGGCGTCGGCGCGGCGGATCTCGCCGATATCGACGGCGATTTCGATGATGACGCTTGGCTTGATGAGGAGCTGACTGAAGAAGAGCTGGCCGCGCTGGGCGAAGAGGACTTCGACGAAGAGGATCTGATCGCCGACGCGGAATTCGACGACGCCGAGCTCGACGGCGGCGAATTGGACGGCGATGCGTTCAGCGCCGCCGAGACGATCGACGACGCCGACGCTACTTTCCTGGACGACGAGTTGACCGAAGAGGAGCTCGCGGCGCTGGAAGAAGCGGACGATTTCTCTCTGCCTGAAGATATTCGCGAAGACGAGAGCGACTCGCATGACGCGGGTTCCGCGCCGCAAGTCGAGGCCGATCATGTCGAAACCGGCCACGTCGAAACCGGGGGAGCACTGGTCGCGCCGAGCGCTGGTGTGCCCGATGCCGGCGATTTCGGCGCCGGCGCCAGCGATTTTGCAGACACCGAAATTGATCACCGGCCTGTGCCGCGGATTTCGATCCATGCTTTTTGTGAAACGCCGGCGACGACGGCGCTGATCGAGAAAGCGGCGGCCGATCGCCGGTTGTCGAAGGCGCACCTGACCATGCATATGGGCGGGATCTCTAAGGCGGTCGATCAATTCAAGACGGCGTCGACGCCGAACCTGATCATTCTGGAAACGCTCGCCACCGGCGCTGAGATTTTCGCAAAACTTGGCGAGCTCGCCGAGGTCTGCGATCCGTCGTCAAAGGTTGTGATCATCGGCCAGGTCAACGACATCATCCTTTACCGCGAGCTGATCCGGCAGGGCATCAGCGAATATATCGTCGCGCCGCAATCGCCATTGCAGATCATCAAAATGATCGCCGATCTTTACACGGACCCGTCGGCGCCGCCAATCGGTCGCACGCTCGCCTTTGTCGGCGCGCGCGGCGGCGTCGGTTCGTCGACCCTCGCCCACAACGTCGCCTGGTGCGCGGCCGAAGAGCATCGCATCGGTACGATCCTGCTTGATCTTGATCTGCCGTTCGGCACGGCCTCGCTCGATTTCGATCAGGAGGCGTCGGCCGGTCTTTACGAAGCGCTTTCGTCGCCTGAACGCCTCGACGACGTTCTTCTTGATCGTCTGCTTCAAAAGCATACGGAGCATTTGAGCCTGTTCACCGCGCCGAGCCTGCTTGACCGGGACTATGACGTCGACGATCAGGCCTATGAAACCGTGCTCGATGTCGTGCGCGGGTCGACGCCGACCGTTGTCGTCGACGTGCCGCATATCTGGTGCGCCTGGTCGAAGCGTCTTCTGACCTCGGCCGATGAGATCATCATCACGGCGACGCCGGATCTCGCAGCGTTCCGGAACACCAAGCAGCTCGTCGATATTCTGGGCGCCGCGCGCCCCAATGACGCGCCGCCGACGCTGGTCATCAACCAATTCGACACGAAGTTGTCGCCCGTTCGTCCGGAGCAGTTCGCCGAGCATGTCGGATTGAAAGCGTCACAGGTTTTCGTCTGGGAGCCGCATATCTTTGGCGCCGCGGCGACCAACGCCGCGCCGATCGTCGAAGTCAGCCCGAAATCGAAAGCCGCCGTCGCCATGCGCGAATTGACGGCGCAGCTGCTCGGCCGCGACGACGCCAATCTGTTGCGCCCGAAATTCAGCCTCTCGAGCCTGTTCAAGAAATCACGGTCGTAAAACATGTTCGGACGCAGAACCGGTCCCGTCGAAGCGCAGAAACAGCCGCCCGCCGCCGCTCAGCCTAAAAAGCCGGCGCCGGCGCCGGAAAAGCCTGCGCCGAAAAAGGCCGCGCCGGTTGCCGAAAAGCCGAAAAAGAAGGCCCCGCCGGCGGCGCCGCCGCGGGTTTCGTCCGGCGGCAAGGAAAAGCTTGAGCCTGTCGAGATCGGCGGCCGGTCGGACGAATATTTCCAGACCAAGACGACGATTTTCAACGCGCTGATCGACACCATCGATCTGTCGCAGCTCGCGCAGCTCGACGCTGAGTCGGCGGCCGAAGAAATTCGCGACATCGTCAACGAGATCATTTCGATCAAGAACGTCCAGATGTCGATCGCCGAACAGGAATCGCTGTTGCAGGACATTTGCAACGACGTCCTCGGCTATGGCCCCCTCGAGCCGCTGCTCGCTCGCGACGACATCGCCGACATCATGGTCAACGGTTCGAGCCGCGTCTTCATCGAAGTCGGCGGCAAGATTCAGCTAACGAATGTGCGTTTCCGCGACAATGCGCAGCTGATGAACATCTGTCAGCGGATCGTTAGCCAGGTCGGCCGCCGGGTCGATGAATCAAGCCCGATATGCGACGCGCGCCTGCCTGATGGTTCGCGCGTCAACGTCATTGCGCCGCCGCTCTCCATCGACGGCGCTGCGCTCACCATCCGGAAATTCAAAAAAGACAAACTGACCATGAGCGACCTGATCAATTTCGGGTCGATCTCGCCGGAGGGCGCGAAGGTCCTTGAAATTGTCGGCGCTTGCCGGATCAATACGCTGATCTCGGGCGGCACGGGTTCCGGTAAAACGACGCTCCTCAACTGTATGACCGGCTTCATCGAGCATGATGAGCGCGTCATCACCTGCGAGGACGCCGCCGAACTCCAACTGCAACAGCCCCATGTCGTGCGCCTCGAAACGCGCCCGCCGAACCTTGAAGGACAGGGCGAGGTGACGATGCGCGATCTCGTCAAGAACTGTCTGCGGATGCGCCCTGAACGGATTATCGTCGGCGAGGTTCGTGGCCCCGAAGCGTTCGACCTGTTGCAGGCGATGAACACCGGCCATGACGGGTCGATGGGCACGCTGCACGCCAACTCGCCGCGTGAAGCCTTGCAGCGGATTGAGTCTATGATCACCATGGGCGGCTACAACCTGCCCTCGAAAACGATCCGTGAAATGATCGTTGGCTCGATCGACGTGATCATCCAGGCTGCGCGCCTGCGCGACGGTTCGCGCCGCATCACCCATGTGACTGAGGTGCTCGGCACCGAGGGCGAGACAATCATCACCCAGGATCTCTTCGTCTACGACATGAGCGGCGAGGACGAAAATGGCGGGATCATCGGCGCCCACAAATCGACGGGCATCGCAAGACCGGCCTTTTGGGATCGCGCGCGCTATTACGGGCGTCACGCCGAACTCGCATCGGCGCTCGACGCGGCGGCGGAATAGGATTTATGGACCAGCAACTGCTCATCATCGCCGGCCTCGCTGTCGTCTGCTTCGGCGCGCTCGCTTTTGCGCTTTTGGCGCCGACCGCAAAGGAAAAGACCGACAAGCGGATGCAGTCCTTGCAGACCTCGCGCGCCGGCGTCGCGCGCGCTGCGCAAAACGCGAACACCGAAGCGCAGAACCGCGAACGGCGTAAAAAACTTACCGAGACGCTGAAAGATCTCGACGACCAGACAAAGTCGCTGAAGAAGAAAAAACGCGTCTCCCTTGCGCAACAGCTTGAACAAGCCGGCCTCAGCGCCAAACCGCGCGACTTTTATGTGGCGTCTGTCGTCGCAGGGCTCGTCTTCGGGCTGATCGGCCTCATCTCCGGTCAGCAGCTGTGGATCACCGGCCTTTTGATCGTCATTGGCGGGTTTGGATTCCCCCGCTGGGTGGTCAACTTTCTGAAAAAGCGCCGCCAGAAGAAATTCATCGACGATTTCTCAAACGCTATCGACGTCATCGTGCGCGGCATCAAGTCGGGCCTGCCGGTCAATGAGTGTCTGAAAATCATTGCGCGCGAATCGCCCAAGCCTGTCTGCGACGAATTTCACATGCTGGTTGAGGCGACCCGGGTCGGCATGACGTTTGAACAGGCGCTGGCGCGCATGCACGACCGGATGCCGCTGCAGGAAGTGAATTTCTTCGGCATCGTGTTGCTGATCCAGCAGAAAACAGGCGGCAACCTCGCCGAGGCCCTCGGCAATCTCGCGACGGTTCTTCGCTCGCGCAAGCTGATGGAAGGCAAGATCAAGGCGCTTTCAGCGGAAGCGAAAGCTTCGGCTTACATCATCGGCTCTCTGCCGTTTCTTGTCATGGGGGCGGTGAAGCTCGCCTCGCCGGATTATCTGACGCCGCTTTTTGCGACGCGCATGGGGAACTTCATCCTCATCGGGGCCGGCATGTGGATGCTCACCGGCATTCTCGTCATGAAGAAAATGGTTCAGATCAAGGTCTAGGGCGGGCACATTATGGAAGGCATCATCAACGCCGTCACGGATCGAAATTTCCAGATAGCGGTCCTCGTTTCGCTGGCCGCGGTCGCGACGATCTACACAGTCCTCGAGCCCTTTTTCGTGAAGGACAAGCTCGCCGAGCGCATGAAATCCGTCGGCGAGCATCGCGAGGCGTTGCGTCAGAAACAGCGCGAGGCGCTGGGCCGCAAGCCGGGCGTGAAGCTGCGCACCTCGACGCCGGACGGCGTTATCAAAGAACTCGTGCAAAGCCTGAAGCTGCTTGAAATCTTCGACGCTGAAGCCGCGCGCAAGAAACTGATGATGGCGGGCTTTCGCGGGCAGGGACCGGTCTTTGTCTTCATGGCCGCGCGCCTCGGCATGCCCTTTGTCGCCGCGCTCTTTGTCGGCATCTATGTCTATATCCTCGAAGCGGTCGAGCTCGACAGCTTCGGTCGGCTCTTGGCGACCCTTGGCGGTTTTTTCGCAGGCTTCTATCTGCCCAACGTCTACATCTCCAACGCCGTTAAAAAGCGCCAGCAGAAACTTCAGTTGGCCTGGCCTGATGGTCTCGATCTTCTGCTCATCTGTGTTGAATCGGGGATGTCCATCGAGGCGGCGTTCCAGAAGGTCGCTGATGAAATCGGTCCACAGAGCCCTGAGCTCGCCGAGGAATTGGGCCTGACCACGGCGGAGCTTTCCTATCTCCAGGAACGCAAGCAGGCCTATTTCAACCTCGCAGAGCGCACCGGCATCGACGTCGTCAAGGGCGTCACCACCGCGCTCATCCAGTCGGAGAAATACGGCACTCCCTTGGGCCAGTCGCTGCGGGTGATGGCGACGGAAAGCCGCGAAATGCGCATGCAGGAGGCCGAACGCAAAGCCGCCGCCCTGCCGCCGAAGCTGACCGTGCCGATGATCGGATTCTTCCTGCCCGTCTTGTTCGCGGTTATCCTCGGCCCCGCCATCATGCAGGTGGCTGGGCTCGAATAGCGCCCGCCGCGTCGCGCAATCGCATTTGCGTCTCGTCTGCAACGCAATCTTTCAGAACAACTCGTCGTTTGATAGCGACCGATCGTCGCCGCGCCATTGCCGCGCGCTGTGGCCATTCGCATATCTTCGGCTGGCGTCGCCGCAATAAGGCGACGAAAATGTCACTGAGCGGGAGAGAGCGACATGAACAAAGCGATAAAGATCGAGCAGCATGGCGGGCTCGGCGTCTTGTGGTTTATCGGTTGGCTGTTTTCGATCGGCTTTTTAAAGCTCGGTTTCTTCAAAGGCCTCCTGGCGCTCTTGATCTGGCCCTATTATCTCGGCGCTGATTTCGCCAATCGGGCCGTGCCGGCGCCGACGGCGATCGAGGCCGCGACGCAATAAGAGGCGTTCGCAGCGCGTCTGTCGCTACAGCTCAGTCAATTGATCGAGCGCCTCGTAAAGCGGCAAATCGCCGGCGGCGACAGCGTCGCGCGAGGGCGTCGGCTGGCCGAGCCGCGCGCGGTAGACCCAGAAATTCGTCAGGACATGTTCGACGAAGTCGCGGCTTTCGCGGTTCGGAATGCTCTCGATAAAGAGCAACGGATCCTCGATCTGCATGTCGCGCTTCCAGCGTCGCAAATTTCCGGGCCCGCCATTATAGGCGGCCGCGAGATGGAAAAGATCGCCGTCCGCCGCGCCGTCGATCAGATAGCCGACATAGGATTGGCCGAGGCGCATATTGTAGCCGGGATCGTATAGGCGCTCGCGGCCCTTTCGATAGCGCAGCGAGCGGTCCTTGGCCACATAGCTCGCGGTGCGCGGCATCAATTGCATCAGCCCGCGCGCGCCGACGCGGCTCGTCGCTTCGGTTTTGAATTTCGATTCCTGACGCATCAAGGCGTAAAGCAAGGCCCGGTCGATCTGAAAACCGTTCTCCGGCTCATAATGAGGGATCGGGAACAAGCCGGCTTGCAGATAGGGCGCATCGCCGGCAAGCGCGATATCGACTTGCGCAGCCGGCAAATCGAGCGCGTGGGCGACGGCGAGAAGATCATAATCGCGCTCGGGCGAGATCTCGCCATTGGCCCAGCGCAGCTCCAGGTCGGCGTCGGCGTCGCGGCCTGCCTCTTTCAGCGCGATGGCGCGGCGCACCCGCGGCGCCTCGTTAAGGAGATCGCCGAAACCGTCCTCGGTCACCATCGGCGCCGACCAGTCATATTGATAGTCGCGGCCGAGCTGGGCGAGGGCGAGCTGGCCGTAGAACTCAAAAGGGAACGCGGCGGCGATTTCAAGATTGACGGCGATAGCGTCCGCGGCGCCCGCGGCGAGCGCGGTGCGCGCCGCCCAGAAGCCGGCGCCGGCGCGTAAAGAGTCTTCCTGATGCGGAACAGCCGCCATGGCGCTGAAATGTTCATGCGCTTTTTCGACGTCGCCTTCGCGATAAGCAATCAGGCCGGAAATCCAGTAGGCCAAGACCCCCGTGTCGCCATTGCGCGAAGCCGAATTGGCGATCTCCTTCGAGGTATCGACATAACCCTGATAATAAAGGCTCGCCGCGATCCATGAGCGCATGCGGTCATACTGGCGCCCGGTGATGACGCCGCGCTTTTCGTGACGGTCGATTTCTTTCAGCGCGTCCAGCGCGCGCGCTCTATTGGAGAGATAACGCACCCGGCCCTCGATCTGGCGGAGCCGCGGACCGCTGGTGCGCTCATAATCGGCCTCTAGCGCGGGATGCAGGTCTTTCTCAGGATCGCTGCGCCATTTGCGGGGAACCGGGCGAACGGGGTTCGCCGCATTAGAGGGCCGGCGCTTGCGGGCGAGCCGGTGAATTTTATCCGCCTCCGGATGATCGGCGTAATAGGCCATCCACCGTTTCAGCTCGTTGAAGGTCGAGCGATAGGCGGTGGGGTGCATGAAGCGCTGATAGTCGACATAGCCCATGAGAATGGGATCGGAGACAGCCGCGATCTTTTCATCGGCGGCTTTCCATTGACCCTGCTCTTGAAGGTCGAAGATCTCCGTATAAAGCGCTGCGTCTTCCGGACTTAAAACGCTTAAAGGTTGCGTCGCGCGGGCGCTTGCGAAGGACGCGCCGATCATCGCCAGAACCACCAAACAAATGCGCGCTATCATCGCTCTCCTGACCTCGGCCATAAGTTCATACGTCCGCGCATCGCCGAAGGATCGGCGTCAAACCTAGCGCTGGCGGAAGCCCCCATAATCGCAGAAAAATCCCAACAAGAATGTATTAAATAGGGTTAACGCTCAATTAATTGCGCCTCTAACGCCTGCAGGTCCGCCCAGGCGAGCCGCTTGTTGGCCGGTTGGCGCAACAGGAAGGCCGGGTGAAACATCGGCAGCGTCTTGTAACGCCCGCCCGACGCGGTTTCGATCTCGCGCCATTTGCCGCGCGCGCGCATGATGCCGGTCACGCCGAGCATCGCCTGTAGCGCGGCGCCGCCGGCGAGCGCGATGGCGCGCGGCGCGGTGAGGTCGATCAGGCGGTCGACAAAGGGCCGACAGATCGCCATTTCCGTCTGCGTCGGCGTGCGGTTGCCGGGCGGGCGCCAATAGACAACATTTGAAATCAGCACATTTTCCTCGCGGCTCATGTAGATGGCCGCGAGCATGCGGTCCAGGAGCTGGCCGGCGCGCCCGACAAAAGGCTTGCCGATGCGGTCTTCATCGCGGCCCGGCGCCTCGCCGATGATAAGGAGGGGCGCGCCCACGACGCCGTCGGCGAAAACGGTCTTCGACGCGCCGGCCTTAAGCGGGCATCCCTCGAACGCGCCGACCGCGGCTTCAAGCGCCTCATGGCTCTCTGCGGCGGTCGCGGCGGCCTCGGCGGCGGCGATCGCCTCGTCGGCGGGAATGACGGCGTCGGCGGCCGGGCGAAAAACGGGCCGCGCCGGCGCGGCCTTTTTCTCGCGCGCTGCAGGAGGCGAGGGCGGCGGGGCGAATTGATTGGTCGGGACGTCGCCGACAGCCTCGTCGACGCCCATTTCGAGATACCAGTGTAAGACCGCTCGCGCCGCTTCCGCGCTCAATTCCGTCATAAGGCGAGCCTAGCAGTCAGGCCGCGCCGACAGAAGCGGCGAGCAGCAATTGCGATCCATAATAAAGCGGCAGCCCCCACAGGCGGTTCATGAATTCGGGTCTGGCGAACTGGTCGCGCGCAACAGCGACGTCGGAAAGCGCGAAGCCGAAGGCGCCGGCGACGATTACCCAGTCATGTCCGCCCGCCGCCGGCGTCGCCGCAAGGCTGGCGAGCGCCATCGCAGTGATCACGGCCATATAGACGATCACCGGCCCGCGGAAGGCGCCGAGCCCGGACCAGACCATGCGCAAGGTCGCTGTCGCCATCACGGTCATCACGACGGCGCCAATGAAAAGGCTCGGCTTCAGGCTGGCGTTATAACTGAGGAACGCGCCTGCATAGGCGAGATGGCCGAGGCCGAATGCGCCCATGCCGGCCAGGAAGAACGCCTCTCTGCGCGGGATCAGAAGTCCGTCGCCGAGAGCGCATAGGACGAGGCCGGCGATCAGGAGGCCATCAAAAAGCGTGACGGCGCCGTCGAGGCCGGCGACGCCGACAGCGATGAAGGCCGCCGAAGCGGCGGGTTTCGCGAGCCATTTCAGGCGGATGCGCTCTTTGCGCTCGGCGTAAAGCAACAGCCCGACAAAGCCGGCGCAAACCGCCGCAAAAAACCCTGTCATCACCCTTTTTCCCCGTTTGATGCGCGGCGCGCGCCGCGGCGTCGCGCGTCATGGCCTTTTGTGTCGAGATTTGTCAGAAACGCTGCCTAAGTCGAACAAAAAGAGAAAGCGACACGCAAGATGAGCGAATTCGGGTCTAATGGCGACGCGCCGGCGCGCGAGGCGATGGAGTTTGATGTTGTGATCGTCGGCGCGGGGCCGGCCGGCCTCGCCGCGGCGATCCGTTTAAAACAGCGCGCCGAAGCGACCGGGTCCGAGATCAATGTCGTCGTCGTTGAGAAAGGATCTGAGGTCGGCGCCCATATTCTCTCCGGCGCGGTGCTCGATCCTTCAGGACTCGATGCGCTTCTCCCCGACTGGCGCGAGATGCCGGGCGCGCCGGTCGACACGCCGGTGCAATCCGAAGCCTTCAAGGTTTTCGGTCCCGCGGGCTCAATGGGCCTGCCGGTCTTCGCGATGCCGGGGATGGTGAAAAATCACGGCTGCTACATCGTCTCCATGGGCAATGTCTGCCGCTGGATGGCCGAAATCGCCGAAGGCATGGGCGTTGAGGTTTATCCCGGCATGGCGGCCTCGAAGATGCTGAAACGCGACGATGGATCATTGCGCGGCGTCGTCGTCGGCGAGATGGGCATCGGGCGCGACGGCGAGCGCAAGGCTTCTTACGAGCCGGGCATGGAGCTGGTCGGCAAATATGTTCTGCTTGCGGAGGGCGTGCGCGGATCGCTGTCGAAACAGGCGATCGCCGAATACGGCCTCGACGAAGACAGCGAGCCGCAAAAATACGGCATCGGGCTGAAAGAATTATGGGAGGTCGATCCATCGAAGGCGCGGCCCGGCCATGTTCAGCATACATTCGGATGGCCGTTGTCCAATGACGTCGGCGGCGGATCGTTCCTTTATCATTATTCCGACAACACCGTTGCGCTCGGCTTCGTTGTCCATCTCAATTACAAGAACCCCTATATCTATCCGTATGGGGAGTTTCAGAAATTCAAGATGCATCCGGAAATCGCTGAACTTCTCGAGGGCGGCAAGCGCATCGCTTATGGCAGCCGGGCGATCACCGAGGGCGGCTATCAGTCCGTTCCGAAGCTGACCTTCCCTGGCGGCGCGCTCATCGGTTGCTCGGCCGGTTTCGTGAATGTGCCGCGCATCAAGGGCAATCATAACGCCATGCTCACCGGAATGATGGCGGCGGAGGCGGTCTTCGACGCCATCGCCGAGGGCCGCGAAGGCGACGAACCGGTCGCTTATGGCCGCGCCTATGACGCCTCACCGGTCAAGTCAGAGCTGAAGAAAGCAAGGAATGTCAAACCTTTATGGAGCCGGTTCGGAACGATCGCCGGCGGCATCGGCTTTTCCGGTTTCGACCTCTGGACGAACCAGCTCGCCGGCTTTTCGATCTTCGGCACCCTCGGCCACGGCAAAACCGACGCCGAGGCGACCGAACCCGCCGAACGTCACAAGCCCATCGACTACCCGAAACCGGACGGCGTTCTCTCGTTCGACCGCCTGACCAATGTCGCTTTCTCCGCGACCAACCACGAAGAGGACCAGCCGGCGCATCTGAAGCTTAAGGATCCCTCAATTCCGATCAGCGTAAATCTTCCCGTATACGCCGAGCCGGCGCAGCGCTATTGCCCCGCCGGCGTCTATGAAGTTGTCGAGGCGGAAAATGGCGGCGATCCGAGATTTCAGATCAACGCGCAAAATTGTGTCCACTGCAAGACTTGCGACATCAAGGACCCGTCGCAAAATATTCTATGGACGACGCCGGAAGGCGGCGGCGGCCCGAATTACCCGAATATGTAAGGATTTCTCAGCCTTGCCGTTAAGATGGATCATGATCGCCGCAGGCGCGGCGCTAGCGGCGGGCTGCGTTACAGGACCGGCGCCGGAAACTGTTGTCGGCGACTATCTTTCTGCGCGCCTCGCCGCAAAAGCGCACAATATCGAAGACGCGGCTGAGGCGTTCGCGGCCGCCCATGCGCGCGCGCCGGGATCGACCGAAATCAGGCGAAATGCGTTTTACTTCGCTCTCGCATCGGGACGGATCGCAGAGGCGTTGCCGCTTGCAGAAACCCTCGCAGCTGACCCGAACGCCGATGACGGCGGGTTTTCGGCTGGCGCGCTCGCCGTCGCGGCGGTGAAAGAGGCGCGCTACGGCGATGCGCGGTTGTTGATCGAAAAGGCGGTCGAGGAAGGATTTCCGAGAACCGCCGGCAATCTGATCAACGTCTGGGCGATCGCCGGTGGTTCCGGCGAGGCTGCCGCGCTTGAAAAACTGCGCCAGGCGCCGGGCGATGAGTTTCGCGGCTTTTACCCGCTGCACGCGGCGCTCTTGTCTGAAAATCTCGGCGCTTATGATGAGGCTCGCAGCGCCTATGAATTGTCGCTCCTCGCGTTCAGCGGATCGGCTGAGATCGTCGCCTATGGCGCCTTTCTGGAGCGCCAGGGCGATCCTGAACAGGCGCTTGAATTCTATCAGCTGCTGGCCGCCCAGGACGGCTTTGGACGCTTTGCGGGGCGCGACGGCCTCGACCGGCTTGAAACAGGCGCGCCGGCGCCCGCCTTTCGCGAAACAACGCCCGCGCGCGGCGCGGCGATTGCTCTTTATTCCCTCGCCAGCGGCATCCTCCAGGATGTCTGGCAGCGCCGGGAGGCGGCGGAGCGGGCCGGCTTCCGCATCGGCGACGCCGATTACAATCTCTCCCTCGCCATGGCCCGGCTCGCGCTTTATCTCGATCCGAGCCTCGATGACGCCTGGCGCTTTGTCGGCTCCATTCTCAATCATTATGGCGAACATGAAAGCGCGATCGCCGCTCTTGGCAATGTGAGTCCGGCCTCGCCTTTTTACGAGCAGGCCCGCATCGAGATCGCGGCCGCACGCGATTCCATGGGCGATTCCGAGGGCGCGCTCGCCATGTTGCGCGCCTTCATCAACGCCAACCCCGCGGCGGTCGACGCGCGGCTTGCTTACGCCGCGCTGTTTGCGCGCCGGGGCGAGCATGAACAGGCGGTGAAGGCGATGGACGGCCTTATCGCGATGCTGCCCGAAGAGCCTGCGCCGATCGCCTGGCGCTACTACCTGACGCGCGCCGCCTCGCTTCTGGAGATCGATGAATGGCCGCGCGCGGAAGCCGATCTTCAGCGTGCGGCGGAAATCGCCCCGGAAGAAGCGACTGTCCTTAACTACCTCGGCTATTCCTGGGCGGAGCGCGGCGAGAACCTGGAAGAAGCCTTCGCGCTGATTGAAAAAGCGGTTGTGCTCGAACCGACGTCAGGCGCCATCATCGACAGTCTCGGCTGGGCGCATTACCAGCTCGGCGAATATGACGAGGCGGTCGGCCACCTCGAACAGGCCGCTTCGCTTGAGCCCGGCGATCCGGTGATCACCGATCATCTGGGCGATGTTTATTGGCGGCTCGGCCGCGAGACCGAGGCGCGCTATCAGTGGGAGCGCGTGTTGCAGCTTGAGCCTAATGACGATCTCGCTGACCTCGTGCGTGAGAAACTTGAAGAGGGGCTCGCGCCCGCGGAACCGGTGGTCAGCGAGCCATGACCGTCCGGGAAATCGCGCCGGCCAAGGTCAACCTCTACCTGCATGTCGGCCCGCCGCGCGACGACGGTCTTCATGACATTGCAAGTCTCTTCGTTTTCACCGATGCGGGCGACGTCGTTGAGGCGGCGCCCGCCGACGACATCACGCTCGCGATCGACGGCGAGTTCGCCGATGCGCTCGCCGACGAACCGGTCGAGAAAAACCTTGTCTATCGCGCAGCGCTCGCCTTGCGTGAAGCGGCGGGCGTCCGCGCTGGCGCCGCATTGACGCTGACCAAAAACCTGCCCGTCGCAGCCGGGATCGGCGGCGGATCGGCCGACGCCGCCGCCGCCTTGCGCGCCCTGATGCGGCTTTGGGATGTCGAGCTTGAGGAACGCGCGCTCCAAGCACTCGCTTTTTCGCTCGGCGCCGACGTGCCGGCCTGCCTGCGCGGCGCGCCGGTGCTCGTCGACGGGGCCGGCGAGCAGCTGAGCCCGGCGCCGCCCTTGCCGCCGCTACATATCTGCATTGTCAATCCGAGGCTCGCCATGCCGACGGGGCCCGTCTTCCAGCGCTTCGATGCGCTCATCGCCGCCAGCGGCGCCTCTCAGCCGCCGCCCGCCCATCCCGGCGCGGCTTTGGTCGATCTTGACGACGCGCCGCTCTTTTTCGCCGAGACCCGCAACGACCTTGAGCCCGCCGCCCTCGCCATCGACCCGCGCATCGGCGAGGTGATTGATAGTCTCGCCGGCGCGCCCGGCGCCATCGCCGCGCGCATGTCGGGGAGCGGCGCGAGCGCGTTCGCGCTTTTCAGCGAAGCGGCGCCGGCGCAGTCGGCTGCGCGCGCGGCTCAGAAAAAGGGCTGGTGGTCGATGGCCTCGGCGGTCGCATCGCGCTAAGGCTTGCAAACGCTAAGCCCGCCGCCGAACCGTCTCGCCAGAACGTCAAAGCCCGCCCATGTCCGATTGGCCACTGGAAAGCCCGATCACGATCCTTGTCGCCGTGGCGTTCGCCTGCGCGGCGACCATGGCCGGCGCGTCGATCGCCATGCGCTCACGGATTTTCCTCGATAATCCCAATCATCGCTCAAGCCACGACCACGCGACCTCGCGCGCCGGCGGCCTCGCCATCCTTTCCGGCTTCGCAATTGGTCTTCTGGTGATCGGCGTTTACACGGGCGCGGGCGGCGGCGTCGTCTGGCCGTTCCTCCTCTTAACGCTGCTCGCCGGCGGCGTCGGGCTTGTCGATGATCGCGCGGATTTGCCGGCGGTCGTCAAATTTGCAGGGCAGTTTTTTGTCGCGCTCGGCTTTGTGTGGCTGATTGGCCCCTTAGAGACGGCGCCCGCGCCATTTATTGGCGAGGTGGAGACCGGCGCGTTCGGCGTTTTCCTGACGGTCTTCTGGTTGGTCGCCTTCATGAACGTCTTCAATTTCATGGACGGCGTGAACGGCATCGCGGCGGGCGCGGCGCTTGTCGGCCTGTTCTTCTTTGCGCTCGCCGCGGGGCTCGCCGGCGCCGGCGCGGCGAGCGTCATCGCGTTAATCGGCGCGGTTGCGGCGGCGGGGTTCCTCCCCGCCAATCTGTTGCGCGGCAAGCTCTTCATGGGTGATTGCGGCAGTCACGCGCTCGCCTTCATCATTGCGGGCGTCGGCGTCCTGGCGGCGAATGAAACCGGGGCCCGCGCGAGCGCGGCGATGATGCCGATGGTTTTCCTGCCCTTTATTCTCGATGTCGGGTTTACGCTCTTGCACAGGACAATCCGACGCCAGAACATTCTCACCGCCCATCGCGAGCATGTCTATCAGCTGATCCTGCGCCGCGGCGCCAGCCACGGAACCGTTGCTGCGATCTACGCCGGGCTCGTTGCGTTCGGCGCAGCCGGTGCAATTTTCATGATGACCCTGCATCCGCAGACGCATCTCATCGTCGTTGGCGCCTATGCGATTGCGCTCTTGGCTGCGGCGTGGCGCATCTATGCGCGCGCCGTCGATGACGGCCTCATCCTCGCAGGCGCGCCGGAAGAGCGCCCTTCTTAGGAAATGCGCGCGGCCGAGGTTGCGACAAGATCAGACAGGGCGTCCGCATAGTCATTGCGCGGCGCCTTGGCGAGCTCTGCGAGCGCGCGATCTGAATAGCGCCGGGCGCAGGCGACGGTGTCGGCGATCGCGTTGTCGCGCTCCATGAAAAACCGCGCCTGTTCAAGATCGCCTTCGGCCTGCCGACCCTCCGCGATCACCCGCCGCCAGAAAGATTTTTCTTCGTCGCGGGCGCGGGAGATGGCGTAGACCACCGGCAGGGTCATTTTGCCTTCGCGGAAATCATCGCCGACGGTCTTGCCGAGATCGCCTTCAGCGCCGGCGTAATCGAGCGCATCATCGATGAGCTGATAAGCGACGCCGAAATAGCGGCCATAGTCGCGCAGCGCGAATTCCTCGTTCTGCGCGGCGCCGGCGATGATGGCGCCGGCATGGGCGGCGCCGGCGAACAGCGCCGCCGTCTTCGCCTCGACGACTTCGATATAGGTTTCGAAGGTCGTCTCGATATTCTTTTGCGTCGTAAGCTGAAGAACTTCGCCCTCGGCGATAACGCCTGAGGCGCGCGAGAGAACCTGCAAGACAGGCAGGCTTTTTGCCGCGACCATCAATTCAAAGGCGCGCGAGAAAATAAAATCGCCGACAAGAACGCTTTCCTTGTTGCCCCAGATGATGTTCGCCGTGCGCGCGCCGCGCCGAAGCGCTGAGCCGTCGACGACATCGTCATGCAGCAAGGTTGCGCCATGAATGAGCTCGACGGCGGCGGCGAGTTTAACGTGATCGTCGCCGTCAAAATCAAAGACGCGGGCTGCCGCGAGCGTCAGCATCGGGCGGATGCGCTTGCCCCCGGCGTTGACGAGGTGGCCGGCGATATCGGGGATCAGCGAGACCGCGGAGTCCATCCGGGAGAGGATTTCGCGGTTCACCGCGTCGAGATCGTCAGCCGTCATCGCCCGCAAGCGCGCAACAGCGCTAGCGAATTCGGCGTCCGCCGATGCATGCGGCTGTGGTTGCGACGGCGTCGCCAGACTGACGGACAAAATTTCCTCGCTCATTTCGACGTGAAGAAGGAAAGATTGCGGGCTTGGTCAAGCCGGGTCAAGCTTGCCATGGTCGCAGGCGAGCGGCGTTGATGCGCGCCCGGTCAAGCGGCCATTTGCAATCAAGCGGCCTTGTCCCTATCTCGCGCGGGGTATGGGTGAAAAACAGCCTTTAATCCGTCGCTTGCTGCGCCCGGTGCCGTTTATCGGGGCGGGTCCGCCGCGCGTTTGCGTGATCGAATTGAACGGCGTCATCGGCGGCGGGCGCCCGGGTGAAAAGGGGCTGACCCTCGCCCGCGTCGAGCGCGCCATCGAAGCGGCGTTTAAGACCCGTCATCTCGCGGCCGTCGCGCTTGCGATCAACTCGCCGGGCGGTTCGCCGGTGCAGTCGCGCCTGATCCATAACGCGGTGCGCCGCTGCGCAGAGGAAAAGAAAACGCCGGTCATTTCCTTTATTGAAGATGTCGGCGCATCGGGCGGCTACATCCTCGCGCTGGCCGGCGATGAAATCTACGCTGATGAAAGCTCTATCGTCGGATCCATCGGCGTCATTTCAGGCGGCTTCGGCTTTACTGAAGCGATCGAGAAACTCGGTGTTGAACGGCGTGTTCACACGGCGGGCGAGTCCAAATCGACTCTCGATCCTTTCAAGCCGGAAGACCCGAAAGACGTTGAGCGCCTGCAGGCGATCCTTAACGATCTTCATGACCAGTTCATCGCCATGGTGCGTGCGCGCCGGCCCGGCAAGCTTAACGAAGACGAGCCCATCTTCACCGGCGCGTTCTGGGCTGCGCCAAAAGCGCACACGCTCGGTTTGATCGACGGAACGGCTCAACTCGGCGATTTGCTGCGTGCGCGCTTCGGAAAAGATGTTAAGATCACCCGTGTCACGCCCGGCCGGGAATCGCTTCTTCGGCGGCTTTTGGCGGGCGGCGGCGGATCGGCGGGTCTTGTCGATCCAGACGCGCTGATCGACGCGATCGAGCGTCGCGCGCACTGGGCGCGGTTCGGCCGGTAGCCGGAAAGGAGACGCAGATATGGGCGGCGTTTTAACCTTGGCCGTAAGCGTTGTGGCCGCAGCCGGCGCGGTGGCGGCGTTCCGTTATCTGGAGCGCAAGCGCAGCGAGGTGGAAACCCTGATGCGCAAGAGCGCGCGCGCGGCGCGCGGCGACGTCAAAACTCTTGATTATGAGCGTGACCCGGCGACCGGCGTGTTTCGCCCGCGCGGCTGACCTTACCCTTCGCGAGTATAAGTGAAGACAACGCGCCGGCGCTGCGGGGCGCGGCGATGCTCAAAAACGTAGATCCCCTGCCAGACGCCGAGGCCAAGCCCGCCGTCGATCACTGGCGCGGAGAGCGCGGTGTCCGTGAGCGCCGTCTTGATATGGGCCGGCATGTCGTCCGGCCCCTCGGCGGCGTGGCGATAAGAGCCGTCCGCGGGCGCCAGGCGCTCAAAATGGTCGACGAGATCGGCGAGGACGTCCGGATCGGCGTTTTCCTGGATCGTGAGGGAGGCCGACGTGTGCTGTAAAAAGATCGATAGGAGCCCGTTTTGTGCTTTAATTTCATCAAGATAGGCCCGCGCATGGTCGGTGATCGGATAAAGGCCCGGCCCGCGCGTGGGGATCGTAATTATCTTCGGCACAGGGTCTGAATTCCTTTCATCTGTTCGACGGGCTCGATTAAGGTCTCGCTCCCCATGTCTGCCATAGCCTTCATCGATCTCGAAGCCTCTGGGCTCGGACCGGCCTCCTGGCCGATCGAGGTCGGTTGGTGTTTCGTTGAGGGCGCGCCGTCAACTTTTCTCATCAAGCCCGACGCCGGCTGGTCTGACGAGGCCTGGGAGCCGGCGGCGGAGGCGCTCCATGGCGTTGCGCGCACAAACCTTGATGTCGACGGCGTCGCGACAGGCGAGATTTGCACCGCCCTCAACGCCGCCTTGAAGGATGCTGTCGTCTATTCGGATGCGCCGGATTGGGACGGCTTCTGGCTCTATCGCCTTTTCGCCGCCGCAAAGATGCGCCAACGCTTTGAATTGCGTGATTTCGCCGAGCTTTTCGCAGCGATTTTGCCGGCCGAATTCGAGGCTGCGAAAGTGGCGGCCAGCGATCTCGCGCCGCATCGCCATCGCGCCGCCGCCGACGTTTTGCACATGCGCGCGCTGTTCGCCGCCGCGCAGGCCGGCCCGCCGCCGTCAGGGCTTTGACCTCGCTCTCCTTTTTGCTAAGGAGCCCGCCGAGTGACCGTCTTGAAGGGACGCGCCAAGTCTTGCATGGCGGCGCGTCGAACCTTCCCAACAATTTCGCGTCTGGAGATGCCGAGACATGAGTGAAACGCCCGCCGCGCCGCAATTAACCGGTAAGATGTTCTTGTTTAACCGCCCCGAGCTTGTGAGCAAGGAGCAGCATGGCGATCTTCGCCTGTCTAAGCCCGCAAAACACTACAACTTTTGCGCGACTGCGCGGGCAGTGCCGGTCACGGTGTCGGAGATTCCGCAGGCGGCCAAGGATTATCCGATCGTTTTCGCCGGCCAGGATCAATGGATGCCGCTGGCGATCCTCGGCCTCGTTGACGAAGTCAATCTGTTTGTCGACGAGAACGGCGATTGGGAGCGGCACCGCTATATTCCCGGTTACATTCGCCGCTATCCGTTCGGCATCGCGTCTGAGGCTGGCGGCGAGCGCTTCGCGGTTGTTCTCGACGCCGGCTATGAAGGCCTGAGCAAAACCGGCGATCTGCCGTTGTTTGATAATGGCGAGCCGACCGAAACCGCCCAGCAGGCGATCGATTACTGCCGGACCTATGAAGAAGACCGTCAGCGTACGGTGGAGTTTGCCCGCAGGGTCAAAGAGCTCGACATTGTTCGCCCGCAAGCGGCGCAATTCACGCCCGCCGGCGCGAGCGAGCCGCAATCCTTCGCGGAGTATCTCGGCGTCGATGAGAATGAGCTGCGCGGTCTTTCCGATGAGAAAATCATCGAACTGAAAAACGCCAACATGCTGGCGATTCTCTACGCGATGCTGATGTCGATGGCGAACTGGCGCAATATCCTTCAGCGCCGCGTCGCGCGGTTCAACCTGACCGAGGCGAATGTTCTCAACCCGGCTGTGAACTAGCCGCCGGGCCGTCTCACAATTCGGCGAGCATTGTCGCGGCGACGGCGAATTTCATTGGCTGTTGCGGCGCGACCCATTAGGTAGGCGGGCATGACCATGGCCCGCCTTTTCTTTATTTTGGCGATCGCGATTATTGGCGCGTCCGGGACCCTCCGGGCCGAGCCTTTGGCGCGCGCCGAGAGCGATTATGTTGAGGCGGCGCTCTATGCGGATCGCGACGGCTTTGCGCCCGGCGAGACGACAAATTTCGCGATACAGCTCGACGTCCGCGAGAACTGGCACGTTTTCTGGCTCAATCCAGGCGACGCAGGCCTGCCGCTCGCTCTCGACTGGTCGTTGCCCCAAGGCTTCGAGATTGGCGCGATGCGCCATCCAGCCCCGGACTATATTCCGGTGGGACCGTTGGCGAGTTACGCTCACGAGGGCGCGCCGATATTCACTGTGCCGGTTACGGCGCCGGCGGGCGCTAATACCGGTGAAACGCTTTCCATAAAGATCAATGCCTCATGGCAGGTCTGCGAAGAGATCTGCGTTCCCGAGGATGCTCAGTTTTCATTCTCTCTGCCTGTCGCTGAGTTGCCTGATCAACTGACGGCGCAAAACAGCGCCGTCTTCGCCGCCGCGCGGGCAAGTTGGCCGCAGACCTATGACGGCGATGCGGCCTTCCAGCGGGTCGGGGACCGGTATCAGCTCAAAATCGCGAACTGGACCGGCCCGGCGCCGGCGGACGCCTTTTTCTTTCCCGAACAGGAAGGCCTGACGACGCCGGCCGCGCCCCAAGCCGTCGCTTTTGAGGACGGCGTTCTGACGGTGACCATGGCGCCGGGCTGGACAGAGCCGGGGGCGACCGGCGCGATCGCGGGCGTATTATCGTTCGGCGGCGATGATGCGCGCGCGCCGGCGCCGATATCCCTTACCGCCGCGCTGTTGGCGCCGGTCGCCGGCGCGCCGACCGTTTCGGCGGGCGGCCAGAGCCTTGTCGTGCTCCTGGCGCTCGCCTTTGTCGGCGGGCTTATTCTCAACGCCATGCCTTGCGTTTTCCCGATCCTTTTTGTGAAGGCGGCGAGCCTGATGGCGGCGGCTCATCACGATCCGAAAGTGACGCGGTTTCACGGCGCGCTTTACGGCGCCGGCGTGTTATCGACATTCATGGCCATCGCAGCCGTCCTTCTCCTGTTGCGGGCGGGCGGCGAACAGCTTGGCTGGGGCTTCCATCTACAGTCGCCGATCGTGACCGGGCTTTCGGCCTATGTGCTATTTGCAGTGGGCCTCAGCCTCGCCGGCGTATTCTCCGTCGGCGGATCGGTCTCTGGGCTGGGCGAGGGCCTCGCCAGGAGGGAAGGCGGGTCGGGCGCTTTTTTCACTGGCGTGCTCGCCGTTGCTGTCGCCGCGCCTTGCATTGGTCCGCTCTTAACCGCGCCCATGGGTGCGGCCCTGACCCTGCCGCCGGCGATGGGGCTTGCAATCTTCGCCGCGCTCGCGGCCGGGCTCGCAGCGCCCTTCATGGCGCTCGCTTTTTCGCCGGCGCTTGGCCGGCTGTTACCGAAACCTGGCGCCTGGATGGGCCTTTTCAAACAGGCGCTCGCCTTCCCCGTTTTCGCCGCGGCCGCGTATTTCGTCTGGGTGTTTGCGCGTCAGGCGGGCGACGGCGCGCTCGCCGGCCTCATGCTCGGCCTCGTGCTGTTGGCGCTCGCTGCTTGGCTGTTTGAACTCAGCAAGGGCGAGGGAACGCGCGCGCTGATCGTGCGCATCGCTTCGGCGATCGCCCTCGCCGCCGCCGTCGCGCCGGTCGCAAGCGCCGCGCCCGCGCCGCCGGAAAAAAGCGCCTCTGCATACGGATCGATTGCAACAGAGCCATGGAGCGATGCGCGCCTTGCCGAGTTGCGCGCGCAAGGCGAGCCCGTGTTTGTTGATTTTACCGCCGCCTGGTGCGTCACCTGCCAGGTCAACAAACTCTCCGTCCTGCGCAGCGACGCCGTCGGCGAGGCCTTTGCCGCGACGAGCACGCGCCTCCTGGTCGCCGACTGGACCCTTCGCGATCCCGAGATCACCGCCGCGCTCGCCAGTTTCGGCGCCGCGGGCGTGCCGCTCTACATCTATTATCCCGCTGAGGGCGAACCGGTCGTGCTGCCGCAGACCCTGACGCGCGGATTGGTGATCGAGACAATCGCCGGGTCGTGAGACCTAGAGCCATGACGTTTCGATCTGGGTTGCTCAACCGGTCCGGATTTTCGTTTCATCGCGTTCTCTAACGACGAACCGGTTCCCGCTTCGTCGGAAAAGGCGTTAGCGCCCGGCCTGCGCCATGCTTGTCAGCGGCGCATGGGCCTCGCGCTCCGAAATATCGATTGATTTCGCCGCAAAGATCACGCTCACCGCCGCGATGGCGGTAAGGCATGTGAAAAACCTAACGAAAAAGCGGGGGGCGTATTTTGAGACCATGCGACGAGCCTCGCATAGCGAGCTTAATGCGCGTTGAGGAAAGCGGATAAAATCCTTATCAATGCGGGCGCTCAACCGTGACCGAAGGAAGCACGCCCCGATATGACCGATCCGACGGCTCTTCATGAATGGCGCGCGTTAGAGGCGCACGCCAAGCGCCTTCAAGACGTGACGCTGACGAGCTTGTTCGACGGAGCGTCATCTCGTTTTGACGATTTCTCGCTGGAGGCCGCGGGTCTCTTTCTCGACTGGTCGAAGAACAAAATCACGCGCGAAGCGGCGGACGGCCTCTTCGCGCTCGCCCGGGCCGCCGGCGTCGAGGCCCGGCGCGAGGCGATGTTCGCCGGCGCGCCGATCAACGAAACCGAGGGGCGTTCTGTTCTTCATGTCGCGCTGAGGGCGCCGCGCGGCGCCGGCTATGCGATCGACGGCGCTGACGTCTCCGCTCTCATCGAGACAGAGCGCGACCGGATGCAGCGTTTCTGCGAGGGCGTTCATAAGGGCGCGCATCTCGGATTTACCGACAAGCCGCTGACCCGCGTCGTCAATATCGGCATTGGCGGCTCCGACCTCGGGCCGTTGATGGCGGTCGAGGCGTTGCGGCCCTATTGGATCGAGGGGAGACGCGCGGACTTCGTCTCCAATATCGACGGCCAGCATCTCGCCGATACGCTTCATGACGCCGATCCCGAAACGACGCTGTTCGTCATTGCGTCGAAGACCTTCACCACTCAGGAGACGCTGACCAACGCCCGTTCGGCCCGCGACTGGTTTCTGCAAAGCGGCGCCGGCGAAGCTGACATCGCCAAGCATTTCGTCGCCCTCTCGACCAATCTTGAGGCGGTCAAGGCGTTCGGGATCGACGAGACGAACATGTTCCGGTTTTGGGACTGGGTCGGCGGGCGCTATTCGCTGTGGTCGGCGATCGGGCTTTCGATAGCGCTGCAGGTCGGCTTTTCAAATTTCGAAAAGCTGCTCGCCGGCGCGCACGCCATGGATGAGCATTTCCGTTCAGCGCCGCTTGAGAAAAACATGCCGGTCGCACTGGCGATGGCGGGTGTGTGGAACCGGAACTTCCAGAAAATCGCCGCCCACGCCGTCCTTCCCTATGACCAGCACCTGCACCGCCTGCCGGCCTATCTTCAGCAGGCGGACATGGAATCGAACGGCAAGCGCGTGCGCCTCGACGGCGGCCTCTCGGCTTGCGCGACGGGCCCCGTTCTCTTCGGCGAGCCCGGCACCAACGGCCAGCACGCCTTTTACCAGCTTCTTCATCAGGGAACGGATATTGTCTCGGCCGACTTCATCGCAGCGGCCGTGAGCGCGCGCGAGCTTGGCGATCATCACGAAAAGCTGCTGGCGAATTTCCTCGCCCAGCCCGAAGCCTTGATGCGCGGCAAATCAGAGAAAGAAGCCCGCGCGGAATTGGAAGGGGCGGGTCTATCCGACACGGAAGCCGCGCGCCTCGCGTCGCACAAGACATTCCCCGGCGGGCGCCCGTCCAATGCGATCCTCATGGAGCGCCTGACGCCGGAGACGCTCGGCGCCCTGATCGCGCTTTATGAACACAAGATCTTCGTTCAGGGCGCCGTCTGGGGCGTCAATTCCTTCGACCAGTGGGGCGTTGAGCTCGGTAAGGCGCTCGCGAAAACGATCCTGCCGGAAATCGCGCGCCGCGGCGAAAGCAAGCCCGCGCCCAAGGGCCATGACGCGTCGACCAATGGGCTGATCGCCCGCGTCAACGCGATCCGCAAGAAAGCCGGCGACGCGGAGCACTGATGCGGCAGGCCGGCCGCTTACTGCCGGGGAATGAGGTGCAGCGCTGTCTGGCGGCCGTCGAGAAAGCGAAGGCTCTCACCGTCGAAAAATGCGTCTTCCTCTGTCTTGAACCGGACGTCCTGGCCGTCCCATTCCGGCACGGCGTGCGTTGCATTGAGTTCAATCGACCACACGGTGTTCGCCCTTAACAGCCGATAGCCTTTGGGGTGATCAGGGCCCTGATTATCCCACCAGCCGATCGGCGAGCCGGCGCCGTGGCCATGAAATCCGAGGGGGTGGGTGTAGATGCTGGGCCGCAGCCCTGCGGCGAGGGATCTCTCTCGCGCGCGCGTCAGAATTTCATTGCTGACGAGCCCCTCTTCGAAGGCGCCGGTCAGAAAATCCTGAACCTCATTCGCCGCGGCGAGACCGTCTTTCAGCCCTTGCGGCGCGTCTGTCTCGCCCTCGCGCAAAACATAGGCGTGATGCTGCGTATCGGTGTTGAGCCCCAGATACGTGACGCCGAAATCCACATGCAGGAGGTCGCCGAGGCGAATGACCGCGTCGTCTCTCAGCGCCGCGAATGACGTCTCGGCGCCCGGCGCTTCATTGCGCGCCAGCGAAACGCCGGGGTGGAACCATGTCGCGAGCTTGAGCTCGCGCACCTTCTCACGCATCCACCAGGCGACGTCCTCCGTCGTCGTCTCGCCGGGCGTGATGACTTTCTCCGACAAGGCTTCCGCGAGGATCGAATGGGCGATGCGCACAATGGTCGGGTAGACCTCCATCTCGGCGGGGATGCGCGTCTCCAGCCACGAGATCGCGAGATCCTCCGACCGGTCGATCCGCGCGCGATATTTGCGCGGCAAGGCGGCGCTGAATTCCTCATATTGCTGATGGCTCATGCCGTCGGCGAGGCCGAATTCTTCCGAGACATTGACGACGATGCGACCCGGATCGCGCTCGGCGATGATTTCTGCGACCCGCGCCCATTGATCGGGCTCAGCCTCCGGCGACCAGGCCGCGGGAAACACATCGCCAATGGGATAGCGCGAGACGGCGAGACGCTCGACGGGCCCTTCGCCCGTATCATGGAAGATCAGCACCGTGCGCCGGCGCGCGCGCAGCCATGTCGCCGGCAACATGGTGAGGACAACCGGATCCTCGTTATATTCCCGCGCGATCAGGACCCACATATCGGCGCCTTCGCGGCGCATGATCTCGGGGATCACAACGTCAAGGCGTTCGCGCAGCCAGGCGTCGCGGACCTCCGCGCGCTCGCGCATGGAGAGGATTTCCGGCAATTCAGGATCGGCGACTTCCTGCGCCGGCGCCGGCGCGGCGAAAAGAAGCGCTGCGATCCCTGCAACAACTTTCAAGATATCCGACATGGCCGCCCCTTTTTCTCGCGTGATTGCGCGCGATTATCGGGCGGGCTGGCGCAAAGTAAACCGGAGTATCCGGTTTATCGGGCGCGCGCGGCGCCGGCGTTGCGTTGCAGGACCTGCTGGTTAAGCAAGGCCGCGACGCCGACCCATGCGAGATAGGGGAGGAGGAGCGCCGCGGCGAGCAGGCTGACGGGCGCAAACAGCGCGGCGACGACCGCGATCGAAAGCCAAAGGCCGGCGACTTCTATCAGCGCAAGGTCCATCCGCTTCATGCCAAAGAAAAGCGCCGACCAGCCGGCGTTTAAAAGAAGGCTCAGCCCGTAAATCGTGAATATGAGACCGCGCCCCGCAGGCTCGGCGTCCCAGACGATGGCGCCAGCGGCGGCGTTCATGAAGAAGAGGATCGACCAGACGACCGGAAACGCCCAGTTCGGCGGCGTCCAGCCGGGCTTTTCGAGGCCCTCATACCAGGGGCCGGGCTTGAACATGGCGCCGGAAGACGCGACGACGAGATTGATAACCACAAAGACGGCGAGGGTCGTTAAAGACATGCGTTTCCGTCCTTTCTGGGGTGAGCGTCAGCAGTCTTCTCTACGCACGGAGCGGCGGCGCGGATGGCCCCCGGCGGCGAAGCGGCGAATTGCGAACCGAATTGCGCAGTCGGGCGGCATCGCCTAAACCCGCGGCCCATCATGGCTGATAAAAAGAAAAAACAAAAACCGGTGAAGCCGAAGGCCCGGGTCCCGCGCGGGTTTCAGGACCGCATGGGCGCGGAGATTGCCGCCGAGCGCGAGATGCTGGCGCGGATTTCGGCGGTCTACGAAGCATATGGTTTTGATCCGTTGGAGACCCCCGCCTTCGAATACACCGACGCGCTCGGCAGGTTCCTGCCCGATGTCGACCGGCCGAACGCCGGCGTCTTCTCTTTGCAGGATGATGACGAGCAGTGGCTCTCTTTGCGCTATGATTTGACGGCGCCGCTCGCGCGTTATGTGGCCGAGCATTATGACGCGCTCCCCAAACCTTTTCGGCGTTACGCGGTGGGCCCGGTCTGGCGCAATGAGAAGCCGGGCCCCGGGCGCTTCCGCCAGTTCACGCAATGCGACGCTGACACAGTTGGCGCGCCGGCGCCCCATGCCGACGCGGAGATGGCGGTCCTCTTCGCCGACGTCATTGAGGCGGCAGGCGTTCCCGCCGGCGATTTTGTCATCCGCGTCAGCAACCGGAAGATCGTAGACGGATTATTTGAAACGCTGGGCCTCGCCGGCGCGGGCGATGACGAGCGCCGCCTGCAGGTCATGCGCTCTATGGATAAATACGACCGCCTCGGCGAAGAGGGCGTGCGCTTGTTGCTAGGGCCGGGGCGTAAAGATGAGAGCGGTGATTTCACGGACGGGGTTAAACTCGCCGACAAGCCCATCGATGCCGTGATCGCGTTCTTGCAATCGACAATCGCAGGCGATGATGCGGCGACGCTGGAGAAGCTGAGCGCGATTGTCGGCGACACCAGCGCCGGCGCGAGCGGCGTTGAAGAGCTTGAAGCGATCGCGCGCCAAACGCCGGCGGAAAAACGCAGCGCGGTCACGATCGATTGTTCGATCATTCGCGGACTTGAATATTATACGGGGCCTGTCTTCGAGGCTGACCTCACCTTTGAGGCGACGGACGAGAAGGGCCGCCCGGTGCGCTTCGGCTCGGTTGGCGGCGGTGGTCGCTATGACGGCCTCGTCAAGCGTTTTAAGGGCGTCGAAGTGCCTGCAGTCGGCATATCGGTGGGCGTCTCGCGCCTGTTGGCGGCGCTGGCGGCGCGCGACGAAGCGCCAGGCGCAGCGCAAGGCCCTGTCGTCGTGCTCGCCCTCGAGAAAGACCGCATGGCGGACTATCAGGCGATGGCGGCGGAGCTGCGCGCGGCCGGTCTGCGCGCCGAGGTCTATCTCGGCGGATCGAATTTCGCGAAACAGTTGAAATACGCCGACAAGCGCAATGCGCCGGTCGCCATCATTCAGGGCTCTGACGAACGTGAAAGGGGCGAGGTGCAGATCAAGGATCTCCAGCTCGGCGCGAAACTGTCTGAGAAGATCGAGGACAACAAGGAATGGCGGGAGGAACAACCAGCGCAATTCTCCGTCAAGCGCGCCGATCTTGTCGTCGAAGTCCGCAAGGTTCTGGACCGACAGGCGTAGCGCAAAAAATCAGGCTACCCAGCGCGCGCGCCAGGTCGCGAACGCCTCGCGGGCGATGGTCGCCGGATCGACGGGCGGCGGGACCGCATCGCCGAGAACCAGCCCGCGCATGAGAGTCCCGTGCTCGATCATGCCCTGCAGCTGGCCGGCGGCGTGGGCGGGATCGTCCGTTGGCTGCAACACGCCGGCCCGCGCGCCCGCCAAAATCGCTTCGGCGAAGATGTCGGAGAGGCGCGTCTTGATCGCGTCGTAGAAAATGTCGGCGAGGCTCGCATTGCGTCCTGTCTCGGCCACCAGCATCCGCACGAAAGCGCGCACATCGGGGCGGGAGAGATGCTCTGCATAAGCAACGGCGATCTCTTCGAGGCGCATGATCGGATCGTCGGCCGGGGGCGGAAAAGACGCGTCGAGCTCGTCCATGGTCGCTGCGGCGACAGCCTCGAAGAGGTCGGACTTGGACGGAAAGTGGCGATAAAGCGTCGCCGTTGAAACGCCGGCGCGCCGCGCCGTCGCTTCCATGACTACCCGCTCATAGCCCTGCTCCAGAAAGGCGTCCCGCGCCGCCGACAAGATGTCGGCGCGTTTGCGTTCAGAGCGCGTGGGCGGTGCTGGATGTCGCGAATCATCGGCCATGGCGCTTGACTATCGCCGATCTGGCGGCATTATACAAAACGAAACATTTTCGTTTAGTTCGGGAGATTCCGCAATGGCGCGATGGGTGTTGGCGGCGGTGTTCGTCCTGGCGGCGGGATCCTGCGCGACGATCGGCGATTTTGCGAGCGACGATCCGGGCCTTGATGAGCGCCCCGGGCGCTTCGAGGGGCGCTTTATCGCCGTCTCCGACGCGGACATGACGGCGACCGCCTATGCCGACGGCGTTCTCGAACCGGTTGGCGACGCCGACGCGGCGACCCTGTTCGTCAATGGCGCGCCGGCGGGCGCGGCCTTTGCGTCGAATTCCGTCATCTCCTGGCCGCAGATTGTCGATGTCTCGCCAAGCGGCCTCGTTTATGTCGTCGAATCGAAAGCCCCTGCGCCTGAAGGCGTCAAGAGATACGATGATGTCTATACGGAGTTTCCAGAAGGAAATGCGATGACGGTATTGCGCGCGAGCGCGTCCGGTCTTGAAACGGTTTCCGTCACGCAGGATGTCGGCCTCAATCTGCAATCGATCGAAATCGCAAGAAACGGCGCCTTCGCTGTCGTCGGCAGCGAAGAGGACGGCGCCGAGTTGGTCGTGCTCGCCCTGGACGCAGACGGGCGCATCGCCGAGCGCCGCGCCATCGATCTCGATCCGTCCTATAAAGAAGACGATCTCGAGAAACGCGTCAGAGCGATTCACCTGTCGCCGGATGGCGCCATGATCGCAGTCAATGTCGCCAACCGGCGAGTGCAGTTTTACGAACTGGAACTGGACGCTTCGGGCGTTCCGTCAGGGGCGAGGCGCTTCGGCGCGCCGAGCGACGATGTCGGACGGCGACTGTCCGTGGGCAAATGGACCCAGGACGGGCGCCATTTCGTCATTACAGACGTTAACTGGCCGGAGGCGACTGTCGGCATGTTGGTTCAGGGACCGGGCAAGCTTGTCTCGCTCGCGCCGCCCGCAAATCAAAACGGGACGCCGCTCGTTGTCTCCGAAGCGCGCGTCGGGCGTTCGCCTGAAGGCTTTTCCTTCAGTCTCGACGGGCGATATGCGGCGAGCGTAAACATGGAGCGCACCTATCTGCCGGCGATCCCGCCATTGGCGATTTGGCAGGGGCGGCGGCGTTATTCGGTTTCGCTGCTCACCGTCAGCGACGCCGGCGCGCTATCCGAAATATCGCGTGTCTACAAAGCCGGGATCCTGCCCGAGGATGTGATTTTCGACGAGACGGGCGAGAACCTTGCGGTCGCCGTCTTCCATCGGCGCAAAGGCGCTGACCGCGAACGCGGGTTCATTGATTTCTTCTCGATTGAGAACGACGCCCTCAAAAGCCAGGGCGTGACGCAGGCCGTTGCCCGCGGCGCCCACGATCTCGTTCTCCTTCCCTGACGCTCAGGGCCTTAAGCAAAGACGACAAGCACGCCGGAGATCGTCAGGATCGAGAGGATCGTGGTTGCAAAGACTGCGGCCGCGGTCTCGGTTTTGGAAACGCCATATTGGCTCGCCATCACGAAAGACCCGACGGCGGACGGGGTGAAAACAAAAAGCGCGAGCGCGCCGACCCAGTTGGGATCGGAAACGCCGAGCGCGAACGCGACGCCGAGCGCGACCGCCGGCAGGAGCGCCATCTTGACCGCGCCGATCATGGCGACCCGGCCTGCAACGGCGCCAATCGGCGGGAACTGATGCGTCGCCAGAAAAAGCCCGAGCGAGACAAGCGCCGTCGGCCCCGCGGCGCGCCCGAGAAAATCGAAGAAGGCCGCAAACGGGCCCTCCAGCGGCAGGCCAAGCAATGAATAGACGAAGCCCGCCAGCATGCCGAGGACGAGCGGATTTTTCATCGGTCCGGCGAGGAAGGCGCCAAGTCCCGCGCCGGCGTCGCGCCGCGACATCAGCGCAGCGCCCGCCGCGATGACAAGCGTGCCTTCGATCAGCATCAGGACGATAAAGGGCCGCGCCCAGCCCTCGACATTGAGCGCAATCGGCAGGCCGAGAAAGACCGCATTGCCGAGCGTCGCCGCGAAAGCGTGGGCGCCCGCCTCAGGGCCTTGAAGCGCGAAGAGGCGGCCCGCAAGGAAATAGCCGACGATCAGCGCAAGGCTCGCCGCCCCGGCATAGGCGAGGGCGATGCCGGCGTCGTCGGCGCCTGGCGGGGCGTTGCGCGCGGCGAGGCCAAAAAGCGCCACTGGCATCGCCAGGCGAAAGACGAACTTGTTGAGCGCTTCTGAATCCGCAATCGTCAGCGCGCCGGATTTTCCGGCGGCGAAACCGGCGGCGATGATCGCGAAGACGGGAAGCGCAACAGCGACGACGGCGTCCATGAAAAGCGTGGCCCCAACTTGAAAAAAGGGGCTCTCTCTGCGTTTCGCGGCGCGCGGTCAAGACCCGCAATGCAGCCGGCGCGCGCCGAAGCGCGCGCGAGGGTCAGGGCAAGGGAGGGAGCCGGACGGGATCTGCAAACATGATCTCCCGGGGGCTGGGGGGCGATGGTTAAAAACCGGAATTTCCGCCGCAAACCCCGTCCGACTTCAAAGTTGTGGCAGGGGAATAGGGCCGCCCAAGGTTTCAATTGTGGCGATTTCATGGTCGCCGGCCCTTCGCAGGCGCGGGAACAAGCGCTTTTTTGAGGCCCTTGCGCCTTGCCCAGCGGCGCGAGCCGGGCGACACTCTCCCCACATGCACTATCGAACGACCCAAATCTCGGCGAGAGCGCGCACGCGGGCCGAGACCGTGGCCTTCACGCGGTCTGAGCTGACGCGGATCCTCGGGGTCTACGGACAATTCGTCGCCGCCGGCGAGTGGCGCGATTACGCCATCGACTGCATGGCCGACAGCGCCGTCTTCTCGATCTTTCGGCGGGCCTCGGAAAACCCGATTTACCGGGTCGAAAAACATCCCGGCCTTGCGCGCAAGCAGGGCGCCTGGCGGGTGGTTTCAATGTCCGGCCAGACGCTGCGCCGCGGCCATGACCTCGTTCAGGTGCTCAAGGTCTTCGACCGGCAGAAGCTAAAGCTCGTGACGTAACGCGCGGCCCGCCTGCCGGCGGGCGCATGCCTCAATCGTTTCATCAAAGACATGCCGCTGGGCGTGGCTGCCGCCGATGAGATGCAGGCTCGGCGTCAGGGCGGTCAGCCGCTCGCGCGCGGCGCCGAAACGCCCGCGCGCAAAATCAAGCAGCGCTTCGGCGGCCGGAACGCCGACCGCGCCCCAGCTATGCGCCTCGACGCCCGTCGCCTCGGCGGCGCGGGTTCGCATGCCGCCGAGAAACGCGTCCGCTTCGCTCGGCGTTCCGGCGCGAGCCAATGCGAAGAGGTAATGCAGATCATGAAACGGGAGGATATGTTCCCCGCTCCGTGTGCGGACTTGTTCGATCACCGGCGCCCAGCGCTCGCCGACATCGACCCCGCGCAGCTCCAGCCGCCACAACATCGAGATCGCGCCAATCTGCTCCTGCGGGAATTCCGGCCACTCGCCCCATAACCGTTCGTCGAAGATCGCAAGCGCGGCGTCCGTCTCGTCAAGGGCGAGGCGAAAGAGGGCCGCGTGCCACCAATTGTGGTCGCGGATGAAAACGCCCTTGCGCTCCCAGGTGTGGGCGCAGTGATCGAGCCAGCGGGCGCCGTCGGCCGCGCGCCCTTGCGTCTCGAGCACATGGGCGACGGCGTGATGGGCCCATGCATCGTCAATGGCGATTTCGGCGGCGCGGTAGCCTTCGTCGGCGGCTTCCTCGAGGCGGTGGTTCTGTTCGAGCGCAAAGGCGATCATGCCGTGGGCGTAGGGCGCGCCTTCATGGACGATCCGCGCGCGCTCGCCGAAGCGCAACAGCGCGGCCTGATCGCCGAGATTAAAGGCGTGATACTGGCCCCATTTGATCGCGCAGAGATCGGCCGGCCAGCGCACGGTGAGCTCATCGAGGCGCGCCAGCGCGCCGGCGAAGTCTTTTGCGGCCCAGGCGCGAACCGCCGCGCAGAAAAGCGCCTCGCGCTCGCTCGCCTGCGGGCGTTCGATGCGGGCGAGATAAGGCGCCGCCGCGGCCCATCCTTCCGCGCCTTCGAAAGCGAGATGCAGCGCCGCGGCGTGGGCCGCGAGCAGGGGGCCTTGCGGGTTGGCGTCTGCGACATCAAACAGCGCGCGCAAATTCGCCCCGTAAGAGAGAAACTCGCCGACATAGGCGTCATAGCCGCGCGCGGCCTCTGCGTCGGCGGCGGCGATGGGGAGGTCGAACTGATCGCGGGCGCCCGCGGCGGATGGGGAAGAATCTGACATGGCGGCGGACCATACGGGGCCCCGCGGGCCGGGGCAATTCGCGATTGCCTGACGCGCGATCACGAATGGGTAGGGGGGCAAAGAAAAAACCCCCGCCGTTGAGGGCGGGGGTTTGAAGAGGTTCGCTCGGGCGTCCCGCTATTCGCGCATGATGCCGAGGATATTCAGGATGTGAATGAACAAGGTCACGAAGGAGCCATAGAGAGCGAAGGCGCCAAAGATCGCGGCGCGCTCATTGCCTTCGCGCTGGCCGTCGACATAGAGCGACTTGATCATCTGCGTCTCATAGGCGGTGACCGCCGAGAAGACGAGAACGACAAGGCCTGACGTGACGAGGCTGCCGAAGGTGCTCTGGAAGATCAGCGCATTCAACACGATCGCGATCAGAAGGCCGAGGGCCGCCATGAACAGGAACCCGCCCCAGCCGGAGATGTCGCGTTTCGTCGTGTAGCCGTAAAGGCTCATGCCGCCGAAGAGCGAGGCGGTGATGAAGAAGGCGCGATAGATCTCGCGCGCGGCGTCTGCCTGCTGGAAAGCGAGCAGCATCGGCGCGATGAGAAGGCCCCAGAGGAGCGCATAGACCCAGAACATGCCGTGGGCCGCAGCCTTGGAGCCGGAGAACATCACCTTCGGAGCAAACCAGCCCATGCCGAGAATGCCTGCAAAGATCACCCACTTGATCGGGCCGGCGGCGATGCCGATCGCCAGCGCCGGGTTGGAGGCGACGAGCAAGGAGACAAGACCGGTGCCGGCGACGGCGAGGGCCATGTAGTTGTAGACGCCCAGCATATACTGGCGCAGTCCCTGATCGATGGCGGCGCCGCGAGCGGTCGTCGTCGCGGAGCGGCCAAATTGCGTGCGCGGTTCGTTCATCGAGAAAAATCCCTTTCGTTACGACGCCGGGCATGACCATGCCCGGCGATTGAAAGTGAATATCGGGACTTCCGGAGCCCCGATCAAGAGGGCGCAAGGGCCCATTTGATAGGAATTTCGGCCTGATTGGATAGGGTTATCGCCGCGTTAACGATCAGCGCGCGGCCGCTACGGCGCGGGCCTCACCCCACAACAAACCTCGCCGCGAAGAAGCCGTCCATGCCGCCCTTGTCGGCGAGCATCGAGGGCAGGGTGCGAAGATCGCCGTCGCGGGTGACCGCGCCTTCAGGCAGCCTCGCCGCTTCTTCCGCGGTGATGGGCAAGCGCGAGAGGTCTGCATTGCGTTTGAGCGCCGCTTGCGCCTGGCGCTCGCCTTCCTCGGGCTGCAGCGAGCAGACGCAGTAAAGAAGAACGCCGCCGGGTTTCACGAATGTCTTCGCATGGTCAATCATCCGCGCCTGCAGTTTTGAAAGCGCGGCGAGGTCGTCTTCGGTTTTCAGCCAGGCGAGATCCGGGTGGCGGCGAAGCGTGCCGGTCGCCGTGCAGGGCGCGTCGAGGAGGACGGCGTCGGCTTTCTCGTTCGGCGACCAGTTGAGGATGTCGGCCTCTATAAGTTCGGCGGCGAGCCCAGTGCGGGCGAGATTCTCTTTCAGGATTTCAAGCCGCGGCGGCGAGATATCGACGGCGGCGACGCGCGCGCCGGCCGCGGCGAGCTGCATCGTCTTGCCGCCGGGCGCGGCGCAAAGATCGAAGACGCGCTTGCCGCCGACATCGCAGAGAAGACGCGCCGGCAGGGCTGCGGCTGCGTCCTGCACCCACCAGGCGCCTTCGGCGAACCCGTCGAGGCCTTTAATGTCGGCGGGCGGATTTACGAGGCGTAAACTCGCCCCGAGCAAAAGCTCCGCCCCCAGACGTTCGGCCCGGCCCGGTGCATCTCGCGGATCGCGCAAGGTAAGGTCGAGGCCCGGCTGTCGGCGATGGGCTTCGGCGATGGCGCGCGCTTTGACGGGGCCGAAGCCGCGCTCCCAGCCGCGCCACATCCAGCCCGGCGCATCGATGCGCTCGGGCAGTTTCTCAAGCGCCGCCGGCCCGGCTTTCGCGACCTTGCGCGTGATCGCATTGACGAGCTTGGCGTAATTTTCGGTCTCGCGGCGCTCCTGGGCGAGATCGACGGCGGTGGCGACGGCGGCGTGATCAGGCGTTTGCAAGAGCAGGAGTTGCGCCGCGGCGAGGCGCAGAATGTCCATGATCCGCGCCGCGCGCTTGGGCAGCGGGCGATCGATATAGGCGCCCAGAATATGATCGAGCGAGCCGCGCCGGCGCAGGGTCTCGCCGATCAGCGCGCGCGCAAAGCCGCGGTCGGGCCCTTCAAGGGCTGAAAAGGCGCGCGAGCGATCCAGCGCGTCGTCAAGGCTTTCCCCGCCGCGCACGCGCTCGATCACTTCAAGCGCCCCGCGCCGCGAGGCAAGGCCCGCAGCCTCCGGCCTGGCGCCGCTAGCGCCCCGATTTTCCTGACTTTCCGCCATGAGGCGGGGCTTAACCACGGGGCGCTGCGAATGTCACGCGGGAAGTTGCCGCGGGGGCTCGCCCGCCCGGGGCCTGGCGCTTTGCGGCGCCCGCTGATTTGGCCTAATATATTGCCCGGGTGCTGGTTTCCACGAAAACCGGCATCGGGTTCATTGGGTGTGGCGAGGGGTAATACATCATGAAACGAATTGGCTTTGGCGCGATCGCCTCGGCGATCTTATTTTCCGGCGCATTGACGGCGCCAGCGGGCGCGCAGACGCAGCCGGTCTCCAATCCGAACGGGACCCTCGCCTCGTTTGACGCGAAAAATGTCGGCGCGATCCTGAACGAGCTTGGCGCTGTCTGGCAGGCGCAGCAAGGCAACGGGCAGAGCTACATCGCCGCCAACGCCGGGGGCGAGATCAATTTCCTGCTCGTCCCGACGGCCTGCAAGGGCGCCAACCAGACCCAATGCGTCGGGCTTTCCATGGTCGCGATCTTTGAAGGAAACGCCAATCCGCAGACCGTGACGGCGTTCAACTACCGTTACGCGTTTGCGAGCGCCGGTCTCGATCCTTCCGGGTCGGCTTACATCAAGCGCTACGAGATTTCAGATTACGGCATGGCGCGGGGCAATCTCGCCACCTCTATCCTTGTCTTTGTCGAGCAGGCGAAGATGCTGCAGAGCGAGCTCTCGACCGCGCGGCGCACCGTCGCGCTTGAGGGGTACGCGGATGATCTCGCCGCCAATGCGCTGAACCGAACCGGCGTTGCCGGCATCGACAATGCGTCGCTCCACGCCAAAAGTGCGGTCGATGCGCATCAGGTCGGCCTCGATGAAGCGGCTGCGCAGATCAAGTTCTTCATTGAGAACAAATCCGCACCGCGCAACAAGATTAAGAACATCTCGAAATAGGATCCAATAGATCCAGACCGAAGAAAACGCGTCCCGGTTCGGGGCGCGTTTTTTATGGCCGCACGCTAAAGAAAGAGTGCGTTAACCGGTTTTGATGACGCCGCGTTAACCCTCTTGCTTAAGAATGTCGCCTCCGCCATCCGGCGATTGCGGGATCTCCATGCTGGCGCGCCGCGCAAGCCTCTTTGTCTGCGCGGCATGTGATTTGCGCATAGTTTTTGCGTAGCAGCTTTGGTGATGGAGCCGGGCGGGTCTTTAGTCGTCGAGACCGGCGCTTAATAACGACGGCGCGAATGTGAAGTGGGATAAAGTCATGTTGAACCTCAGAAAGAAAAAATCAGCCTATCCTGAGGATCTCGATGAACAGGCGCTGCGCAAGGCGCTCGATGCGAAACTGGCGGCGATCGTCGACAAGAAACCCGGCGGCCGGCCCGTCGTCGAACGCCGCGCGTCCTTGCGGCGACAGTCGGAATATATCGCGCTTGTTCAATCTCTCGACGGCGATGAAAAGAATGATCTCGCCTGCATGGTCATCGACAAGACCATCCACGGCGCGCGGCTGCGTCTCGACGACGAGGCGAGCCTGCCGGAACGCTTCTACCTTTACGTGCCCGCTTTCGACATGCGCCGCATCGTGCGCAAGCGGTGGGCGAAGGCGAACGAAGTCGGCGTCGACTTTGACGCAGACGAGGCCGGCAAAGACGCCTCGATTGCGCCCGCCGAGTAAGGCGCCGCCTATGTCGCTTTGCGTTGCAACAGGCGTTTCATCTGTGAAATGATCGACTTAGGTCATGCGTCCCGGCGTTGAGTCGCGCCTTGCGCCGCGCGAGCGGGCCTCGCCCGGCGAATTTCCGTTTCCCAGCTTGATAAGAGGTCGATCGGCGACTTAAGCTTGCGACCGCCGCAAATGCGCATTCGCGGGGGGTAGCGATGAAGCGCCTATTTTCATTGATTCTGGCCGTTGGCTTCTGGCTGACCGGGGCTGCCCATGCGGATGTGATCAGCCAGCAGAAATTTGAAGACTTACTTTATATTGACCATTTCGACGGCGATCGGGTCCGCGCCTTATGCAACCCGCAAGCCGATATCGGCATTTATTTTTCGGCGACGGGCGATGAAGAGGTCCGGCCTGAATATTTCGACTTCCTGCAGATTTCCGCAAGCGAGCTGAAAGACTTCAATGGCGGTCAGTTCGTGCGCGCGGCGGAAGGCCTGCGCAATGCAGTTTTTGACATCTGCAATGACTTGCCCCGGCCTCGTCCGTCAGACGCAGCGGACGGCGCGCCGATGTTGTTCAGTATCATCGAGACGATCAACATTTCTGATTTCGAGTTTGAATATTATTTCAGCGACAATCGCCTGCCCGGCGCGCGCCCGATTCACGAAACCATTCTGAAGATTGTCGCGTTCGATGCGCGCTATGGAAGCAAAACGCTTTACGACGACGCGGGCGAGGCGTGGCGATTTGAAACCGCCGAGTTGAAGATGACCGTGAAAAACCTGCCCTTCTACGACGCCGTTCAGGGCCCGTGGCGGAGGCGCAGCGAAGATCCCCGCATCCAGCGCGTCGACGGCTCTTTTCCCTGTTACTACATCCATCGTAGCCTCACCGCTGTCTATCGCCATCCGTGGACGGACTGCAATCCTGAAACGCTTGAGGGTGAGGCGCCGGAGGGCGGCATGAGCCTGAAACAGGCGACGCAGATCGCCGCGCGCCTTTTTCTGGAGGAGACGGTGAACGTCGCAGGCCCGCCGTCGAGGATCGGCGCGAGCGCAGAAGTGTGCTGCAGCGACCTTGCCGGGATCACCGGCCCCGAATATCGCTTCGAGAGCTTCGCAAGCTGCGCCGCGCGCGACCGCACCGAGATCGTCGACGACGCCATGTGCTACCCGGCCGGCGATAATGAAGTCATGACGCCGGCGCCGCGACGGCCTGGCGCAGACCCGGCAGGGACCGAGCCGCCGCTGCCCGACCCGAACGAGGGTTCGGGGCGCACGGAGCTTAGCGAATGTTGCGAGATGTGCGATTTCGCCGGCTATTGCGAATATGAAAGGCTGTTCCCGGGCCAGTGCGAGCGCATTGCCTCAAACCGCGTCGTCGACGATCAGCTTTGTCCGACGCCGCGATAACGAGGCGCGCCACCGCCTCCTTCCGCCTATTCCTCTAACGCCGCGAGCACGTTGACGGAGAACTGCGCGATGTCGAAACGCGCGCCGCCGGGCTGATTGGAATCGAAGCCGCGGCGCACGATGACGAGCCCGCTTTGCGGTTCGATCATCACATACTGCCCGCGATTGCCCATCGCCGCATATGCGCCGTCGGGCAGGCCGTGACGCTCGCCAAAGAGCCAGAACTGGGCGCCATAGCCGGCGTATGGCGAGCCGTCGGAACGGGTGAGCGGCGGCTGGGCCGGCGCCGGCGCGGCGACGAAATCGGCCCAGCCCTCGGGCAGGATGCGCCGGCCGTCCCAGACCCCGTCATTGAGATAAAGCTGGCCGAGCCGCGCGAGATCACGCGCCGTCGTCCACACCTGGCTTGAAAGAATGAAATCGCCGTTCCAGTCGGTTTCGGGGAATGTGCGCATCATGCCGATTGGATGCAGCAGGGCCTCGAAAGGAAAGGCGAGGAACGCCGCGTCGTCGTCCATTCGTTCGCGCAAGGCGCGGATGGCGAGCATGGTGTCGTTGTTGGCGTAATACCAGCGCGATCCCGGCGCCGCGATCAGCCGCCGCGTGACAGCGTGGTCAATGACGCGCCCGCCGCCGAAATAAACATCGTCGGTGCGGTTGCCTGCGGGGCCGTTATCAAGACCGCTCGCCATATGAAGGAGGTTTTCGACGGTGATGGCGCCGCGCGGATCGCCCGACGCTGACCAGGCCTCGAGCCCCGCGGGCTCATCGACATCGATCAGGCCCTGATGCACGGCGGCCCCGATGACGCTCGCCGCGATCGACTTCGCCACCGACCAGGTCCGCTGCGGCGTGTCCTTGTCGAACTCGTCGCGATAGCGCTCGGCGATGATGGCGCCGTCCTTCATCACGATGACCGCGGTCGTTTCCGTTCCCTCGCCATAGGTCTGGCGGTCAAAGGCGGCGTCGACGACGCCGAGAAGGTCTTCATTGTCCGAGAGATCCTCCGCCAGCGGAATAACCTGCTTGCGGTTCATTTTGACGTTTGCTTCCGGCGGAGCGGCCAGGGCCGCGTCGCCGCCGCCAGACGGCAATTGCACGCAGCCGAGATGCGGGCGCCATTGCGCGACGCGCGGCGGAAAGGCGTTCGAATAGGCGACCGAGACGCGCTTGTTCTGCGCGTCGACGACGGCGTCGGGCAGGCCTGGCATCCCTTCGGCATAGGTCGGCCGGATGCGGCCAAGCTCGTCGTCGCCGATCTCGTCGACGCTGCGGCCCGCGTTGAAAAGCGCTGAGCAGGTGAAGGCGGCCTTATAGCCGGCGGAAAGCGAGAGCTTCGCCGGATCGGCAGGCTCGGCGCGCGAGGGCGCTGCGGCGAGACTGAGAAGCCCAAGGCCAAGAAAGAGTTTCACTTTAGCGTTCATGATCACCTCGCCATCGCCTTCTTATCATCTGATGATGGCTTATATCTTCGCGTGAGGCGCGGGCAAGGTTCACGGCCGCGCGCCTCCCGCGCGGAATGCGCGCAGGCGCCAAACCATTGGTCGTTCGCCGGCGTAAACTTGTGGTTGAAAGGCGGAATTGAATGGCGAGCAAAGACGAAGGCGTGCCGGTCCCGAGCGGGCGTTTGTCCCGTCTGTCGCGCATCGGCGGGCTTGGCGCCGGAATAGCGGGCTCAGTCATAAGCCATGGTGCGCGGCAAATGGCGCGGGGCGAAAAGCCCGATCTCGAAAAACTGTTGCTGACGCCGAGCAATGTAAAACGCGTCACCGATGAGCTCTCGCGCCTGCGCGGCGCAGCCATGAAAGTCGGACAGCTTCTGTCGATGGATGGCGGCGAGTTTATCGCCCCTGAATTTGCAGAGATCCTCGCAAAGTTGCGCTCGTCCGCTTATTCGATGCCACCCGCCCAATTGCAGCGCGTCCTCAACGCCAATTGGGGCCGCAAATGGCTGCAACAGTTCAAGAGCTTCGACGTTCGGCCGATCGCCTCGGCGTCAATCGGCCAGGTTCACCGCGCGGTCAGGCGCGACGGACGGGAGGTTGCGATCAAGGTTCAGTATCCCGGCGTGCGCGACAGCATCAACAGCGATGTCGACAATGTCGCGAGCCTTGTCCGGCTGACGCAGCTCCTGCCCGAGGGCGTCGACATTTCGCCGCTTCTAAACGAGGCCAAGCGTCAGCTTAATGAAGAGGCGGACTATCTTCTCGAAGCGGAGAAAATCCGCCGCTTCGCGAAGCTGCTTCGCTCTTCTGATGAATTCGCGTTGCCGGACGTGCATGACGACATCACGACGGAGACGGTCCTTGCGATGTCTTATATGAAGGGCCGCCCCATCGACACGCTCGCCGACGCCAGCCTTGATCAGCGCAATCGCGGGGCCGACGCGCTGATGCGCCTCGTGATGCTCGAACTTTTCGACTTCAAGTTCATGCAGAGCGATCCAAACTTCGCCAACTATCTCGTAGAGGACAACACCGACAAGATCATTCTCCTTGACTTTGGCGCGGCGAGAGACGTTCCCGACAAATTGTCCGACGGCTATCGCAACGTCCTGTCGAAGGCGCTGCGCGGCGATTGGCCGGGCGTGCGCCAGTCGCTGGTCGACATGGGGCTCTCCCACGCCGACGCCGATCCGAAACACGCCGCGCTTTTTGAAGAAATGATCAAGCTCGCGATCGAGCCCATGCGCGCAGACGCGCCCTATGATTTCGCCAACAGCGACCTCGCCATGCGCATGCGCGATGCGGGACTGACCTTGAGACAGTCCGGCTTCACCCATATCCCGCCGCCGGTGACGATATTTCTGCACAGAAAGATTGGCGGGACGTACCTTCTTGCGACGAAACTGCGCGCGAAAGTCGACGTTGCGGCGATCGTCAAACCGCATCTCGACATATAGCTCTGCGCTTGTCTTTATACAGAAGAAGAACGGCGCATCGACGCCGTGCGCCGCGCGACACCATATCCAATCGCAAGCGGCGCCCCGCCCTTTAGACTGAGTTTATGGCTTCCGGTTCGCACCCGCAGATTGTCTGGTTCAAACGTGATCTAAGGATCGAGGATCATCGCGCGCTCGGCGAAGCGGCGCAGCGCGGCCCGGTCTTGCCGCTTTTTGTCGCCGAGCCGGAACTCTGGGCCGGTCCCGACATGTCAGGGCGGCATTGGGCGTTCGTTCGCGAATGCATCGCCTCGTTGCGGGAAGATCTCGCGAGCCTCGGACAGCCATTGGTCATTCGCGTTGGCGACGCCGTCGACATCTTCGAGCAACTGCGGGCCCGTTACGGAAACATTGCCCTGTGGTCGCATGAGGAAACCGGCAATGGCTGGACCTTTGCGCGCGATCAGCGCGTGGCGGCGTGGGCGAAGCAACATGGCGTTCAATGGCGCGAGCTGCGCCAGTCCGGCGTCATCCGCCGGCTTGCATCCCGAAATGGCTGGGCGAAGCGGTGGGACGCTTTCATGGCGGAGCCTCTAACATGTCCCCCGCGCGCGCTGGGGGCGCTTGACGCTATTGAAGCCGGACCGATCCCGGGTGCTTCGGCGCTTGGCCTTGCGCCCGATCCTTGCGCGCTTCGCCAACGCGGCGGCCGGCGCGAGGCGTTGGACAGCCTACGGAGTTTCCTGGAGGTTCGCAGCGCGCCCTATCGGCGCGCCATGTCGAGCCCGCTCGCCGGCGCTGAACACTGCTCGCGTCTAAGTCCGCACCTCGCATGGGGAACGCTTTCCATGCGCGAGGTCGCGCAAGCGACATGGGCGCGCCAACGCGAGCTCAAGCAAGACGGCGTCAAAGGCGGCTGGCGCGGCTCGATGTCGTCCTTTCAGGGGCGCCTTCATTGGCGCGATCACTTCACGCAGAAACTGGAGGATGAGCCGTCGCTTGAATCTCGCAATCTTCATCGCGCCTATGACGGCTTGCGCCCGGCCGAGAGCAATGCAGCGCGGCTTGCGGCGTGGCGCACAGGCGAGACGGGGCTTCCCTTTGTCGACGCCTGCATGCGCGCGCTGATCGCCACCGGCTGGATGAATTTCCGCATGCGCGCGATGCTGACCGCGGTTGCGAGCTATCACCTCTGGCTCGATTGGCGCGCGCCGGGAGAACATCTGGCGCGGCTCTTCACGGACTACGAACCCGGCATCCATTGGCCGCAAATCCAGATGCAGTCCGGAACGACGGGCATCAACACGGTGCGGATCTATAATCCCGTGAAGCAGGGCTATGACCAGGACCCGACAGGCGCCTTCGTGCGGCGGTGGCTGCCGGAGCTCGCGGCCGTACCCGATGACTTCATCCATGAGCCGTGGCGATGGGACGGCGCGGGCGCCGTCCTTGATAAGAGCTATCCGGCGCCGATCATCGATCATCTGGCGGCGGCGAAGGAGGCGCGCCAGAAGGTCTGGGCGGTGCGCAAGGGCGCGGCGTTTCGCGACGGCGCCAATGCAATCCAGGAGAAACATGGCAGCCGTAAGTCAGGCGTGCCCATGCGCGGGCGCCAGAAAAAGCCCCGGCGCGACGAACGCCAGCTTTCACTGCCCATTGGCCCGCAATCCGGCGGACGCTGACGGCAGGCGCCGCGCCGAAAACGATGAAAGAAACGATCCCATGACGCAGATGTCCTTTCTCAAACCGGACGAGACCAGCGCCGCAGCGCCCGTGGCGACAAGCGATGCGGCGCGGGCGCGCTTGAAGGCGTTTGTGCCGAGCGCGGGCGCTCAATATGCGCGCAGACGCAATTTTGATCTGGGTCCGGACGATCGCAGCAATGTCTCTGTGTTGTCGCCATGGGTGCGCCGCCGCCTGATCCTTGAAGAAGATATCCTTCGGGTGACGCTGGCGACGCATTCGCTCAGCGCGGCGGAAAAATTCGTCCAGGAGGTTTTCTGGCGCGGCTATTTTAAAGGCTGGCTGGAGCATCGCCCGGCGGTGTGGACGCGGTACAAGCAAAATCTCATAGCGCTGGTCGATCGGCTGGAAAGCGATGCGTTGCTTGAGCGGCGCTACGCCGAGGCTGTCGAAGGCCGAACCGGCATCGAGTGTTTCGACGTCTGGGCGCGCGAGCTCATCGCGACCGGCTATCTCCATAACCATGCGCGGATGTGGTTTGCGAGCATCTGGATCTTCACGCTGGAATTGCCCTGGGAGCTGGGCGCTGATTTCTTTTATCGGCATTTGCTCGACGGCGATCCCGCTTCAAACACTTGCTCGTGGCGTTGGGTCGGCGGCCTTCACACAGCGGGCAAGACCTATCTCGCGCGGCCTGACAATATAAAGAAGTACACTGACGGCCGCTTCGAGCCGGCCGGTCAGCTGGCGCGGGAGGCGCCGGCGCTTGAGGAGCCGAATTCGCCGGCGCCGGCGGCGCCTGTCCTTGACGACGCCGAGGCGCCCGGCCCGCGCGTCGGCCTTCTGATCACGGAGGAAGACTGCTCGCCGGAAAGTCTCATGCTTCCCGCGACGCCGACCGCCATCCTGGCGCTGGCGAGCGCGACGCCGGTCTCGGTCCTGCCCATGAGCGAGACTGTTCAAGACTTTTCCGTCGCGGCGGTGAAGGACGCCGCCGCCCGCGCCGAGGCGCATTTCGGCGTCGGCTGCGAGGAGCACGCAGAGGAGGATTGGGCGGGCGCGATCGCCGATTGGGCGGACCGGCACAAGCTTGACGGCGTTGTCGCCGCGCGCGCTGGCCTGGGACCGGTGCAAAAGCGGCTTCGCAACGCTTGCAAGGACAAGCCGGCGCCGCTGATTGAGATCGCTCGGGACTATGACCGCTCGGTCTGGCCACATGCGCGCGCAGGGTTCTTCGGGCTCAAGAAGAAGATCCCGAGCATTCTCGCCGAGCTTGGCCTCGCCTGACGTCGCGCGCTTTGGCGGGCGTCAGCCGCCGACGCCAAAGCCTGTTAAGACAAAGCCGGCGGCAAGGGCGGCGCCGCTGAGGCCGGTGAGCGTGAGCCCGATCAGGGTTCCGATCGGCAGATAGCCGGCGAGGCGCGTCCGGACAGTCAGGAAAAGCGTGATCAGACCGGCGAGGCCCGCCGCATAGCCGGCGATGACCGCCCAGCGCGCCCATCCGAGAAGCCCCGTAAAGATCAGAAGTTCGCTCGCCTCGAATGTCGCATAGGCGGCGTAGCCGAGCCCCGCGATGGACGCGACGCCGAGCGCCGCCGTCGCCAAGGCTATCAGCCGGGCGCCGCCTGTTGGGGCGCCGCGCTCGCCATTGATGAGACGCGCGATCGGCGCGGCCAGGTAGGTGAGGAAGGCGAAGGGCAGGGCGATCGCCGCCAGGCCCAGCAGCGCCAGCGGCGCAATGAGGCCTTTCGGGTCGTCATCGAGTTGCGCCATCGTTTTTAAAACCGCGTCGCTGCGATAAAGGGGCCCTGCGAAATCGGGTTTTTCCATATCGTCCGCACAGGATGTATCAAGCTCGCCGTCAGGATTGTCGAAGAACGCGGTCAGGAAGTCGCCTGCGCAGTCCATGGAGCGCGTCGGCCCGTGCCCTGCATAGGGCCACTCGACATAGGTTCCATTGGTGAAGTTGGGCAAGATCGCTTCGGCGAAGGGCGGCGGCGTGATCGGATCCATCGCGCCTTCAGCGATGATCGTTCGCGTGTCGATGGGGCGCGGCGCATAGTCGGCCGGATCGCGCGGCGACATGCCGTATTTCTCGCACAGCGCGACATTTTCATCCGCCGCCCAGATCGGCCCATTGATCAGAGAGAGCACAGGGTGGTCACGCGCATCGCGTTCGAAACTTTCGCGATAGGTCGCCACCCAGCCGTCGTTGCAGGCGATAGCGTTGTACATGCCTTGGCTGATGCCGACAAAGCCGCCTGTCGCTTCGGCGCTCGTCAACAGCCGGAAGCGATCATAGTCACGCTCTTCGACAATCGACGCGAGCGCATCGATGAGCGCCGGCAATGTGGGATAGTTGTCCTGTTCATAAAACTGGATGAAGGGCAGCCCCGCGATAAGATCGAGAAATATGCTCGCCTCGCCGCTGGGGAAGAGCTCGCGGTCGAGCGCGTCCGGCACGCGAATGGGCTCGGCTTCCACGGTTTGGATCGCTTGCTTGAGCCGCGCCTCGAAGTCCGGGAAGTTCGCAGCGCACGCTTTGTCCTCGGCGCAAAGGTCGGACAATATCGTCAGTACGCGCTGGTAATAGCGGGCGATCCCCTGAAAATTGATCGCCGGGTCGATCGGCACGATCGCGTCGATTACTGCGGCCCGAATGCCGTCCGGGTCTTCGTGCAGATAGGCCTGACCCAGAATGGAGCCGTAGGAAATGCCCCAGACATTCCATTGCTCAAAGCCGAGCGCGCGGCGCAGGGCTTTGACGTCACGGGCGTTTTCGATCGTGTTATACCCCGAAAGGTCAACGCCGGCCGCGCGGGCGCGCTCGAAGCAGGCTTCAAGCACCGCGAGGTTGGCGCGCGCGCTTTCATCAAAAGTCGAGGCGTTCTGGCGCGCCGGGTCGACATTGGAGAATTCCGGACAGAAGTCGTCAGAAAAACCGATACCGCGTTGTTCAAGGATGTAGAGGTCGCGCTGGTCGCGCACGCCGTGGCTTTTCAGGCGGTCGACATAGCCGGCGGCGACGGCGCCCGGTCCGCCCGACAGATAGATGATCGGATCGTCTCGCCGACGCCACTCGCCGTCTTCCTCCGCATCCCAATCATCGGGCTCGCGGGCGGCGAGTTTGGCGACATTCAACTGGATCGTGCGCGAGGTTTCCGTTTCGCGGTTTTCCGGAACGGCAAGGCGAAAACAGTTGGTGTCCTCGTCGTCATAATCGATCGCGCCCTTGAACGGGCAGACCATCGGCGTGATTGCGTATGTATCGCGCGCGAAGAGATCGACGGCGACATCAAAATTGGCGCTGGCGTCGACGGACGCGGCTTCTTCAGGCGGCGCTGCGTCGGGCGCTGTCTGCGCGGTTGCTGCGCCGAAGACAAGCGCGCCCCATGCGGCCGACGCCGCCGCAGCGGCGGCGTGTTTCAGTGTGATTCTCATAGATAGGGCCCCTCCCGATGCGTAAGTGATGCTTAGCATCGCCTTGCGCCGTCTGGAAACGCCGCGTGCGGCGAAGCGAGCCAGTGGCGAGGCGGCGTTGCTCAAAAGCCGCGCTTTTTTGTCCGTATCGCTACTCGCGCTGCGCGTCGAACCAATTGGCGAAGGCCGGCGCGAACCATTCACGGCGTTCTTCCCAGGCCGCCAGCGCTGTCGGGTTTTGGTTGATGGCGGCGCAACCATTAGACCACGCAGACCACATGCCGTCTTCAATGAGCCCGTCCTGGCGTCGCTCGAAGACATTCTCGCAAAGGCTCAAGCGTTGCCCGAACCAGTAGGCAAGTTGGAGATATTCAGTATCGCTCAGGGCGTCGCGGCCCTGTTCGGAACGCGCCATCAACGCAGCGAACTCTGGATTTTGAAACCAGTTGTCGTTGTCATTGAGAAGCGCCAGCAATTCATGATGAGAGGACGCGACCATTTCATTCGTATGGCGCGAAAGCTGGGCGCCGACAAAAATGAGCGAGATGACAACGGCCGCGGCGGCGACGATCTCGGCGGCGAGAGCGGCTTTTTGCAGGCGCAGGGGCGCGGGCGGCGCAGTCGCGGTTTTCGCCTTCGTGTCAGAGGTTTGTGTCATGTGAGCTCCTTTTTTGTTCTATAGCGAAGTTTTGCTCGCAAATGGCCGACGCCCGGATTACGTTGTCAATTATCGGCGAGTCCCGAGGGAGCCGTTGTGAGGGCGTTTGCGAAGATAACAGCCGCGTTGCAGCGACTTCAAATTCTCTGCGTTATCGCTTTTGTTGGCGCACAAATAGTCGCGTCCGTCCACGATCATGACGCGCATGGCGATGTCGATACAGGCCATGCCGATCTTTGCGCCGCGTGCCTTATCAAATCGTCGAATGACGAAGACGGTCTGGACGACGTCTCGGTTCGCACTTTCAGTTCAGCGTTCGCGGCGCCGGGCCCGGAGGCGAAACGCGCGGCCCTCGCCGAAAGCGATATCCTAACTGCATTTCCTCGCGACGGTCCGCCGCCCGGGCGCGGTCCGCCCCTCAGCTAAAACACCGACGATCGCAATGTGCGACCGGCAGGCGAGCCTTATCGCTCGCCGGGCGCGTTTCCGTTGTTTTTCGCTGATGGACGCTGATGAAATATCAATTTTCAATACTCGCTTGTGCGTGCTTCATTTTTTTACAGCCGGCGCGGACATCGGCGCAGGAAGAAACGTCCGCGTCGTCACCTGACGGCGCGGGCGACGACGCCGTTCAGACTTATCCGCGAACCTTCTTCGATCGCTTCAATCCGCAGACCGCGCGCGACATCGTCGATCGCATACCGGGCTTCACCTTTGATCCGGGCGATGATCTTCGCGGTTTCGGCGGTTCAGCCGGCAATGTTCTTGTCGATGGCGTGCGCCCGACGTCGAAAGCCGGCGGCATCGAAGATGCTCTGCGTCGCATCCCGGCGAATGACGTCGCGCGCGTCGAGGTCATTCGCGGGGCCGCCGGCGCAAGCGAGGCGACCGGGCAGACGGTGGTCGCCAATATTATAAGGTCCGGTTCAAAGCGTTCGGTAAGTTGGCGCGCCGAGATCGAGCGCAATTCAGAAGGCGTGACCTATCCCTTATTCGAGGGATCGCTGACGGCCAAGCTTGGGGCGTGGTCGACGTCGACCAAGATAAACGGATTCTGGGAGCAGTTCGATCTCGTCGGGCGGCGCGACCGCTTCGACGCTGGCGGCGCCTTGACCGTTGCGCAAACGGAGGACCGGCCCAGCGTCCTGACGCAAGGGTTTGCTTCGACAGAGGCCATCAGGCCGCTGGGCGGCGGTACGCTGACCCTTAATGGCCGCGGCGGATATTCGGGCTTCTTCCCCGTCACGGATCGGTTTCAGTTCGACGGCCGCGAACCGAACGGATCGCCCGATGGCCGCACTTACATCGATTTTGACAGCATAGAATGGGGCGGCGAGGCGAGCGTCGACTGGACGCGGAAGTTCCGCAATAACTGGACGTTTAAGACGATCCTCCTCGCGTCGTCGACGCCGCTCAACGAGGAAACCATTGTCCGCGAAGAACGCCCCGTACGGACGATCAGCGGGGGCTCGCGGTTTACGAACCGGCAGATTCCGATCGAGACGATTCTTCGCACGACCTTCGCCCGCGGCGGCGAGCGCGCCTTCAAACCGGAGTTCGGTCTTGAGGCGGCTTACAATCGGCTCGACAGCGAGTTTGCTCTTTTCTCCCGAGATGCAAACGGCGCCGAGACGCCGATCGCCTTGCCGGCGTCGGACGTTGTCGTCGAGGAGTTTCGCGGGGAAGCTTTCGCCAATCTCATCTGGGCGGCGGCGCCGAAATGGACTGTCGAGACGGGGCTCGCCATCGAAGCCTCCGAAATCACCGTGACCGGCGACGCTGAGAACAATCAGACTTTCGTTTTTGCTAAGCCCTTCGCCAATGTCCTTTATCGTCCGACATCGTCGCTGCAGCTTCGCCTTGGGGCGCGGCGCACGGTCGGCCAACTCGACTTCGGAGACTTCGCTGCATCCGCGGAAGGAGAACAGGATCGCCAGTTCGGCGGCAATCCGGATCTAGGGCCTGATCAGACCTGGCGCGCCGAAGTCTCGGTCGACTGGCGACGCGAGTCGTTAGGCGCCCTCAATGTCGAGCTTTTTCACGAATGGCGAAGCGACGTGCTTGAACAACTGGTCTTGCCGTCGGGCGCGTTCGGGCTTGCGAACGCCGGCAATGGGCGCGTCTGGGGCGTAACGGCGTCAGGGTCGCTTCAGCTTCGTCCCTTGATTCCCGGCGGCCTGCTCGAAGTCCGCGCGACCGTTCAGGATTCAACCTTCGACGATCCGCTGACCGGCGTGACCCGCGCTTTGGACGATATTGAATCCCCGACAATCTCGATCGATTTCCGCCAGGACCTGACATCAATTCAATCGTCCTGGGGCGTCAGTTATATCGCTGTGGAGAACAATCAATTTTTCTTCGGCGACGAGACGACGGATTCCCGGCAGGGCGATCAGATTGAACTCTTTGTCGAGACGACGCGTTTTCTCGGTGTTAAATCGCGCCTTTCGCTTAGAGGCGTCGGCAAGCGAAACTTTCGCTCTGAACGTTTCTTCTTTGCGCCGGACCGATCCGGAGCTTTTAACGGCTCTGAGATTGTCGATCGCGACCGGGGCATGTTCATCACGCTTTCCGTCGAAGGTCAGAGCTGAGCGTCCAAGCATCAGAATGAAGGGCGTTGATTCTTCGAAAATCGAATAGCGACGATCTGTCAGGGCCGCTGGAAGATCAACAAATAAAAATAATACTGCAAAAACAATGCTGTAACAGGGTCGCGACGGCCGCTGCTGTTTTTCGGCGCTAACTGTTTAGATATTCTAACGATCTGTTATACCTGCCCGCTCAAGCGACAAGTTTTTGATTTTTCGTATCGCGACCCGCGACGGCGGTCATGCGACGCGAATTCATGGCGCTCCTGATATCGCGCCGTCCAAACCGACTGAGGGGTAAAACGTGAAAAAGTATCTATCCGGCGCATCTGTGATCGCCGTTTCAACGGCATTGATTACAACGGCGAATGCGCAAGTCGACACCATCGTCGTCACCGCCACGAAGCGCGCCGAAGACGCGCAAGACATTCCGGTCGCCGTACAGGCGCTGGGCACAGAGCAGCTCGACGAGCTCAATGTCGACAATTTCGTTGACTATCTCGTCCAGCTTCCGGGCGTCACCGCCGGCGGCAGCGGACCGGGGCAAAACACGATCTACATTCGCGGCGTCGCTTCGACGACCCCAAACCTGACGACAGCCGGCGTCGCCGGCCTCGCACCAAACGTTGCGCTCTATCTCGACGAGCAGCCATTGGCGCAGCCGGGGCGAAATCTCGACGTTTACGCCGTCGACCTTGAGCGCGTCGAAGTCTTGCCCGGTCCACAAGGAACGCTGTTCGGCGCGAGCTCTCAGGCCGGCACAATTCGTCTCATCACGAACAAACCAGAATTCGGCGAGTTCGAAGCCATCGTGAATGGCGGCGTTTCCTTCACCGAAGGCGGCGAGATGAGCAACAAGGTTGACGGGATTATCAATCTCCCCGTTGCAGATAATCTCGCCATTCGTGCCTTGGACATTGTCGATATACCCGCCGCGGTCGTCGACATAGCCGACGGCGCGAACGGCGAGGCTGTCCGTTACCGGAATATTGACGATCGCTTCGACCTTGTTGCTCATCTCGCCGCCTTCGGTGAAGGCGAGGCCCGCATTTCCGATCGCCTCAAACTCGCCGAGTTTCGGCTTGTTCGTAATGAGCCGGATCGTGCCCGCCTGCGAGCTCGCGCCGAAGAGGGTTCCTAGCGGCCAGGGCAGCACTTCGATGCGCTGCAGGTCTACCGCGAAGACGTCGAGGTTCAGGCCAGGCTGCGCCAGCGGGAGCTCGTCGAGATAGAGCGCCACGTTCGGCGCAAGTCCCGCCACCCCCGCGGTGGTCAGGTTCGGCGTCGTCGACGCAATACCGCGAATGTAAATCGTGTTTTGCCCCGGCCCCGTCCCGCCGGCGGTCACGCCAGGCAGCTG
>JBCBSE010000019.1:0-54564 GCA_039819305.1 Pseudomonadota bacterium
CCGAGCAATTGTCGTCGGGTCGTTGGACCCATGATTATCCGATCCATTACGGCGAAGCGCGCGAACTTGGTCTCAATGTCTCGCTGGATATGCCGCAGGAGATCATGGACCTGATGATGCTGTTCCCGGATACGATCCGCCGGCAATCGGGCGTCAAATATTTCACCGAAGACGCAAAGCTTGGCGAGGCGAAGAACCCGCACCGCGTCACCATGACGGGCTATGCGCCGCAAGAAGGCGCACGATCCTTCAGCTTCGGCCCCTGGAATCCGAAAGAGCTGCGCGGCCCCCGCGAAGAACGCGAACGCCCGCCCTGGCGCGACCGCTGATCGGTCAATCGATTAAAACCCGCTGACGCCTAAAGCCCGAGCGCCACGATTTCGATCCGCGCTGCGGCGCCAAAAAGGGTCGAGGCTGCACCGTCCGTCGTATTGGCGGCCAAGCCGTGGAAGGACTGCATCGCCAGGTCGATTTGCTCATGCGCGACTGCAATCGCCTCTCCGGCGTTGATATCGTTCGTGTTGGTTTCCGACAGCATTTCGCGCGCGGCGACAAGAAATCCGTATGCGTCCTGATACTCATGCGGCTCGATAACGGCGCCGGCGTCGTCGACCCCGATCTCATATTCTTCGCCGGCGGTCGCAATCATCTTCGAAACGGCGAGCAGCATCGTTTTGGCGCCGGTTTGCGGCGTTGCATCGCGAATTGCGTTGACTGTCGCTTCGTAGGCCAGTTCAACACCGTCCCGCTCTTCAGCGGCGAGAACGAGCGCGTCCAATTCTTCCGCGAAGCCGCGTTCGCTGCGCGCGGCGAATGCTGGCGCCATTGTCGCGTAGAGCTCGTCATCGGGATGCTTCGCATGGGCCGCGGCTTGCGCGAAGGCGTCTGCGCGATAGAGTTCGATAAAGGCCGTCAGGTGGCCGCGCATCAAGCCGAGCAGATAAATATATTCCGCGTCGTCGTCGGCCGGATCGCCGCTGCGCGCAGCGACCTCGCCTTCACCTTCACCTTCACCTTCACCTTCTCCCTCTCCTTCGGCGATCGCCGGGGAGACGCCTGCATCGACGGCGACGTCCTCGGCGGCGTAAGCCTCGCTCGCGGCGCCTTCACCTTCGCCGCCGCAGCCGGAGAGAACGACAGCGCCGGACGCGGCGAGCGCCGACAGGCTGGTCAGCGTCTTGTATTTGCGTATCATCTTGCGCCCCCTTCGCTGGTCTGAGACCATGATATTGCCTCCGAAACCCCACGCAACGACATTTTTTCCGCCCCTATGATCCTTACAATTCCCAATGTTTTGAGCCGCGACGAATGTCGCGCCATCCGCGGCGTCCTCGCAGATGACGATATCTGGAAAGACGGCGGCGCGACGGCGGTCGGGGCCGCGAAAGCTGCGAAACAGAATTTGCAGGCCGATCCGGAGCACGCTTTGACGCGCGGAACGATCGAGAAAATTCGCAACGCCGTTGAAAAGAACCAGATCTTCCTGTCTGCGGCGCGTCCGGCTGACTACGCCAGGGTGCTGTTGAGTTCCTACGGGCCGGGCATGTCTTACGGGGCGCATGTGGATGCCGCCTATATCGAGGGCATGCGCGCGGACCTTGCTTTCACCTTGTTCTTAAGTCCGCCAACGGAATACGAGGGCGGCGAGCTGATTGTGGATAACGCCGGCCACGAGGACAGGGTTAAGCTGCCCGCGGGATCCATGGCGCTGTTGCCGGCGACAACCATTCACCGCGTCTCTCCTGTCGTCAGCGGGCGTCGCCTCGCCTGCGTCGGCTGGGTCAAGAGCCGCATACGCGACGCGCAAACGAGAGCGCTTCTCTTTGATTTTGACCGGGCCCTGTCTGATCTACCCGCCGGCGATGCGCGCCTGCGGCTGGTCAATATCCGCAACACCCTATTGCGCCTGTTCGGAGATTAATCGTCCGGCGTTGTCGAAATCGCGGCCGCCGACGCGTCATCTCATTGATCACGCCAGTGAGACTGGCGCAATTGATGGAGAAACTCGGATGAAAATGTTGTTGCTGGCCAATGAAGCGCCTCACGACTTCGCCTTGCGAGACGACGGCGCGAAATACGACACCTATATGGGCGCCTGGTACGCCTATAGCGCGGAAATGAAAGAGGCGGGCGTGACGCTCGACGGCGCGGCGTTACAGCCGCCGGAAACGGCGACGGTCGTGTCCGTGCGCGACGGCCAACGCCGCATTGAAGACGGTCCCTTCGCAGACGCCAAGGAGCAGCTTGGCGGCTTTTTCGTGATCGAGGCGCCCGACCTAAAAGCCGGCGCGGATTGGGCCGCGAAATGCCCTGCGGCGAAAACCGGCTTTGTCGATGTTCGCGTGATCCCGAGCCATGAGGAGCATGCGAAATGAACTATCTTTTCCTTCTTTACAGCGATGAAAACGACTGGGACCAAAAGCCGTCTTCAGAAAAGCAGACCATCATCAATTCATACATCGCCTATTCAGAAAGTCTGCGCGAGGCGGGCGCCTTCGTCGCCGGCGAGCCGCTTGACCACAGCCGTAACGCAAAGCGCGTCCACGCGGACCAGGTCGAAGACGGGCCCTTCGCCGACGGCAAGGAGCAGCTTGGCGGATTTTTCATGGTCGACGTAAAAGACCTCGACCAGGCCATTGAATGGGCCGCCCGCTGCCCCGCTGCAAGCCACGGTCATGTTGAGATCCGGCCCGTCTGGAACATCAGCGGGTAAGGCATGAGCGACGCGCGGTCGATCGCAGAGCACGTCGCCCGCGCGTCTTACGGCCGGTTGGTGGCGAGCCTTGCGGCGCGCGCCCATGATGTCGCCGCGGCCGAGGACGCCCTCGCAGACGCCTTTCGCGCAGCCCTTGAGCATTGGCCAAAGACCGGCGCGCCGGATGCGCCGGAAGCCTGGCTCCTTACCGCCGCGCGCCGGCGTCTTATCGATGCGGGGCGCCGCGGCAAGACCCGCGACGCCGCGCGCCCCGCCATTGTTCTGGCGACGGAGGAACTCGCAAGCGCCGCCGAAAGCGGCAGTTCGTTTCCCGATGAACGCTTAAAGCTTCTATTTATCTGCGCCCATCCCGCGATTGATACCGCGATCAGAACGCCGCTGATGCTGCAGACGGTTCTGGGCCTTGACGCGCAGCGCATCGCAGCCGCTTTTTTGTTGCCGCCGGCGACGATGGCCCAGCGCCTCGTTCGCGCCAAGCGCAAGATCAAGGACGCCGGCCTATCCTTCGAGCCGCCAGCGCCTGAAGACTGGCCGGCGCGTCTCGCCGCCGTCCTCGACGCGATCTACGCCGCTTACACCGCCGACCGCTATGCGCCTGGCGACGTCGCCGCCGGCGGCGATCTCGCTGAAGAAGCGATTTATCTCGCCTCGCTTGTGGTTGAGATGATCGATCCTTGCGCGGAGGCGAACGGTCTCCTCGCACTGATGCTGCACGCCGAGGCGCGCAAGGAGGCGCGGATCGTCGACGGCGTATATGTGCCGCTAAGGGAGCAGGATACGGCGCGCTGGAACCGCGCTTTTATCGCCAGAGCCGAAACGCTTCTGGCTTCAGCGTGGCGGCTCGGCGAACCCGGCCGCTATCAGCTGGAGGCGGCGATCCAGTCCGCCCACGCCGCGGCGGGGCTGAACGGCGTTGACGTCAAAAGCGATGTGATCGTCCTCTATGAGCGCCTGATTGCGATCGCGCCGTCCGCGGGCGCCGTTGTCGCTTACGCCGCTGCGCTAATCGCCGCCGACCGATGCGAAGACGCCCTCGCCGCGCTCAACGATCTCGATCCGAAACGCGTCGCCGGTTACCAGGCCTATTGGGCGGTGCGGGCCCATGTCCTTGCGCAAAGCGGCGATCACGCCGGCGCGCGAGAGGCCTATCGGCGCGCCGTCGCGCTTGCTGAGGACGCGGCCGCACGCGCCTATCTTGAGGCGCGGTTGAAAGCGCTCGACGGCGAATAGCGCGCCGGGCGGCGGATCGTCGCTGGTTCAAACGCTCGCTATCGTCTTTGCGATCCCGTAGACTCGCCGCTTATGTTCACAAAGTTCTTCCACGAGCTGAAATCAGCCGGCCTGCCCGTCTCCTTACGCGAATATCTTACGCTGATGGAGGCGATGGATTCTGATCTCGCCTCGCGCAAAGTCGAGAACTTCTATTATCTGTCGCGTTCGGCGCTCGTGAAGGACGAGCGCAATCTCGACAAGTTCGACCGCGTCTTCGCCCATGTCTTTCGCGGCGTTGAAAGCGTGGGCGACGACATCGCGGCCGAGATCCCCGAAGAGTGGTTGCGCCTTCTGACCGACCGCTATTTCACCGACGAAGAAAAGGCGCAGATCGAGGCGCTCGGCGGTTGGGACAAGCTGATGGAGACGCTGAAAGAGCGCCTTGAGGAACAGAAGAAGCGCCATCAGGGCGGCAACAAGTGGATCGGGACCGGCGGCACCTCGCCATTTGGTTCAGGCGGGTACAATCCGGAAGGCGTGCGCATTGGCAATGAGGGCAAACGCCAGGGCCGCGCGGTAAAGGTCTGGGAAAAGCGGGAGTTTAAAAATCTCGACGACAGCGTTGAGCTCGGGACCCGCAACATCAAGGTGGCGCTGAGACGGTTGCGCCGTTTCGCGAGGCAAGGCGCGCTCGATGAATTCGACCTGGACGGCACCATCGATGCGACCGCGCGCGCCGGCTATCTCGACGTCAAGATGCGGCCTGAACGGCGCAATACGATCAAGGTTCTTCTGTTTTTTGACGTGGGCGGATCAATGGATCCGTTCATCAAGATTTCCGAGGAGCTTTTTTCCGCCGCGCGCTCGGAATTCAAGCACATGGAGTATTTCTACTTCCACAACTGCCTTTACGATTATGTCTGGCGCGACAATCGCCGGCGATGGACGGAGAAGATCCCGACCTGGGACGTTCTTCATAAATATCCGCACGACTACAAAGTGATCTTCGTCGGCGACGCCTCGATGAGTCCTTATGAAATTACGGTCCCGGGCGGTTCGGTGGAGTATTTCAATGAAGAGGCCGGCGCGATTTGGATGGATCGCCTGACAAATGTTTATGAGAGCGTCGTCTGGCTTAATCCGGTCCGCGAGACGAGCTGGGAATACACGCCCTCAACGCAGCTCATCCGACAGCTGATAGGCGACCGGATGTATCCGCTCTCTTTGAGCGGGCTTGAAGCCGCAATGGCTGAACTCAAACGGTAGGATTTAGGCCGCAAGCGCGCGAAGCCGTTTGACCTCTTCAAGCGCGGCGTTCGCCTGCTTGCGAAAAACCAAGAGAAATCCGGCCCGTCGCTCGGCTTTGCCAGGCATCGGGCCAATCGCGGCCTCCGCCTCCTCCGCCAGATCGCCCAGCGCCCATGCGCCAACGCCTCGCGCGGCGCCTTTCAGCGCGTGCGCCGCATTGCGCCATCCCTCGTCAGTTTGCGCAGACGAGAGTTTCGCGACTAACGCTTCAACCTGCTCTGCGAAAATCGACAGGATTTCATCGCGCAGACCAGCGTCTCCGGCGACATATTTCTCAAGATGATCAAGGTCAATCATGCCGGAATTGCTCATCTTTTCCTCCAGCGAACACAAATCACGGAGGAAAAATTACGACGGCAAAACCTGCAATTGCGTTAAAATTTTATACGTGATCCTTAATGCGGCGTTAATGGGAAACGCGCTTCGGCCCGATCATTGCTGATCGGTTTCGGACCCTTCGCCGGTGGTCTCCGCGGCGGCGTCGGCTTCTTCCCCGGCCTCTTCAGCGGCTTCTTCAAGCTCAGCCTCAGCGTTTTCCGCCGCCTCTTCGACAGCTTCGGCCGCTGTCGCCGCGTCAGCCGCCATTTCGTCGGCGGCCTGCTCCGCCGCATCAGCTGTTTCCTCAGCCATGTCGCCAAGCGTTTCAGCGGCGTCATTCATGTCATCCGCCAAATCTTCAACGGCGTCATCGACTGGCGCGGGTTCCTCCGGTGAATCCTCCGTCATCAAATCGGCGGCGACATCGGCGGCCGATTCAACCGTTTCGCTTATCGCCTCCGCCGCGTTCTCGATGACTTCCGGCGTAGTCGCATCGCGCTGCGTCAGTTTTGAAAGACCGATGATGACGGCGAGCGCCACGGAGATAATTAACAGTAATCTGAACATTGCAACGTACCCTTCTCTCAACGCCGCGCGATGCGCGCCCCAAAACGGCTTGACGCGATTGTCTATCGCTTTTCTGGGTCCCCGACAATGCCGCGCGGCGGTCCGGCCGGTTCAGAAAATTTCGCAGAATCAACACCCTGCGCCTTGCGGGCCTCCGCTGTGCAGCCTATGGGAGAAATCTCACGGGACGTATTCAGCGGGGGGTCGGCGCCATTCATGTCAGAGACATCAATCTTTCTCGGCAAGAGCGAAACCGAACAGCGACTTAACCTTAAATACGCCAATCGCCACGGCCTGGTCGCCGGCGCAACGGGCACGGGCAAAACCGTGACGCTGCAGATCATGGCGGAGGGGTTTTGCGAGGCGGGCGTGCCGGTATTCGTCGCCGATGTGAAAGGTGATCTTTCCGGCGTGTCGCAGCCCGTCGAGATGAAGGATTTCTTGCTGAAGCGCGCAGCAACCATCGGTCTTGACCCGTATGAGGCCAATGGCTCGCCCGTGCGCCTATGGGACCTTTTCGGCGAGCAAGGCCACGCTATTCGCGCCACCGTCACGGAAATGGGTCCGCTCTTGCTGGCGCGGTTGCTCGGCCTCAACGATACGCAAGAAGGCGTCTTAACGCTCGCTTTCCGTCTCGCCGACGATGAAGGCCTACTCCTACTGGATCTTAAGGACTTGCGCGCCCTGCTCGTCGAAGTCGCCAATCGCCGCAAGGAATTGTCGGCCGAATATGGGCATGTTTCATCGGCGACGGTCGGCGCGATCCAGCGCCGCCTCCTCGCGCTCGAAGAACAGGGTGCGGAGCAGTTCTTCGGCGAGCCGGCCCTGGAGATAGAGCGATTCCTCGAAACAACGCGCGACGGCGCCGGCTATATTAATATCCTCGCCGCCGATAAGCTGATGCAAACGCCAAAGCTCTACGCGACCTTTTTGTTGTGGATGCTGTCGGAGCTCTTTGAGGAGCTTCCGGAAGTCGGCGATCAGGATAAGCCGCGGCTCGTTTTCTTCTTTGACGAGGCGCATCTGCTTTTCGACGAGGCGCCCAAAGCGCTGCTCGAAAAAATCGAGCAGGTCGTCAGGCTCATCCGCTCCAAGGGCGTCGGCGTCTTTTTTGTGACGCAAAACCCGCTCGACGTGCCGGATTCCGTTTCGAGCCAGCTCGGCAATCGCGTCCAGCACGCATTGCGCGCCTTCACGCCGCGCGAGCAGCGGGTCGTCAGAGCGGCCGCGGAAACGTTCCGTCCCAACCCCGCCTTCAAGACCGTCGATGTGATAACGGAGCTTGGCGTCGGCGAGGCGCTGGTTTCGACGCTTAAGGAAAAGGGCGCGCCCGGCATTGTGGAGCGCACCCTGATCCGACCGCCTTCCTCGCGCATGGGTCCGATCACGCAATCCGAGCGAACAGCGATCCTGTCGCAATCGGCGATCGGCGCGCTTTATGACAAAGCCGTCGACCGGGAGTCCGCTTACGAAGTGTTGCAGCGGCGGGCCGAGCGGGCCGCGGAATTGGAGGAAAAAGCCCGGACGCGCGAAGAGCGGGAGAAAGCCCGCCGACCTCGCCCGCGCCGGCGCCGTTCAAACAGGCAAACGGTCAGCGAGGCGGCGTTCAAGACGGCGGCGCGCACGCTTGCGCGCGAGCTTGTCCGCGGCGTTCTCGGTTCCTTGCGACGGCGCTAAAGCATGGCTGAGCCGCCGACCGGGACGCGTGAAGACAGTATTCGACTGTTCGCGATCGCACTTGGCGGCACAGCGCTCCTCGGCGTAATCGCCTATGGTCTGTCCATCCTGTTCGGGACGCCGCTCGCGCCACAATTCAAATTGACATTGCGCGATGCGCTCATCGGCGCCGGCGCCGCGATCCCGATGATCGCGCTTCTTTACGTCTTCATGAAAACTGAACATCCGCAGATCGCCGCGTTCCGCGAGTCGCAGATCGAGTTTTTCGCCAATATCGGCTTTGAATTCACGCCGGTCCGCATTCTCCTGATGTCGCTTTTCGCCGGCGTCTTTGAGGAGCTTTTGTTTCGCGGCGTTCTGCAATCGGGGATCGACAAGATAGCGCCCGTCGCTGTCGCGATCATCGCCAGCAATATCCTCTTTGGGGTCCTGCACTGGCGCACAGCGCTCTACGCCCTGATCGCCGGCGTCATCGGCGCCTGGCTGGGGCTCATCTTCTGGTTAACGGGCAATCTTCTGGCGCCGATGATCGCGCATGGCTTCTACGATCTCGTCGCTCTCGCCGTCACGGCCCGCGCCATCCGCGCCGCGCGCGCCAATTAAATTTTCATGAAGTTATGCGACGTCCGGTTAACGCCTCGCCGTATAATGCTACCCTTATTTTCCGTTCCGGGAGTTACACGGGTTAGGTCATAGAAATGCGTCGCCTTTCACTCGTGACAATGATGGCGCTTTGCGCGTGCTCCGACGGCGATCCTGATCCGCCGCCGGGCAATATGGCGCCGAGCTTTACATCGCCAACGACGGCGAGCGTCGCCGAAGACGCGTCCGGCGTTGTTTATACGGCGAGCGCCAACGACGCTAATGGCGATCCCGTGACATTCTCGATCGCCGGCGGCGCAGACGCGGCGCTGTTCTCTCTCGCTGCAGATGGGGCGCTTTCCTTAACGGATGCGGCGGATTTTGAACGCCCGCAAGACGACGATCGCGACAATGTCTATGAGATCACGCTTCGCGCCAGCGACGGCTTCGAGGCGACGACGCTTAATCTCGCAGTCACCGTAATCGACGGGCCGGAGCCTTATCGCCTGGCGCGCGTCGCCACTGGCTTTTCATCTCCGCTTTTTCTGACGGGACGGCCCGGCGAGACAGATGTTTTCGTCACCGAACGCAGCGGCGTCATTCGACTGCTCGATCCGGAGACCGGCGTCATCGATCCCAATCCCTTTCTCGATATCTCTGCAGATGTCGGCCTCTCCGGCGAGGGCGGCCTGCTCGGCTTCGCGCCGGCGCCCGACTATGTGACCAGCGGCGAATTCTACGTGCACATAACGAACACGGTCGGCGATACAGAGATCCGTCGCTATGAGCGGTTCACATTCGCGCCGGACAGCGCAGACCCCGCAAGCGCCGACATTATCCTGACCGTTTCCCAGCCGGCGGGTAATCACAATGGCGGCTGGATCGGCTTTGGCGCGGATGGCTTTCTCTATATCGCGCTTGGCGACGGCGGCGGCAGCGGCGACCCGTTTGGCAATTCGCAAGATATCAATACGCTGCTCGGCGCGGTGCTGCGTATCGATCCGTCATCAGACGACTTCCCGACCAATGCGCTTCGCGACTATGCGATCCCGCCGGATAATCCGTTCGCCTCGGCGCCTGGCGCGCCTGAAATCTGGGCCTTCGGACTGCGCAACCCTTTCCGCGGGAGTTTCGATCGCGACACGGGCGATCTATATCTCGGCGACGTCGGCCAGGGCGATATCGAGGAAGTCGACCTCGCGGAGGACGGCGATGGCGGGCTTAATTTCGGATGGCCGCTGCGCGAGGGGACGGAATTTGAGCAGGGCCTCGATGATGCTGACTTTACGCCGCCCGTTCTTGAGTATGACCATGGGAGCGGCCCGCGCGAGGGGAACTCGATCACCGGCGGTTATGTTTATCGCGGCGCCATTGCGACGATCGAGGGCCGTTATTTCTTCGCTGACTTTATCTCCGCCAATATCTGGTCGGTTCCGGTCGACGAGATCTTCCAGGACGACACCATTGGCTCCGAAGACTTTATTCTGGAAACGGATGTTCTGGCGCCGGATGTCGGATCGCTCGATAATCCGGTCAGCTTTGGCGAGGATAATGACGGCGAGCTTTACATCATTGATATTGGCGGCGACATCTTCCGGATCGAACCGGCGCCATAGAGCTTAGCTGCGAAACGCCGTCTCGATGCTTTCCGCGGTCACCGGATAACCGAGATCATCGGGAATGCAGAGCATCTGCACGCCGTCGCGGACTTCCGGATAAGGAACAATCGTCTCGATCTTGCGCCGTTTCGCAAAATCGATGACGGCGTCAGCGTTGTCGGCGATGCTCAGCAATTCGACATTGCGCACTGTCGGGTAAATCATTTTTCGCTCGCCCTCAGCCGCCGCCTGAAGCGCGCCCTCTGGGCTCGTCCATAGCGTCTCCGTCGCCTCGTCTCCATCCTCGCGCGCCTCCTGTCCATGCGGGGTCCGCGCGGCGAAGAACCATGTGTGATATCGGCGATGGGTGACGCCGGCCGGCGGCTCCCACCGTGCGAAGAGACGAAGCACGTCAAGCGCGAGGCGAAGGCTTTCATCGCGCACAAGTTTCAAGAAAATCGTTTCGTCCTGTTCGATCGCCTTGCGCAAATGGTCGAACTCGTGAACCTCGGCGCCGAGCATCTTTCCATCGCGGCGCGCGAGCAGTATGCCGGCCTCTTCAAACGATTCGCGGATCGCGGCGATGCGCGGCGCCAACTCGTCGGCGGGAATGTCTTCAACGCCGTCGCAATGGTCGCGCCAATCGTCCGAGCGGTCGCCGGGGTCAATGCGCCCACCCGGAAAGACGAGCGCGCCGCCGGCAAAGGGCGTGTCGGGGTGGCGCTCGATCATCAGGACTTCGAGCGCCGGCGCATCCCGCAGCAACAGGATCGTCGCCGCCGGAATCGGATTGGCGTTTTCCTTAGTCAAAGAGACCCTCGCCGCCGGTTGCGGGAGGCGCCGCCTCCGCTTTCAAGAGCCGGATCGCAATCCAGCCGCCGAGCGCGCAGGCCGCAGCGCTCGCCGGCCACATGATGAAGGGCAACGCGTAAGTGACCATGGTGATCACCGCACCGAAAAAAATCGTCGCCGCGCCGAGCCAGCCGAGCGGCGCCCAACGCCGCCCGCCGATGAGCGCGATCGCGGCCGCGATGAACGCGCCGAGAAAATAGCCGACGACAAGACCCGCTATATAACGTGCGCCAGCGGCGTCGCCGGCGTTCCCGCCAACGATGCTCTCAGTAAACTTCGCGGCAGCGAGCCCGACGATCGAAGCGATAATGATGACAATGAGATTGCGGATCATGAAATCGCGGCCGACGCCTTATTCCTTCGCTTCCGTCTCCAACGCCAGCGCATGAAGCTCGCCGCCCATGCGGCCCTTGAGGGCGCGATAGACGAGCTGGTGCTGCTGCACGCGGGACTTGCCGTCAAAGGCAGAGGAGACGATGCGCGCGCGGTAATGATCGCCGTCGCCGGCGAGATCCTCGATCTCGACCTCGGCGTCGGGCATCGCATCGAGGATCAGTTTCTTGATATCGTCGGCGGCCATGGGCATCGGGGGCTCCTTCGCAGTCTCGGCGTTCATGTAGTCGCGCAACCGCGCTTCAAAAAGGTCAGACAGATCAAGCAGCGACATTGCGTCCTTGCCGTCGAGGATGACATCCGGCCCGCCGAAGCGCCCAAGGCGCGAGGCCTGAACGCCGGCCATGGCGGCTTTGAGCAGCAAAGTGTCAGCGGCGGCGGGCGTCGCGGCGACAAGATAGCGCCCCTGATCCTCGCCAAACCAGAAGGCGGCGGCGCGCTGTTTCACTGGTGTGGTCAGGTTAAGCCCGCGGCCCGCGGCGAGGGCCATCTCAGCGGCTGCGACCAGAAGCCCGCCATCGGCGACATCGTGCACCGCAGTGACGAGGCCTTCATCGATCAGCTTACGGATGAGCTCGCCGTTTTTGCGTTCCGCTTCCAGATCGACAGGCGGCGGCGCCCCTTCCGTCATGGCGAAGAGATCGCGCAGGTAAATCGACTGACCGAGCCAGCCGCGCGTGACGCCAATGGCGATCAGCTCTTCGCCGGCCTCAGCTCCGCCGACGCGGGCAGCTTTCGTTGCGTCCTCGATGACGCCGACGCCGCCGATCGCAGGCGTCGGCGGGATCGCGACGCCATTGGTCTCGTTATAGAGCGAGACATTGCCGGAAACGACCGGGTAATTGAGCCCTTCGCAAGCCTCGGCGATCCCTTTCACGGCGCCGACAAAAGTCGCCATGACGTCAGGGCGCTCAGGATTGCCGAAATTCAAACAGTTGGTGATGGCGAGCGGCGCCGCGCCGGTCGCGCAGATATTGCGATAGGTCTCTGCGACGGCCTGCATGGCGCCCATGCGCGGATCGGCCTTCACATAGCGCGGCGTCACGTCCGTCGTGACCGCCAGGCCCCGATTTGTTCCGTGCACGCGCACAAGCGCGGCGTCGCCGCCCGGCGCCACAACCGTGTCGCCCATAACGGTGTGATCATATTGCTCCCAGATCCATCGCCGCGAGCACAGGTCCGGGCTTTCCATCAACGCGGCGAGCGCGGTCAACAGCGTATCGCCGCCCGCGGTCTCCGCAAGACTGACGCGGTCTTCCTGCGTGTCGACTGCAACGGTTTCAACGACACCCGCCTCGCGTAAATTCTCCGCCGCCGCCTTGACGCTTTCGAACGAGCCTTCCGAGGCGCTGAGGCGCGCATAAACGACGCCCTCGCCCGCCTTCGCCGACCACGCCGCGCCGGCGACGCCGTCAATCGTCAGCACCTGGTCGCTGACGAGCGTCTCGCAAATGGTCTCCAGCTCGTCGGCTGCTTTGTCCGGCGCGCCAAGGACAATGCGGATCTCGCGGATGGCGATCTCGGGATCGGCGATCGGTTCCGGCGCCGGCGCCGCGCTCGTCGGGCGGTCATAGTTCGGCGCATCGTCGGAAAGCGCGGGCACGGGCATGTCTGCGACCGTCTCGCCTTTGTGACGGATGACGAGAAGCCCGGTATCGGTAGTGACGCCGATGACGGCGAAATCAACGCCCCACTTCTCGAAGATTGCCCGGGCTGCGTCCTCGCGCCCCGGCTTCAGGACCATCAGCATGCGCTCCTGTGACTCAGAGAGCATCATCTCGTAGGCGGTCATGCCTTCTTCGCGCTGGGGCACATGATCCAGATCGAGCTCGAATCCGCCCCCGCCCTTCGCCGCCATCTCAACGGAGGACGAGGTAAGGCCAGCCGCGCCCATATCCTGGATCGCGATGATGGCGTCAGAGGCCATCAATTCAAGACAAGCTTCAAGCAACAATTTTTCCGTAAACGGATCGCCAACCTGAACAGTCGGGCGCTTTTCTTCCGAGGCGTCGTCGAACTCGGTCGAGGCCATCGTCGCGCCGTGAATGCCGTCGCGGCCCGTTTTCGAGCCGACATAGACGACCGGATTACCGGCGCCGCGCGCGGCGGAATAGAAGATGCGCCCCTTCTCCGCGACGCCGACCGTCATCGCATTGACGAGGATGTTGCCGTTATAGCCTGCGTCGAAATTCGTCTCTCCGCCGACTGTCGGCACGCCCATGCAATTGCCATAGCCGCCGATCCCCGCGACGACGCCGGCGACAAGGTGGCGCGTTTTCGGATGATCGAGCGCGCCGAAGCGCAGCGCGTTCAGATTGGCGACGGGCCGCGCGCCCATCGTAAAGACGTCGCGCATGATGCCGCCTACGCCCGTCGCCGCGCCCTGGTAAGGCTCGATGAAGGACGGGTGGTTGTGGCTTTCCATCTTGAAGACCGCGGCGAGACCGTCGCCGATATCGATGACGCCGGCGTTTTCGCCCGGTCCCTGGATAACCCAGGGAGCCGAGGTCGGCAGTGTCTTCAAATGTCGACGCGAGGACTTGTAGGAGCAATGCTCCGACCACATCACCGAGAAGACGCCGAGCTCGACGAGGTTCGGCTCGCGGCCCATATGCGCCTTGATGCGCTCATACTCATCAGGCTTCAGGCCGTGTTCAGCGACCAGTTCCGGTGTAATGGCGGTCATGCGACTCGTCCCGACTGAAATCGCCGCGAGGTGTAATCGCAATAACCGCCGGTTGCAAACGCCCGGTCAGGTTTCAGGCAGGCTCCAACGCGTTCGCCGCGACGGCCAGATGGATCTGTTCAACAAGGCCGGGATCGAGATCGAGGCGGGCGGCCAGCAATGCGAGATAAGCGTTCTCGGCTGCGTTTGTTTCACCAGCCGCAATCACCGAGGCGGTGTAGATTTCCGCCGCGATTTCCGGCGTTCTCGCCTCTGCGACAACGTCGTCGATGCTTGCGGGCTCGCGCAGCTCTGTCGTCAGGAACGATCTCAGCGAGTCATCCATATCGAGCTTATTCAGTTGGCCCAGGATCAGCGTGCGTTCATCGGCGTCAATATGGCCGTCTGAATGCGCCGACGCGACCATCGCGCGCGCTATGATGCATCCCAACTGATTGCGTTCAGCATCGCCCGTCGGAAGGAAACGGTCCTCGGAAGGAGCCGGCGCAGTTGCGGCCTGTTGATTGTTTTTCCGCCAATCCGAATACGCCTTGTAGGCAAGACCGCCGACAAGCGCGACACCGCCGAATTTGAGCGCGTTCTTTGCAAGTTTCTTCGGCTTCTTGCCGCCGAGCAACAACCCGGCGAGGCCGCCCGCGGCGAGACCGGTCGCCAGGCCGCCGCGGCCCGTCAACAAGGAGTCGAGATCGAAACCGGATCCGGCGGCAGTGTTGCCGGCGCCCGTTTGGCCCTGCGTTCCAATGGAATTACGAATAAGGTCATCAAGCATGATCGGTTGCATCCCTTTGGTCGCCGTCCGGGATTGGCTGGCGCCTTCTCATGCGAAGTGGCGCCTGCGCGACGCTTTGCAAGACGATCCATGCTTGAGACGTAATAGAACTATCCGATCACGGGGCGCGCAAGCGTGCAAGAATACTATTAACGATCACGTTCGCGACAACGGCGCATGAGCTGATTGCGCAGGCCGGCGATAGGCGGCAAAACCGGCCGTCACACCGGAAAGCCCGCTTATGAATATTCAAGACAACGTCAAAAGCTATTACGGCAAGGTTCTGCAATCGTCTGAGGACCTGCAAACCGACGCCTGCTGCACGCTCGAGGAAACGCCGGGCTGGCTTCGCCCCCTCCTCGCCAATATCCATCCCGACGTGACGGCGCGCTATTATGGATGCGGCCTCATTGCGCCGCTCGCTTTGGACGGCGCCGCGATCCTTGATCTCGGGGCTGGATCGGGACGCGACGCCTTCGCCCTCGCCCAGCTTGCGGGACCCGAGGGCCGCGTCGTCGGCGTTGATATGACCCCGGAGCAGGTCGCCGTGGCGCGCGACGCCGTCGACTGGCACAGCGAAAAGTTCGGCTTTTCGAATACGAGTTTTCTCGAAGGCGATATCGAAGAACTCGATGCGCTCGACCTGCCCGCCGCGAGCTTTGACGTCATCGTATCTAATTGCGTCATCAACCTTCTCGCCGACAAGGCGGCGGTCTTTCGCGCCGCGCACGCGCTTTTGAAGCCGGGCGGAGAGTTCTATTTCTCCGATGTCTATGCAGACCGGCGGCTGCCCGAGGCGCTGCGCGACGACCCGCAGGCCCAGGGCGAGTGCCTTGGCGGCGCGCTATACTGGAACGATTTCCTGAGCCTCGCGCGCCGCGCCGGCTTCGCCGATCCGCGCCTCGTTTCGAACCGGCCGCTGACCATCGAAAACGCCGAGCTTCGCGCGCGGCTGGAGCCGGCGAAGTTTCACGCGGCGACCTATCGCCTCTTCCGCATCGATCGGCTCGAGACGGCTTGCGAAGACTACGGACAGGCCGTCATTTATCGCGGCGGGATCGAACACAGCGAGGCGGCGTTCACGCTTGATGCGCATCATTTCATCGAAAAGGGACGCGTGTTCCCCGTGTGCGGCAATACATACCGCATGCTGAAGGAATCGCGCTTCGCGCCCTATTTTGATTTTCTGGGCGACTGGTCGACCCACTACGGAATCTTCCCAGGCTGCGGCGTCGCCTCGCCCTTCGACGACCAACCAGAAAGCGCCGCCGTCAGCGGCGCGTGCTGCTAGTCTTTTTACTTAGAGTCGCTTTGTAACGGGTCAGAGGCGTTCGGCGTAAACCGCGTGGCTGAGCGTCAGCGTGGCGTTCGGCCCGCAGACGCCGGACCGGCTGACATGGCCCCATGCGGTCACGTGTTTGCCGATCAGGTCGCGCGCTTCCGGGGTCGCGGCCAGCGACCAGTCAACGCCGTTATCGCCTTCCATCAGCAGGCATCCGTCACGCTCGCCAGTGACGGTCCCGCGCAGGGCGATCGTTTTCGCAACGTCGTCGCTCCCCGGATTGATGGTGCGATAATCAGGGAGACGATAGGAAGCGCCATCGCCCGCCGGCGCGCCAAGAACCGTCGGCAATCCGTAATGCGGCAAAGGTGTTGAAGACGTCGACGCCGGTGTTTGCGTATCCGCGCCGGTGACAAGCGTGCAGAAGGTTTGGCCCGCCGGCGTCGTCTCAACTTCGACGTAGGTGTTGAGCGGCGTGGAGATGATCTTTTTGACCTTTTGCTTTTTCGACTGGGTCTGATCATCGATCCTTGAGCAGGCGATCAGCTTTGTCGCGGCGTCTTTGGTTGATCGACGCAAGGGCGCGATGCGCGGCGCGTCGAATGTCGGCACGCCGGCATTGTGAATCCGCACCGCGGAGCGTTGCTGAAAGCTCAGCCGGTTCGCCGCATAAGAGCGGTTGCCGCCGGCGGTCGCCTCGCGCATCCAGATCGGATCAAGCGATGCGTAATGAACATCGCGCAGGCGCTGGCGCGTCGAGATGCGCGCGCTCACATTGCGCTGTGCGATCGCATAAGCCGCATCGTCCGTTTGCGTCGTTTGCGTCGCGACCTCATCGAAGCGATCCGCTTCGGGCGCCACGCCGTCGACCTCATCGGGGATGGCGAGATGCGCGCCAGGCGCAACGCGCGCTGGATCGACGCCTAGATTGGCCTCGCGCAGCTCCGACAGACGAACATTGCATCGCCGTGCAATCTCGCTGAGCGAGACCGGCGCGTCGATCACGAGCGATCCGCCGCAGCGGCCGGTCGCGTTCGCGACAGCCGGCGCGAGAATGGCGGCCGCGAGGCCAGATGCGGCGATGATGGCGGCGTTGCGTCGAAGTCCCATAACTACCCCTCCGGACCGATTCCGAAACCTGATATGGTTAATAGCACGGGACAGGGCCCGCTGTCCTCCTCGCGGATGGCTGCGTGAAGATGCGGGTTCGCCGCAGGCAAAGCAGGAGACCCTGCGCGCAAGCACCTGAAAACAATAGACTATATTAGTCAGCAGCGCGCGGCGTTCAATCGTCGCCATGCGCTGGCGCAATCGCGGCTAGCGGGTCAGCGGCTTGTATTTGATGCGCTTCGGGATGTCGGCGTCAGGTCCGAGCCGGCGCTTCTTGTCTTCCATGTAGTCTTCAAAATTGCCTTCGAACCATTCCACGTGGCTGTCGCCTTCGAAGGCGAGGATGTGCGTCGCGATCCGGTCGAGGAACCAGCGGTCGTGGGAGATAATGACCGCACAGCCGGCGAAATCTTCAAGCGCGCGCTCAAGTTCGCGCAACGTATCAACGTCAAGATCATTGGTCGGTTCGTCGAGGAGCAGCAGGTTCGAGCCTTCTTTCAGCATCTTTGCGAGCTGGACCCGGTTGCGCTCGCCCCCCGACAGCGAGCCGACTTTTTTTTGCTGATCCCCGCCCTTGAAATTGAACCAGCCGACATAGGCCCGGCTCGGCACTTCGCGTTTGCCGAGCGCGATAATGTCATTGCCGCCGGAAATTTCCTCCCAGACATTCTTATTTCCGTCGAGATCTTCCCGGGACTGATCGACATAGCCAAGCTTCACGGTTTCGCCGACCCGCAAGGCCCCATCGTCCGGCTCCTCGGCGCCCGTCAGCAGGCGGAACAAGGTCGTCTTGCCCGCGCCATTGGGGCCGATAACGCCGACAATGCCGCCCGGCGGCAGATTGAAGGTCAGGTCTTCAAAGAGAAGCTTGTCGCCGAAGGCCTTGGAGAGACCATTCGCCTCGATCACCACGCCGCCAAGGCGCGGGCCCGGCGGGATTTGAATTTGCGCGGTGTTGATCTCTTCCTTCGAGGCCTTGTTAAGCAGCTCCTCATAGGCGTTGATGCGGGCTTTTGATTTCGCCTGGCGGGCCTTTGGCGATGCCTTGATCCAGTCAACTTCGCGATCCAGCGATTTCTGGCGGTTCGTCTCCTCGCGCTGTTCCTGTTCAAGGCGTTTGCGTTTTTGTCCGAGCCAGGAGGAGTAATTGCCCTCGTAAGGGATGCCGCGACCGCGATCGAGTTCGAGGATCCAGCCCGTAACATTGTCTAGGAAATACCGGTCGTGGGTGACGAGGACGACGGCGCCGGGATAGTCCTGAAGGTGATGCTCTAGCCAGGCGACCGATTCCGCGTCGAGATGGTTTGTCGGCTCGTCGAGAAGAAGCAGGTCCGGCTTCGACAGTAACAAGCGCGCCAAAGCAACACGGCGTTTCTCGCCGCCGGACAATTTGTCGACGGCCCAGTCGCCCGGCGGACAGCGCAGCGCCTCCATCGCCATTTCGATTTTGGAATCGATGTCCCAGCCGTCGGCGGCGTCGATCTCCTCCTGCAAGGCCGACATCTTCTCCATCAGCGCGTCGGTGTAATTCTCGCCGAGTTCCGCCGAGACGGCGTTGAACTCGTCGATCTTGTCTTTGATCTCGCCGACGCCTTCCATGACGTTTTCGAAAACGGTCTTTGAGTTGTCGAGCTCCGGCTCCTGCGGGAGGTAGCCAACCTTGGCGCCGTCGGCGGCGTAGGCCTCGCCGGCGAATTCCTGATCGACGCCCGCCATGATCTTCAAAAGCGTCGACTTGCCGGCCCCGTTGACGCCCACCACCCCGATCTTGGCGTCGGGGAAGAACTGCAAGTGAATGTTTTCCAGTATCTTTTTGCCGCCGGTGAACTGCTTGCTCAATCCGGACATGAAGTAGATATATTGGTGTTTGGCCATGGGTGGGGCGCTTCTTTCGAGGCTCGACAGAGCGTTGCGGATGGGAAACAGCCGCGCGTCATATATTGCAACGCAGCGCATTTCAACGCGTTGGGGCGTTTTCGGACGGCGGAATTAACCCTATATGGAAGCCGTGGGATGTTTGCGAGAGGGGCAGCCGTAATCAATGTCGTATGTTCGAAAAACCTTGGCCGGCGGCGAAGACATCCTGCACCGGGCCAATTTCAACTGGACCTACTCGTTTTTTCCGGTGATGTGGTTTGCGCTTGGCGCGTCGACGCTCGTTCTCTTCGCTTATCTTCAATTCGTCGTCGGGCTTTCTTACGCTGATCTCCAGATCGGTTGGTATTCGGCTTATGTCGCCGCGTTTTCCGGCGGCGTGATCCTGGTCAACCACATGATCATCCTGATCACGACCGAAATCGTCGTCACGACCTTCCGCTTCGTTTACAAGACGGGACTGATTTCACGGAACACACAGGAAGTCTCCCTCAACAAGATTGAGGAAATCACGCTGCATCAAACTGTGGTTGGGCGCTTTCTCGGTTTCGGCAAACTTGTTCTGCGCGGCACCGGCGTCGGCGTCATCACGCTGCCGGATCTCGACAATCCCATTCAGCTTCGGAAAATCATCGAGAACGCCAAATATTCGCTGCGCACGTCGCGCCGCGCCGACGATGATGACGATTAAGTTCGCCCTACGCTGTCACCCGGATTTAAAGAAAACGCCCTTAAAACCCTCGCGGTTGAACGGTCGCCACGCGCCTTCTTCCTGAGACAGACGGTCGGCGATCGCCAGCATCGCAAAGGGATTGACCCCGATGCCAAAATGGCTCGCGGGAATTTCGATATTCTCCGTTTGCGGATTGGCGGGATGGGGGTCTTGCACCGAACCCCGCCAAGAGACGACGCCGTCGGTCTTTGAATAGATCGAGGTGGTGGGCACCGGCGGCGGCACATTCAGCTGCGAAATGCGCTCGGCCTGCGTTTCCTCAGGCGATCCGTTGACGCGGTCATAAATGTGGCGCGCGTTGGAGAAGTCGCGCGGCGAGCGGATCGGGCTGCCAAGCGTAATCACGCTGCGCACTTTGTCAGGATGACGTTTGGCGATTTCCCGCGCAAAAACGCCGCCAAGGCTCCAGCCAATCAGCGACGCCTTTTCGCTATGGCGGCCGTGAATGCGCTCAATCAGCGCCATCAGTTCTTCTTCGCGTTCGTCATTAAAGACGAGGTTGCGGCCCATGCCCCAGGCGTGCGCGGCATAGCCAAGATCGCCCAGGAGCCCGCGCAAGGGCGCGGTCGACCGATCGCTTGCGAGGAAGCCCGGCAGCACGATCACCGGATGGCCGTCGCCCTTGGGCAGCCGGTTTAGAAACGGTCGGCTCAAAATAAAGCCGCCAAGCTCGTAAATGGCGCGGCCTTCAGCGAGCGTCCAGAACAAGGACGGCGGCCTCGCCTCTTCGTCAATCGGCTTCTGATTCGCCATTACGCCCTCGTTTCACTGTTGCGGCCTTCCGACCTGAAGGGTGCGCTGCATCGCGCAGCGCTGCAAGTTTTTCACGCGGCTTCCCCGGCTTCGGCGTCGATCAGCGCGCGATGCGCCTCAAACGATTCGCGCAGGCAATCGGCGTAGAATTCAGGATCGGGCAGCGCCTCGCGGCAGGCCGTCACCCCGATTGTCACATCGTCGACATAGGAGTGAACCACATGGCCAATGCCGACGCCGTCGAGCAGACATAAATTGCCGTACAGCCCCATCAATTTTGAACCCGCCGAATAGATCGGCACAGGCGGACCCGGCACATTCGTCACGACGGTGTTGAAGATCGGCTTCATGCGGTTGGCGAGGCCCCATTGGCTGTAGGCGCGCGCGCCGAGCCCCATAAACAGCGCTGGGGACAGTTTCGACATCTCTGTCATCTGGCGAGCGCCGAGCGCATTGGTCATCGCCTTTGAGCGTTGCGTTTCGCCATGGACCCAAGCAAGGCGTTCGCCCGCATCCTCGATATGCGTGCCCAAGGGAGCGCGCATGGCGGAGACCTGGTTGCCCATGGCGCCCTTCTCAGCTTCGTCGCGCACCGAGATCGGGGCCATCGCCGCAAGGCTTTCTTCGGGCAATTCATCCTTGTCCTCGAGATACGCGCGCATGGCGCCGCCGACGATGGAAAGGACGATGTCATTCACGGTCGCGCCGTGTGACGCGGCCCGCATGGCTTTTACATCAGCAAGGGGAAACGACACCGCTTCGATCACGCGATGCGGCGAGACAACATTGTTGAACCGTGTGCGCGGCGTCTTCATCGTCGACATGACGTCATATTCGCCCTTCGCAACGCCGAGCGCGGCGCGCGCAAGGCCGGGCGCCGATTTCGCCGCGGTCGCCGCCTGGCGCAGGGGTATGGTCCACGCCCTCGCATAGCCGCGCGCAAAGAGACCCGCCTGGCTTGGCATGCGTTCCGGCTTCCACGGATCCGGCTTCGGGATCGCCTCGACGTCCGGCGTCATCGTATGCAAGGCGTGCATGATGTCGACGCCAGACAATCCATCGATCGCTGCATGATGCACTTTCGTCAATATCGCATAGGCGCCTTTCGGCACGCCGTCGATTTCGTCGAGCCCTTCGACCACCAGAAACTCCCAAGGCGGGCGCGACAGATCGAGCGGCCGCGCGAAATTTCGCGCCGCCAAAATACACAATTGCCGCCAGTCGCCGGGCTTTGGCAGCGCCACATGGCGGACATGGTATTCGATGTCGAATTTCGGGTCCTCGACCCAATAGGGATAGTCGATATTGAAAGGCGCGCGCACCATCCGCCGGCGCATCACCGGCGCAAGATAGAGGCGGGCTTTAATGAAGTTCAGAATGTCCTTGAACCGAACAAACTTGCCGGGCGCAGTGGACGGATCATAAATGAGGATCGACCCGATATGGATCGGCGCATTGGGTTGTTCAAAGGCGACAAAAGCCGCGTCCAGCCCTTGCATCTGTTTCATTAGCGCTTCGCCTCCCCGGCGTTATTTCGGGCTGCTTGCGGCCCTTTACGGGCCGAAAAACGCCCGATTTCTCAGAGGGTAATCGCAAATATTAGAACTGTCGACCTAGGGACGCGAGCCCCGCTCTATGCGGTCGCGCGTGTATTAAAGCCGGAAACTCAACGCCATGATGGCTTCCAGACCCTTGCGGTCTTCATCGTCGAACATGGCCGGTTCGTCGCTATCGACATCGAGTACAGCCAGCAACGTCCCATGGGCGTCAAAGGCGGGCACGACGATTTCAGAACGCGAGCGCGCATCGCAAGCGATATGACCTGGAAATTCGTGAACGTCGTCTACGATGACGGTTTCGCGTTTCTCCGCCGCCGCTCCGCACACGCCCTTGCCAATCGGAATGCGCAGGCAGCCAAGCGTTCCCTGATAGGGCCCGACCACAAGTTCGTCTGGCTTGCTCCTGTCGACGACGTAAAACCCGGTCCAGAAATAGTGATCGAACTTGTGATGCAAAATGTTCGATATGGTCGCCATGCGCGCGACGAGATTGCACTCGCCTTCTAGAACCGCAGCAATTTCCTTAGACGCTTCTGCGTAAAGGTCCGCTTTCTTATGCTCGCTCATGATCATCAACCGCCGGCGTTTATATGCGTTAGACATAGGGCGTCCGGCGGATGGCGGCAATCAGCCTCGCAATGGCGTGACCAACGCTAACGCGCCTCACCCATTACAAACTCGAGAGGCGGCAGGGCGCCAATTTCGACGCGGACCTTATCGCCGGTCTTCAGGGGCCCGACGCCCGCCGGCGTGCCGGTGAAGACAAGATCGCCGGGGCGCAGCTCAAAGAGCCGCGACAGCGCGCAGATGATTTCAGGCACGGCGAGGATCATGTCGCTAAGTGGAGCATTCTGCCGCGGCTCGTCGTTGATTTTCGTTACAAGGCGCGCGCCATCGAAGTCGGCGGGCGGAAAATCGGCGCTGCGCCCGATCGGCGCCACCGGCGCAGAGCGATCAAACGCCTTGGCGGCGTCCCAGGGTTCGCCCTTTGCTTTGGCGGCGGCTTGAAGGTCGCGTCGGGTCAGATCACAGCCGCAGGCCGTTCCGAAAATGAGCGCGCCTGCGTCGGCCCGCGTCTCCAGATTGCGGCCCGCCCCGCCGATAGCAACAACAAGCTCGCCCTCGAAATGGAGATTATCCGTCGCCGGCGGAAAGGGGACGCGCGCGCCTGAGGCGACGACGGCGTCCGCCGGCTTGGTGAAGAAAACCGGCGCCGAAGTTTTTACATCGCCGCCCATCTCCGCCACATGGTCAGCGTAATTCTTCCCAATACAGAAAATCCTCCGTACGGGAAAAAGCCCGCCGCCAACAATCTCGATGCTCGGCTGGGCCGGGGGCGCGAAGGCGAATTCCGGCCCGCTCACTTGGCCGGCTCCGGGCGCTCAACCGGCCATGACTTCACATGCACGTCGCGCTGCGGGAACGGAATCTCGATGCCTTCTTCGGCGAAGGCCTTGTTGATCGCGAAGCGGAGGTCCGTGCGGACCGAGAGGCCCTTGCTGATGTCGGCGAGAAAGGCGCGCACATCGAAATCGAGCGAGGACGCGCCAAAATCCTGCCAAGTCACAAAGGGCTCAGGGAAGCGCACGACAAGCGGATGTTCGTTCGCGCAGCGCAACAGGATCTCTTTCACCTTCTCGACATCCGATCCGTAGGCGACGCCGACTGTCACGACGACGCGGCCAAGCTTGGTTTTGTGGGTCCAGTTCGTCACCGTAGACGAAACAAGCTCCGAGTTCGGAATAATAATCGACGACCGGTCGAAGGTCTCGATTTCCGTAGACCGCACGCTGATCTTCTTGACGATGCCTTCGCCGGACGTCGTAACGATCCAGTCCCCGGCCTTTATCGGGCGCTCGAAAAGCAAAATCAGGCCTGAGACGAAATTGTTGACAATGGACTGAAGGCCGAAACCGATGCCCACCGACAACGCGCCTGCAATCAGTGCGAGATTGCCAAGGTCAAAGCCGACCGCCGAAATTGCGGCGAAGGCGGCGGCGATGAGGCCGGCATAACCGATCAGCGTGACCAATGAATCCTGCGCACCGGGATCCATGTTCGAGTGGCTTAAGGGTCCGGCCTTTACGGTGCGCTGAATGATCCGCGTTATCGCGTAAACGAGTACGAAGACGCCAAGTCCCAGGAACACATTGATCAGGGAGGGGATCTGGACCGGTCCGATCCTGAAACCGAACAGCGCCTGACCCGCGAGATCGAAAACTGCAGATGGCGGCAGTCCAATCAAAATCAGCGCTATCGGCGCGAGGGTGAGCGCGAGCAGAAAATTGATCAGCCAGATGGTCCAAAATTCAAAGTTTTCGGCGACGCCGTCCTCTCGCACATGCGTGTCGGCGGGTTCGTCCCGGAAACGGTCGCGCAACCAGAAGACACCCTCACGCATCACCGCGCGGAAAAACCAGGCGAGCGCCAGGATCGCGGCGAGAAAGTAGATGCGCGAGGCGATGAAATCAGCAAGCGCGGTGTAACCAGAGAGCGCCGCGGCCGCCATGCCAATGGCGAGCGCGCGCGCCCCGCGGCGAAGATAACGCCATCCGGAAGGCAACGGTTTGGCTTCGCCGCCGGCGGCCTCGCCTGACACGGGCGCACCGGTTGTTAACGCTGCCCCGCCCCATAATTGCCGGCGCGCAAGGGTCAGCAAAAGCGCTGCGATGGTCGTCGCAGCGGATGCGTCGATCAGGGCGATCAGATTTGGTCCCGCGCCTGTAATTGCAACAATCTCGTCAAGCAGGGTTTTCGCGGCGAAGACGAAGACGATGGAGATGATCAGGGCCGAGACGACGCGTCCGCGCGAAGCGTCGATCGGGGCCAGTCGCCAGGCGGGATTCTCCGGCGCAAACAACCCGCGAAGAAATCCTGTGACGATAAGAAGGTCGAGAATGATGAGCCAAAAAATACGCGCAATGCCCTCGCCGTTCTCAGTGATAAGGCCCTGCGCGCGCCAGGTTTCAATGATCAGGAAACCGCCGATCACGCCCGGAACGGCCCGGGCCACCATTTTCAGTCCCGCGACCATCACGCGGCGGCTCAGCGGCGGATCATCGCCGGTGAACGCCGTGGCGAAGGTCTGCATCACCCAGCGATTGACGGGCCAGAAAATAATGATCGCCACGACAAGCGCGCCGACGGAAAAGCCGATGGCGCTGCGCGCGCGCCCCTCATCCGCCTTCGCATCAAGCCATTTGCGGAAATGACCGGCGACGCTCTCCGCCGCGCTTGCTGCGGGCGCGGCGGCGTTGACCCAGGTCGACGGCGACAAGGGCGAAGGCCCGCGCGTCGCCAATTCGGAATAGAGGCGCTGGATTCGCGAGGTCGACGCCATCGCCAATAGATCATTCGCCGTGATGATATTGGCGTTGATGCGCGTTCGCTCGCCGTTTAGACGCGAGAGCTCCTCGTTCAGCGCCGCCCGCTCTTGCGCCACGGCTTCGCTTTCCGGAGGCTCGCCTTCGGCCGGCGCGGGGCCAAGCGGCTCGAGCCGGCTCTCAAGCTCTGATATTTCGCGTTCAACGTCGGCGAGGCGCTCGCGCGACCGGTCCCGCACATCACGCAATTGCTCCTCAAGCGCGTCGATTTCGGCGCCGCCAGCGGTGTCGATCTCTTCGCTGATGGTCTCGAGGGCCTCGCGCGCATCGTCGATGGCGCCGGCGCGATTGTCTTGTGCGGCGGCGGGATGGCTGACAAGCGCAAACCAGATTGCAATGAGAATCAAACGGAACGCGTGTCCCATCACAGCCAGTCCAATGCTCTGAAGAGGAAAACAAGTCCGGCGCCGATAACGACGCAGGCCGCGACCACCCACCAGAAGGCGCCGCCGTCTTCAACGCCGGGCATGCCGCCGACATTGATGCCGAAGAGGCCAGTCAAAAAACCGAGCGGCAGAAAGATCGCGGCGACAACCGACAGGATCATCATGTTGCGGTTCATTTCCTCCGCGCGCTGATCGGTCAGCTGATCCTGCAACACCATCGCGCGCTCGCGCGCCGCATCAAGTTCTTCCGTCATCCGCGTCACATTTTCCGCGGCTTCCTTGAGGTCGATCTGCGATTTCTCATCGAAGAGACCACTTTGATGCTGCGCGAGACGATTAAGGGCGTCGCGCTGCGGGGCCATGAACCGACGAAGGAGAACGGCGTCGTGGCGCACTTCGGCGAGTTGCGGCCGACAGCCTGCGCTCGGCCCGGTCAGGACCGTGTCTTCAAGGTCGTCAATGCGCTCAGCGATGATCGAAATATAAGGCTCGACCCGGACCGTCAGCCGCTGCGCCAGCAGCGCGACAAGTTGGCCGGCATTGGCCGGTCCGCCCTTGTCGCGGACAATCTTTCTGACGTCCTGAATCGAGCGCAGCAACCGGCGGCGCGTTGTCACCACCATCTTCGGCGCGCACCAGATCCGGATCGAGACCATGTCTTCCGCCTCCGCGCCTTCATTCAGGTTGACGCCGCGGAGATTGACGAAAACGCCGTTCTGCAACTCCACCGTTTGCGGCCGGCTTTCATCGGCGAGAAGCGCGCGCCTTGCAAGAAGCGGAATGTCGTTCCGGTTTTTCAGCCAGCTTTCGGTCAGTTCGTCATTCACGTCGAAATGCAGCCACGCGAAGTCGTAGGCCGTTTCAAAGCCGGGCCCTTGTATCTCTTCCCAACTTAAAGGCGCGCCGGTCGTATTGGTGACGCCATGGCCGTGCAAGAGCGCGCGATGGGTCGGCGTGAACGCCTCCATCTGATCAATTTCGACAGGATCCATCGCGCCCTAGAGAATTTTCTGACCGGTCTTCGCCCAGTCGTCGAGAAATGCTTTGAGCCCCTTATCCGTCAGCGGATGATTGACAAGCGATTTCAGAACCGACGGCGGCACTGTCGCGACATCGGCGCCGGCAAGCGCTGACTCTCTCACATGGTTCGCCGAGCGGATCGATGCAGCGAGCACTTCGGTGCGAAAATCGTAATTGTCATAGATGACGCGAATGTCGCGGATGAGCTCCATGCCGTCGATATTGATGTCGTCGAGCCGGCCGATGAAGGGCGAGATAAATGTGGCGCCGGCCTTGGCGGCGAGCAGCGCCTGATTAGCCGAGAAGCACAAGGTGACGTTGGTCTTGATGTCATCATCGCTCAGCGCCTTGCAGGCGATGAGGCCTTCAAAGGTCAACGGGAGTTTGACGGTCACATTACCCGCGATGGAGGCGAGCGAACGGCCCTCCTCGATCATCTTCTGGGACTCCGTCGCGGTCACTTCGGCGCTGACGGGTCCGGATACAATGTCGCAGATCTCGGCGACAACCTCGCGGAAGTCGCGTCCCGATTTTGCAACCAGGCTCGGATTGGTGGTCACGCCGTCAACCAGGCCGGTCGGGATGAGCGCCTTGATCTCGGCGACGTCGGCGGTATCGACGAAGAATTTCATGAGGATCGCCTCCTTTATTCGGCGCTGACGTTACATAGGTTCGCGCCCGCGGCAACCGCCAAGAATAGCTCCGCTGCACCCTGCCGCAGCCGCGCTGATCACTCTTCCCAATCCCGCGAGCGCCGGTCTCTAAGGGCTTGTTTTCGGCCCGCGACACTGCGATATCGCCGGCTCGATTTTTAATCCACAGCCGGTTAGGCTGAACCCCTTTTCGGCGGTGTTGAGAGGCCGCTCTTTTGGGTGCGAGAGACGAAAGCGCATAAGGCATGGTGAAGATTTCGCCCGAAGACCGCTCGGTGGTCGTTCGCTTCGCGGGTGATTCCGGCGACGGGGTGCAGCTGCTCGGCAGTCAGTTTGCGGAATCGACCGCGCTCGCCGGCGCTGATTTCGCGACCTTCCCCGATTTTCCAGCTGAGATCCGCGCGCCCGTCGGCACCACCTTCGGCGTCTCGGCGTTTCAGATCAATCTCGGCGCGCGGCGCATCTCGACCGCCGGCGACCGCCCCGACGTGCTTGTCGCCTTTAACCCGGCGGCGCTGAAGGTGAACCTGCCGCAGCTTGAGAAAGGCGCGATCGTCATTCTCAACACCGGCGCCTTCAATGCGCGCAATTTTGCAAAAGCCCATATCGATCAGGACCCGCGCGAGACGGGCGCCCTTGACGGGTTCCAGGTGATCGAGATCGACATCTCCGCGCAGAGCCTTGAAGCGGTGAAACCACACGGGCTTTCAAAGTCCGACGCCGAGCAGTGCAAGAACTTCTGGGCGCTCGGCGCCGTCTTGTGGATGTTCGGGCGCTCGCGTGATCCGATCAAGGAATGGGCGACAACGAAATTTGCGAAGAAGGCGCCGGAGATTCTCGCGGGCAATATCGCGGCGCTTGACGCCGGCCACGCTTACGCTGAGACGGCGGAGCTCTCGGCCGAAATCCCGCAATTTGAAATCGGCGAAGCACCCATGGGCGCGGGCGAGTATCGCTCCATCACCGGCGCAGAGGCCCTGTCGCTAGGGCTTGCGGCGGCGGGCGAACTGGCGGGGCGCGACATTCTCTTTTGCTCCTATCCGATCACGCCGGCATCGCCTGTGTTGCATCACCTCTCCCGGATGGGCGATCTCGGCGTTGCGACGTTTCAGGCCGAGGATGAAATCGCCGCCTGCTGCGCGGCCATCGGCGCTTCCTTCGGCGGCAAGATCGGCGTCACCTCCTCGTCGGGCCCTGGCATTGCGCTGAAGACAGAGGCCATCGGGCTCGCGGTTCAGACCGAGCTTCCCCTTGTCATCGTCAATTCACAGCGCGGCGGCCCCTCCACCGGCCTGCCGACCAAGACTGAACAGTCCGACCTTTATCAGGCCGTCTACGGACGAAACGCCGATACGCCGGTTCCAGTGCTGGCGACGGCCGGGCCCGGCGATTGCTTCGATGCGGCGATCGAGGCGACGCGGGTTGCGATCCGCCACATGACGCCGGTCTTTCTCCTGACAGACGGTTACATCGCCAACGCCGCCGGTCCCTGGGCGCTACCCGACATGGACGACTACGAGCCGATCCTTTCCGGCGCGCCGCCGCAGCCTGTTGATGACCCGGATGAATTAAAGAAATCGATCTGGGACCGTTCAGGCCTTTCCATGGGCCGGCCCTGGGTCTCTCCGGGCATGAAGGGCCTCGCCCACCGCATCGGCGGGCTCGAAAAAGACCATGATACGGGCGACATCTCCTATGACGCCGCCAACCATCAGAAAATGTCGGAGATGCGCGCAGGCAAAGTCGAGTCCGTCGCAGAGTTCATCCCCGAGCAGCATGTCGAGCAAGGGCCGACCTCAGGCCCCCTCGCCATCGTCGGCTGGGGCTCGACCCACGGGTCCATCTATCGCGCCGTAACGCTGGCCCGCGAACAAGGCTTCGATGTCGCGCAGATTCATTTGCGCTGGCTAAACCCGCTGCCGAAAAACCTGCGCGAGCTGCTCGCCGGTTATGAGCGCATCCTCCTGCCGGAAATGAATATGGGCCAGTGCGCGACGCTCTTACGCGATAGGCTCGGCATCGAGGTCATCCAGCTTAACAAGGTCTCCGGCCAGCCCTTCAAGATTTCAGAGCTCCTGGCGGCGATCGAGAAACACGCGCCCGCGCGGATCAAGGCGGCGGAGTGATGAACGCCATGTTTGTTTGCATCGCGATGACAACCGCAGCTTCATTACAAGGTTGCGGTACAGAGTATTCCGACCATCAGGTTCTTGCTGAATTCCCATTGGACTCTGAGACCACTGACGCTATCGTCGTTTGGGCAAATGACGCAAATATGCTCAACTTCAGTCTTCGCCAGCGCCTAATTCGCTTTGAACGTCACGATGTTGACGGAGTTTTTTTGAGTACGGATGCTTCTAGCGGTGTTAGGTTTGGTTTTGACGACAGGCAGAAGTTCACGATCTGTGCTCCGCGTTCAAAGATCACGAACAGTGAGGGCATAGCCTTCATCAACGAAAGCTTCTCTGGCGTACGCATTCTTGATTCGTTAGAGCGCTGCCCGACCCCAACTTTCCAGTCTTATACGTATAATCCGTCCGCAAATATGGTTGAATAAACCTATGAACGCTCCCCTCACCGCCAAAGACTTTGCGACTGACCAGGAAGTGCGCTGGTGCCCCGGCTGCGGCGACTACGCGATCCTGAAATGCGTGCAGAAAACGCTCGCCGACGTGCAGGCTGACCCCGACCGCACGGTCTTCGTCTCCGGCATCGGCTGCTCCTCGCGCTTTCCCTATTACATGAACGCCTATGGCTTTCACACGATCCACGGACGCGCGCCGGCCTTCGCGACGGGCCTGAAACTTGCGAATCCTGATCTCGACGTATGGCTCGTCACCGGCGACGGCGACGGGCTCTCCATCGGCGGCAATCACCTCTTGCATGTTCTGCGGCGCAATCTCGATACGCAGATCATGCTCTTCAACAATGAAATTTACGGCCTCACCAAGGGGCAGTACTCGCCGACTTCGCGCCCCGGCACGCGCTCGCCCTCAACGCCGACAGGCTCTATTGATGCGCCGGTCTCGCCTTGCAGTTTCGCCCTCGGCGCCAATGCGAAGTTCATTGCGCGCGGCATCGACACCGACGCGAAGAACCTGTCGCCGGTCCTTAAAGCCGCGCGCGAGTTTAAGGGCGCGGCTTTTGTCGAGATCTTCCAGAACTGCATCGTCTACAACAAGGACCGCTTTGAGGACTTCGTCGCCAAGAAAACGGCCGCCGAGACGCAGCTTCATGTGGAGCATGGGAAACCGCTTCTTTTTGCGAAGGGAACCAAGGGGCTGAAGCTCAATCCCCAGACCCTGGCGCTGGAAATCGTTAATGTCGGCGACAACGAAACGCCGGAGGCGGACATTCTGGTCCATGACGAGACCAACAAGACGATCGCCCAGCTGCTGATCAACCTGCCTATGGGCGACTTCCCGATGCCGCTCGGCGTCATCTATCGCGAGCCGTCGACGCCCTCCTTCGACGACGCCTTCTGGAAGCACCATGCGACGCAGGGCAAACGCACCGGTTCTGTCGCTGATGCGCTGCGCAAGGGCAGCGTCTGGACGAAGGGGTAAAGCGCCTGCTCTGACGTCCTCATCCTGAGGAGGCCGCGAAGCGGGCCTCGAAGGATGATGTTGACGTACGGCGCCTGCGACCATCCTTCGAGACGCGGTGCTGACGGAGCGCTCCTCAGGATGAGGTCCGTTCTCTGCTAGCCCCATTTGCATCTGTCGATGCCCCGGTCCATGAAGGCGGCAAAGAGGAGCACGCCCCATGACCAAGAAAGAATTCGACGTCGCCGTTTTCGGCGCCACGGGTTTCACCGGCCGGCTGGTCGCGGAATATCTCTCAAAGACCTATCCGCCCGGCGGCGACGTCTCCTGGGCCATGGTCGGTCGCAGCCAGGACAAGCTCGAAGCGGTGCGCGATGAAATCGGCGCGCCCGCCGATACGCCGCTCGTCGTCGCCGACGCCGGCGATCCGGCCTCGCTGAAATCGCTGGTCGAGCGCGCGAAAGTCGTCCTGACGACAGTCGGCCCCTACCAGCTTTACGGCAACGAACTCGTCGCGGCCTGCGCCGAGCACGGGACCGACTATGTGGATCTCTGCGGAGAGCCGGCGTGGATGCGCCAGATGATCGAGAAACACTCAGATGCGGCGAAGGCCTCCGGCGCGCGCATCGTCTTCTCGTGCGGCTTTGACTCCATTCCGTCAGACCTCGGTGTATTTCTCCTGCAGGAAGAAGCGAAGAAAAAATTCGGCGCGCCCTGCTCAACCGTCAAGGGCCTCGTGCGCTCGATGAAGGGCACCTTCTCAGGCGGTACGGCGGCGAGCCTCAAGGCGACCATGGCCGCGGCGATGAAAGACCCGAGCGTGATCGAGCATCTGAAAAACCCGTTCTCGCTGGCGCCCGGCTTTGCCGGACCCAAACAGCCTTCCGGTTCGAAGGTCATCTATGACGAGGCTGTCGGCAGCTGGCTTGCGCCCTTCGTCATGGCCGCGATCAACACGAAAAACGTTCACCGCTCCAACGCGTTAATGGATCACCCCTATGGCGAGGATTTCGTCTACTCGGAAATGGTGATGACGGGACCCGGCGATAAGGGCGAAGCGGCGGCGCGCCACATTCAGCAGGACGATTCGCTTTCGCGCGATGACGGCCCCAAACCCGGCGAAGGTCCGAGCCGCGAGGAGCGCGAGGCCGGCTCCTTTGATATCCTCTTCCTTGGCGAGACCGCGAAGGGCGAGGTTCTGAAAGTCGGCGTCACCGGCGACAAGGACCCCGGCTACGGCTCGACCTCGAAGATGATTTCCGAAGCCGCGATCTGCCTCATCAAGGACCGGGCCGATACGCCCGGCGGGATCTGGACCACCGCTCCGGCTATGGGCCACGACCTCATCGGCCGCCTGCGCAAGAACGCCGGGCTCACCTTTGAGGTTGAGGACTGACGGCGCAGGCTCCGGTTTCGTCCTTTGCGACGAAAAAATTTCTTCGTCCCGACAACGACCCTCAGGTCTGTTTCCAAGGGCAAGGAAATTTTTGGCGCTCAGGATGAAGGCTTTTCACGCAAGGATTTATTCTAGTGACTGAGATCCCCGACCTTTCCGGCAAAACCGCGCTTGTCACCGGCGCCTCGCGCGGGATCGGGCGCGCCATCGCGCTTGGCCTTGCGAAAGCTGGCGCCCATGTGCTGGCGCTCGCGCGCACGCAGGGCGGGCTTGAAGAGCTTGACGACGAGATCAAGGCGACCGGCGGAACAGCGTCGCTGATCGCCATGGATCTCATCGAAGGCGACGGCATAGAAAAGCTGGGGCAGGCGCTCGCCTTGCGCTTCGACGCTCTCGATATCCTGATCGGCAACGCCGCGACGCTTGGCGACTTAAGTCCGCTTACGGACATAGACGCCAAGACCTGGAACGAGATGATGTCGCTAAACATCAACGCCAACTTCCGGCTGATCCGCGCGCTTGATCCGCTCCTTCGCAAGAGCGCCGACGCCCGCGTCCTCTTTCTCACATCGCGCGTCGGCGGCGAGGAAGCGCGCGCCTATTGGGGCGCTTATGCGATCTCCAAGGCGGCGCTTGAAATGATGGCCAAGAATTATGCGGCGGAGAATGAGAAGACATCGATCAGCGTCGGCGTCGTCGATCCCGGCGCGATGCGCACAAAAATGCGCGAGCAAGCGATGCCCGGCGAAGACCCGGAAACGCTGACGAAACCGGACGCGCTCGTCCCGATGATCTATGACGCCCTCGCCGATGCGCCCGGCCCCTTCAAGCGCTGGGTGTTCCGAGAGTGGAAAAGCGCCTAGCGCTTCTTCTCCTTCGCATACGGGTTGTCGCCGGACCTCAAATTTAGCCGGATCGGCACCGCCTTGATGTCGAAGGCCTCGCGGATGCCGTTCACCAGATAGCGCTTATAGGCCGCCGGCACCTCATGGGCGAGATTGCATTGGGCGACAAAAGTCGGCGGGCGCGTTTTCGTCTGGCTGATATATTTAAACCGGATGCGCCGGCCCGCGACCGCCGGCGGCGTATGCCGGTGCACAGCCTCCTGCAGCCAGTCGTTAAGGTCCGGCGTTTTCACCCGCGCATTCCAGTCAATGTAAACCTTCACGATCGCCGGCATCAGTTTCTCAAGCCCGGCGCCCGTTAGCGCTGAGATGGGGATCAGCGGCAGACCCGGCGCCTGCGGCAGCAGGCGGTCGGCCTCTGCGCGCAGCTCCGCAAATGCGGCGTTGCGATCCTCGACAAGGTCCCATTTGTTGATCGCAACGACGAGCGCGCGGCCCTCGCGCAAGGCGAGATCTGCAATCTGCAGGTCTTGCTTTTCGAATGGCGCTGTCGCGTCGAGTAAGAGCACAACAACCTCGGCGAACTTCACTGCGCGCAGGGCGTCCGCGACCGACAGCTTTTCAAGCTTTGACTGAACCTTCGCCTTCTTGCGCATTCCCGCGGTGTCATAGACTTTCACGGGCCAATCGCGGTCCGGGCCCTGCCAGCGCCACTCAACGCCGATTGAATCCCTTGTGATGCCGGCTTCGGGCCCCGTCAGAAGCCGGTCCTCGCCGATCAGCTTGTTGACGAGCGTCGACTTGCCGGCGTTCGGGCGGCCAACGATGGCGACGCGCAAGGGCTTGAGCGGGTCATCCCAGTTCGCTGCGTCGTCGGCTTGTGCGTTATCGCCCGCCTCCTCGCCCTTGGCGGCGTCAAAGATCGGTTGCATGGCGACGGCGAGCTCGCCCATGCCCTCGCCATGCTCCGCGCTTAACGGGATCGGATCGCCGATGCCCAGTTCGTATGCGTCGTAAACGCCGGCGTCGCCGCGCGCGCCCTCCGCCTTGTTGGCGAGAAGAAGCACCGGCTTGCCGCTCGCCCGCAAAATGGAGGCGAATGTCCGGTCGAGGGGTGTGACGCCCGCGCGCGCATCAATCATGAAGAGGCAAAGATCGGCCTCCGCAACAGCCCGGTCTGTCTGCGCGCGCATCCGGCCCTCAAGAGCGGCGATCGGCGCTTCCTCCAAACCCGGCGTATCGATGACGGTGAAGACAAGATCACCGAGCCGGCCCTCGCCTTCGCGCCGGTCGCGGGTGACGCCGGGCGTATCATCCACAAGCGCCAGACGCTTGCCGACAAGCCGGTTGAACAGCGTTGATTTCCCGACATTGGGCCGGCCGACAAGGGCGATTTTCATGGCGCAGCTCGCATAGACCGCCCGACCTGCGGCGCCGTGCCTAGCGCAGCGCGAGCAGGCGTCCCTTTTCGCTGAGGATAAACACCGTCTCATCGGCGACGACCGGCGAAATAACGGAGGGTTCATCGATGTCCGCCATTTCGCGGATTTCGCCCGTCGTCGGATCAACTTTCGCGAGTTCGCCGAGATTGGAGACGAGGATCAGATTGCCGCCCGCCAGCACCGGGCCCGCCCAGGTGACGCGGCCTTTCTTTTTCTTTTCGTTTTTGTAGCGGCGCAGTTCCGACACCCAGACAATGGCGCCGTCATTGCGCGACACGCAAATCAGCTCGCCGTCCACGGAAACAAGGAAAATGAAATCGCCTGCGACCCATGGTGTTTGCAAGCTGGTGATCGCGGTCTCCCAAACACGCTGGCCGGAGCGAATGTCGATGGCGGCGAAACTGCCGCCATGGCTCGAGACATAGATCAGCCCGCGGTCAATCACGGGGCTGCCGGCGATATCGTTCAAGGTGGCGAGCGCGGTCAGGCGCGCTGTCTGAGCCAAAGTTTCGTTCCAGACCGCGCGACCACTTTCCGTCAGAAACGCAACGACCTCGCCTGATGAAAAGGGCGCAACCACAAGATCGCCCGCCGCCGCCGGCGACGCCGAAGACAAGAACCGCGCCGCTTCTTCGAATGACTGGAACGTCCAGGTTTTCTCGCCAGTTTCCTGATCGAGCGCGAGGAATTCGTTCACATTCGTCGTCAGGTAAACGCGCCCGCGATAGGCCGTGGGCGGCGTGCGGATCGGCGCATTCGTTTCAACGCGCCAAATCTCCTCGCCTGAGATCGCGTCAATCGCGGCGACAAAACCAAAACCGGAGGTGACAAATACTTTGCCCTGATCGAATGCGACGCCGCCGCCGAACCCGATTTCAGCCGGCGTCGGTCCGCGAAAGAGCTCGCGAATGCGAAACCGCTCCTTGATTTCCGGGGCCAGCTCCCGCCGCCACAAGACTTCGCCAGTCTCCGCGTCGAAGGCGGTAAGTCGGGTCTCCGCGTCGATCACGAAGACACGGTCAGCGACGACGATCGGCGGGCTTGTCAGTTTGGCGCGCTCGCCCGCGGCCCCGACGTCGACTTTCCATTTTTTCTCGAGCGTCAGCGTCGCGGCGATATGGTGCAGGGTGTGGTCAGCTTCGCCGCCCGGCTGCGGCCAGGAAACATTCACGTAAGACGGCGGGACGTCGACGATGACGTTGGCGTATCGCGGATCCGCCTGGATCTGCTCTTCAAGCGCGAGGATTGAAATCCGGTCGTCCTCCGCCGGCGCCTCGTCACCCTCCTCTTCGTCATCGTCGCCGTCAAAGAGGTTCGTGATCGGATTAGACCCGCAGCCGGCGAGCATCGCCGCCAAAAGCAGCGCGGCGATCCGCGAGCCTCTCGCGAGCGAGAAAAGAAACGTCATGGTTGTTCGCTTTCATTCAGTGGTTCATCGCCCGCGCCAGCATCGCCATCGGCACCATCGCCGTCGGCAGCGTCGCCATCGATAGCCTCGCCATCGCCCGCCGCATCTTCGCTTTGCGTCGCGGGTTCGGGCGCAACCTCGCCGATGATTTCGTCAACGAGGCCAGCATCCACAACAACAGGATCGAGGGACGGCCCGACGGCGCCGATGATGTCGTCGAGCCGTACATCACCTGTAAGATTGACGCCGTTGACGCCTGCGACGGCGAGCGCGCGAAACTCTTCAGCGCGGCCGGCGACAGGGGGCGGCGTCGCCGGGTCGGCGCTGAGACGCTCAAAGATGCTGAGCGCCGTCTGATAATCCTCTGCTTCGAGCGCCGCGATCCCGACAATTTCGTCTGCATGAAAACGAAAGGCGCTGCTGCTTTCAGGAATTTCGCCGAGATGGGCGAGCGCCGCGTCGCGTCCATCCGCCAAGGCGAGATGCGCAGCGCGCAGCCTTGCCAGATCGCGCAGCGAGGCCGGCGAGCCGCCGCTCTGATAGACCGTTCGAAAAGCCTCGATCGCGGCTGCGCGTTCGTCTGCGGCGGCGAGCGAGGAGGCGCGTCTGAAGGACGCCAGTAGCCCGTAACCGGAGCCGCTTTCCGCGGCGATCTCCTGAAGCGCGCTGCGTCCATTGCCAGGGTCCGTCTCGAGGGTTTCGACCGCGGCGTTGAACTCAAGCGCTGCTGCTTCCGCCGAGCGGGTCTGCGATGCGTTATAGAATTGGTAGGCGCCGACCCCGACCACGATCGCGGCCCCGGCGCCGATGGCGATCGGTCCGTATCTGCGGAACATCGCCCATTGGCGATCTTCGGCAAGTTCCTGATCGACTTCCCTTAAGGCGCTGTCTTCGTTAGCCACTTTCGATCAATCCTTGAGGCGGAGAGAGGGTTGTCGCCCGTCGGCGAGGCATGGGTTCTAACGGCCTTTGTTCACGCGCGCAACGCGGCGATCATAGGCTTGATGGCGGCGAATTTATGACCATGCTACGCAGCGTCGAAGGGCGCGCGCGATGCGCGAAAAGAAGAGGGTTTCATGCGTTCGATATTCGCCGCGCTGTGCATTTCATTGGCTCTGGCGGGTTGCGCGTCGCCGCCGGTCAATCGCGATTCTACGATCCCGCTCAAAACGGTCGAGGCGGTGGATCTCAACCGCTATACGGGCCTCTGGTACGAGATCGCCCGGTTCCCGAACTCATTCCAGCAAGACTGCGACGCGGTGACCGCGCAATACGCCCTGCGCGAGGATGGCCTGATCAGCGTCGTCAACACCTGCGGCGCCGGCGATCCGCGCTCGGCGAAAGGGCGCGCGCGAGTTGTCGACGAAGAGACCAATTCAAAGCTTGAGGTCAGCTTCTTCGGACCATTCTGGGGCGACTATTGGATTATCGACCTCGACGACGCCTATACCCTGTCGCTCGTCGGCGAACCGGAGGGGCGCTATCTCTGGATCCTGTCTCGCAGTCCGCAATTGTCGGATGAGCGTCTTGGCGCTGCGCTCCAGCGCCTGCGGACTTACGGATACGACACAGACGCTCTTTATTTCACCGATCAGAGCGCCAATCTCGATTAGAACGAGATCGCGACGCCGGCGATATAAGGGTGAAGCCACAGGTAAATCGCGACATAGGCGCCAAGCCCGATCGAGACCGCAATCGCGTCATTGATGATCGGGCCCGCTGTTCGTATCGGCGCGTCTCGCTTCTTAAGCGCGATCCGCGCGATGACCGCGTAGGCGAGGAACGCGCCGAAAAGGATAACCGAACGCAACTCGCCATTCGCCAACAAATGCGCGAAGGCCCAAACTTTCACGCCGGCGAGCATCGGATGTTTCGTCGCCGCGGCGATGCGGCCCGGCGGCGCATAGGCGGCGACCAGCAGGATCATCGCGAACAGCATCAGCCCGAGGGTCAGGTGCCTTAAAAAGTAAGGCGGCGTGTAGACCGCGGCGACGCTGGCCTCTCTCCAGCCGACAACGATCATCGCGAACCCGGCGAGCGCGACAATCGCGTAAAGGCCCTTGTAACCGTTGGCGCCGAGCTTCGCGACCATGGCGTCCCGGGGTCCGCGCGCGAGCGTCGTGAAGGCGTGGGTTCCGAAGAAAATGACGAGGCCGATCAGGAAAAGGGTCATGGCCGACGGTTCCTATTCGCCGTCGAAAGAAACGAGCGAAGTGACATTCTTTCCCATGTCTCTCAGCTTTCGAGCCCCGCCAAGATCGGGCAGGTCAACCACGAAGGCGCAGAGGACGATGTCGCCACCGGCGCGCTCGATCAGGCGGATCGCCGCGCCCGCCGTGCCGCCCGTCGCGATGAGGTCGTCGACCAGCAAAATGCGCTCGCCGCGCTCAATGGCGTCGACATGGATCTCAACCTCGTCAACGCCATATTCGAGCTCATAGGTTTCGCTCATCGTCGCGTGGGGCAGCTTGCCCTTCTTGCGCACAGGGATGAAGCCGACCGAAAGCTGGTGGGCGATAGCGCCGCCAAGAATGAAGCCCCGCGCTTCAATGCCGGCGACCTTGTCGATCTTGGCGCCGGCGAGCGGCTGGACAAGCTCGTCAATAGCGCGGCGAAACCCGCGGGCGTCGGAAAGGAGCGTCGTGATGTCCCGGAACATGATGCCCGGTTTCGGATAGTCCGGGATCGTCCGGATAACGCTCGTCAGATCCATTGCAAACGCCCTTCCCGCCTTTGATTGCCGCCGGGAAGATGGCGTATTCGCAAATGCCCTGCAAGCCTCGCGGGCCCTCACCGCGCCCCGGGTTCAAGCCGCTCGCCCGTCATTTTGACGCGCCGGCGCCAGACCGGCTTTTGCTCGTCGCCCGCCTCCGGTAGGACAGGGACCCATGACGCCGAAAGAGAAACTCCGCGAAGGCTTCAAACGCGCGCTCCTCCACGCGACGCGCGCGCTTTCCGCCCAGCACGACGTCGAGGTCGCCTTTGGCGGCGAGCATGCGAGCGTTCAGGGCAAGTCGGCGCGCATTCCGCTTCCCGCGCGCCAGATTGACCGCGAGAGCGCCGCCATCGCCCGCGGCGAGGGCGACGCCGCCGCCTTGCGCCTCGCCTATCATGACGCGCAGGCCCATGCGCGCCTGTCGCCAAAGGGCGCCGAGGCGCGCGCCGTTTTTGCGGCGCTTGAAAATGCGCGCTGCGAAGCCATCGGCGCAACCGCCATGAAAGGCGTCGGCGACAATCTTGCAGCGGCCCTCGACAAAACGCTGGCCGACAAGGGCTATGACCGCCTCAGCGACAAGGACGCCTCCGCAATGCCCGAGGCGCTGGCGCTTTTGTTGCGCCAACGCCTGACGGGCCGCGACGCGCCGCCCGCCGCCGCCGGCATCATGACCAAATGGAGCGAAGAGCTTGAAGCGCGCGCCGGCGACGCGCTGAACGCGCTCGCCAAAACCTCGGACCTGCACGACCAGGAAGCGTTCGCCGCGCTTGCGCGCACCGTGATCGAGGATCTCGACCTCGATGACAAGGATCAGGGCGACCAGGAAGAGAGCGAAGACGACAACGAGGAAAACGAAAGCGAGGACGAGGACCAGTCCGGCGACGACGAAACCGAAGGCGACGATCAGCAATTCCCTGAAGACGCCGGCGAAGGCGACATGAGCGATCAGGATGCTGACGGGTCCGAGGAGGACGCCGACGAGACCAATGAGGACGACGACGGCGCCACTGAAAACGCCAAGATTTCGAGCCTCAGAAACATCTTCGAGGGCGACACCGGCGAAACCTATCGCGCCTATACGACGGAATTCGACGAAATTGCGGTCGCGGCCGATCTTTGCGACGAAGAAGAGCTGCAGCGCTTGCGCCGCTCCCTCGACCGGCAGCTAGAAAATCTGCACACGGTCGTTGCGCGCCTCGCCAACAAACTTCAGCGAAAGCTTCTCGCCCAACAGAACCGCAGCTGGGCCTTTGATCTCGACGAAGGCGTTCTCGATGCGGCGCGCCTTGCGCGCGTCGTCGTCGATCCGATGCAGCCCCTCTCCTACAAGATGGAGCAGGATCAGGAGTTCCGCGACACCGTCGTCACCCTGCTCATCGACAATTCCGGCTCCATGCGCGGCCGGCCGATCACCATCGCGGCGATCTGCGCCGATATTCTCGCCCGCACGCTGGAGCGCTGCGGGGTGAAGGTCGAGATCCTCGGCTTCACGACCCGCGCCTGGAAAGGCGGCCAGGCGCGCGAGAAATGGGTGCAGGACGGACGGCCCGCAAAGCCCGGCCGGCTCAACGATCTGCGCCATGTCATTTACAAGAGCGCCGATGCGCCCTGGCGGCGCGCGCGCACCTCGCTCGGCCTGATGATGAAAGAAGGCCTTCTGAAAGAGAACATCGACGGCGAGGCGCTTTTGTGGGCCCATAACCGGCTGCTCGGCCGGCCCGAAGCGCGACGCATCCTGATGGTGATTTCCGACGGCGCGCCCGTCGACGACACAACATCGTCAGCCAATGGCGGCGCCTATCTTGAACGCCATCTACGCGAAATGATCGCCCATATTGAAAATCGCTCCCCTGTTGAGCTTCTCGCCATCGGCATCGGCCATGACGTCACGCGCTATTATCGCAAGGCGCTGACGATCGTTGATGTCGAGCAGCTCGGCGGCGCCATCATCGATAAGCTCGCCGAGCTCTTCGACGAGGACGCGAAATCGCGGCCGGCGGCTTAAGGGGACGGCGTTCCAGAAAGGTCGTCGGTCCGAGAGTTGGCCGCGATGTTGACAGCTGGTTGATCCTTAAAACGGACACTTATTGGAAGTGATTCTTTGCTACTACAGCAAAAGAGGCAGAATAACCGAATTCGCTCGGCAATGCTGCGAATGATCCAGTTACAGTCTCAGTCTTTACGAGTGCAAAGTGGGCCGCGTTTTTGGGGCCTTTGCGATCCGCGATGTGCGTGTGGCGTGTTCATACATTGAAGATATCCAAAACGGCGCCGCGTTCGCGATCGTTAACAGTCCTGACGGTTGATCGCTAGAATTTTCGGCCGATCATAATGCCGAATACGAATGCGTCGGCTTCTTCGGAGATGTCATATCCTAGGCTCGGCGCGAGCATAATGTTGTCGCCAAGATCAAACTCATAGTAAGCGCCGACGCGGCCAATGGCGATCTGTTTGTCGTCTTCAAATTCAATGCCTGCGCCAACCTGCATGACGAATCGCTCCGAAACGTGAATATCAAGAATAGCTATGACCGATGTTGCGTCGATCTCACCTTCCGCCCGCTCGATGATTGCCCCTACGCCGATGCGGGGCGAGAGCACATACTCATAATCAATACCATAAGTCAGTCCCGTATGGTTATCGTCAGAGACCGTGGTTGCGCCTAAAAACATCGATAGATGATGTCGATGCGCCGCATGCGCGTGCTCTTCGCTGTCGGCGGTCGCAGTCATCGGCATTAAACTCGCTGCCTGGAGGCAAACGCATCCGATCAATTGCTTACGCAAATTCATGTTTTGTCCTATGCCGGAGCCGGAATTTCTCCGAAATTTCTTGAAAAGATCACAGTCGTTCGCGAGCGCTAAAATCACTTGCGGGCGAAATTGCGCAATTGAAGCTTGGAAGAGCTGAGCAGGGCTGCCGGTGGAATTCTCTTTTTTATTCCTCCGGCGCGCCCAATGTGGTTGCCAGAATTTCACTTCCAGCTAGCTCTCAAATCTGCCGGCCATCAATAAGCAGCCTTAATGGCCGCTACCGTGTTTTCCGTATTATCGATATCGCTGGCGATCATGCGAAAATTTGTCAAGGCTGCCTCATAACCATTGTAGAAAGGCGTAATAGCGCCTGCCGTCGCATCCGTTACGACCATGATTTCAAAACCCTGCTCCGCAAGCTCACGCATATGCGATTCGGTGCACAGATTGGCCGACATACCGGCAAGAACGATTTTGGAAATACCGGCTTTGCGCAGTTGCAGAACCAGATCGTTCGTCTCAGGCCCGTAGATTTTGTGCGGGCTTGTGACAACGGTTTTCCCGTTATTGATATAGGGTTTATAGGGTTCTAGCCAATCAGATCCCGAGCCTTCGAATCCTTCAACCGTCAATTGGCCCGGGCGATCAAACATCATAATGCTGTGCATCACAACTTCCAGTGTGCCCTCATGTTTCCATTTGTGATCCGTCGGAAAATAGTAATGCGGCGAGATGAACATCGGCATGCCTTCATCATTCGCCGCTTTCATAAGCGCTTCGAGATTTTCTACGACGCCATTCGCCGTCACGCTCTCGCCAACAACGCCCCAAGCAACACCGTCTTCAGACAAAAAGTCATTCTGCGGATCAGTAATTACAAGCGCAGTTTTTCCACGCTCAATATCAAAGCCCGGTTCTGGAAGGCCGTCATTCATTGGCGGCAGTTTAGCGGTCGCTGCACGCGCCGGCTCTTGAGCGTCTGCGGTTCCATTGTTGCAGGCGACGAGCGCAAAAACACCTGCCGTAACGAGTATCGAGCGAGTTGCGCATTCTGAGATTTTTTTTATGAATTGGTTCATTGGTGCCTTCCGATTTTTCATGCAATCCGTGCGGGTGGTTTTTCTGGAATCGTCATCAATAGGCAATGACGGAATAGGAAAACCAATAGTGACAGGCCGTCACTAATGATGAGGTGGAAAATGGATTCGATCAGCGAACTCGCGGTTTTCGTGGAAGTTGTGCGCTGCGGAAGTTTTGTTGGCGCGGCTGGCGAACTTGGCATAACGGCGTCTGGCGTCAGCAAAAAAATCAATAAGTTTGAAGTCAGGTTGGGCGTTCGCTTGTTTAATCGCACGACGCGTTCGTTGGCGCTGACCGAAGCTGGCGAAGCTTTGTATGAACAAAGCGAACAGATTCTTGAATCGATAAGCACCGCTGAGGATCTCGCTAGGGATTTAAGTGGCTCGCCACGCGGTCAATTGAGAATTGCTGCGTCGGCAGCATTGTCCGTTGGCGTGATTATGCCGTTTCTGAAAAAGTTCGGAGAAAAATTCAGCGGCATAACCACCACCACAATTCAGGCGGATGGCGGCATCGACATGATAAGGGATCGAATTGATGTCGCCCTGCTTTTTGAACGGCCGGCCGAATCCTCGCTCATCATTCGTAAGATGATTGACGATCCATGGATCGTCTGTGCGGCTCCTGAATATCTAAAACGTTTCGGGAAGCCCGAAACGCCAAATGACCTAGAAACGCATCGGTGCCTAACTATTCATGCACGCAACCGCACTGAGGATCATTGGGACTTCGAAATAGACGGAAAAACCAAATCCATAGCTGTCGACAGCGCGCATTCAGGAATTGGGCTTGCGCTAAGAGAAGCTGCATTACAGGGCGTCGGCATCGCAAGACTCGCGCATTTTCTGGTGTGTCAGGATGTGCTCGATGGTCGGCTCGTGCCTCTCCTTTGCAAACATGCGCCGGTTTCTGAGCGTGCGATTTACGCCGTCTATCCCGACCGCAAATACTTGCCATTAAAGATTCGGGTTTTTGTCGATCATCTTCAAGCGCACATGGTCGAAACCATGATTCAGCCTATTTCGCGAGGAAAGATCCCTAATTACCCGGTACAGATATAAGAATGCTGCCGAGTGGGGCAAGGCAGTATGTGAATACGCTGTTTCAACGGCCACGCTATCGGGAGCCGCCCCGCGAATTTCTTATGTCCGCTCCTGCGCGCTGGGCGGACGCAAGCCCGCTTTGATCCGTGCGCCGTCTACGCTTCTTTCGCTGCGCTGCGGCCCCTGATTAGCAATCACCGAGCATTCAAGTGAGGCGCCTTCACGCCGGCCACGGCGCCGGCGGCTTGCGCATGGTGACGCAAGGCTCGCTCTTCATCTTCCAGTTTGCTTTCCATTGCATGCCGGTCATGTAACTGATTTCATCGACGCGTGATCTGCACGCTTCCTGAATGGTCTCGACATTGAGCAGCTTGCCAAGATTGCTGTAGTCGTTGTTGCTGGACGCGTAGAGTGCGATCATCTTGCCGCCGTGGAGCGACGACAGCGAGACCGCTTGCCTCGCGCCGTCGATCTCAATTGTCAGGGTCTTCAGACGCCCGCTGCGGTGCAGCTCATCGATGACCCTGCGGACCTCATTTGCATTGTCTTCATTGGCGTAATCTGATTCTGCGCCGAAATTTCTGTTCACGAGTTCGATGAACAGATCAGCCTCGTTTTCGTCGCTCCAGCGCAGCGTCGGCTCGTGTTTTCGGATTTTTCGCAGGTCGTAAAGAAACTTCTGCTTTTTCTCAGGCGAAAAGGCGTCGATGTGTTTGTAGAAATCAAACTCAAATTCTGACGGCGTGAGGAAATACCGCAAATCCTGCTCGGCGAAATTGGCTTCGAAGTTTGGGTAAAGCTGCAGCAGGCCGCTGACCCAGCTTTGCTTGAGATCGAACAATACTGTCCGTTCAGGGAACTGCTCGAAAAACTCGGAAAAATCCTCATAGCGCACCCACAGCATCCGACCATCGGGATAGCTGCCGGCCATCAGCATGAAGCGGTCTTGGCTCGTATCGTGAACGAACGGGACGAGGCCATGCGCACGTCCATCGCTGTCTTGGCGCACCAGGAAATTGAAGCGATGCGTATCCTGATGGTGAAAAGCGAACATCAGGTCCCAGTCGTCCCATGCGTCCTGCCCGGGCGAAAACATGTCCCAGAGCTTTTTGCATTCTTGGATGTCGGTTTCAGTACGGATCACGCGCGGGGCTCGTCGTATTGGAAATGATTCAGCGCCATGCGCTCAGAATACAGGAGTGAAAACAAGAGTCGAATCAGGGTTTGCGCGCTGCGCGGACGTAAGCCCGCTTTGATCCGTGCGCCGACTACCGCTCTTTCGCCGCGTGCACCTCGAATTCGACGCGCACGTCGAGCCCGATGCCCTCTTCGTCCAGCCATGAGGAGGCGAGCCCGAGACCGAAGTCAGTGCGCGAGAAGTTGACGCCGCCATTGGCGACCGCCTCGCCGCCGGAAATGCGCACCATGAACGGCAAGTCGATGGGCCCGCTTGATTGCTTCACAGATAATTCGCCGCGCGCGATATAGCCTTCGCGGTCGGGAACGATTTCACAGGCGAGGAATTGCGCCGTCGGATGGTCTTTGACGTCGAGCCATTCATCTGCGGCAAGCTCGCCGTCGCGCAGCATGTCGCCCGTCGTCGCCGAAGAGGAGTCGATGGTGACGCGCACCCATGATCGGGCGAGATCATTTTCATTAAAGCCGATCTCCGTTGTAAAATTTGAAAACCGGCCGGCAAGCTTACGCCCGTTCTGTTCGCCCCAGAAGCGCAAGGCGGTCCTGTCTTCATCGATGATCCAGTTGACCGGGAGACGCTCGCCCGGACAGGCAGGCCCGTCGGACGACGCCGCGATCATCGCCTCATCTTCGGCGGCGGGCGCCGCGCTCGAACCAAACAGCGTATAGACCAACGCGCCAACGCCAAGCGCGGCGAAGATGGCGCCGACGCCCAGAAGCGCGGCCGGCTGGCGCGGCGACATCGATGCAAAAACGCCGTCGCGATCGACAAAGGCGTGCTTCAGCGCAGCGCCAACATGGAGCGCGAGGAGACCCAAAATTCCGAAGGCGAGCAGCTTATGCAGGTTGATAAATCGGTCTTCCGCATCCGCCCCGCTTTCCAGGAAGCCAAAATGCGGCACGCCGATAACGCCGAAATACTGGGTCGGAATATCCCGCGGCGAAACCGAGACAAGGGCGAGGCCGACCAGAGGCGTCGCGATCATCAATGCGTAAAAGGCCCAATGGGTGACATGAGAGGCGGCGCGCTGCCAGCCGGACATGGACGCCGGCAAAGCCGGCCTTGTGTGGGTCAGACGCCAGGCGAGCCGCGCGAAGGCGAGCAACAGGATCGTCAGCCCGAAGGACTTGTGAAGCTGATAGAGATCGAACTTGACCGCCGACGTGTTCGGCAGGTTGTGCATGTAAAACCCGCCGGCGATCTGACCGACAATGAGAAGCGCGATCGCCCAGTGAAGGACGATCGCGACTGTCGTATACCGATTATCGGCCAAGACGGCGTTACTCCGCGGCGCCCGGCATTTCGAATTCGGCTTCGATCCGGATGTTCACCTCATCGCCGACAAAGGGCGTGTATTTGTCGACGCCGAAGTCGGAGCGTTTGACCATGGTCGTGCCGGAAAACCCGATCTTGTAGAGGTTGTTGCCCTCGTCGAAGGCGGCGCGATTGAAAGTCGCGTCGATGGTGACCGGCTTGGTGTTGTCCTTGATCGTCAGATCGCCGGTGATCACGCCTGTCGAATCGCCGGTCTTTTCAACCGACGTGCTGACAAAGGTGATGGTCGGGTAGGTCTCGACTTCGAAAAAATCACCGCTTCTGAGATGGTCGTCAAATCTGTCGACGCCGGAATCGATCGACGTCGCGTCAATGATGACTTCAATGCTGGACGCCGCCGGGTCTTCCGCGTTCCAGTCGAGGGTCGCGTCCCAGTCGCGCCAGCGCAGGATCGGACGGGAGTAGCCCTGATGGAGATAATCGAAACTGATATAGCGATGGTCCTGGTCCGCCTTGTATTCGCCGGAGATCGCGGCGGTTTCCGGCCCCGCTTCCTGGCTGACCGCTTCGCCGCCGCAAGCGGCGACGACAAGCGCGCCGGCGGCAAGTAAAAAACCTGTTTTCAACGATGACATTGAGCTTCCTTTCAAAGTGGCCATTTTTTGGATTCGCAAAATCCGTTCATCAGCTAACATCAATCCGCTTTGGTTTTAAGTTGCATCACGTCGTCGTGACACCCCTCAATACTTTCGGACAATATCCCTCATCACCGGCCTCGCGCGCTCTTTCGGCGGTTCCTTGGCCGTTCCGATGTAGATAAATCCGGCGACTTTTTCATGACGGTCAAGATCAAGAGCGGCGGCGACAGCGGCGTCGTAAGCATACCACTCCGTGATCCACTGCGCGGCAAAGCCGTGGGCGCTCGCCGCCAGCAAGAGGTTCTGGCAGACCGCGCCGGCGGTTAAGACCTGCTCCCATTCCGGGGTCCGATGATCCGGGTTGACGCTTGAGATGACAGCGACGACGACGGGCGCGCGCAGGAAACGCTGTTGCTCAGCGGCGAGGCGCGCTTCGCTTGCGTCCTCGCCCTGATTGGCGCGGAATGCGTCGCCAAGCGTTTCGCCGAAGCGCGCTCGCGCCTCTCCGGTGAAGGTGATGAAGCGAAAGGGCGTCACCCGCCGGTGGTCCGGCGCGCGCGCGGCGATGGTCAGCATCGCGTCAAGCGTCGCCGCATCAGGACCGGGCTCGCCAAGGCAATCGGCCGGCGTCGACCGGCGCAGCCGCAAAAGCTCGATCGCCTCGAGGCTTGGATGGGCGGGCGCCATTTCGTCGCCGAGTTCCGGAAATTCGTTGTTGAACAAGGAGCCCCTCTTTGCGCTGCGCAACCCAATACCCCCCTCAACTTCGCGCCGGGGCCCTTGGCAATGCCGCCCCCGGTGCTATGGAGGCGCCGGACGATGTGAGTCCCCAAAATAAAGACCAAGGGAAGGAATTCAAGGAATGGCCGGAGCGATCGGCGCGGCGAGCGACGGCTTTCTGGCGCGGCTGAAAAAAGGCCAGCTGCCGGCGCCGCTAAGCGCGGCGACCATAAACGACGCGGGGCTTTCGCCCTCAGCGCTCTCCGGGCTTTTTGAAAGCCAGCTGACGTGCCGCGCCCTCGATCTCGAAGCGCGCCGCCTCGGCGCCGAAAAGCGCGGCTTTTATTCCATCGGCAGCGCCGGGCATGAAGGCAACGCCGCCCTCGCGCATGCGTTGCGCGTCAACGACATGGCGTTTCTGCATTATCGCAGCGGCGCGTTTTTGATCGAGCGCGCGCGCGCAGTCCCCGGCGAAACGCCGATCTGGAACATGGCGCTTTCCTTCGTCGCCTCCAGCGAGGACCCGATCTCGGGTGGGCGCCACAAGGTGCTCGGCTCGAAGTCGCTGTTCATCCCGCCCCAGACCAGCACCATCGCCTCGCATCTGCCCAAGGCCATGGGCGCAGCCTTCTCGATTTCGCTCGCAAAATCGCAGCGCCGTGACGACGCCCCGCTCGCCCATGACGGGGTTGTTTACTGCAGCTTCGGCGACGCGTCGGCCAATCATTCAACCGCGCAAGGCGCGATCAACGCCGCCGCCCTCGCCGCCTATCGCGGCCTGCCGCTGCCGCTCATTTTCGCCTGCGAAGACAACGGAATCGGCATTTCGGTGAAGACGCCGGAAGGTTGGATCGCCGCCAATTTCTCCGCGCGGCCCGGCCTTGCTTACGTCTATGGCGACGGCCGCGACATTGTCGACGCGGTGCGCGCCGGCAAGGAAGCCGCGCGAATCGCCCGCCATCGCCGCCGGCCCGTTTTCCTGCACCTGTGCGCGGTGCGGCTGATGGGTCACGCCGGCTCCGACATCGAAAGCGGCTACCGCGAGCGCGCGGAAATTGATCGGGAGGCGGATGAAGATCCGCTCCTGCATACGGCGAGGCGCGTCAGCGAAACGCTCGGCGTCTCCGCCGGCGACATCGAGACCCTTTATGCGGGCATCGGCGCCCGCGTTCGGCGCGCCATGGAAGCGGCCTGCGACCGGCCCAAACTGACGACGTCGTCTCAAGTCGTCGCGCCGGTCACGCCCGCGCGCACGCTGAGAGCGACGCGTCCCGGCCGCCTCGTCGAGGGCGCGCCGGACGACGCCCGCGCGCGAGCCGAGACGCAACACATGTCGCGCCTCATTTCGCTCACGCTGGCGGAAGAGATGGCGAATGACCGCGCGGTCGCGGTCTTCGGCGAGGATGTCGGCCGCAAGGGCGGTGTCTATGGCGCGACGACCCGCCTGCAGCAGAAATTCGGGCCCGGACGCGTCTTCGATACGCTGCTCGACGAGCAGTCCATTCTCGGTCTCGCGCTCGGCATGGCGCATAACGGTTTTCTGCCCGTGCCGGAGATTCAGTTCCTCGCGTATCTCCATAACGCGGAAGACCAGCTGCGCGGCGAAGCGGCGACGCTCTCCTTCTTTTCAAAGGGCCAGTACGCCAACCCGATGGTGGTCCGGATCGCCGGCCTCGCCTATCAGAAAGGTTTTGGCGGTCATTTCCATAATGACAATTCGCTCGCCGTCCTGCGCGATATCCCGGGACTGGTTCTCGCCGCGCCGTCAAGCGGCTCCGAGGCGGTGCGCATACTGCGAGAGTGCTTCCGTCTCGCCAGAAGCGAGCAGCGCGTCGTCGTCTTTCTTGAACCGATCGCGCTTTACGGAACCAAGGATCTGATCGTCGAGGGCGACGGCGCCATGACGGCGGTCTTTGACGATTTATCGGGCCGGGCGCCCTTCGGCGCGGTCAATCTGATCGGCGACGGCGACGATCTTGCGATCATCACCTATGCGAACGGAACCTTTCTTTCGCAGCGCGCGCTCAACTGGCTGAAGCCCGAGGGCGTCAATGCGCGGATCATCGATTTGCGCTGGCTGGCGCCTTTGCCCATGGATTCAATCGTTACGGCGCTGGAGGGCTGCAAAAAGATTCTCATCGTCGATGAGTGCCGCAAGACCGGCAGCCCCAGCGAGGAGATCATCGCTTGCCTCAATGAACGCGGGCTCGACGCCGAGATCAAACGCATCGCCAGCGATGATTGTTTCATTCCGCTCGGCCCCGCCGCCAACGCTGTTCTCGTGAGCGAGGACGATATCGCGAATGCGGTCCGCGCAATGCTTGGGCTTTCGAACAAACGGGCCGCGGAATGAAGCGCTCCGCCGTCGTTATCTTTCCGGGCCGCGGGACCTACGCCAAGGACGAACTTGGCTATCTCTCCCGCTTCCACGCCGACAAGGCGGACTTCATCGCTGGCGTTGATCAGTGGCGTCAGGACAACGGGCGCGTTCGCGTCTCTGAGCTCGACGCCGCCGAAACCTACGCCGCCTCGCGCCACGCGACTAGCCTTAACGCCTCGGCGCTAATTTATACTTGCGCGCTGGCGGATTACGCCTCGATCAACGCAAATGCGTTCGAGATCGCAGCGGTCTGCGGCAATTCCCTCGGCTGGTATTTGACGCTCGCCGCCGCCGGCGCGCTCGATCCGGCGGGCGCCGTGCGCCTCGTCGACACCATGGGCGCGCTGATGGAGGAAAAGGGCGTCGGCGGACAATTGATCTATCCCTTCGTTGCCGAGAACTGGCGCGCCTCGGCCGCCAACACGAAAGCGATCTCAAACGCGCTTCACGACGGCAAAACGGCTGGCGAGGCTTATCTTTCCATCCGCCTCGGCGGCATGGCGGTGCTCGCCGGCGACGAGGCCGGCATGGCTGCGATGGAGAAAGCGCTGCCACAAGCAGAAGGGCGCTATCCCTTTCGGCTCGCCCGCCACGCGGCCTTCCACACGCCCCTTCTCTCGCATGTTTCCGACGCCGCCTTCGGCGCCTTGCCGCAAGACTTATTCTCCGCGCCAAAAGTCCCGATGATCGACGGGCGCGGCGCGATCTGGACACCCCGCGCCAGCGACGTGGCCAAGCTTTATCAGTATACGCTCGGATCGCAGATCACCGAGACCTATGATTTCTCAAAGTCGGTGGAGGTCGCGATCAAGGAGTTCGCGCCGGACGTCCTGATCCTCGCCGGACCCGGCTCGACCCTCGGCGCGCCCATCGCGCAGGAACTGATCCGCCATCGCTGGCTCGGCCTTGAAGACAAGGCGCAGTTCTCAGCGCGCCAGAAGGCCAATCCGTTCCTCTTGGCCATGGGCCGGGAGGATCAAAGAGCGCTTGTCGTATAGTCAGCTGTGCGGGCGCAACGCCGCCGCTCGCGGTTTTTAACCGATCTCGCCGACGATCTGCGCCATCGCCCGCAGGTGCTCCCGCGCGAAATTCGCGCATCGCGCCGGCGACCATCCGACGTCCGGGTCCGGGTTTACGTCGGCGTCCTTGAACGGCATTTCGAGGGTCATGGAGAGGCAGCGCCAGGTCTCCGCGACATATTTGTTCGCAATGTCGAGATTGGCCTTGCCCGGCGGGCTAGCCGGATAACCGTCCTTGGTCTGAAATTCTGAACTGATCTTTAAAAGCGCATCTGAATAGGCCCTGAACAGCGCCGCCTGTCGGTCGTCCCATACGGGCACGCCCTCTGCGCTGTCGAGAAAATTGTTGGGGATCGCCTCGTCGCCATGGACGTCGAGGAAAAAGTCAACGCCGGTCGCGCGCATCTTCTCGCGCACATGAAAGACTTCCGGGCTTTTGTCCGGCGTCGTATTGCGCCAGGCCCTGTTGAGATCGACGCCTGCCGCATTGGTGCGCAGATGCCCGCGCTTCGCGCCATCGGGGTTCATGCAGGGAACGATGTGCAAGGTCGCGCGCGTCAACAGATCGCCAACGACAGGATCGCCGTCGGCGAGCGCGCGCAAAAAACCCTCCATCCACCACGAACCCATGGTCTCGCCAGGATGCTGGCGCGCAATCACCCAGAAATTGAGCGGCCCTTCGCCGACCTGGAAGTAATGCAAGGCCTGTCCGTCAAGGCTCTCGCCTAGATTTTCATACCCGAAACGCCCGGTTTTGCGCATCTCTTCCGCAAACGCATCAACGCGCGCGGCCGGATAGGCGGCGAAATAGGCATAGGCGATTTCGTCCTGTTCCGGGCGGTGGCGCATCGTGAGGACGCCGTCCGCATACCCCGTATCGATGCGGAACCATGTCTCGCCATCGTAAGAGGCGACCGCGTTGTAGCCTTTCCACCCGCCGACATAGGAGGACTTCCCGGCGTTCTCGATATTCATGACAAGATCGCGGCCCTTGGCGCCGGCGACGCGGTAATAGAACCACTGGTGAAAAGCCGCCTCGCCGTCCGGCGCGATCTCAAGGCGAATGGCGGCGGGGTCGGCCGCGTCGATGACGCGGATATTGCCGTTGTCAAAATCGCTCGTGACGGAAATCATAAAATCACCAATAGGCTCATCGTCGCAAATGGCGACGGTCTGGCTCCCCCGATTGTCAAAGGCGGCGCAGGATCGCGCGCGCCTCAGTCTTTCTTTTCGGCGATGGGCGGCGTCACGCGAATGTGGATTTCTTTCAACTGCTCGGGAGAGGCCTCCGCCGGCGCGCCGAGAAGCAGGTCTTCGGCCTGCTGGTTCATCGGGAACATGGTGACCTCGCGGATATTCTCCTGATCCGCCAGCAGCATGACGATGCGCTCAAGCCCAAGCGCGCAGCCGCCATGGGGCGGCGCCCCATAGCGGAAAGCATTCAGCATGCCGCCGAACCGGTCTTCGACGACATCCTTGCCGTAGCCGGCGATCTCGAACGCCTTGTACATGATGTCGGGGCGATGGTTCCGGATGGCGCCGGAGCCGAGCTCGTAGCCGTTGCAGACAAGGTCGTATTGATAGGCCTTGATCGCTAGGCGTTCAGCGTCGTTGGTCGCCGCCTCTAGGACTTCCAATCCGCCCTGGGGCATCGAGAACGGGTTGTGGCCGAACTCGACTTTCTTGCGCTCCTCGTCCCACTCATACATCGGGAAGTCGACGATCCAGGCGAGCTCGAACCGGTTCTTGTCGGTGAGGTTCATCTCCTCGCCGATCAGAACCCGCGCCTTGGCCGCAACGGGTAAAAACTCAGCGGGCTTGCCGGCGAGGAAAAAGGCCGCATCGCCAGCTTTGAGATCAAGCTGGGCGCGCACCGCTTCGGACCGTTCTGGGCCGATATTCTTCGCGAGCGGGCCCTTCGCTTCGCCCTCATCGAAAATCATATAGCCCATGCCGGGCAGGCCTTCTTTCTGCGCCCAGTTGTTCATGCGGTCGCAAAAGGCGCGGCTGCCCCCGCCCGGCGCCGGAATGGCGCGGATCTCATGGGACGGGTCAGCCTCGAGGATCGACGCGAAGACCTTGAAGCCGGATCCGCGGAAATGCTCCGAGACATCCTGCATCTCGAGCGGGCAACGCAGGTCCGGCTTGTCAGTGCCGTATTTCGCCATCGCCTCGTCAAAGGGGATCATCGGAAACGGATATTGCGTGACGGCGCGCTCGCCGCCGAATTTATCGAAGACCGCGCGCGTCACCGGGCCGACGGCGTCAAAGACGTCTTGGCGCTCGACAAAGCTCATTTCGAGATCAAGCTGATAAAATTCGCCTGCGGAGCGATCCGCGCGCGCGTCTTCATCGCGGAAGCAGGGCGCAATCTGGTAATAGCGGTCAAAGCCGGAGACCATGATCAGCTGTTTGAAGATCTGCGGCGCCTGCGGCAGGGCGTAGAACTTGCCGGGATGAAGCCGCGAGGGCACGAGAAAATCGCGCGCGCCTTCAGGCGAGGACGCCGTCAGGATCGGCGTCTGGAAATCAGTAAAGCCCGCCGCCTCCATGCCGCGGCGGATTTCGCTGATCACCGAAGATCGCAGCATGATATTGGCGTGCAAGGTTTCGCGGCGCAGATCGAGATAGCGAAAGCGCATGCGAATGTCTTCGGGGTAGTCCGGCTCGCCGAAGACAGGCAGGGGCAGCTCATCCGCCTCTGACATGACTTCAAATTCGGCGATGCGCACTTCGACTTCGCCGGTCGGGAGGTTCGGGTTGACGACGTCGGCGCCGCGCTCGACGACCTCGCCCACAATGCGAATGACGCTTTCCTGACGCACGCGCTCGACGACCGGGAAGAACGCCATTTCCGGCTCGACGACGAGCTGCGTCAGGCCGTAATGGTCGCGCAGGTCGATGAACAGAAGGCCGCCGTGGTCGCGCTTGCGATGCACCCAGCCGGACAGGCGAACGGCGTCGCCGACATGGGATTTGCGAAGTTCGCCGCAAGTGTGAGTGCGATAGGCGTGCATGGCCGTTCCTGACGATGATGGCGCGATCTGGCGATGGAAATTCGGAAGGCGCCGGAGTGGCAACGCGCCCCAGTCCTGTCAAGGCCCGAAAGCGCAATCTGAGCGCACTAGGGCGCGGTATAGGCGCGCAAAATCGTCAAAACGACAGATTTCAACTGTAAATCGCGCAGGCCGGCCTTTGACCGGCTTCGCCGCGTGCGTAGATAATTCCTGTCTTCTAATGCTGGAGGGAACTCATGACTGAAAGACCGCCCCTGTTAAGCGACCTTGTCCGGATGGTCGTCAAAATGCTCGTCGGCGGCATTCTTATTATTGCGCTCGTCTCATGCGGCGTCGGCGTCGTTTCCGCCGCCGGCGCGTCCAAGAAATCCAAGGCCGCGTCGGACTTTCTTTACGGCGATGAAGACAGCGACAACCAGATCATGCGCGTCGACGTGATTGGCCCCATCCTGACGCACACGACTGAGGATAGCGGGTTCTTCGCCCAGATCGCCGGCGTGACCTACGGTTATGAAGTCAAAGAGAAACTATTGGAGGCGGCCGAGAACGACGACATCAAGGCGGTGATGATGTTCGTGCGCACGCCCGGCGGCACGATCGTCGGCAGCCAGGCGATCCATGACGGCGTCCTGGCGGTCAAGGCGGCCGACAAGCCGG
>JBCBSE010000020.1:0-52436 GCA_039819305.1 Pseudomonadota bacterium
ATTGCCGGGGTTGGCTTGAGCTAACATTCATTCTGTTAGTGAGGATCGCGCCACATGTCATTGAAAATGCCGGTTTCTCAGATGGTTGCGGAGGCCCGTACCAGAATTCGTGAAATCAGCGCCGTCGACGCTATCGCCATGGCCGGCGTCGAGTTCGACGAGGAAACGCAAATCCGCACCGCTTGCATCATCGGGTCGGGCATTGGCGGGCAAGGCACGTTCGATCGCGTCTATTACGACATGCTGAAGCGGGAACGCCGGCCGCATCCCCTGACCATCTTACGCGTCATTCCCAATGCGCCGGCGAGCCATGTCTCCATCAAATATGGGCTGCGCGGCCCGTCTTTCGCGATCGCCAGTGCATGCGCTTCGGCGACCCACTCGATCGGCGTTGCGGCGGATCTTATTCGCGCAGGCTCATCTGATGTCGCGGTCGCCGGCGCATCAGAGGCGGTGCTGACCTACGGATCGATGGAAGCGTGGAACGCCATGCGCATGCTGGCGCCGGAGACGTGTCGGCCGTTTTCCAAGAACCGCAACGGTCTTGCGATCGGCGAGGGGGCCGGCGTTCTTGTGCTGGAAGAAGAAGAGCGGGCGAGGGCCCGCGGCGCGGAGATCCTCGCCCGTGTCGCGGGCTTCGCCATGAACGCCGACGGCAATGACATGATCAATCCCTCGCTCGATGGCGCCGCCGGCGCCATGCGCGCGGCGCTGGAAAGTGTCAGGATCGACGATCCGGGCGCGCTTTATGTGAATGCTCACGGAACCGGCACGCTCCTCAACGATCCGACGGAAACAAAAGCGATCCGAACGGTATTCGGCGCCGACGCTGACGCGCTCATCGTCTCCTCGACGAAGTCCATGCACGGGCATTTGCTTGGCGGGGCCGGCGGGGTGGAGGCAATTGCGTCGATTCTCGCCATCCGCAACGGAGTTGTTCCGCCCACGATCAATCTCGACGAGCCTGACCCCGACTGCGATTTAAATTATGCGCCGAACGAGGCTGTCGAACGGCGCGTTGACCTTGCGGTCTCAAATTCTTTCGCCTTCGGCGGGATGAACGCCGTTGCGGTGTTTGAGCGGGCATAACGGGATCGAGCTCGATCCATTCTTTTACCGCGAAATTCTGCGACCGTAATAAAGAAAGTGGCTAGTTAAACGCCTGCCAGATGAGCGTTCAACCGTTCGATTTCTTCATGATCAAAAAGAATGAATGGATCAGTTTCGATTTCGAACTCGCCAAAATCCAATACGACGCGTTTTGGTCCAAGCAATCCGAGGTGCCCGACGTTGAATTCATACACCCGAACGCTCTTCGAATTTGGTGCGAAACCGATCAAGGGTCCAAGGACTTCCGCCTCTATAACGCTAGCGACTGGTCCGTCGTCGTTCGCAGACGCGTAAGTTGGATAATCGCCGACAAGTCGAACAGCCGGCTTGCGCGGCGCTATCGTTTCGCCTGACCCATTCTCGATCTGCAAGGCGACCGTTACGACGCCTTTGGAGCTGTCAAAAACGGCGGGCACAAATTTTTCGTCGCCCCCGTCACGGACTAATAATTCGAGATAGCGCTCGCCATAGGCCCCAAGACCGGGCGCGGCGGAGAGAGCGGCAGTTGGAATCAACAGGTCCGTCCCGACTTCCTCGACGACTTCCCAAATTCTTTTCAGTCCACGCGAACCGAATTTGAAAACATTCCCTGCCAAATCTGCGGCGTCTGAAACCGTACTTGGATCGTCGGCGATTTCTCGAATAATGCGATCGCACCGTGTGCCAGGCCCACAGCGCGAATATGAAAACTGCGCGAGGCGGCGAACAAGCGCGCGTGCACCTGTATACGCCGCGACCGGCACGAGCGAGACGATAAAACAACCAACCTTTACGGCTGGATGTGGAAGGAAGCGGCAAACGCGCGAAACCGTTTTTTGTAGTTGTGCCTGAGACACGTTTGGAAACGATACGCTCACGGCCAGAGCGCTGCCCAGTACTTTGCGACGGCTAATTTTCATTGTCAGTGACCGCACCAAGACAAGCCTGATATTCGTCAGCAAATGTCGTCGGCTCGACGATCAGCATTTCGTTCTGCAGTTCGCCGGATAAAACGGCGGACAGGCAGTCAAGGCGCTGATCGCTGTCGTTTTGTTTGGTTTCAAGTTGGTCGAGTCGCGTTTCGATCGCAGACAGTTCCGTCGTGTCAATCGCTGGCGCGTTACCCGTCGTCGCGCACCCCGTCAAAACAGCAAGACAAATGAATGCCGAAAGAACCCTTTTCATCCCCGCCCCCTTTCGCGAAACACCATCGTTCCATCAAAAGGTGACACTTTTAAGAATGCCGTGCGCGCCGGGCCCGTACAAAAAAGATGGTGTCACTCCGCAATCGCACCCATGTGCAAAGCGCGCCGCAAAACGGCGCGCTTCAAATACTGAGGATGTTTGAAAAGCCTTAGGCGTGGGCGGCTTTACCCGGCCCCATTTTATGGACCGTCGCGCGCAGCCAGGTGAAGCCGAGGATCATGATCACAAGGCCCATATAGCGCACGAAATAGACGCCGAGATCGTCCATGAAGGTTTTGAAGATCGCGCCGATCGAGGCGTAGATCGACTGGATGTCCGCGCCGGACGCGCCCATGGCCGCAATCGGCCACACCGTGCGGTCGATCAGAAGCGCAAATAGGCCGTACGCCCAGACATTGGTGTCCTTGCGCGCGAACATTGCAAACAGAAAAGCGAGGATCACCGCTCGGGGCATGTCCGCGCCCGAGAAGCCGATGCCGATGATATATTCCAGGTCTTCCATGATGCGCTCCAGATATGCCGCATTTGACGAAGCCTATTAACGACAGAACAGGGTTAATGGCGCGTAAAACGGCGCGTCTGAAGGCGCAAAAATCGGGTGTCGAAAGCTTGCGCCCGCGCCTAAGGTGGGCTTGGAAACTTCTTGTTAAGGGATGTCCCGCGAATGACCCTCGCTTCGACCGCCATAAACACCCGGCTTGACGACTATGAGCCCGTTGCGCGCGCGCTCGACTATCTCGTTGAAAACTTTGAAAACGCGCCGAGCCTTGAAGAAACCGCGTCTGTCGTCGGCCTGTCGCCCGCGCATTTTCAACGCGTCTTCAAAGCCGGCGCCGGCGTTTCGCCCAAGCGCTTCTTGCAGTATCTCGCCGCCGGCGAAGCCAAGCGCGCCATGGCGCTCGGCGAGAGCGTGTTGGAGGCCTCGCTCGCCGCCGGGCTTTCGGGCCCGTCGCGACTGCATGATCTGATCCTCGCCTCTGACGCCATGACGCCGGGCGATTACAAGAAGAAAGGCGCCGGGCTTCTCATCCGCCACGCCCTTATCGACGGCCCCTTCGGGCGTGTCCTGATCGGCGCTACGGAAAAGGGCGTCTGTTGGTTGAGTTTCGCGTCCGAGGGCGAGGAAACGGTTCAGCTTGATGAATTGAGAGGCGACTGGCCGGCGGCTGAATTCAAAGAAGACAAAGACTTTATCGCGCCGTTGGCTGCCCGCGCTTTCGCCTTCGCCGCCAACCGTCGGCCAGATCAACCGCTTGGTCTTTATGTTCAGGGAACGAACTTTCAGCTCAAGGTCTGGGAAGCGCTATTAAAGATCCCCTATGGCGGGCTCGCGACCTATGGCGATATCGCTGAGGCGGTGTGTTCGCGCAAGGCGAGCCGCGCGGTGGGCGCTGCTGTCGGCGCCAACATGATCTCGCTTCTAATCCCGTGCCACCGGGTGATCCTCGCCTCCGGCGTCATCCACAATTATCGCTGGGGCGCGAGCCGCAAGAAGGCGATCCTCGCCATGGAGCAGGCGGTCTGCGCCGCGTGATTGCGCGATGCGCAGGGCTTGAAGCGGGCGCCTGCGCGCTGGCATGATGGGCCGGTCGCAAAACAGGTTCGAATGTGTCCGCCTTTATCGCGCTCGTGGCGCTTATTCTTCAACATGGCGGCGCCGCGCAGCGCCTCGACGACGCGGCCTTGCGCGCGGCTTATGCCGATAAGACCCACATCAGCGCCTATCGCGAGGATGTCCCGGAATATGGCGGGACCTATTTCGTTGAAACCTACATGTCCGACGGGAGTCTCTCCTATCGCGCCGGCGGTCTTGACCTTGTCGGCGCGTGGCGGGTGGAAAACGGGATCATCTGTTTCGACTATGCTGATACGCCCCTCGTTCCGGGCTGTTTTGTCGTGATCCACGAAGCGGGCTGCTATTACAGCTATCAGGTCGACAGGACGGGGCGGGCGATCGGTCTTTCCGAAGGCGACTGGTGGATCCGCGCTTATGTCGAAGGGACGGATCCCCAATGCGCGAGCGCGGCGCTGGTGTCGTAATCGCCGCACGCCGGTATTGATTCATGCCGTTATTGCATTAGCATCCGCGCGCTTTGGCTCTGTAGCGACCTTGATTGGGAACCGGGTTTCTATGTTAGCTGGAACCAAAGTGCGAATTGGGAGGGAATATGAAATCCATTTGCCTTATATCCGTTGGATTGATGTCAGCCGCAGCAGCCTGCGCGCCTTCGACATCGTCAGCGCCTTCGAACGTCGTTGCGACTTCGTCTTCGACTTCGAACGCGACCTCTTCGTCGACCTCGGAAGCGCCGTCGACCGCGACTGCGCCGGTAAGCGTCGCATCGGCGAAAGAACAGGTCGTCGACGATGGTGAAAATAGGTTGATATGCCGAAGGGAGCGCGTCACCGGCTCGAAATTTGTCAGACGCATATGTCTTTCGGAGGAAGAGTGGGAGCTTACGCGACAGCGCGCGGAAGAAGCCATGCAAGACATGGACATAACCCGTCGCGCGCAGAGCGGATGCGCTAACCCCAATTGTTAGGGGCGCACCGCTTTAAGCACTGACGCCATCTCGCGCGCGGCGATCTCAGCAGTTGCTTTTCCGGCGCTCGCCTGCAGAACGGCCAGTCCGTCGATCATCGCGATAATCATCGCAGCCAGCGCGCGCCGTTGCGGGCCCGATGGTCCTGACAGGCGTTGTTCTGTCCATGTTACAAAGCCTTTTGCGATTTGGGCCGACAACGTTGCAAAGGGCTCTTCGTTCCGCGCCGCCGCCGCGGCCAGTTCCACTGAAATGCGCATATAAGGCGCCAGCGTTGCGCCCATGGTCAGTTTCGCGGCTTGTTCGAATAAAGCATGCGCAGGGGCGGTCTCGTTCGCCGGCGTGATCCGTTCGAGCTCGGCGGCGAGGTCTGTGGTGATCTTGCCAAGCGCGGCGGCGATCACATCGTCCTTATCCTCGAAATAATAGAGCAACATCCGGTCGCTGACGTCAGCCGCGGCGGCGAGCTGGCGCAGGCTGGTTTTTGAGAGTCCGTCGGCGAGCATCGCCTTCGCGATCGCGTCGATGGCGCGCTCGCGCTGCTGGAGCCTTTTTTTCATTTAGGGCTTGTAGCAGTCGCTACATTCAGATACAAATGTAGCAATCGCTACAAAAATGAAAAGGAGTTGGCGATGACCTTATTTGAAATTGCGCCGCTGGCCGCCGTCGCCGTCTTGGTCCTGGTCATGGCGCGTATCGCCGGTCGTGGCGGCGAGCCGGCGAAAAACGCCTGGTTTGGGCCTGCAATCATCTGCGTCCTGTTTCTGGCGTGGTCGTTATGGGCCGTCGTCCGGGAAGGGCCGCTGGGCTTCTGGCCGATCCACACCGCCAACGCCTGGGGCAATCAGGTCTGGTTTGATCTCCTGATCGCCATCGGCGTCGGGTGGTTTTTTCTGGCCCCGAAGGCGAAAGCTGCGGGCATGAATGTTTGGTTGTGGATGGGCCTGACTTTGTGCTCAGGCACGATCGGCGTGTTGGCGATGCTTTCGCGTTATCTTTATCTGGCCCAGCGAAACTGAGTTCGTAGAGGCGGAAGCGCCGCCAATAAAAAACCCCGCCTCGGCGGGGTTTTTCACGATAGCGGTGCAGTGAAGTAGATCGGTCATGCGACTTCCGCGTTCTGACCTTCCTGGGGGTCGCGCAGGACATAACCGCGGCCCCAGACCGTTTCGATGTAGTGCTCGCCTTCGGTGGCCGCCGCGAGTTTTTTGCGCAGCTTGCAGATAAAGACGTCGATGATCTTGAGTTCCGGCTCGTCCATGCCGCCATAAAGGTGGTTCAGGAACATTTCCTTGGTGAGCGTCGTGCCTTTGCGGAGCGAGAGAAGCTCCAGCATTTGATATTCCTTGCCGGTGAGGTGGACGCGCTGGCCTGCGACCTCGACCGTTTTGGCGTCGAGATTAACGACGAGCTTGCCCGTCGTAATAACCGACTGCGAATGGCCTTTCGAACGGCGAACGATAGCGTGGATGCGCGCGACCAGCTCGTCCTTGTGGAATGGCTTGGTCATATAATCGTCGGCGCCGAAGCCGAGGCCGCGCACCTTCGTTTCGATGTCGCCTTGCCCTGTCAGGATCAGGATCGGCGTGTTCACTTTTGAAACGCGAAGGGTTTTCAGAACGTCGAAACCCGTCATGTCGGGCAGGTTGAGGTCCAGAAGGATGATGTCGTAGTCATAAACCTTGCCGAGATCGACGCCCTCTTCGCCGAGATCGGTTGTGTACACATTAAATCCGTCGGACTTCAGCATCAATTCGATGCTCTGGGCCGTGGCGCCGTCGTCCTCGATCAGCAAAACCCGCATTGTCGATCTCCTTTGCGTCGCGCGGGATCCCCTTAACAATCGCCAGCCGCGCATTTTGTTTTGTAGCGCCGATGCTAACGACGATATGCTTTCACATTGGTTAATGCGTGCGGGCGAATTGCTCCGATCGCGCATGTTTTTTAATTCGGCGACAATCTCTGTTACCGCGACGATCCCATAAAGGATTGATTTGCGGGGCTTGTCATTAAAGCCAGCGAATTTTTTTAACGCCGCCCGGGGCGCCGGTTTACGCGCAGTTAAGTGCCTGTCCGTTAATGATCAAAGGCGCGGCAAACGCGCAAATTTGCATAGGGCGTTAAGGCGATGCCGGACGCGGCGACAATTCTGAAAGACCGTTTCGATCCCGTTTCGATCCGCGGCGCAGTCCTCAGCGTCGGCGCCCAGACAGCTGAAATTTCCGACCGCCTTGGCAGCCTGAAAGTCGGCGCCCGCGTCGAAATCGAAACCGACGCCGGGGCTTTGCCCGCGGAGATCATTGCGCTGAGCCCTGGGTCGGCGACGGCGTTGCCCTTTGGCTCGCTCGAAGGGATCGCGCTTGGCGCCGCCGCTCAATTTGTTCTCCGCGCGCCCGGAATTGCGCCTTGCGACGGCTGGCTGGGCCGGATCGTCAACGGCCTTGGCGAGCCCATCGACGACAAGGGCCCGCTGCCTCGCGGGACGACCCAGCGCCCCGTGCGCGCCCGCCCGCCGCGCGCGCCCCAGCGCGCACGGCTCGGCGGGCCGATCGATTTCGGCGTCAGGGCCCTGAGTTGTTTCACTCCGGCGCGCGTCGGCCAGCGCTTTGGTGTCTTTTCGGCTGCTGGCGTTGGCAAGTCCGCGCTGATGGCCATGATCGCGCGCAACACCGAATGCGATATCGCGGTGATCGGCCTCATCGGCGAGCGCGGCCGGGAAGTGCGCGAGTTTATCGAAGACAGTCTTGGTCCCGAGGGGCTTGCGCGCTCTGTCGTGGTGGTCGCCACCGCTGACGAGCCGGCGCTGATGCGCCGCGAGGCGGCTTATCTGTCGCTCGCCATCGCTGAGCATTTCCGCGATGCGGGCGCGCATGTTTTGTGCCTCATGGACTCGCTGACCCGTATCGCCCACGCCCAACGCGAGATTGGTCTCGCCACCGGCGAACCCCCGACGACGAAAGGCTTTACGCCGTCAGTCTTCTCGCTTCTGCCGGCTATCATAGAGCGCGCCGGTCCCGGCCAAGACGGCGCGGCGCCCGGCTATATCAGCGCAATCTTCAGCGTTCTCGTCGAGGGTGATGATCATGATGAGCCGATCGCGGATGCTGCGCGCGCCTGTCTTGACGGTCATATCGTGCTCGCCCGCGCCATCGCCGAACGCGGTCGCCTTCCGGCGATCGATATTCTGCGGTCGGTTTCGCGCACCATGCCCGGCGCGTTGAGCGGCGATCGCGCTGGCCTCGTGCGTGAAGCGAAGGCCCTTGCCAGCGCTTACGACGACATGCGCGATCTCATTCGCTTCGGCGCTTACAAGGCCGGATCCGATCCGGTCGTGGATCGTGCAATTGCCATTCGTAACGAACTCGAAGACTTTTTGAGCCAGGATATCGCTGAGCGCGCCGAAGCGGACGTAGCATTCGCCAGGCTTTCCGATATCCTGCGCGGGAGAGTTTAGATGAGCGGACAATTCCGCGGCGCCCGGGGCGTCGACCAGCTGCTAAAGATTGCGCGCGCCGAAACAGAGGCTTTGCGGATCGATCTTCGTGATATCGAAAGCGCGATCGCCGGCGCCGCGGAAGCGATGGCTGAAAACGAGGCGGCGGTTTCGCGCGAACGAGGCGCCGACGACAATCCGGTCGCCTTTGCGCGCTTTATCGAGGCGATGCGCGAGCGCCGCCTTAATATCTCGAAAACCCTGATTTCTCTGGAGGCGGCCGAAGAAACCGCCCGCGAACAACTCGCCGCGGCGCTCGGCGAAATCGCCAAGCTGGAGCGCGTTGCGGCCATAAACGCCGATGAAAAACGCGCAGCCGATAAGCGTCGCGAAACCGGCCTCTTGGACGAGGCGGCCCGGCGCCCGCGACGGGCCTTAGTCTAAGGCCATCAAGTTTAAGCCTTTTTTAATCTTTCCACAGGCTCCTTGGTGCGTCGTGAGTCGCGTTTCAGGCATTTCTGAACCGGAATGGCCCTGAAAATTCGCGCAGCTTCATAGCGAAATGCCGGCAAAATCCTTTACTGCCCATGATCGCCCATGTTATCCCATTTAAGCCCATAGAGGGCGAGAGAGGCGGTGCGTGGCTCGGGCGGAGCCGCGCGAACGGGCGGAGTAGGCGGCATGCTGCGGGAGGCAGAGACCCTGTTCTTGGGGTCGTTCGTCAACAAGATTGATGCGAAAGGGCGCCTCGCTACGCCGGCGCGTTTCCGCCGTGTTCTCGACGCTGAAAAATCCTCAACGATTTACGTGATCCCGTCGCCGGACGAGCCATGTCTCGACGCCGGCGGCCCGGCCTATATTGAGCGGCTGATGGCCTCGATCGCGGCCTTGCCGCCGTTCCAGCCAGAGCGGCGATTGTTGCAAAAACGCATTGCCGGGCGAACGATGTCGCTTTCCATGGACGGCGAGGGGCGCATTGTGTTGCCGCAGGAAATGCGCGAATTCGCTCATCTTGGCGGCGACGCCGCCTTTTGCGGTCAGGGCGATCACTTCCAGATCTGGAACCCGCGCGCGCTTGAAGCCGCGACTGGCGATGACGCCGCTGTCGCCGAGGCGCGGCTGTTGTTGTCAAACCCGGCCGCGAATGGCGGGCTCGCATGAACGGCGCGGCTCATATTCCGGTGATGGCCCGCGAGGCGCTGGAGGCGCTGAACCCTGTCGACGGCGGCGTTTATATCGATGCGACCTTCGGCGCCGGCGGATATGCGCGGCGCATGCTCGATGCAGCCGATTGCACCGTATACGCATTTGATCGCGACCCGCGCGCCGTCGCCGCCGCCGCCGATCTCGTGAAAGCCTTTGAGGGGCGCCTGATCCTGATCAACCGGCCTTTTGACGAGATGGAGGAAGCGGTCGGCGAACATGGCGTTTCTTCTGTCGACGGGATTGTCTTCGACCTTGGCGTGTCGTCGATGCAGCTCGACGAAGGCGAACGCGGCTTTTCGTTCCGAAAGGACGGGCCGTTATCCATGCGCATGGACGCTGGTTCGCCCGACGCCGCGAATGTTGTCGCAACCGCCGACGAAAGTGAGCTCGCCGCCATCTTTAAGACTTATGGCGAGGAGCGAAATGCGCGCCGGCTCGCCCGCGCGATCATAAAAGAACGCGAGGCGGCGCCAATTGAGACGACGTCGCGTCTCGCCGCGCTTATCGAGGACGCGACGCCGAAACGCGGGGCCCAGAAGATCCATCCCGCAACGCGCGTCTTTCAGGCCTTGCGCATCTTCGTCAATGACGAGCTTGGCCAGCTGCGCCGCGCCTTGCGCGCTGCTGAACGGTTGTTGAAACCGGCTGGGCGGCTCGTCGTCGTCACGTTTCATTCGCTTGAAGACCGCATCGTCAAACGTTTCTTCGGCGCGCGGACAGGCGACGCGCCCCGCGCCTCGCGCCACGCGCCCGAAACGGCGGCGCCGCTTGCAACCTTCCGGCTTCTAAACCGCAAGGCGCTCGCGGCGTCGGACGCGGAGGCGAACGAAAACCCGCGCGCCCGCTCAGCCAAGCTGCGCGCAGGCGAACGGCTCGCCGGTCCGGCGCTTGAAACGCAAGACGATCTGCAGCCGGATTTTTCATTTTGTCTGTCAGACTTTCAGGGAGAACCCGCTTAAATGTTCCGCATCACAACGATATTTTTATGTGTCCTTTTTCTCGCAGCCGTCGCCGGGCGCTATAGCGCCGAGGAGTCGGTTCGCGCGGCTCAGGAAGAACTCGACCGCCTGGAGAAAGAGCAGGCGAGCGAGGTCCGCCAGATTCAGATGTTGCGCGCGGAGATCGCCTATCTTGAAAGTCCGGATCGGCTTGCAAAGATCGCCCGCGCGACAAGCGCCCTGCGTCCGCCGGAGCGCGATGAAATCATGAGCGCGCGTGCGTTTCATGCCGCGATGGCCGGCGAGGAGGCTACGCCTGCGCACACGCCGTCGCCTTTTGAAGATGACGCAATCACCAACGCGATCGCCATGGCGGAATTGCCGGAGACGGAATGACAAGCGAGGCCAGCGCTTCGAGAGGAAATGGACGCCGGCTGCGCGTGCAGCCGACCGCCTATCTCATTTCGGAAAACGGGCCTGCTGAAGCGCCTAGCGATACGGTCTTCGTGCGCGCCCGCAGCGCGCGCGCCGCCAAGACGGATCGTTCGGCGAGGCGCATTGCGATGTGCGTCGTTGTTTTCGCGTTCGTCTTCGCCGCGCTCGCCATGCGCATGGCGACGATTTCTTTCGGCGCTGTCGAGCCGTCTCGCGTCGCCGCCGGCGAAACCGGCCGCGCGCTTCCGCAATACGAAATTGTCGACCGCAACGGCGCCCTTTTGGCGACGGATTTGCCGATGATTGCGCTCGAGGTTTGGGGGCGCGACGTCTGGGACGCTCGTGAGACCGCAAATGCGCTGGCGGCGGTTCTCCCTGAAATCGATGCGATTGAGCTCACAACGAAGCTTGCGCGCGGGGAGTATGTTGAAGTGCGCGCCGATCTGTCGCCGGCGGACCGTCAGACCATCTTCGCGCTCGGCCTGCCGGGCGTGCGCTTCGCCTCGCGTTCAAAACGGTTTTACCCGCAGGGCGATCTCGCCGCGCATATCATCGGCCATGGCGAGCCCGGCAAGGGCGGCGTCATGGGCCTTGAAAAGGCGGCGAGCGACGGGCGGCTGGCGCCCGGCCCTGACGGGACGGTGCGCTCTTATCTCGACATGCGCGTGCAGCAGGCCCTCGAGGCCGAACTGGCGGCCGGTCTTGAAGAATACAGCGCCACGGCGGCCTGGGGCGGCGTGATCGATGTCGATACCGGCGAGGTCATCGCGCTCGCAAGCCTTCCCGACTTTGATCCCAACACGCCGGGCGCCGCGGAGGCCGATTTCCGCCGCAATCGCGCCGTTTACGACCGCTACGAGCTCGGCTCCGCCTTCAAGGCGATCACGGCGGCGGCGGCGATTGACGCCGGCGTCGCCAAGGAGGGCTCAACCTATGACGCGCGGGGAACGTTGAAAGTGGCCGATCGGCGCATCAGCGATTTCCATGGCGAGAACCGCGTTCTAACCCTGTCGGAAGTCATCCAGCACTCATCGAATATCGGGATCGTGCAGATCGCGCAGGCGCTCGGCGTCGACGCGCAGAAGGCCTATCTGAAAAAGCTAGGCCTGTTCGAGCCGTTGCCGATCCCGCTCGCCGAGCGGCGCAGCCCGCAATTGCCGGATAAATGGGGACCGGTTGAAAGCGCGACGGTCTCATACGGACACGGAATATCGGTGACGCCCTTGCATTTGCTTGCGGCCTATGCGGCGGTCGTCAATGGCGGCTACTGGCGCTCGCCTGTATTCGCCGAAGGCGAGCCGCAAAAGGAAACGCGGGTTTTTTCGCGCAAGACCAGCGCGATTATGCGCCGGGTTTTGCGCCGCGTGATCGCCGACGGGACGGCGGGCTTCGCCGAAGCGTCGGGCCTATACCCCATCGGCAAGACGGCGACAGCCGACAAGCCGGCGGCCGGCGGCTATAATCGCCGCTCGCGCATCTCGAGTTTTGTCGGCGCTGTGCCGGGCTATGCGCCGCGCTATGCCATCCTCATTTCATATGATGAGCCGCAACCCACAGCCGACTCTTTCGGCTATGCGACGGCCGGCTGGAACGCGGCGCCGACATTCTCGCGCTTTATGGATCGCGCGGCGCCGCTTCTGGGCCTGCGCACCGTCAGCGAAGCCGAAGCGCTCGCCGGTTTTGTCTCCGGGGATTTCGACGGCGAACGCGAGGCGCGCGGCGTAGCGGAAAGCCTCGTTCGATGAAACTGTCGGCGCTAGCAGCGGCGACTGTTTCGCCTGATCCCGAGATTACAGGCCTCACCGCCGACAGCCGCCAGGTCAGGGACGGATTTCTCTTCGCGGCGCTGCCTGGCGTCAAGGCGGATGGCGCGGCATTTATTCCGCAGGCGGAAAAAAGAGGCGCATCGGCGGTCCTGGCGCGGCCCGGCGCGCAAACGGCGTTGCCAATTATTGAAGATGACAATCCGCGCAAACGCCTCGCGGAGATGGCTGCGCGGTTTTACCCGCAACAGCCGGAAATGATCGTCGGGATCACCGGCACCAACGGCAAGACATCGACCGCGCATTTCGCCGAACAAATCTGGTCGCGGGCCGGGCGCGCCGCGGGTCGCCTCGGCACGCTCGGCGCTGTTGGGTCCGGTTATGAACGCAAACTCGTCCACACGACGCCGGAGCCTGTTTTGTTGCACGAAACGCTGCAAGCGATGGCGGGCGCCGGCGTCACTCATCTCGCCATGGAAGTCTCAAGCCACGGCCTCGCGCAATATCGCGCCGATGGCGTTCGCTTTCAGATCGCAGCCTTTTCGAACATCACGCAGGACCATCTCGATTATCACGCGAGTTTCGAGGACTATTTCGCAGCCAAGCTCCGCCTGTTTGATGAGCTTGTCGCCAATGACGGCGCCGTCGTCGTTAATGCGGACGGCGAGGGCGCGGCGCGCGTCGCCGACAGTGCGCGCCGGCGCGGTCTCACAATCGTCGCGACGGGCGCCGCCGGCGCCGACATCAAGCTTCTCTCCTGCGAGGCGCTGCCGGACGGGCTGTCGCTCGCATTCGAGATCGAGGGAGGAAAATTCACCGCGCGCCCGCGCCTTATTGGCGCTTTTCAGGCCGAGAACGCATTGCTCGCCGCCGGAATTGCGCTCGCGTCCGGCGTTGCGCCGAAAAAAATTGTTGAAGCTATCGGCTTGCTGGAAGGGGCGCCGGGCCGCATGCAACATATCGGCGGGCCCGCGGGCGCCGGCGTCATCATCGATTACGCGCACACGCCCGACGCGATCGCGACCGCGCTTGCGGCCATCCGGCCGCACGCCTCGGCGCGGGTGATTGCAATCATCGGGGCCGGCGGCGATCGCGACCGATCAAAACGCCCTTTGATGGGCGCGGCGGCGATACAAAACGCTGACATGGTCATCGTGACCGACGATAACCCGCGCTCCGAGGATGCGAGCGCCATCCGCGCCGAGGTGATGGCGGGCTCGCCCGGCGCCAGCGAGATCGGCGATCGCGCCGACGCCATTGCAGCCGGCGTCGCCATGCTGCAAGAGGGCGACGTGTTGATGGTCTTGGGGAAGGGACACGAAACGGGGCAGCAGGTTGGGGATGAAACATTGCCCTTCGACGATGTCGAGGTCGCCTCGGCCGCGGTGAAGGCGCGCAATCGGGAGATCTCGCAATGAGCCACGAACTATGGTCGGCCTTTGAAGCGGCGGCGGCGACGGGTGGGGCCCTATGTGCGCGCGGCGGCGGCGATGACCAGGAAGGCTGGCCGGCCGAGGACTGGACCGCGCGCGGGATCTCCATCGACACTCGTAATCTGAAACCCGGCGACATCTTCGTCGCCTTGAAGGCGGCCCGCGACGGCCATGAGTTTTTGGGCAACGCCTTTGAATCAGGCGCAGCCGCCGCGCTCGTCGCGCGCGCGCCCGACGATGCGCCGGAGGGCAAACCTCTTCTCGTTGTTGGCGACACCCTTGAAGGCCTGCGCGATCTCGCGCGCGCGGCGCGGTTGCGGAATTTCGGCAAGCGCATCGCCGTCACCGGCAGCGCGGGCAAAACATCGACGAAGGAAATCCTGCGCGCGATCCTTGGGGCGCAGGCGAGCGTGCACGCTGCCGACAAGAGCTTCAACAACCATTGGGGCGTTCCCTTAACGCTGGCTCGGCTGCCGATGCACGCGGAGTATTCGGTGTTCGAGATCGGCATGAACCACGCAGGCGAGATCACGCCGTTGACGGAACTCGTCAAGCCGCACGCCGCGATCGTCACCACTGTCGCGGAGGCGCATCTGGAGAACTTCGAGTCGATCGAAGGCATCGCCGAGGCCAAGGCCGAAATCTTCAAGGGGCTGAAACCCGGCGGTGCTGCGGTCCTTCCGATCGACAATGATTTTTACCCGTTGCTGCGGAAGCGGGCGGAGGAATGCGGAGCAGGGAGTTTCATTACTTTCGGTGAAGACGAAAAAGCCGACTTCCGGCTTCTTGATTATGCCGATGAAGGCGCCGGCGCGTCGCTTCGCGTCGCCATTCGCGGGAATGAGCGCGCGTTCCGCGTCGCCATTCCGGGACGCCATCAGGCGCTCAACATGCTCGCCGCGCTGGCCGCAGCCGAAGCGGTCGGCGCAGAACTTGACGCCGGCATTGCCGCGCTCGCGACAATCGCGCCGGCGGAGGGGCGCGGCGAACGCGCCGTCATCCGCGCCGGTTCGGGCGAGGCGGTCCTGATCGATGAGTCTTATAACGCCAATCCCGCCTCCATGGCGGCGGCGATCGGCGTTCTCGGCGCGACGCCCGTCGGCGAGGGCGGGCGGCGCATCGCGGTCCTCGGCGAAATGCTTGAGCTGGGCCCGGATGCGCCGAGATTTCACGCCGACATCGCAGAGAAGCTGGTTGCCGCCAAGGTAGATCGCGTCTACGCAGCGGGCGCACTCATGCGCCATCTATGGGATCGGCTCGATCCGGCGATGCGCGGGCTTCACGCAGGCTCCGCCGTCGGTCTCGTCGGGCCTGTGGAAGACGCCGTCAGGCCTGGCGACGTCATTATGGTCAAAGGATCGAACGCCTCTAAGGTCTCCGCCGTCGCCAAGGCGTTGCGAGGCCCCACTCACGAAACCGGCGCATCCGAAAAGAAAGACTAAAAGAACCGGTATGCTGTATCATTTATTAACGCCGTATGCGGATCAGTTTCAGCTGTTCAACGTTTTCCGCTATCTGACTTTCCGCACCGGCGGCGCTGTGATGACGGCGCTTCTGATTTCGTTCATTTTCGGCCCGTCGCTCATTCGCTGGATGCGCCGCAAGCAGGGCCGCGGCCAGCCAATCCGCGACGATGGTCCGCAAAACCACATCATCGAAAAGGCCGGAACGCCGACCATGGGGGGCGTCCTGATCTTGCTCTCATTGACCATCGCGACCTTCCTGTGGGCGCGTCTCGACAATATCTATGTGTGGATCGTCATGGGCGTTACGCTTTCATTTGGTCTTCTCGGTTTCATCGATGACTATCTGAAAGTCACCAAACAGAAGGCGGACGGCGTTGTCGGCAGTCTCAAGCTATCGGTGCAGTTCGCCGTCGCGCTGCTGGCGGGCTATATCTCGATGCAAGCGCTCGCCGCCGCGCCGGACGCCCCGACGAACATCGCGACCAGCGTCGGCGTGCCGTTTTTCCCGATCCGACTGTTCGAAGACTGGTTCAATGCGCCGGGCGTGCCGTTCGGCCTTTTCATCATTCCCTTTGCCGCGGTGGTGATCGTCGGCGCGTCCAACACCGTCAATCTCACTGACGGGCTCGACGGTCTCGCCACCGTGCCGGTGATGATCGCGGCGGGAACTTATGCGCTGATCGCTTATCTCGTCGGCAACACCATTTACGCTGGCTATCTTGGCGTGCCTTATGTCCCTGGCGTCGGCGAGCTCGCCATCATCTGCGGCGCGATAATGGGCGCGGGGCTCGGCTTTCTCTGGTATAACGCGCCGCCGGCGGCGATCTTCATGGGCGACACCGGATCGCTCGCGTTAGGCGGCGCCATCGGCGCCATCGCCGTCGCGACTAAGCACGAAATCGTTCTCGCAATCGTCGGCGGCCTCTTTGTGCTAGAAGGGCTTTCGGTGATGATCCAGATCGCGTCCTTCAAACTGACCGGAAAACGCGTCTTCCGCATGGCGCCGATCCATCATCATTTCGAACATCTGGGCTGGAAGGAATCGACCATCGTCATCCGCTTTTGGATCATCGCCGTCGTTCTGGCGCTGATCGGTCTTGCAACACTGAAGCTGAGGTGATCCGCGCGCGATGATCACGATCCCCGGCATGAAGAAAAAGTCGGTTGGCGTCTTCGGTCTCGGCGTCAGCGGACTTGCGACATGCGACGCGCTCGCCGCGTCGGGGGCGAGCGTATACAGCTTTGATGAAAGCGCCGCCGCGCGCGAAAAAACAAAAGGAACGGAGTATCGCGCCGAACATCCCAAGGACTGGCCGTGGAAAGAGCTGGAGGCGATCGTTGTCAGCCCCGGCGTGCCGCTGACCCATCCCGCCCCGCACGCCATCGTCAAAAAAGCGCGGATTGAGAAAAAGCCGGTCATCGGCGACACCGAACTCTTCGCTTTCGCCGTCAACGCGTTGCCCGAAGGCGCACGCCCAAAAGTAATCGGCGTCACCGGGTCGAACGGCAAGTCGACGACAACGGCGCTGATCGGCCATATGCTGAAAGAGGCTGGCGAGGACGTTTCCGTCGGCGGCAATATCGGCGAGGCTGTCCTGTCGCTCCCGGAGCCGGCGAAGGGTCGGACATATGTTCTTGAGCTCTCCTCTTTTCAGCTCGATCTGACTTTTTCCCTTCGCCTTGACGCTGCAGTGTTCCTGAACCTTTCGCCGGATCATATCGACCGACACGGATCGATTGAGGGATATTACAAGGCGAAAAAACGCATCTTCCGCAATCAGACCAAGGACGACGCGGCGATTGTCGGCGTCGACGATGCATTCGGCGAAAGGCTGTGCACAGAGCTTTTAGCAGGTGGCGCGCCTGATGTGATCCCGGTTTCCGCTCAGGCGACGCTCGGGCGCGGGGTCTATGTGCTTGACGGCGCCGTTTACGTAAATCTGGACGGCAAGACCGCGCGCGCGGGCTCGCTGGAAGGCGCTCACGCCTTGCGCGGCGTTCATAATCATCAGAACGCGGCGGCCGCCATCGCGGCCGCTTCGAGGGCAGGCGTATCCCCGCCGATTGCGCTTAAAGCGGCGGAGCGGTTCACAAGCCTGCCCCATCGGATGGAAGAGATCGCGCGGATCGGCAAGACGGTGTTTGTGAACGATTCCAAGGCGACGAACGCCGCCGCCGCGGCGCGGTCTCTAAGCGCGTTTACGGATATCTTCTGGATTGTCGGCGGCCGGCCCAAGGAAGGCGGGCTCGCCGATCTTGAAGACACCCTTGGCGGGGTTCGCAAAGCGTACCTCATCGGCGAGGCGGCGGATGACTTCGCGAAACAACTGAAGGGCAAGGTCGAAACCGAAAAGTGCGGCGCACTTGAAAAAGCCGTCGCCGCGGCGCGCCGCGACGCCGCCGCCAGCGACGCCTCTGCGCCGGTCGTGCTCTTGTCGCCGGCGTGCGCGTCTTACGACCAATTTAAGAATTTCGAGGTGCGCGGCGAGGCGTTTCGCGCGGCTGTCGACGATTTGCAGAAGGCTGACGGAGAAGCCGCGTGAGAGCTATTTCGCGCATCGATGAATCGCTCTTCGCGCGCTGGTGGTGGTCAGTCGACCGGTCGCTGCTGGCGATCCTGGCGCCGATCATCATTGTTGGACTTGTCGCGCTTATGGCGGCGGGCCCGGCGGCGGCGGACCGGCTGCGGATCGCCAACGACTTTCATTTTCCAATGCGACAGGCGCTGTTTTTAGGTCCGGCGCTTGCGGTTATGATCGCCCTGTCGTTCCTGTCGCCGCTGCAAGCGCGCCGCTTCGGCGTTCTCTTATTTCTGGGGGCTATTCTCCTGATGGTCGCGGCCTTGTTCCTGGCGCCGGAAGTCAACGGCGCGCGGCGCTGGTTCTATTTCGGCTCTTTCGCCCTGCAGCCCTCTGAGTTCGCCAAACCCGGCTTTGTTATCGCGGCGGCCTGGATGATGGCGGAGGGCGCGCGCGACAAGACGTTTCCCGGCGGCGCCGTCGCGCTCGGGCTTTATCTTTTGCTTGCCGCGTTGCTGATGGCGCAGCCGGATTTCGGACAATGGGCGCTTCTGACGGGCGTGTGGGCGCTTATGTTCTTCGTCGCCGGCTGGAGCTGGACCTGGATCGCCTCGCTTGCGGGGGCGGGGATGTTCGCGCTCGGCGGCGCTTACATGGCGTCGGACCATGTAGCGCGGCGCATTGACGGGTTTTTGCGGCCGGGCACCGGCGAGACCTATCAGGTCGATCGCGCGCTTGAGACGATCGCCAATGGCGGCGCCATCGGGCGCGGCGACGCGGCGGCGGTCAAAGGGTTCCTGCCGGATGCGCATACGGACTTTATCTTCGCCGCGACGGCGGAGGATTTCGGCTTCGCCTTTGGTCTTGTCGTCATCTCGCTCTTTGCGGCTTTTGTTATTCGCGCGCTCATCATCGCCGCGCGCCAGCGTAGCGCCTTCGCCCAATGCGCGATCGCGGGACTCGCGGCGCTGGTTGGCTTTCAGGCGATCATCAATATCGGCGTTTCCTTGCGCGCCCTGCCGGCGAAAGGCATGACCCTGCCATTCATTTCCTATGGCGGCTCATCGCTTTTGGCGACGGGCGTCGCGGTCGGCCTGCTGCTCGCGCTGACCCGTCGGCATATGGGCGCGCGGCGGCGAAAGGACGTGATGCCGTGAGCGATGAGCTGATCGCGCTCGCCGCCGGCGGCACCGGCGGGCACATGTTCCCGGCAGAGGCTTTGGCTGAAGAGCTGAAGCGGCGCGGCAAGCGCGTGCTGCTGGTGACGGATGCGCGCGGCGCGCGTTACGCCGAAAATTTTCCCGCCGATGAGCGCTTTGAGATCTCAGCCGCGACCCCTTCCATTGGCGGGCCCGTCGCCAAGGCCGCTGCGGCGGTCTCGATTGCAGGCGGGCTGATCACCGCAATGCGCGAGTTTCGCAGGCGCCGCCCCGCCATGGCCGTAGGGTTCGGCGGCTATCCTTCTTTGCCGGCGATGAAAGCGGCGGAGCTGATGAAAATTCCTTACGGCGTGCACGAACAAAACGCTGTTCTCGGCCGCGCTAACCGGCTTTTGGTGCGCGGCGCGCGCTTTGCCGCCCACGCTTTTCCGTCGCTTTCGAAAAGTCCGGCCTCGGCGCACCTTGTCGAGGTCGGAAACCCGGTGCGCGACGCGGTTTCAGCGCTCGCTGGCGCCCCGTTCCCCGACACGGAAGCGGGCCTAAGGCTCCTCGTTTTCGGCGGCAGCCAGGGCGCAAGCCTTTTCGCGAAGGCGCCGGTCGCCGCCGTTGCCCGCCTGCCCGAAGACATTCGCGCGCAGTTAACAATTGTTCACCAGGCGCGCGAGGCGGATCGCGAAGCCGTGCAGATGGGTTATGCGAAAGCGGGCGTCGCGGTGGAAGTCGCTCCATTCTTCAAGGACCTGCCGCAACGGATCGCGCAGGCGCATCTCGTTATTGCTCGCGCAGGCGCGTCGACCGTGACCGAACTTTCCGTCATTGGTCGGCCGGCGATCCTAGCGCCGCTCGCCATCGCCATGGACGATCACCAGACCGGGAATGCGCAAGTCTTGTCGAACGCCGGCGGCGCCATCTTGTTGCCGGAAACGAAGTTTACCGAAGACGCCTTGGAGCTGGCGCTGACGACGCTGTTCTCGAATCCCGAGAGGCTGGGCTCGATGGCGCAGAGCGCGCAAGGCGCCGTCAAAACGGGCGCGAGCGCAGCGCTCGCCGATTTGGTTGAAGAGACTTTGGAGCGTCGCGCGGCGGCGTAGTGGTATGAGTACCGATAAATATTCACCGATCGATCCGCCGAAAATCAAGATCCGTCTGCCTTTCGGCGTCGGCGTCATTCACTTCGTCGGCATTGGCGGCATCGGCATGTCGGGCATCGCCGAGGTGATGCACAATCTCGGCTATGAGGTGCGCGGGTCTGACGTCGCCGAAGGCCCGAATGTCAAACGTCTGCGCGAGAAGGGCATACCGGTCGTCATCGGCCATGATCCGGAGAACGTTCGCGGCGCCGAAGCGGTTGTGATCTCCACTGCGATCCGGCGCGATAATCCGGAAGTCGCCGCAGCCAGGGCGCGTCACATTCCCGTTGTGCGCCGCGCCGACATGCTGGCCGAGCTGATGCGCCTTAAATGGACCGTTTCCATCGCTGGCACCCATGGCAAGACAACGACGACGACCATGGTCGCTGCGCTCCTTGACGAGGCCGGTCTCGATCCGACCGTCATCAATGGCGGCGTCATCAACGCTTACGGCACCAATGCGCGCCTTGGCGAGGGCGACTGGATGGTGGTTGAAGCGGACGAATCCGACGGCACCTTCATCCGTTTGCCGACGACCATCGCCGTCGTCACCAATATCGATCCCGAACATCTCGACCATTGGGCTGGTTTTGAAAATCTCCGCGACGCGTTCGACACTTTCATCGAGAACACGCCGTTTTACGGTTTCGGCATTGTCTGTCTCGATCACCCTGAGGTGCAGGCGCTCGTTGGCCGCGTCACTGATCGCCGGCTCATCACCTACGGCGCCAATCCGCAGGCCGATGTTCGCGCTGAGAAGATGAGCTTTGAAGAAGGCGCTTCCCATTACGACATCGTTTTTAGAGAGCGCGGCAAGGAAGTCAGCCGTATTGAATCCGTGACCCTGCCAATGCCGGGCGCGCATAACGTTTTAAATTCGCTCCCGGCCGCGATCATCGCCAAGCGCCTCGGCGCCGGCGATGAACAGATCAAAGAGGGCTTCGCCAAATTCGAGGGCGTGAAACGGCGCTTCACCAAGGCCGGCGACTGGAAGGGCGTCACCATCATCGACGACTACGGTCACCACCCGGTCGAGATCGCCGCCGTCCTGCGCGCAGCGCGCAGCGTCGCGAAAGGCAATGTCATCGCCGTCGTTCAGCCGCATCGCTACACGCGGTTGCGCGATCTTTTCGACGAGTTCTGCGGCTGCCTCAACGAGGCCGACATCGCCTTCATCACCGATATTTATGCGGCCGGCGAGGCGCCGATCGAGGGCGCGAGCCAGGCGGCGCTGGTCGCGGGGCTCGAAAGTCATGGCCACAAGGATGCGCGCGCGCTCAAGACTTTGGACGATCTGCCAAAAGAAATCGCGGCGGTCGCGCGTGAAGGCGACTATGTCATCTGCCTCGGCGCCGGCGATATTACAAAGCACGCAAACGATTTGCCGGCGAAGCTGGCCGCGTTGAAGTCGTGAAGGCCGTGTCCGCAGACTGTTGGCCATTCTTCGCGGCAAATGCTGCGCATTTGCGCCTCAGGATGAGGTGAGAGATGGTTGCGAAGGTTACAGCCGCAGACCTCCCCGCCGTGCGCGGCAAATATGTTGAAGCCGCCGATCTTTCCGCGCTGACTTGGTTTCGCGTCGGCGGGCCGGCGGACGTCCTTTATCAGCCGGCGGATGAAGACGATCTCGCCGCGTTCCTCAAGGCGACGCCGGCCGATATCGCTGTTTATCCTGTCGGCGTCGGCTCCAACCTCTTGGTGCGGGACGGCGGCGTGCGCGGCGTTGTCATTCGCCTTGGCGCGCCGTTTGCGAAGATCGACATTGACGGCGTTCGCGTCACCGCGGGCGCCGCGGCGCTTGACGCGCAGGTTGCAAAAGCGGCGGGCCGCGCCGGCGTTGCGGGGCTTGAATTTTACCGCGGCGTGCCCGGAACCATTGGCGGCGCGCTCGCCATGAACGCCGGCGCTTATGGTGGTGAGACCAAGGACGTTCTCATCGAGGCCGTCGGCTATACCCGCGCCGGCGATCGAATTGTGTTTTCAAATTCCGAGATGGGCTTTTCCTACAGACACGCGGATGCGGCGGACGGGATAATCTTCACGCGAGCCGTCTTTGAAGGCCGGCCCGGGACCCCGGGCGATATCGAAAGCGCCATGCGCGAGATCATGAAGAAACGCGAAGCGACACAACCGATCAAAGAGCGCACGGGCGGGTCGACCTTCGCCAATCCCGATCCGGAAGTTTCCGGCGGGCGCAAGTCGTGGCAACTCATTGATGAGATTGGCGGGCGCGGCCGCGTCGTCGGCGATGCGCAGGTGTCCGAGCAGCATTGCAATTTCATGATCAATCGCGGCAAGGCGAGCGCAGCCGACCTTGAAGAGCTGATCGAGTCGCTACGCGGCGACGTCAAAGAGAAGACCGGCGTTTCGCTTCGATGGGAAATTCGCAGGATCGGAGAAACGTCGGCGCCGCGGCCGGCTTCGTAAACAAAATCTTAACGCTGCGAATGTTGTTGTTTCTTCGCGGTGAGCCACGGGCTCTCGCACGGGGCGAATACGAGGCGCAAAGTATATGAGTCAGAAATTCAAGCGCATCGCGGTGTTGAAGGGCGGCTGGTCGCCAGAGCGCGAGGTCTCGCTGAATTCCGGCGCAGCCGCGGCAGCGGCGCTTCTTGAGGCGGGCTACGATGTTGTCGAGGTCGACGCATCTCCGGATATCTCTGCGCAACTGAAAGATGCCGCGCCTGACGCGGTCTTCAATGCGCTCCACGGACAGTGGGGCGAAGACGGCTGCGTCCAAGGGCTCCTCGAAGTCCTTGAGATACCCTACACCCATTCCGGCGTTCTCGCCTCGGCCCTTGCGATGGATAAGCAGCGCGCCAAGGCGGTGTTTGAGGAGGCGGGGATCCCGTCGCCGCAAGGCCGGACCGTCAGCCGCGCAGAGGCGGCGGGCGGCGACGTCATGCCCGCGCCTTACGTCATCAAACCGAATGCGCAAGGCTCCTCCGTCGGCGTCTTCATCATCCGCGACGGCGACAACCGCCCGCCTTCAGAGCTGACGTCGGCGGAATGGCGTCTTGGCGATGATGTCCTGGTCGAGAAATTTATCCCGGGGCGCGAGCTGACCGTGGCGGTGATGGGCGATCGCGCGCTTTGCGTGACCGAAATAACGACCGCGCTCGCCTTTTACGATTATGAAGCGAAATACGCCGCTGGCGGATCAAAGCATGTCGTGCCGGCGGACCTGCCCGACGAGATCGCCGAGCGTTGCCTTGACTTGGCGCTCCGCGCTCATAACGCGCTTGGTTGCCGCGGGCTGTCGCGCGCTGACTTTCGCTATGACGAAGGCGAGAGCGTCAACGGCGTTTATTGCCTTGAGGTGAACACGCAGCCCGGTCTCACGGCTACCTCTCTGGCGCCCGAGCAGGCCGCTCATCTCGGCATTTCGTTTCCTGACCTGTGCCGCTGGATCATCGAGGACGCATCATGCCAAAGGTGAAACGAAAGAAAGCGACCCGCGCCCGCGGGCGGAAGAAGTCGAGCTCCGGCTTTTTCATTGCGCTCATGGACCGCGCGTCGAATTTTGCGGCCGCCGGCGTCGCGGGCCTTACGGTCATTTTCGCCGGGCTTGTCGCACTCCTCTGGTCGGGCGGTTATTTCGGCCTCGCCGGCGAGCGGGCGGACCAGTGGGCGCAAGGCGCGACAATCGCGGCCGGCTTAAAGGTCGAGCGCATTACCGCGATCGGCTATGAGCAAACGAGCGAGGACGCGATCCTCGGCGCCATCGGACCGGTGGTCGGGGCCTCGCTTGTCCATTTCGACCTTCACAGCGCGCGGGCCCGCGTTGAGGCGCTGGGCTGGGTGCGGTCGGCCGCGGTGACCCGGCTGTGGCCGAACACGATCCATGTTTCCTTGCGCGAGCGCGAGCCGGCGGCGATTTGGCAACTTTCCGGCGCGCTCAACCTGATCGACTCCTCCGGCGCCATCATTCGGGAAATCGACGCATACGAATATTCAAACCTTCCGCTCATCGTCGGCGCAGGCGCGCCGGACTCGGCCGCCGACGTTTTGCGGGCCCTGCGCGCCGAGCCCCTGCTCTGGGGCAAGGCTTCAGCGCTCGTTCGCGTCGGCGAGCGGCGCTGGAACATGCGCCTTGACACAGGCGCCGACATCAAGTTTCCGGAAGAGGGAATTGATCAAGCGGTCAAGACGCTTGCGCGGCTACAGGACGCCTACGGATTACTTGACCGTCCGATCGAATATGTCGATCTTCGCGACCCGACGCGGCTGGTCTATCGCGAACGCGGAGACGAAACGGGCGCGGCGCGCGAACTTGAAGGCGCGCGGTAAGCGCCGCCTCGCGCAGTCGGAAACGCATACGCAAAATGGAAAGAGCGCTGACCCATGGAAGAACTGGCCTTGGCAAGACGCAAGGCGCGTCGCGGCGATCGCAGGTTGGTCGCCGGGGTCGATCTCGGCGCGTCCAAGGTCGCCTGTTTCATCGCAGAAGCCGGTGAAGATGGATCGCCTTTCGATGTCGATATCGTCGGGGTCGGCTGTTGCGGCGTTAAGTTGAAACCGGGCGCTGCAATCTCGATCGAGGAAATGGAAAACGGCTTGCGCCGCGCGGTCGACGCCGCCGAACGTATGGCCGGCGCGCGCATTGATCGCGCGCTTGTTGCTGCGCCGGGGCGATTCCTTCGCGCGCGGCGCATCGGCGTCGATCTTGAAATCGCTGACGGCGTTGTCACGCAGGAAGACGTGGATGACGCGGTCAACGAGGGGCGTTCGCTCGCCGCCGCGCCGGACTGCGCGCCGCTCTTCGCAGCGCCTGTCGCCTATCGTATTGACGGGGAGAGCGAATTTGATGACCCGGTCGGCCAATCCGGCTCGCTCTTGTCGGCTGAACTGGTGGGCGTCTCCGCGCGCGAAAGCGTCATCGATAATCTGGCCGGCGTGCTCGATCGCTGCGGTCTGCGCGTCAGCGAATTCATTCCTGCGCCGCTTGCCGCCAGCGAATGCGTGCTCCTTGAGGATGAGAAGGAACTCGGCGTCGTCCTTATTGATATCGGCGCGGCGTCGACCGACTTCGCCGTCTTTGAAGGCGGCGCCCTTATCGATTGCGGCGGCGTCGCGTTGGGCGGCGTCAACATCACCAAGGACATTGCAAAAATTTTCGGTGCGCCGCTCGCCGATGCCGAGCGCATCAAGACCCTTCACGGCGCGGCGCTGATTGGTCCCGGCGATGAACATCGCTTCATCGATTTTCCGCAGCTGGGCGAGGGCGCGGAGAACGCCCGCGCCTCGCGCGCCGATTTGAGCGAAGTCATCATCTCGCGGCTCGAAGAAATCTTCGAGCTCGTCGGCGAGCGCATCCTTAAGCGCGGCGGCGAACGCTTGATGTTGCGGCGCGCGGTGATCACCGGTGGCGGCGCGCATCTTCTAGGCGCGCGCGAGGTTGCAGAGCGATCGCTTGAAATGAAGGCGCGAATCGGACGCCCGACCGCGCTCACCGGCGCCCCTGACGCCGCAACGGCGCCCGGCTATTCGGTCTGCGCGGGCCTTGTCAGCATCGGCGCGCAAGCGGAGGCGGGCCCCAAATTTTCTCTTGGCGCGCAGAGCCAATCACTCCAGTGGTTAACGAAGCCGGCGGTTCTTGGCGGCGCGCGCGCTTGGCTGCGCGCGAAATTTTAGCCGCGCGTTAATCGCCTGTTAACGAATTGGAAAGGGTTCTGAACGAATCTTTAAAGTTGTGGTTAACCATGACCGTCAGAGAGCGGCCGACTTTTCTGACCGTCGCAATTGTTGAAATCGGAGCTGCTCCATGCCCTTGAATTTAAGCGTGCCTGAATTGACTGAGCTGAAACCGCGCATCTCGGTCATTGGCGTCGGCGGCGCCGGCGGCAATGCGGTCAACAACATGATCGAGAGCCAGCTTGAGGGCGTTGAGTTCGTGGTCGCCAACACGGACGCGCAAGCGGTGGGGCTTTCAAAGGCGGACAAGAAAATTCAGCTCGGCGTGAAGACGACGCAAGGGCTCGGCGCGGGCTCGGTTCCTGATATCGGGCGCGCGGCGGCCGAAGAGTCGATTGATGAGATCTTGGAGCATGTCGGCAACGCCCATATGCTGTTCGTCACCGCCGGCATGGGCGGCGGCACTGGCACCGGCGCGGCGCCCGTTATCGCCAAGGCAGCGAAAGAGCGCGACATTCTCACCGTCGGCGTGATCACCAAGCCCTTTCATTTCGAGGGCGCGCGGCGCATGCGCATCGCGACCGCCGGCATCGAAGAATTGCAAAAGCATGTCGACACGCTGCTGATCATTCCGAACCAGAATCTCTTTTCGATCGCGAACGAACGCACGACCTTTCACGAAGCCTTCGCCATGGCCGACCAGGTTCTGCATTCGGGCGTGCGCGGCATTACCGACCTGATGGTGATGCCTGGCCTCATCAATCTTGACTTCGCCGACGTCAGAACAGTGATGAGCGAGATGGGCAAGGCGATGATGGGCACGGGCGAAGCCGAAGGCGAGAAACGCGCCATCCAGGCTGCGGAAGCGGCGATTTCGAACCCGCTTCTCGACGAGGTTTCGATGAAAGGCGCGCGCGGCGTCCTCATCAATATCACCGGCTCCATGGACATGACGCTTTTCGAGGTCGACGAGGCGGCGAACCGCATTCGCGCCGAAGTTGATCCGGACGCCAACATTATCGTTGGCTCGACCTTCAATCAGGACCTTGAAGGCAAGGTCCGCGTTTCCGTCGTCGCAACGGGCATCGATATCGCTGAAGACGAAAGCCGGCCAACGGTGCGCATCAACACCGGCGTCACCGCAAAGCCCTGGCGACAGCCGACAGTCGTCAATGCGCCCGCCAGCGCCGCGGCGCCCGCTCAATTCCAGGCCAAACAGGTTAACGCCGAAACGCCGATTGCTGCGCCCGAGGCGAAGCCTGCCGCTTCGCCGGCCCCAGCGGTGCGCAGCGTGCCCGCCTCGGCGGCGGAGGGCGCCAATCCGGTCGGCGACGTCCATGAACGCATCCGGCGGATGCTGACGGAAGGCCAGGACGGCGTCGCGCCGAGCTATCGATCCCATAATGCGGGCGCCGCGCCCGCCACGGCGCCGCGGCGTCACGTTGCGGAAGAGCCGCGCCACAACGCCAATCCGTTCCGCGGCGCTCAATCTATCGGTCGAAACTCCATCGAGGCGGCGGTCGACATGTTCAAAGCCCTCGGCGGCGGGGCCCCGCGCGAGGATAAGCGCGACTTGCCGCCAGCGCGCGCGCCGGAGGCCGCGAAGCCCTCATCTCGGGTTCGCGGCGATCTGTTTGACGATCAGGAGGACGCCGAACTCGAAATCCCGTCCTTCTTGCGCAAGAAAAAGACAGGATGAGGCAGCCTTGCAATGCGAGGCGAATTTCAGTGAATACGCCAGCGGCGCGCTCCCAGCGCGCCGCTTTTTTGTTAGGCACCGACGTCGGTTGGACATTCACCAGAAGACGTCCATAATGCGCCGCTGTATTTCACAGTGGTGCGCGTCGTCCGCCGGCCGAGCTGCGTGATTTCAAGAGGGGACGCGTCATCAATCCGGTTTATTTTCAAGCTCTTGACGCACCGCGCCGAACCGTCGCCAAGCCCGTTCGACTGTCGGGCGTCGGCGTCCATTCCGGTGTCGCGAGCGCCGTGACGCTGCGTCCGGCGCCGGCGGGCGCCGGCGTTATTTTCTGGAAGGGCGGCGACGGGCCATCCGCCGTCAAGCGGCCTGGCGATCTTGTCGCGGCGAACCCGTCATCGGTTTCTAACGCCGATCACGGCACCACCCTTTCAAACGGGCGCGGCTTTACCGTCGCTACGGTCGAACATCTCATGGCCGCCCTGGCGCTGACCGGGGTCGACGACACGCATATCGAGATTGACGGACCGGAAGTGCCGATCCTTGACGGAAGCGCGATGCCTTTTGTTGACGCCATTGTCGATGCGGGCGTCAGGGAGCTTGACCGTGCGCGCGAGGAAATACGGTTCGCTGAAGCCATGGAGATTATCGACGGCGATCGTTCGGTGCGGATCGAGCCGGCGGACCGATTCACGCTCGCGGTCGGCATTGATTTCGCTGATTGCATGATCGGTCGACAGCGCGTCGAAATCGATCTCGGGGATGAAACGCGGTTGGCGGCGCTGGCCTCGGCGCGCACTTTCTGTCGTCTTTCCGAGGTGGACGCGCTGCAGCGGGCGGGCTTCATCCGCGGCGGCTCCTTTGAAAACGCCGTCGTCGTGGACGGCGAGCGTGTCCTCAATGGCGACGGCCTGCGCGATCCGGAGGAATTCGCCCTCCACAAAGCCTTGGACCTCCTTGGCGATCTTGCGCTTCTTGGCGCGCCTTTAGGCGCAAAGGTGACGGCGATCCGTCCTGGCCACGACATCAATTGCCGGGCCGGGCTTGCCGTCCAACGCGCCCTCGTCCGGGAGCAGGCCGCCGAATCGGCCTGACGGGCCTTCTCGTCTCCCTTACGCGGATGCCGGCGTTTGACGCCTGAAGCGCCTATGACTAAAAACTCAATCAGGCCCGGGGGGCGCACGCCATCGGCGCAAAGGATATATGTGACAGTTCTTTTCAGGAAAATTCGAGTTGTAGCGGCGACCGCTTTCGCGGCGCTTAGTCTCGCGGCCTGTGGTTCAAGCGGCGAGAAGGAAAAATTTGCTTACGTCGCGCGGCCTGTTGAGACGCTTTACGCCGACGCCACGTTTGAGCTTGAGCGACGGCGCTACGAAAGGGCGATCGCATTCTTTGAGGAAGTCGAGCGCCAACATCCCTATTCGGCCTGGGCGCGCCGCGCGATGTTGATGAAAGCGTTCGCTTATTACCAGGACAATGAATATGACGACGCGGTGACCGCGGTCGACCAGTTCATCGCCTTGCATCCGGGCAACAAAGATGCAGCGTATGCTTATTATTTGAAGGCGATCTGCCACTATGAACGCATCCGCGATGTCGGGCGAGATCAGGAATTCACTGACGACGCGCTCGCAGCGTTGACGGACGTGATCCGCCGTTATCCGGACTCAGAGTACGCGCGCGACGCGCGGCTGAAGCTCGACCTGACTTATGATCACCTCGCCGGCAAGGAAATGTATGTCGGCCTGTTTTATCTTCGGGACAACAAGCACATTGCGGCGATTAACCGGTTCAAAACGGTGATCACGAAGTATCAAACGACGACCCATGTACCTGAAGCGCTGCACCGCCTCACCGAGGCATATCTTGAGCTTGGTATTGTCGACGAGGCGCGCGCCTCCGCTGCGGTTCTCGGCCATAACTATCCGGGCAGCCGATGGTATCAGGACTCTTATCGCCTATTCGACCGGCGCGGCCTCATTCTCGCCGACGGCACGACGCCGTCGCGGTTGCGCCCGCAGACGGCGAGCCTGCAAGAAGCGGAAGAAAAAACGCTTGACGATATCGACCCCAGCGATCTTCTCGACTTTGACCCGCCGACAGCGGAAGAGCTGAGCGATCTATCCGAACGCAATGACGATCTTGCGGACGATCTTTCCGGGCCGGGCGGTTCGCGTTAGACGCGTCGCCGCGCCCCTCGCCGGCGGACTTTCCAGAAGCTCGCGAATTGAGATAGCGTTGGCCTTGCGATTTCGCGAGGAAAGCTGTCGATGCTGACCGGCCTTCATATCAAGGATTATGTGCTGATCGATCAGGCGGAGCTGGCGCTTGCTCGCGGCCTGACGGCGTTGACGGGCGAAACTGGCGCCGGAAAGTCGATCCTGCTCGATGCGCTCGGCCTGGCGGTCGGCGGCCGCGCCGAACGCGGCGCGGTGCGCGCCGGCGCATCACAAGGCGTCATCGCAGCCAGTTTTGAGCCCGATAGCAATCACGCGGCGTGGGCGCTGCTCGAAGAGAACGGCCTCGACGCCGGTGAAGCGCAGATTATCCTGCGCCGGGTGCAGGGCGCGGACGGACGCTCGCGCGGTTTCATCAATGACCAGCCCGTTTCCATCGCGCTATTGCGGACGATTGGCGAAAGCCTTTTAGAAATTCATGGACAACATGACGGGCGCGGATTTCTGGCCGCCGCCACCCATCGCGACATGGTGGACGAGTTTGGCGGACTCACAAAAGACGCACGCGCCGTCGCGGCCTCTTGGAAAGAGTGGCGCGAGATTGAAAACGATCTTGAGGAACGTTGGCGCGAGCGCGACGCGACAGCGCGGGAAGCGGATTACTTGCGCCATGTTGCGACGCGCCTTGAAGAGCTTGCGCCTGAGCCCGGCGAGGAGTCCGCTCTCGCCGCGCGCCGGGCCGAATTAATGGCCGCTGAAAAAATCAATGACGATCTCGCCGCCGCCGCGAGCGCAGTCGACGAGGGCGGCGTTGAAGGCAAGCTCTCCGTCGCCTTGCGCAATATCGAGCGCGCGCGGGCGCGCCTTTCCGAAGGCGGCGACGTCTTATCAGAGGCGGCGAGCCGGCTTGACGCCGCGCTCAACGAGGCGGGCGAGGCGCGGATCGCGATCGAACGCGCGATTGAGGCTTTCGGCGCTGATCCGGCAGAACTGGAAGCGAGCGAAGAACGTCTCTTTGCTTTGCGCGGCGAGGCGCGCAAGCACGGGCTACAGCCTGACGATCTGGCGACGTTTCTCGCCAAGACCCAGAAGGCGTTGTCGGATCTTGAGACGGGCGAGGCCGCCTTCAGCCACCTTGAAAAAGCATTGGCGGCGGCGCGTGAAACTTATGAGAAGGCGGCGGCGCGTCTGTCGAAAGGCCGGGTCGCCGCCGGCAAGAAACTCGACGCCGCCGTCGCGGCGGAACTTGCGCCACTGAAACTGGGCAAGGCCCGCTTTGTAACGTCTATCGAGCCTGACCCCGATCATCCGGGTTCGGACGGCTGGGACAAGGTTGAATTCATGGTTGCGACCAATCCCGGCGCGCCGGCGGGTCCTTTGAAATCCATCGCGTCGGGGGGCGAATTATCGCGCTTTGTCCTCGCCATGAAGGCGGCGCTGGCGGCGAAGGAAAATCGCACCGTTATCATCTTTGACGAGGTAGACGCCGGCGTCGGCGGCGCGGTTGCTGATGCGGTGGGCGAGCGCCTCGCCCGGCTGGCGACGGATGCGCAAGTGCTGGTCGTTACGCATTCCCCGCAAGTCGCCGCGCGCGCTCACGCTCACTGGCGCATAGAAAAGCGCCAGAACAAGGCCTCCACCTCGACCCGCGTCACCCCGCTTGACGCCGAGGCGCGCATCGAAGAGATCGCGCGGATGCTATCGGGCGCGAAGGTCACGGATGAAGCGCGCGCCGCAGCGCAGCGCCTACTCGGCGGGCCCGGCAAGACTAAGGCGACGAAGCGAAAACTCGCAAAAACAGGCTAAGCCTTGCGCGTGATCCCGCGCATTTCCGGATGCGCCAGAATCCCCTAAAAGAGCAGCGCTCGCCGACTGGACGTCCAGCAGGACTTTTTGCAATTGAGTTCGAAATCGAAAAACGCCGCCGCGATTCCCGTCGGCAAGTTGAGCGCCGACGAGGCGACGGCTGAGCTTGCGCGTCTCGCCGGGGCCATCGCCAAGGCCGACAAGGCCTATTACGAGCACGACAAGCCGGAGATAACGGACGCGGAATATGACGCCCTGCGCCGGCGCAATATTCTGATCGAGAAGCGCTTTCCAAAACTGAAACGCGAGGACTCGCCCTCCGACAAGGTCGGCGCAGCCCCGTCTGCAAAATTCGAAAAAGCGCGCCACGCGGTTCCGATGCTCTCCCTCGACAATGCCTTTGACGAGGAAGACGTTGCGGATTTCGTCAAACGCGTGCGCAAGTTCTTGAAGCTCGATGACGGCGCGCCGCTCGCCTTTACCGCCGAGCCGAAAATCGACGGCCTTTCGCTTTCCTTGCGCTATGTGGATGGGGAATTAAAGCGGGCTGCGACGCGAGGCGATGGCGAGGTCGGCGAGAATGTGACGTCGAATGCGCTTGCGATCTCGGACATTCCGCAGAAACTCAAAAATGCGCCGGCGATCCTGGAGGTGCGCGGCGAAGTCTATATGAGCCATGACGATTTCGAGGCGTTGAATAAACGGCTTGTCCGGGAAGGGGAGGACGCCGCGCCAAACCCGCGCAACATCGCCGCCGGATCGTTGCGCCAGCTAGACGCCGCTATCACAGCCGCGCGGCCGCTCAAGTTTTTCGCCTATGCCTGGGGCGAAGTATCAGAGCCGCTGAGCGATACGCAATCGGGCGCCATCGCGCGCCTCAAGAAGCTTGGCTTCAAGACTAATCCGCTTACGAAGCGATTTGATGACGCTGACGGGCTGATCGCCCATTACCGGAAGATCGAAACGGAGCGGTCAAGCCTCGGCTACGATATTGACGGCGTCGTCTATAAGGTCGACCGGCTCGATTATCAGGAACGCCTGGGATTTGTCTCGCGCCATCCGCGCTGGGCGATCGCCCATAAATTTCCGGCCGAAAAAGCGACGACGGTTTTGGAAGCCATCGACATCCAGGTCGGTCGCACCGGCAAGCTGACGCCGGTCGCACGTCTGAAGCCCGTCACCGTGGGCGGCGTCGTCGTGACCAACGCGACGCTTCATAACGAGGATGAGATCAAGCGACTGGATGCGCGCGCGGGCGACACCGTCGTCATTCAGCGCGCCGGCGACGTGATCCCGCAGGTCCTTGAAGTCGTGAAGGAGAAGCGCCCCAAAGGCGCGAAGGCGTACAGGTTTCCGGACCGATGCCCGGTCTGCGGCAGCCACGCCGTCAACGAGGAAAACGCAGGCACCGGCAAGGCGGATGTCGATAAGCGCTGCACGGGCGGGCTCATTTGCGCAGCGCAAGTAAAGGAGCGCCTCAAACACTTCGTCTCGCGTCAGGCCTTCGACATTGACGGGCTCGGCGCAAAACAGATCGAGGCTTTTTACGATGAAGGCCTCATCAAGGAGCCCGCTGATATCTTCACCCTCGCCGATCGGCAGAATGCCGGCGAGATCGACCTTTACCGCTACGACCTCGACGATGAAGGAAACCGGAAAAAGAACAAGGACGGAAAAGAAAAACCGCCGACCAATCTGAAATCGGTGCAGAATTTATTCGAAGCGATTGATGCGCGCCGGACGATCGCGCTGTCCCGCTTTATCAATGCGCTCGGAATCCGTCACGTCGGGGAAACCAACGCCAGATTGTTTGCGTCGCATTACGCCGACATCAATGCTTTCATCGAGGCCGGCGAGGCGGCGCGCGATCGTGACGGTCCGGCCTATGCAGACATGCTCTCCATAGACGGGGTCGGCGCGCTGGTCGCGGGCGCCGTCATCGATTTCTTCGACGAGGCGCATAACCGCGACGCAATTAAAAGGCTGCTCAAAGAAGTCACGCCCGAGCAGATGACGAGAGCTGCAACCGCATCGCCCGTCGCCGGCAAGACGGTGGTCTTCACCGGATCGCTTGAGACCATGACCCGCGACGAGGCGAAAGCGGGCGCACTGGCGCTGGGCGCGAAAGTTGCGGGCTCGGTTTCTTCGAAGACAGACTATGTCGTCGCCGGGCCGGGCGCCGGATCGAAACTGAAGAAAGCGCAAGATCTAAGCGTCGCCGTGTTGTCGGAAGAAGAATGGGCGGCATTAACTAATGGTTGAGCCGGGAGGCTCGCGGCGCGAAATGGCGTGTTGATTATCTGCTAACTGCGCATTTCAATTTGGCATTTATCGCTCCGGCGCTCATTCCAGCTTCGTCTACGCGCTCTTTTTGCGGGCAGGCGCGCCGGCGCCATTGCGCGAGGCGCCCTGGCCGGACTAGATGTGGCTGCAAAAAAAGGGCTGAGCCCTCGCAAAGCCGCCCGAAAAACAAGGCGCTCGCTCTTTCCCCTTAAGGCGCCGCCGGAGGACCGCAACAGATCCATGTCTGACGCAAAAGAACCGGGCGCAACGCCGCTTTCGCTTCACGTGCCCGAGCCGGAATTTCGGCCCGGCGACAAACCCGACTTTTCCAACGTGCCGATTCCGAAAGCCGGCGCGGCGAAGCGTCCGCCGATCGACGTTCCCGCCGACGACATCCGCGATCTCGCCTACACGATTATCCGGGTGATGGACCGCGAGGGGAATGCGGTCGGCCCCTGGGGGGGCGAGCTTTCCGACGAGCAGGTGAAGGAAGGCCTTGAGGACATGCTGCGCGTGCGCGCCTTCGACGCGCGCATGCTGATGGCGCAGCGCCAGGGCAAGACCAGCTTCTACATGCAGGCCCTTGGCGAGGAAGCGATCGCCTGCGCCTTCCGCAAGGCGATGCAGCCGGGCGACATGAACTTCCCGACCTATCGCCAGCAAGGCCTTCTTCTGTCGACGGATTATTCCATGGTCGACATGATGAACCAGATTTACTCGAACGCCGCCGACCCGCTGAACGGCCGTCAATTGCCGATCATGTACTCGTCGAAAGAGCATGGCTTCTTCACGATTTCCGGCAATCTCGCGACGCAGTTTATTCAGGGCGTTGGCTGGGCCATGGCCTCAGCCATCAAGGGCGATAACAAGATCGCCGCATCTTGGATAGGCGACGGCTCTACGGCTGAATCCGATTTTCACTCCGCGCTCGTCTTCGCATCGACATATCGCGCGCCCGTGGTGCTCAACATCGTCAACAATCAGTGGGCGATCTCTACCTATCAGGGCATCGCCCGCGGTCGCGCCGCGACCTTCGCCTCGCGCGGGCTCGGCTTCGGCATTCCCTCGCTGCGCGTTGACGGCAACGACTACCTCGCGGTCTACGCCGTCTCGAAGTGGGCGATCGACCGCGCCCGCGCTGGCTACGGGCCGACATTGGTCGAGCATGTCACCTATCGCGTCGGCGCGCACTCGACCTCTGACGACCCGTCCGCCTACCGACCGAAGGAAGAGTCCGACGCCTGGCCGCTCGGCGATCCAGTGGAGCGGTTGAAGAATTATCTCATCAAACGCGGCGCCTGGTCGGAGCCGCAGCATGTTCAAGCGCGCGAAATGCTCGAGGCGCAAGTCGCGGAAGCGCAGAAAAAAGCGGAGAAAAACGGAACGCTCCATGACGGGCCGCATTCCAGCCCGCGTGAAATGTTCGAAGACGTTTACGAGGAAATGCCACTGCACCTTCGCCGTCAGCGCCAGGAAGCGGGGGTTTAGACCGCTATGGCGCGCATGACCATGATTCAGGCGATCCGCAACGCCCAGGACGTCACCATGGGCCGCGACGACAATGTCGTCGTCTTCGGCGAGGATGTCGGTTTTTTCGGCGGCGTCTTCCGTTGCACCGAAGGTCTTCAGCAGAAGTACGGTAAGCACCGGTGTTTCGATTCTCCAATCAACGAAAGCGGCATCATTGGAGCGGCCATCGGCATGGCCGCCTACGGGCTTCGTCCCTGCGTTGAAATTCAGTTTGCGGATTATATGTATCCGGGCTACGACCAGATCACGCAAGAAGCTGCGCGCATCCGCTACCGGTCGAATAACGATTTCACCGTGCCCATGGTCGTGCGTATGCCCACGGGCGGCGGCATTTTCGGCGGCCAGACCCACAGCCAGAGCCCCGAAGCGTTGTTCGCTCACGTGTCCGGCATCAAGACGGTTATCCCTTCGAACCCCTATGACGCGAAGGGTCTCCTGATCGCGTCAATCGAAGATAATGATCCGGTGATGTTCCTTGAGCCGAAGCGGCTTTATAACGGGCCCTTTGACGGCCACCATGACCGGCCCGTGACCCCGTGGTCGAAACATGACCTCGGCGAGGTTCCTGAAGACTACTTCACCGTGCCGCTTGGCAAGGCCGCGATCCGGCGCGAAGGCGAGGCGGTGACCGTTCTCGCTTACGGCACTATGGTCTATGTGGCCGAGGCCGCCGCCGCAGAGACGGGCGTTGATGCGGAAATCATTGACTTACGGACGATCCTGCCGCTCGACTTTGAGACTATCGAGGCCTCGGTGCGCAAAACTGGGCGCTGCGTCATTGTTCACGAGGCGACCAAAACCTGCGGGTTTGGCGCCGAGCTAATGGCCGTTGTCATGGAAGGGTGCTTCTATCATCTGGAGGCGCCGGTCATCCGCGTCGCCGGCTGGGATACCCCTTATCCCCACGCTCATGAATGGGATTACTTCCCGGGTCCGGCGCGGGTTGGCGCGGCCCTGAAAAAAGTGATGGAGAGCGCATAATGGGCGAATTCGTCATCAAGATGCCCGATGTGGGCGAAGGCGTCGCCGAGGCGGAACTCGTCGAATGGCTTGCTGATCTCGGCGCCAATGTGCGCGAAGACGAGGTGCTCGCCTCGGTGATGACAGACAAGGCGACGGTCGAGATTCCGTCTCCGGTCGAGGGCAAGGTGTTGTGGCGCGGCGGCGAGGTGGGCGAGGTGCTCGCGGTCGGTTCGCCCCTGATCAAGCTTGAAGTCGACGGTCCGGGCAATGTGAAGCCGGGCGCGGACCCGGCGGCTGCGAAGAATGATGAACCAGCGTCGGCGAAAGCTGAGGAAGCTCCGCCGCCGGCCGAAAAAGAAAAAGCCAAGGCGAAGGCGCCGACGGAAAAGCCGACGCTGCCAAAAGCGAAATCCAATGGCGCAGCCGGCGCGGCGGTCACATCGCCATCGGGCGCGCCGCGCGCGGAAGGCGAGAAGCCGCTCGCCTCGCCGGCCGTGCGCAGGCGTGCGCTCGATGCGGGCGTAGATCTGCGCCGCGTCCACGGCACAGGACCGGCCGGACGCATCAGCCATGAAGACCTCGACGCGTATTTCGAGACCGGCGGCAACGGCGTCGCCGCGCGCGGGGTCTCCTATGCGCGCAACACGAAGATCGAAGACGTTCCGGTCCGCGGCCTTCGCCGCAAGATCGCCGAGCAGATGGAGGCGGCGAGCGCGCGCATCGTGCCAATCACCTATGTCGATGAAGTCGACATGACGGCGGTGGAAGATTTGCGCAAGGAACTGAATGACGCGCGCAAGGAGGGCCGGCCGAAGCTGACGATCCTGCCCTTCCTGATGCGCGCCATGGTCAAGGCGATCGCCGAACAGCCGCATATCAATGCGATCTACGATGACGAGGCCGGCGTCGTTCATCGCCATGGCGGCGTGCATATCGGCGTCGCCGCGCAGACCGCTGGCGGATTGATGGTGCCGGTCGTGCGTCACGCCGAAGCGCGCGACATCTGGGACTGCGCGGAGGAAGTCGCGCGCCTCGCCGAGGCCGCAAAATCCGGCAAGGCGAGCCGCGAAGAGCTTTCGGGCTCAACGATCACCATCACATCGCTCGGCGCGCTTGGCGGCATCGTCACGACGCCGGTGATCAACCATCCGGAAGTCGCCATCATCGGCGTCAACAAGATGCAGGTGCTGCCGCGCTGGGACGGGCAGGAGTTCCGCCCCCGGAAGATCATGAATCTGTCCTCAAGCTTTGATCATCGCGTCGTCGACGGCTGGGATGCGGCGGTCTTTATCCAGCGCATCAAGCAGCTCCTTGAAAACCCGGCGATGATTTTTGTTGAGGACTGATGCGCTTCGCTAAGCTGCGCTGGGCCTGACACGTGAAAAAGGCGCCAAAGATTGCAGCCATATATGCGCTGATGGGAGTCGGCGCGATTTTGTTCTTTTTGATCTTCCAAGTTCTTGTAATGCTATTGCCTGATTGGCCTGCTAACAAATTCGCTTCGGCGTTAGCGTTGGCCTATGTCGCTATAGTCGTTTTTCCTGGACTTAGAGTGATAGATCGCATCGAAAATGATGAATGAGGTCATCCATGCCTATTACTGAATGCAACACTCTCGTCATCGGCGCCGGACCCGGCGGCTATGTGGCTGCGATTCGCGCCGGCCAGCTGGGGCTTGATACGGTGATTGTCGAGGCGGTCGCCGACGGCGGGACCTGTCTCAATGTCGGCTGCATTCCGTCAAAGGCGCTGATCCATGTCGCCGACGAATTTGAGAAGGCGACCCATTTTGCGAACGGCGCGGCGATCGGGATCTCGGCGAAAAAGCCTGAGATCGACCTTGGACGAACCGTCAAATGGAAAGACGGAATCGTCGGACGCCTCACGAGCGGCGTCGGCGCGCTTCTGAAAAAGAACAAGCTTAAATCGATCAAGGGTTGGGCGAGTTTCGTCGACGGCAAGACGGTGGACGTTCAAACCGATGACGGCGTCGAGACCGTTCGCGCCCGGAACATCATTATCGCCACCGGCTCTCACCCCGTTGAACTGCCCTTCCTGCCTTTCGGCGAAGACGTCATTTCGTCAACCGAGGCGCTTGATCTCGGCGCGGTTCCGAAAACCCTCGCCGTCGTCGGCGCCGGCTATATCGGTCTTGAAATGGGCATCGCATTCGCGAAGCTCGGGTCGAAAGTTACGGTGGTCGAGGCGCTCGACCGCATCCTGCCACTCTATGATGCGGAGCTAACAAGACCGGTCGCCAAAAAAATGAAGGCGCTCGGCATGGAGGTTCTGCTCGGCGCCAAGGCCCGGGGCAAGTCTGCAAAAGGCCTCGACATCGAAACCGCCGAAGGCGAAGTGAAAACCATTGCGGCGGAGAAAATCCTCGTCACCGTCGGGCGCGCGCCGCTGACAGAGGGCTGGGGCCGCGAAAATCTCGCGCTCGACATGGACGGGCGCTTCATCAAGATCGACGATCGCTGCCGCACCTCCATGAACGGGATCTACGCCATCGGCGATGTGACCGGCGAGCCGATGCTCGCCCACCGCGCCATGGCGCAAGGCGAGATGGTCGCGGAAATCATCGCCGGCCAGAACCGCGCATGGGACAAGCGCGTGATCCCCGCGATCTGTTTCACCGATCCGGAAGTCGTCTCCGCCGGCCTCTCGCCCGATGAGGCGAAAAAGGCGGGCGAGGAAATCATGACGCAGAGCTTTCCGTTCGCTGCCAATGGCCGCGCCATGACCATGGAGGCGGAGGACGGGTTCATCCGCATCGTCGCGCGCAAAGAGGACCATGTTGTATTGGGCATTCAGGCCTGCGGCGGCGGGGTGGCCGAGCTATCGGCCGCCTTCGGTCTTGCGATCGAGATGGGCGCGCGCCTTCAAGACATCGCCGGCACCATCCATGCGCATCCGACGCAGGGCGAAGCCTTCCAGGAGGCGGCGCTCAGAACGCTCGGACACGCATTGCATATTTGATGAGGGTCAGGGATTTGAAGGTATGGTTTGTGGATAGGCCAATTTGCCGCCTCATCCCTAATTCGCAACCCCTAGTCGCTAAATCCTACTAAACCGGCGGCCCTGTCCTGAAGCTCTCAACGAGACTGCCGGCCAACAGGCGCCAGCCGTCGATCAGCACGAAAAAGATCAGCTTGAAGGGAAGCGAGATCACGATCGGCGGCAGCATCAACATCCCCATCGCCATCAGGATCGACGAAATCACCATGTCGATGATCAGGAACGGGATGAAAATCATAAAACCAATCTCGAAAGCCCGCCGCAATTCAGAGATCATGAAAGCCGGCGCCAGCACATGCAGCGGCGTCGCCTCGGCGCTCACCGGTTCGACCCGCGCCATGTCAAAGAAAAGTGCAAGGTCTTTTTCGCGCACCTGGGAGAGCATGAAGGTCTTGACCGGCGCGACCGTTTTCGGAAACGCCTCTTCAAGCGTCATCTCCTCATTCATGAAGGGTTTGACGCCGGCCTCATAAGCCTCGCCGAAGGTCGGCGCCATGATGAAGGCGGTGAGAAACAAGGCGAGCGAGATGATAACCGGGTTCGGCGGGCTCTGCTGAATGCCGATGGCGGTGCGCAGGAGCGAAAGGACGATCACGATGCGAATAAAACTCGTCATCATGATCAGGATCGACGGCGCCAGCGACAAAATGGTCGTCAGGACGACCAGCTGAACGATGCGCGCTGAAAAACCGGCGCCTTCGCCTTCCGCCTCGCCCAGATCGATGGTCAGGGACTGGGCGGCGAGGTCGGCGCTCATGACGAGCGCGGCCGCGAATGCGGCGAGAAAGATCGTAAACAGCCGTTTCACGCGGCCGGTCTTTCGCGCCCGACCTGCGCGAAGAGTGTCTTGAACGGATTGACGGGGGCGGGCGTTTCGCCGGCCGCAGCGGGCGCCGCTTCCGTTTCTGCATCGACGAGGGCGGGCGCGCTATCGACAAGGGTTTCCCCTTGCGGACCAAGCACGACGAGATGTTCTCGTCCGTCCTTGCGCAGGATGATGGCTCGGCGACGCGCATCGATGGCGAGGCTTTCAACAATCTGCAGGCGGCGCTTGCGCGCCAGACGCGGTGCGATCGACAAAAGATTGCCCTTGCGCGCGATGAAACCCGCCGTGCCAATAAGGCCGAGCACCGTGACAAGGCCGAATAAAACGCGGAGATAATCGGTGGGCTCCATGATGCGGCCTTTCTAAGACAAGCTGACCCGGCAAAAATTACCGGGCGCATGCTTAAAGCCGCGTTAAATCGAAAGCGCCCTCGTAAAGTGTTTCAAGATCGCACAGGCGGGCCGGCTCTCCGAGATCATTTTCGAAGAACCAGTCGAGAAAGGCCCGCGTAGTCTCGAGAATATGGTCGACGCCGGCCGCATCAGCCGCATACGGATTGCCACCTTCTGTTAGGCTAGTTGAATGAAGGGTAAATGTGAGGACCGGCGCGCCGTCATGGATAAGGCGTCGCGTCAGCGCCTTCAGCGTTTCAAGGCTCGCGCCTTCAGGGCTGAGGCGCGCCGGCGCCGTCAGTTTCTTTGGAAGGAACTCGTTCGCCGCCGCGTTCGGAAACCAGTTGCTTCGCCGCACGGCGCGGCCCCCCGATACCGGCGTGACAGCGAGCGCGCCGGCATGCGTTCCGACAATCGAGGGCGCATTTGAATGGCCCGTGAAATCGGGCCCGCCATCGGCGGAGAGGTCGAACCCCGCCGACGGGCTGAAATCATATTTGACGCCAATATCTGCGAGCAGCGGATAACAGGTCGCATCGATACCGTAGCGCCCGGCGCGGTGTGATGTGGCGCGGGCGCCGAAGGCCGCCTCATAGGCGTCGGCGAGGACGTTCAATTTCGCGGCGGCGGCGCCTTGGGTGAGATTATTCTGGTAGGAATGGTAAGCGCCGCCGCGTCCGTTTATCGGCGGCGTCGTCCAGGCGTGAAGATGCAGGCCGCAGTCGGCGCGAGACGCCTCTTGCAGCGCGCGGAACCAGCCGGCGATGCGCTCATCGCGCAACAGCGGATAGGACAGGAAGTAGAGCGGCGCGATCCCGCGCGCCTCGCACATCGACTGCAGAGGCGAGAGATCTTGCGGCGCGGCGAGACGATAAGCGTCGGGATCAAAGCGGGACCAATTGAAGACTTCCTCCGTATCGACCGTGACCATAAGGCGCGGCGCTTGGCGGGCGGCTGGCCGCTTGAAGGGCGTTATGCGCACGGCGCGCCGGCTCGTCGTCTTGGCGGCGGCGTCTTTGAAGATCCGCGCCATCGCGCCGGCCGTCGCCGCCCAGCTGTGCTTTTCGGCATGGGCGCGGGTCCCCGCGCGCGCGGGCAGGTCGGCAAGGAGATCGCGAAACGCAACGGCGATCGCCTCCGGCGTGCGCGCTGTGAAAATACGGCCCGCCTCAGGCGCGGAGATGACTTCCGCATTGCCGCCGACATTGCTGGCGATGCACGGCGTTCCGCAGGCCATGGCTTCCAGCAAGACGTTCGGCCAGCCCTCGCGCAAGGAGGCGAGGACAAGGGCGTCGGCCGCGCTGTAAATCTCGGGCAAGGTTTCATGCCGGCGCGCGCCGAGAAACGCAACGCGCCCCGCCACCCCGGATCGGCGGGCTTGTTCCTCCAACGCTGCGCGGCGCGGTCCGTCGCCGACAATGACGAGATTGACGCCCGGCAGGCGTCTCAGCGCATCGATGACGAGATCGTGGCCCTTTCGATCGATGAGATGGCCGACGCTTGCGATCACGCCGCCCTCTACGCCGAGGCGCCGTCGCGCGTCGTCGCGGTCCTTTAGTCGAAAAAGATCGAGATCAACGCCGTTGCGCAGGACTTCGATCCTGTCTCTTGGCGCGCCAACTTTTGCGAGGTCGGACTTCAGCGAATTCGACACAGACACGACGGCGTGCGCGGCGGCGATCGCTTCGAGTATCGCTTTGCGCGGTCCTTCATAGCGGGGCAACAGAGTCGCATCGCTGCCGCGCGCGGTGAGCACCAACGGCAATTCGAGCTCCTTCGCGACGCGGGCGGCGGCGACGCCATCCGGATAAAGATAATGCGCGTCGATCAGATCAGGCGCCCAGCCATCGCGCGCAAAGTCGTCCAGCGTGCGGCGCAAGGCGCGGGCGAGGGCCGCCGGCGCGACCCGCATCGCGGTCTTCGGCGGTATCACATAGCGCGGATGGTAAATCTGCACGCCATGGCGCCTCTCGCTTTCCGGAACGCGCGCAAAGCGCGCGTAGTCGCCGAAGATCTCCGACTTCAGCGGAAACCAGGGAACAGGCGCAACGACCCGCACGTCAGCATCGTGACGATCAAGGAAGGCGCGCAACCGGTTTTCGACGAAAACGCCATGGGTCGGCGCCGCCGCGTTCGGATAAAGCGTTGTAAAAACCAGAAGCCGCATCTGCCCTGCGCCATATGAGTCATGCCCGCTGCGCCGCAATGCATTGCAAGGAAAGCGCCGGAAAGATCGAGGCCGGTGCGCTGTTAAGACTTTGTTAGGCATGAAACCTGCTTCGCGTCATTCCGGGATTTTGCGTTGTCTACGGAATGACAGGCATGGCGATCTTTTTCGGGGATATGGTGATTGCGGGCATCGCGTTTGCGGGCGGTTTCGCAGCCCGCAAGGCGACCGCCGGCGGCGAAGTCGGGACAGCGGGCGAAGCCGCCGGCGATCGCACGCCGCGCCGGCTGCCGCCCCCTAGCGATGCGGACCGCATTGATCTCGCCACAATTGACGCGCAGGCGCTTGCGGATTCCGCCGAAGCGATGAACGCGCCCGTCGCCGCCGCTGCGAAGCGCTTTTGCGATATCGTCTGCGCGCTGTTGCTGCTCTTGGTCTCTTCGCCTGTAATGGCGTTAACCGCGATGGCGATCCGGCTGGAGACGCCAGGGCCTGTTCTATACCGGCAGGCGCGCGTGGGCCGGGCCGGCGCCGTCTTTCAGGTCTACAAACTGCGTTCCATGTGCGTCGGCGCAGAGCCCGACGGAGCGTGTTACGCCAGCGTCAATGATCATCGCATCACGCGCGTCGGTCGCATCATTCGGCGCCTGCGCGTTGACGAGATCCCACAGGCGCTCAACGTCCTGAAGGGCGATATGAGCTTTATCGGACCGCGCCCGGAGCGGCCCGAATTCGTCGCCGTCTTGCGCCGGATCATCCCCCATTATGATGCGCGCCATCTGGTAAAACCGGGTCTCACCGGTTGGGCGCAGGTGAAATATCATTACGCGGACTCCGTTGAAGGCGCCCGCGAGAAGCTGCGTTACGATCTTTTCTATATCACGCGGCATTCGCCGCTTCGCGCCGCCGCTATCCTCGTCTTAACCGTTCGCGTTGTGTTGTTCGGCCTTGGCAGCCGTTAACCCTTTGATGGGTGAGTCGTCGTTGCTCCTTCATGCGGCGATCCGAGGCTGAGAAGCGTCGCCCGGTTCGATCACCGACCCATCGTGTGAAGCTCATGAATTCATTGGCGTTCTCGTCCGCCTGTGGACGCTTACGGGCCCCGCTTCGGCGCCATGGCAAAGAACTTGCGGACCCTTTAAACTGAAATTGAGTTTTTGCTCTGCGCCGACGCAAATGTGGCGCAAAATCGGACACCAAGGCAGGGAAATTCACCATGACTCATTTCACTAAACTCGCCAGGATTGCGATCATTGGCGCAGCGGCGGCGGCGTTGAGCGCGTGTTCGGTGTTCGGCGGCGGCGAACAATTGGCGGCAGCGCCGGCGTCGGCTGAAGATGCGGCGGCGACGGCGCCGGACTATCTGATCGGGCCTTTGGATCAGTTGGAAATCTTCGTCTGGCGCGCGCCTGAGCTTTCAACGAATGTCACCGTGCGTCCCGACGGGCGCATTTCAACGCCGCTTGTCGAAGACATGATTGCGGCGGGCAAAACGCCGTCAGCGCTGTCGCGCGATCTTGAGCAGTCGCTTGCGCGATATGTGAAAACGCCGGAAGTCACGGTCATCGTCTCCAATTTCTCATCGACATTCGATCAGCAGGTCCGCGTCCTCGGCGAAGCGCAGCAGCCGATTGCGCTGCCCTTTCAGGCGGGCATGACCGTGCTCGACGTTATGGTCGCGGTCGGCGGGCTTACGGAATTCGCCGCCGGCAACCGCGCGGTTCTCATCCGCGGCCAGGGCGCGGAGCGCAAATCCTATCGCGTGCGCCTCGATGATCTCCTGCGCAAAGGCAACATCTCAGCCAATGTGCCGGTGCTGCCGGGCGACGTCATCCTGATCCCGGAAAGCGTTTTGTAAGGACGAGGGGGATCACAGGTTGGGGATGGGGCGTTTCGTGTTTCGGTTGGAGAGTTTGCCCGCGCCGGTGGTGCGCCATTTAAACGGCCTGTGGAAGCGGCGTTGGGCGGTTGCGATTGCAGCCTGGGCGGCGGCGCTTTTGGGCTGGTTCGGTTTGTGGCTGATACCGGACAAGTATGAATCGCGCGCGCAAGTTTACGTGCAGACCGAAACCATTCTGCAGCCAGTCTTAAATGGCGTCACTGCCGCGCCCGACTATCGCAGCCGCGTTGAGGTGATGCGCCTGCAGCTTTTAACGCGGCCCAATGTCGAAGAGATCATTTATCGCAGCGGCCTTGATCAGACCATCGAAGCCAAAGGCGAGGTTGATCGGCTCAAAGAGATGCAAGGCCTTATCGAACGCGTTGCGGAAACCATTTCGATTGAGTCGCCCCGTGATCTCTATTTCGTCATCACCTATCGCAACGCTGATCCGGTGATTGCGAAGAAGGTGACGGACGCGGTGCTGACCTTGCTGATTGAGCAGGATCTCGGCGCCAGCCTTTCAGAAAGCGATTCCGCGCGCCGCCGGCTCAACCTTCAGATCGAACAGTTTGAAGAACGCCTGACCGCGAATGAAGAAGCGGTCGCAAGTTTCCGCCGCGAGCACGCGGTCGAGCTGGCGGCGAGCGAGGGAACGACGCGGCGGCGCGACCAGAAAGATCAGGAGCTTCTGCGCACCGCCGACGAGATCGCGAAGACCCGCGGGCGCATCCTGACGCTGCAAAATCTTCTGTCTGCGACGCCGCGCGTCGCCTCCGGCGGCGAAATCGAACGCCTGCGGGTCGAACTCGCTGATCTGCGCAGCAAATATAACGACACGCACCCCGATATTCGCGGGCTCGAAGCACGCCTTAAAGAACTCGGCCGCCACGACTCAGGCCTCGCCAGCAATCCAGACTATGTGCGCCTCGGATCCGAGCTTCGCGTCGCCGAGGATTCGCTCGCCAATCTTGAAGATCGCGAGGCCGATTTGCGCGCGGAAGTGAATGCTCTTGATCTCGCCGTCGGTCAGGCGCCGGCGGTCTTGGCCGAGCTCGCGCAGATCGAACGCCAATATGACACCACGAAAAAGACCTATGAGGACCTTCTGGCGCGCCGAGACCGATTGCAACTCACGCAGTCGCTGGGTCCGGCCGGCCGCGGCGTTGAATATCAAGTGTTCGAACGCCCGGTCCGCGCCTTGAAACCAGCTTTCCCGCCGCGCGGTCTGTTGATTGCGTTCGTTGGCGTGCTGGCGCTCGGCGCGGGCGCAGGCGTCGGGATCGGCCTCAACGCCCTCGATCGAAGCTATGCGCAGGCGGATGAATTGGAGGCGGCGTTTGGACTGCCCGTTCTTGGCGCCATCGCCGAAGCGCCGTCCGCGGCGGTGTCGGCCTTTCGCCGGCGTGAGATTTTGCGTCTCGCCTGCGCCGGCGGCGCGCTCATTCTTGTCGGCGCTGTTTACGGCGCGTTGACCTTATCGACGGTTTCGCCGGAGTCCTTGCGCGAGGCGGCTGCGGGCGAGACCTTTCGCGGAGACCGGTTATGAGCGTCATCGAAAAAGCAGGCGGACCGCTTGAGGCGCTGATCCAGAAAAAGCAGAAATCGGCCAAGCCGGTGAAAACGCCGAAGCGGCGCTTTGATCTCGATCTCGATAAACTCGCGTCGGACGGCTATTACACGCCCGCCGAAATGGCGAGCCCACTCGCCATGGATTTGCGCGCGGTCAAGCGCCGGCTGTTGCGACGGCTCGGTTTCCTGCGCTCGAGCGGCGAGCCGGGCGCGATGCGCATGCCCGGACGCCGGCGTAATGTTGTACTCGTCACTTCAGCCCAGGCTGGCGAAGGAAAGACCTTTTGCGCGCTTAATCTGGCGCTCAGTTTCGCTCTCGAAGACCGAATCAGCGTCGCCCTGATCGATGCCGACATGCCGCGCCCGAAACTGCGCGCCCGCCTTGGCTTGCCCGCGGGGCCCGGTTTCGCCGACTGCATCGCGGACGGCCTCGCCTTGTCGAAGGCCTTCGTTTACGCCCGGAAAGGCCCGCTCGCCGTGATGGGGGAGGGCCGGCCGGTTGAGCAGTCCGACGCGCTTTACGCCAGCGCAACATGCCAAAAGCTTCTGGGCGATCTTTCGGCAGGCTTTCGCGACGGGCTTGTAATCCTTGACGCGCCGCCGACGCTTGCCGTCTCGGACGCTGTGATTCTGGCCAAACTCGTCGATGAGGTCGTCTTCGTCGTCGAGGCGAATGAGACCCCGGAACCGGCGGCGGCGGCGGCCTTGGACGAGCTTTTAGACGTTAATCCCCATGTCAGTCTGATCCTGAATCGGTGTTTACTTAACGCTACGGGCGCGTCTTACGGATCCTACGACTATTATCCGCGGCGCCCTGAAGCGAGCGCCGAAGAGAGGAATAAATCCAATGGCGATGTTTAATCGATACACGCTGAGGGGACTTCGCAACGCATTATGCGCGGGCGCGGGCCTTGGCGTTCTCGGCAGTGCGGCGATCGCACAAGGACCGGTCGCCGAGCCGCCGCTTCGACTGCAAACGGATTATTTCGGATACGCCGCCAGTGTTTCGGGTCGGTTCACCTATTCCGACAACATCAATCTTGCGCCGGACCCGTTGTCGATAGAGGAATACTTTTTTTCGACCGCGGTTTCAGGCGGGGCAATAACCAGCACCAACCGCTTTACCGGGATCGTTCTGGGTGATCTTGATTTTTCTTACCTGGCCGACAGTTCGGACTTCAATATATCGCAGAATGTCGGCGCCACCGGCACCGCGACCGTTGCTGACAATTGGCTCTATGTTGATGTTTCCGGACAAACTTCGCGCCAGTTGATCGGCGACAATGCGCGGTTTTCGCGCAACATCAACGCGGCGCGCGGCCAGCAGGCGAATGTGCATTCCTTCGCCGCGAGCCCGTACATTTATCACCGCATGCCGGACCAGTCCTCTGTGGCGCTGCGCTACCGGTATTCGCAAGTGTTCATCGACGACTCGGACAGCATTTTTGCCGTGCTCAATCGCAATTTTCTGAATGACTCTCGATCTCATGAGGTGATCGCGACATATGACAGCGGCAATCTTCTCGATCGCGCTCGTTTCAATCTGAGCGCCTATGGCGTCGACACCACTGAGGACGGCTCAGGCTTCCTGCCGGAATTCGGATATCGTCAAGGTGCGGTGGAGGCTTCAGGCCAGGTCGCCTTGTCTCGAGCTTTCTCGTTAAGCGGCGCCGTCGGATATGACGAGGTCGAAACCGATGACGCAGCGGCCTTGTTCTTTGACGATGAAGAACTCTCCGGCGTTTTCTGGCGAGCCGGTTTTACCGCAAGCCCCAATCGTCGCCTGAATGCGCGGATTGAGTATGGCGAACGCTATGGTGATGATTTCGTCGACGCCGATATCTCTTATCGGGTCACCGAGCGGCTGACATTTGCCGCCGGGGCCAATCGCCGCTTCGTCACCCGTGCGCAAAACTCATCCAATCGCTTCCGCGAGGTGCAGGCTCAAACGCTCCTTTACGCTGACCAGCTGCGCCGTGGCGATGAAGGCTCGCCTCGGGCCGTTATCGATGCGGCGAACCAGTACGCCTCAATTCTTAATGGCACCAACGCGCAGACTATCGGCGTTGGCGTCGTCGATCAGGCCTACGCAGCTCTTTCGACAAATTACGAGCGCACCAGCTTCACGCTTTCGGGCAACTATTCGGACAGCGATTTTGGTTTCCGGATGATTGAAGCTTTTGACATCAACGCAAATCTCCGGCGCCGGCTATCGCGGCGCATATTGGCCTATGGCAATGTCGTTTACCGGTTCGCCGATACGGTCGTAGACACCGCGACCTGCGAAGCCAATCCGCTTGTTTTCGGAATCAATACGCTTGATCCGTTATTTGACGTTGTTGAAGGCTGCGCAGCGCTAGCGAACCAGAACGGCGCGACCAACACGATCATCGGATCGATCGGGGGGGAATACCAGATCTACGAAAATGTCGCAGCCTTTGCGGAATATTCGTATACGGAGCGATTTTCAGATGTCGATTTTCTCGAATATTCGGAGAATACGGCCTTTATCGGGGTGAGGCTCGATTTTTAAAGATGTATGAAGAGTATTTTGGCCTTTCGGGCGCGCCCTTCAAGCTCAATCCCGATCCGAGGTTTTTTTACGGCGCGCGAAGCCATAACAAGGCGATGGCGTATCTCCACTACGGCCTGAAACAGGCCGAGGGCTTTATCGTCGTCACTGGTCCCGTCGGCTCCGGCAAAACGATGGTGATCAGCCAGCTCTTGAACCAGCTCACCCAGTCAAACATCGTCGCCGCCCAGATCCTGACCACCAACATCGCGCCGGATGAACTGCTGGAGCATATTCTTTCCGCATTCCGCATCGAGGCGCAGGGAACGGGGCGAACAGCGACGCTGGAAGCGCTTGAAGACTATCTACTCGATCAGCTTCGGCGCGGTCGGCGCGCGCTTCTCATTGTCGATGAGGCGCAGAACCTGCCTTTTGAAACGCTTGAAGAACTGCGGATGCTGTCAAACATCGACTATGAGGGCACGCCGCTGTTGCAGGTTTTTCTCGTCGGCCAGCCGGAATTTCGAGAAACCATGAGCGCGCCGGATATGGAGCAGCTGCGCCAGCGCGTGATCGCCTCTTGCCATCTGGAAACGCTCAGCGAGATGGAGACTCGCGAATACATTCTGCATCGGCTTGCCGTCGCAGGTTGGCGGGGAAAGCCTGAATTCACGGACAAAGCCTTCGCGCTGATCCACCAGGAAACACAGGGGCGCCCGAGACGCATCAACACGGTCTGCAATCGGATCATGCTGCATTGCGCGATGAGCGAGAAAGCCAAGGCGAGCGAAGACATCGTGAAGGCTGCAATTGATGAATTGCGAGCCGAAGAGCGGGGCGCGCCTCCAACCGCCGAAGTCGCCCCGCCGCCGAAAGTCGCAAATGTCGACAAAGCCAAAAAAACGGCCAAGCCCAAGCCGAATGGCGCCGCCCGGTCGCGCGCGCGCGACGCCAGCATTTTTGATCGCCTGCAAGCGCAACGCGTCAGCGAGCCGCCGGAACCGCCGGCTGAAGCAACGCTGGAAGACGTGGCGAGTGCAATCGCAGCGGTTCAGTCTGGCGCTGCCCCCGCAAAAGGCGAAGACGGCGCCAATAGCGCGCCGGCCCCATTGATCCGACCTGCTGGCGCAGGCGTCAATCGGCGCGCACTGATCAAACGCTCCATCGCCAACGCGCGCAGCGACCTGAAGTCGGCTCATGAAACCGCAGGCCGATTGCGCAAGTTGCTCGATGAAATGCAGCGCCGCCGCCGCGCCGACCATGACGCCGTTCTCGCAAGCATCGAGCGCGCCGAGGAATTGATCGGCGATATAGGAAAAGCCGGGGATTAAGCCCGGCGGGGGTTGCGTTTCGACATGGCGGTTCTTGAAATTGAAAGCACTGACCTCGCGCCGTCGATTGTCGCGCGCCCCGCGCCGGCCTTCGCGATGTCGGTCGATGTAGAGGATTATTTCCACGTTTGGGCCTTTTCCGACGTCATAAAGCCCGCCTACTGGGACGGCTTCGCTTTGCGAGTCGAAGCATCGACGCGCGCCGCGTTGCGTTTGTTCGACGAGCATCAGGTCAAGGCGACCTTTTTCATTCTCGGCTGGGTCGCCGAGCGCGCGCCGGGCCTTGTGCGCGAGATCGCCGCGGCCGGCCACGAAATCGGTTCGCACGGCTGCAATCACGAAAAACTCGGCGCACTGGGGCGCAAGGGTTTTGAGGCGGATGCTCGCCGGTCCAAAGCGCTGTTGGAAGATATCGCCGGTGCGCCTGTGCGCGGGTTTCGCGCCCCCGGTTTCTCTGTCGATAAAGCGAAAACGCCCTGGGCGCATGAGGTTCTGGCGCGCGCCGGCTACGCCTATTCGTCCAGCACGCATCCCATCGCGCATGACCATTATGGCGATCCGCACGCGCCGCGATCGCCTTATCGGCCGATCGCGGGCGCTGATCTTCTCGAGGCGCCGGTGGCGACGGCGCAAGCTTTTGGCCGCCGAATAAGTTGCGCCGGGGGCGGATGGTTCCGCGCCGCGCCTTACGCGATGTCATCGGCGCTGCTCGAGCGCGCCCGGGCGCAACTGGACGGTCCGCCGATTTTTTATTTCCACCCCTGGGAGCTTGACGCCGACCAGCCGCGCATCGCCGGCGCATCGGCAAAGTCAAAACTGCGCCACTATCTCAATTTGAAATCTATGCCGTCAAAGCTTGGCCGCCTGCTTGCGGCGAAGGACTGGGGGCGCATTGATGAGGCGCTCGGCCTCGTCGCCAATGGCGGGGGCATAGGGTGAGCGCGGTTTTGAGGAACGCGCCTGCCGCCCTGGGCGCGCTTTGCATTGATCTCATGGCGCCGGGCGATGCGGCGGCCTGGGACGCCTATGTGACGCGTCATCCGGACGGGACGATTTTCCATCGCGCCGGTTGGGCGCAAGCCGCGCAGGCCGCCTATGGCTGGGACAGCCCATTCCTTATCGCGCGGCGCGGAGATGAGATCGTCGGCGGGTTGCCGCTGACAGATGTGCGCTCGCCCTTGCTCGGTTGTTCGCTGATCTCGACGGCCTATTGCGTGGGCGGCGGGCCGATCGGCGACGATGCGCAAATTGTCGATGCGCTTGCAGCGCGCGCTCTGGCGATGGGCGTTGAGCGAAATGCTCAGTATATTGAGTGCCGAAGCAACGCCATTCGCAATCCCGCCTGGATCACCAAGATGGGAACGCACGCGACCTTCGGCCTTGACCTTTTTAAGGATGAAGAGGAGGCGCTCGCTGCGATCCCGAGAAAACGCAGAGCGGAAATCAGAAAGGCGCTCGCCCATGAAGACGTGGGTGCGCTTTCGATTGACGTCGCCAATGACAGCGCGGCGTTTTACCGGCTTTACGCGCGCGCCTTGCGCGATCATGGAACGCCGGTTTTTCCAGCGCGTTTCTTGTCGGCGCTGATCGATGCGTTTCGCGATGAGACTGAAATATCGATCGCCCGGCATGACGGACGGGCGGTTGCAGCGCTCTTGAGTTTTTACGATGACGATACGGTGCGGCCCTATTACATCGGCGCGGCGCGCGAAGCGCGGAGCCTGCGCGCTGGCGATCTTCTTTACTGGCGCAAGATGCGCCGCGCGGTCGCGAAGGGATGCGTGCGGTTTGATTTCGGACGCTCGCAAATTGGCGAAGGGCCCTTTCATTACAAGAAAAGCTGGGGCTGCGCGCCGGAGCCCGTCATCTATCAATGCGCGCTCATAAACGCGAAGGCTGCGCCGAACTTGAATGCGCGCAATCCGGCGTTCTCGCGGCTGTCATCCGCCTGGCGACGGATGCCATTGGGGCTCGCCAACCGCCTTGGACCGCTTATCGCGGGGAATTTTCCATGAGCGCGCGGCCTGAAATTCTTCTTGCGGCGCACCGGATCCCCTATCCGCCGGACAAAGGCGACAAGATCCGGTCCTGGCGCCTCTTTCGCCATCTCTCGGAGCGTTTCGACGTACATCTCGCGGCGTTCGTCGATGACCCCGACGATTTACAGCATCGGGCCAGTTTGGAAGAGAGATGCGCAAGTCTCTTCCTCTCCACGCTGAAGAAACCGATCGCGATGGGCCGGTCAATCGCGGCTGCCGCGACGGGCGAGGCGATGTCGTTAGCCTATTATCGCGATCCCGCCATGCGCCGGTGGATAGTCGCCTTG
>JBCBSE010000021.1:0-48859 GCA_039819305.1 Pseudomonadota bacterium
CGCCGGATATGACGTCGCCGTTCATTATCGTTCGTCACGAGAGGACGCCGAGAAGGTCGCTAGCGAGATTGCGACCCAGTTCGGCGTCAAAACTGCGGCCATAGGCGCGGATCTTTCTAAAGAAGCTGAAACCGCCAGCCTTGTTTCAAAGGCGTCGTCGGCGCTCGGTCGTCTATCCGCGCTCATTAACTCAGCGTCCTTATTTGAATATGACGAGATCGCATCGATGACCCGCGGAAGCTGGGACGCGCATATCGAGCCCAATCTGCGCGCGCCAATCAAACTGATCCAGGACTTCGCCGTCCAGGCCGAGGCCGGCGACGGCCCCAGTATCGTGAATTTTGTGGACCAGCGGGTTTTCAAGCTAACGCCGCAGTTTTTTTCCTACACCACCACCAAAGCCGCGCTGCACGCGGCCACCACCACCCTCGCCCAGGCGCTGGGGCCTAAAGGCGTCCGCGTCAACGCGATCGCACCTGGACCAATCCTCAAAAATGCGCGCCAGTCCGACGAGGATTGGCGCCGCCAGAACGAAGCGACGATCCTCGGTCATGGCGCCACGCCGGATGAAATTTGCCAGGCGGTGAATTTTCTCCTATCGGCGAAGTCCGTGACCGGGCAGACCATCGCCGTCGATGGCGGCCAGCATCTCGCCTGGCGCACACCCGACGTTTTGGTGAACGAATAGGAAATGGCGCACAACGATCCACCCGTGAAAATCACGCCGCTGCCCCGGACGGATTCAGCGCCGCGGCGCACGGTCTTTGTGCGCGATCTGCAACTCGACGCGTTTATCGGCGCCTATGAAAGCGAACAGGGCGCCGCACAGCCGATCATCATTGATATCGATATCGACGTCGTCGACAGCGGCGCGCCCGACGCCGACCGCATCGACGACGTCCTGTGCTACAACAAGCTGACGCAAGGGGTGAAAGCGATCCTTGCAGAAGGCCATATCAAGCTCGTTGAAACGCTGGCCGAACGCATTGCTGGCCTCGCCCTCGCCAATCCCCTCGCCGTCGGCGTCACGGTGCGCGTTCAAAAACCGCGCGCCATCGCTGAGGCCGCCGCAGCCGGCGTGCAAATCACGCGCGCCAAACGCTAACCGGGATTGGCCGCGGCGCCGTCGGGGGTCTCATCCGGATCCTGATCGACGCCGTCGGAAAACACCCAGACGATCCCGCCAACGCCGATGAACACGCAAAGCCCGCTCAAGACGGAAAAGAAGACGACGGCGAAACCGGCCCCACCGGGGGTCAACACCGAATAGGACGGGGCGTCCGGATCGACGTGGACTGCAACAAACTGGCCCGGCGCATAATCGCGTCCCGACGGAACGAACAATTGCGCGCCGAAGACCCGTTCGCGCTGCGACTCATATGACTGGCCGCGAAACGAATACGCGTATCGCAACTCGTCCTTTTCTGCTCTCGGGCTCAAGACGACGCCCTCAACCACTGGCCAGGCGTGGCTGGCGCGGGCGCGTGCAAAATCCTGGACGAAAAAACCGCCGGCGATCACGCCGACGATGGCGAGACCGACGAAAAACAGAAGGACGAATGTGACTTCCGAGCGATTTTTGATGATGTCCTGCATAAACCGGCCGCTCCGTGCGCGGATCGCAACGCCTTGTTTGACCTCGCTCATCGGGCCATCTAGCTCATTGTAAAACGTAATCGCGCAAAGATGAACGCACTGTTAATCATGACCATCCGACCCCAGGAAAGAGCGCCGTGACCGACGCCGCCCGCGATGACGCGTCGCGCGAGGCGTTGAAGGGCGCTGAATTGATCGCCGATCAAGTCGCGCGACTGCCGGCGAAACCGGGCGTTTACCGGATGATCGGCGCGCGCGGCGAGGTTCTCTATGTCGGCAAGGCGCGCAGCCTGAAAGCGCGCGTTTCCTCCTACGCCAAGGGCGGCGGCCATTCGAACCGGATTATGCGGATGATCGCGGAGACCCGAACCATGGAGTTCGTGATCACTGCGACAGAAACCGAGGCGCTCCTGCTTGAGGCGAATCTGATCAAGCGGTTGAAGCCAAAATACAATGTCATCCTGCGGGACGATAAATCCTTTCCTTATATTCTTGTCGCCGAAGACCACGCCGCGCCGCAGATCCTGAAACATCGAGGAGCGCGCAAGCGCAAAGGCGCCTATTTCGGGCCCTTCGCCTCGGCGGGCGCCGTCAACCGCACGTTGAACACGCTTCAAAAGGCGTTTCTTCTGCGCTCCTGTTCAGACAGCGTATACGAATCGCGCACGCGCCCGTGTCTTCTCCATCAGATCAAACGGTGTTCGGCGCCTTGTGTCGGGCTGATTGATGAGGCGGCGTATAACGGCCTCGTCGACGAGGCGAAATCATTTCTCGGCGGCGACAGCACGGCGATCCAGCGGGGCCTCTCCGCCCAAATGGAAGACGCCGCAGAAGCACTCGATTTTGAACGCGCCGCGCAACTGCGAGATCGCATCCGCGCCCTCTCCTACGTTCAGGGCGTGCAGGACATCAATACCGGCGCTGTGAATGACGCCGACATTTTCGCTCTTTATACGGATGGCGGACATGCCTGCGTCCAGGTGTTTTTCTTCCGCAGCGGACAGAACTGGGGCAATCACGCCTTCTTCCCGCGCATCGACAAGGACGCCTCGCCCGAGGAGATCCTCGAGGCGTTCATCGCGCAGTTTTATGATTCGCGCGAGGCGCCGTCGCTCATTCTCTCTTCTCATGCGCCCCCGCAGTCAGCTTTGCTCGAAGAAGCGCTGTCGCTCAACGCCAGCCGGCGCGTCACGCTGCATTGTCCTCAACGCGGCGACAAGCGCGACCTCGTTGAGCACGCCCGCATGAACGCGCGCGAGGCGCTTGGCCGGCGCATGGCCGAGTCCGCAAGTCAGCGCAAGGCGCTAGACGCTCTGGCCGATCTCCTCTCACTAAGCGCGCCGCCGGAGCGCATCGAAGTCTATGACAACTCCCATATCCAGGGAGCGAACGCCGTTGGCGCGATGATCGTCGCCGGACCCGACGGTTTTCAGAAAAATCAATATCGCAAATTCAGCTTTAAATCTGCGACGCAGGAAGCCGGCGACGATTACGCCATGATGCGCGAAATGTTGACGCGGCGATTTTCCCGCATGCTGAAGGATGATGCAGCCGAGCGACCCGATCTCGTCATCATCGACGGGGGCAAGGGCCAACTCTCAACGGCGCTTGGCGTCTTTGACGATCTCGGCATTGATCGCGACGCCGAGGGCATTGCGGTCATCGGCGTCGCCAAAGCGCGCCGCGAGCTTGAAGGCGGCGGAAAACGCATCGACCGCACCATGGGCGCCGATAACGACCAGATCGTCATGCCCGGCCGTGATCCTTTCCTCGCCCCCGCGCGCGATCCGGGCCTTTTCTTCCTGCAACGCTTGCGCGACGAGTCTCACCGCTTCGCGATCGGCGCGCACCGCGCCAAGCGCAAGAAAGCGGTGAGCGCCAATCCGCTCGATGAGATCCCCGGCGTCGGCGCAAAACGCAAACGCGCGCTCTTAAACCATTTCGGATCGGCGAAAGCCGTCGCCCGCGCAAAGCCCGCCGATCTCGCCGCAGTCGAGGGCGTTTCAAGCGCTCTAGCGCAAGCTATTCACGACTATTTCAACGGCGGCTGAGCGCTCAGGAAAAGAACCGCATTAAAGTGTCGGGACGCATCGCCAGCGTAAGACCGGCGCCCGCGATTGCGCCCGCAAGATGGCTTTCATGGGCAATGCGCCCGCCGCGCCGGCCCATCAATAGCGCCGAGAGAAGGATGAAAATCGCTCCGAAAAGAAGCGCGGGGATCGCAATCGGAATGAAGAAAATATAGACGCCCTCAAACGGAAAGAAGACGCAAAACGCAAGCACGGTTCCGGCAACGCCGTCAGAGGCGCCGAGCGATGCATAGGCCGCATTACGCCGGTTCGCGTAAAACGCAACGACGCCGCTGGCGAAGACAGCGCCGAAATAGACGACCAAAAAGCCGTCGATCCCGAGCAAGCGCTCGACCACGGGCCCAAAATACAAAAGCGTCAGCATATTGAAGGCGAGATGAAGATAATCGCGATGCAGAAAGGACGAGGTGAAAATCCGATAATGCTGTTTGCGCTGCGCGATCGCGCCGACCTGGAAAGCAAACGTCTCCAGGAACTTTCTGTCGATGCTGAGGCCAATGACGCTGGCGAGCATATTCGCCATGATCAACGCATAAGTCGCGGGCGCGACGGGCATTTCCATTCGGATCGGCCTTTGTGTTTCACGAGTCGCGAATAAGGCTTGATAGACGGCGAAGCGCCGCGCGAATCCTTGATATCTACGCGTCGGCTTCCTGGGGCGTCAGGGTTTTCATAGCGAGGGCGTGAACGGGGCCTGCAAGTTCGTCCTTCAAAATCGCATTCACTTTCCGCTGACGCTCAACGCGGCTCGCCCCGTCAAAAGCAGACGCAATGATCAAAATCCGGAAATGCGACTCGCCCCCCTCGGGTGCGCCGGCGTGTCCGGCGTGGAGGTGCGACTCATCGACGATCTCAATTTTGGCGGGCGCCAGCGCAGCGACAAGTTTTTCGCGAATGGTCTCAGCGACCGTTTTTTGAGCGTCGGGCATAAGTGTTCGAAAACACCGCAAAACGCGCCGCGCTGTCAAGATTGTATCGGCTCCCGCAACGCACCATATTGAGCCGATGTCAAAGGAGAATTACAAGCCTCGCCTCGGTTTTGATATTCGCGTCAAACCGCCGGGCAAGACCAAACGCAAAACGGCCAAGCCGGCTGTCGATCCCGGCGATCGCCCTTGCGAATGGGAAGGCTGTGACGCCCAAGCCGCGTGCAGTCTGGCGAAAAGTCCGCGCCAGCCGCGCGAGCGGGTCTGGTATTGTCTTGCTCACGCGCGAGAGCACAACGCCAACTGGAATTATTTCGACGGCATGTCCGACACCGAAGCCCGGGCCGCGCGCGAGGCGCAGATCTATGGCGACCGCCCGACCTGGGCGATGGGCAGCAATGAGCGCGCGAGGGCGGCGGCGCGGGCGCGCGGCGCGGCGGACATGGAAGACGCCCACGGGATCTTCGCCGACGAGGCCCGCGCGCGGGTCCAAGCGCGCGGCGCCTATCGCAACGGCAAACGCCTCTCCAAGCTGCAGGAAAAGGCCTACGAGACGCTCGCCCTCCCGCACACGGCCTCCTCGAGCGAAATCCGGCGGCGCTACGCTGAACTTGTCCGGCGCTTTCACCCGGACTCCAACGGCGGCGACCGCGGCGCGGAGGCGCAGCTTTCTGAGGTCGTAAAGGCGCATTCGATCCTGAAAAAAGCCGGACATCTCTAATCAGCGCCATCGCTTGACTGCGGCGCCATTTGACCTTGCAACGACCGGGCGTCTGCGCGAGTGTCCGCCGCGGTCATCAGGACAAGTAAGCGAGAATAATCGCCATGGCGTTGATTTCAGACGACAAATTTCCAGAGACGCCCGAGAAGAAGGTTTCCGCCGGGGAAGTCTTTGGGGTCAAGGCGGATTTCGAGGTGCCGGCCTTCGCCGAGCCCAACGAATATGTGCCGCCGGTCGATCCGGCCTATCGGTTCAATCCGGAAACAACGCTCTCGATCCTCGCCGGCTTCGCCTTCAACCGCCGGGTGATGGTCCAGGGCTATCACGGCACCGGAAAATCCACTCATATCGAACAGATCGCAGCCCGCCTTAACTGGCCGTGCATCCGCGTCAATCTCGACAGCCATGTCAGCCGGATCGATCTAATCGGCAAGGACGCGATTGTCGTTGAGAATGGCGTCCAGGTGACCGCGTTCAAGGAAGGCATGTTGCCCTGGGCGTTCCAGCGTCCGGTCGCGCTTGTTTTCGACGAATATGACGCGGGCCGGCCGGACGTGATGTTTGTCATTCAGCGCGTTCTCGAAGCCGAAGGCCGGCTGACGCTCCTCGACCAAAACAAGGTTCTCGCGCCCAATCCATGGTTCCGCCTCTTTGCGACCACCAACACGATTGGGCTTGGCGATACGACCGGTCTTTACCATGGCACGCAACAGATCAATCAGGGCCAGATGGACCGCTGGTCGATCGTTACGACGCTGAATTATCTCGAACATGACGAGGAAGCCGAGATCGTGATCGCGAAAGCGCCGCTCTATAAGTCGGACGAAGGGCGCAAAGCGATCGACGCCATGGTGCGCGTCGCCGACATGACCCGTAACGCTTTCATCGCCGGCGACATCTCGACGGTGATGAGCCCGCGCACGGTCATCACTTGGGCGCAGAACGCCGAGATCTTCCAGGATATCGGATACGCCTTCCGGGTGACGTTCCTGAACAAGTGCGATGAACTGGAGCGCCCGACGGTTGCTGAGTTTTATCAGCGCGCCTTCGGCGAAGACTTGCCGGAGGCCGCGCCCGAAGTCAGCGTCGCATAAAACGACGGCGGCAAAGCCTCAATCCATCAGAGACGCCAACTCCCATTCCGCGCGGCGCCATTTCGCCATCGTGATAGTACACGCTTGTTCAATATATTTGTTCTCGGAAAGGCACCTCATATGGGCCTTGCAACTGGCGACGACATCCTGATGGAGCGCGTCGATGACCGGGTAAACGTCATTCTCGCGAGGCGCATTCTCATATTCGCGCGTAACGTCGTTCCGTTTTCTATACGCGCCGAGTGAACCACCGCCCTTTTGCAAGCCGACGGCTACGTTGCCGCCCCAACCTCGCGATTGGTCGCTGAATTTGCCGGATCGAGTGTCAAGCCCCGGGTTTTCGCAAACAGTAAAGGCGTCTGCATAGGCTGTATCCGGCGTGATATGTGAGCAACCAGCCAAACAGACGACCGCGGCGACCGTTCCAAGAAGACCCCATTTTAGCGGCATGCTTAATCTCCCCTCCTAAGTAAAGTTACGCCTCCTCTAGACACACTCCTCTGAACACAGCTGAGGCTATTGGCTCAACTGAGTCGTCGGCTCTGAACTTTTCAAGTCTAAGCTTAACTTCTATTGTACGTAATTACAACTTCACGACTACACACGATTTCAACTGATGACAAAACTGCGGCGCGTCCTCAGTATCGGCGGTTTTTGCTGTACTGGCTGTCACTGTCCGTATCGCAGCAATTAGCGAAAACGCCGCCGACCGATTGCGAGCAATCGCATTCATGCGGGTTCAGACGGACGCCCCGGCGCCAGCCCCCGCGCCGGTTAATACGGTCGCGATCGACTTCTGCTTCGATCTCTCGCAGTTCCCGAGAGAGATCACCGAAGTCTTCGCGCGAGCGCTCCCAGCTCGCAAGCGTTGAGCGACACTGGCCCTCGTCGTAAAAATTGTTCTGCATACAGCGCGAAAACGCGCGGCAGCTTGTTGTCGCCATACGGTATGAGGCGTCAACTTCATTGTAAAACTCCGAGACGAGAATGACCGTATCCTGCTGGCATTCGTCACAATCTTGAAGGGATTCCGCACGCGCGCGGATCAAGCTGAGCGGCTCTGTGTCACAAATGTCAGAAACTTCAGGATTCGCCGTAGCGTTTGCCACCGCCCCAGCTTGTATGCCATCGGGCGTATTTGCAAGGTTTCGGCCGCCGACAATCGGGTGAGTGTATTTGCCGCAACTCGAAGCGATAAGCAGTAGTACGGGTATGAATAACAGTCGTTGGCGCATTTCAAGCTTCCTTCAAGTTTGTTCTATACGCAACTAACTACGATCAAGGATTCGGCGTGCAGGCTTCGCCAACCGGCTCAAGCCGTTCGACAAAAAACTCATTCAACTCCAACTCGTCGCGGATGCGTACCCACCGTTCGCTCGGCCGAAGCGTACCAAACATCTGGACAAGCCGTCTCGCCGGCGGGTGTCCGCCATTGGCCGCCTCAAGCAACCAGGAATCGGCGCGATCGATATTCTCGACATTGCCGCAAAGACGATAGCTTTGGACAATCGTACCGGTGCCGTAAACAAGCGCCAGATTGTACATCGCGTCTTCATTGGAGCGGTCAGCCGCTTTCAACAGCCAATTAATGCCGCGATCGGTATTTTGAACCACGCCAAGGCCGGCGAGATACATGATGCCGAGCGTATTGATAGATTTCAGATCAGAATGCGTTTCGGCCGCTGAACAGATCAGATAGACCGTTTCGATTGGCGTCAGATCGCCGGTTTCCTCAAAGCCAAGCTCCCGCTGGAAGCGTCGCACCGCAGCGCGCGTCGCCGGTCCGTATCTGCCATCAATATTGTCCGTATAATGACCCTTTGCCCTGAGCGCGCGCTGGCGAGACGGCAGATCAATGATCGCGCCGCCTTCAGGATTGTCGTAATAGCCGCGCGAGATGCGCGCGAGAGACCGCGGCGTGTATTCGCAGGTCAAGTTGAGGGCGCTGAGCCGCTTGCCCGCCAGGATCGCATATTCGGACTGGCATTCGCGGCCGATTTCGATCGCGCGCTCCAACCGGTTGCGGGCGTTCAATGTCCGCCCGACAGCCATGTCCGCTTCGCCTAGATTAAACTGTCGCTTGGCGGCGTCATTGCATTGCGCATAATCAAGCCGGCGCAAATCGGCGCTACGGTTCCAGGCCTCTATGCATTCGCCGTAATTTTCATCGCCGGGCGCTCCGCAATCATGTTCAAATTGTCCGTCCTCGGCGAAAGTGCCTTCCTCGACAGAGCCGCCCGGATTGTTGCGATAGGCAGGCGAGGCAGAGTCATTGCCGCCGCCGAAAGGCGTGCGCACCCCGCCTGGCGGGCGGACCAGCGCGCCGCCGCGTCCTGGCCCAACGACAATGCCAGAGCGCCCGCCGCCGCGTCTTTGATTGCCGCCAAGCTGCTCTAGAAGTCCGCGGAATGTCGGCACTTCAGCGAAATAGGAAAACGCCCCGTCTGCGCCGATATAACTGTCGAATTCGTCGCACTCATTGTCGGCGTAACCATGACCTGGCTCGTCGCAGGGATGCCCGCCGGCCCAGTCCTCCAGCACCTCTTCATTACGCACCGCTGAGAACGACGTGTAATACGATTTGAGCCGATCGAACTGATCGATCAGATGCGCGCGCTTGCAATATTCGTCTTGGTTTGCAAAGCGCCCCGTCCGATAACGCCGGGACAATTCCTTCAGCTCATTGTTGGCGCGCTGTTTGAGCGCGTTTTCCCGCTGCTCGGTGAACTTATAAAAACGCGCAGTTTCGGCGCGCCATTCATAAGCGGAGGTGAGCCCGCAAATCGCCGCCATCTGAAAATGGATATAGGCAAGCGTCTCCGCCTCCTCCTGTCGCGGCCAGACATAATCATTCGGCCGTCCGAACCGCAATTTCGTGCGCATGCGGGCGGCGATTCGGAAGACGTCGCGCCCCAGATAATACTGGCCAAGCCGCTCCAGGCCGAGATCGCCGTTCAACTGGTGAAGTGCAATAAATTGCTGATACAACGATTCATAATCAGCTGTCGGAACATTTAGCTCGTTATAAAGGCGATAGGCGTCGGGGTGCCCGTTAGAGAGCGCCAGATAGAAATGCAGCGCCGCTTCCGATTTTCTGTTCAGCTTGTCGCGTTCATAAACGCCGAGGAAGATGTGATCTGACGGATCGCCGATAAGGGAGTCGGCGAGTGAAACGGAATCGATTTTACGTTCGATGACGTGGCGGCGTTTGACTTCATAACCCCAAGCATCAAAGACGCCCTCTGTTGTTGAAATCGCCGTCGGCGGCAACAGGCGCGTGTGGCGGGCGTCGAGGCCGAAGAACTGACGATCGGCGTCCTTCTGGCCCCACTGTGCGCCAAGTGAAAAAGCAAAAGCGCCCAAGATGATCGCAAGCATTGCGACGAGAAAGAAGTAAAGCGTCCAGACGAGGGTTTTGGCCAGATTGTCTTTTTTCTTTGGCGGTCGGCGAATCTTGATGTCAGATTCTGCAGGGACATCGCCGTGAAGCGATGTCCTGTCCGCCGATTTTCTTGAAAAGCGCCCCAGCATTTCCCCTCGACACCCTTAACGCTGATCCCCCACAGCAACCCGAGTAAACACGCGTTAACTTTGTAAGACAAGACGAGCAAAGGCGTTCGCGCGCATCTGCGCGGGACTCGACGAAGGAATTTTTTCCCCGCGGCGCCGCGGCAACACCGCTCGTCCGCAATCAACAAAAAGACTTCTACGTCAATGCCTTATCGGCCTATTCCGCGGGCAGCGCGTAATCAATGACGGCGCCGGGCCCGAGCGGGAAATCAAGATAGACCCAGCCTGCAACCATCGCGAGACCGGTCGTCATGAGGAAAAACGAATAAGGCAACATCATTGCGGTCAGGCTGCCGAGACCGAAATCAGGTTTCCAGCGCTGGCAGAAAGTCAGAATCAACGGGAAATAGACCATCAACGGGGTAATGATGTTCGTCGCCGAATCACCGACCCGGTAAGCGGCCGTGGTCATTTCGGGAGAGACGCCAAGCAGCATCAGCATCGGCACCATGACCGGCGCCAGCAAAGCCCATTTCGCGCTTGCAGAACCAACGAAGATGTTGATGAGCCCGGTCAGGAACACCAACATTGCGAGCGTCACCGGCATTGAAAAACCGGATGACTCGATTGCATCGGCGCCTTGCACCGCGAAGATCAGCCCGAGATTCGACCAGGCGAACATCGCCACAAAATGCGCGGCGGCGAATGCAAGAACGAGATAGTACGCAAGGTCCGCCATCGCGCCGGTCATCATTTCAACGACATCACGATGGTCCTTTATGGTGCCGGCCGCCTTGCCATAGGCCCAGCCCGCAGCGAGGAACAGCACGAGAAAGCCTGCAACGAGGGATTTGTAAAAAGGCGACAGGCGCGCCTCGGGACGCGCTGTTTCATCAATCAACGGCGTGCCAGGCCCGACAGTGAACACAATCCACGCCGCGCAAACGCCAAGCGTCGCGTAAAGCGCATGGCGAAGGCCGGTTTTCTGCTCCGGCGTCAACGGCTTGTCGTCGGTCTCGATCATTTTTCCCGAGCTCCCCTCGGGCACATATTTCCCGAGCCGGCGCTCAATGATGACATCCGTCACAAACCAGATCACGGGCAAGAAAACGAGCGTCATGCCGGCGATGAAATACCAATTGCCGGCAATGTTCGCGTCCCAGCTGGGCGCAATGGCCTCGGCCGCGGCTTCGGTGATGCCAAATAGGAGCGCATCAAGCTGGCCCGGCAAAAGATTCGCCGAAAAGCCGCCCGAGACGCCGGCGAAGGCGGCGGCGATGCCGGCGATCGGATGGCGCCCGGCGGCCGCGAAGAGAACCGCCGCAAGCGGAATAAGAACGACGTAAGCGGCGTCGGCGGCGAGATTGCCGATCATGGCGACGAGCGCCACAACGGGCGTTAAAAGAAACTTCGGCGCGTTGCGCACGCCGGCGCGCATGGCGGTGGCGAACAGGCCTGAACGTTCTGCAACGCCCGCGCCGAGCATGACGACAAGCACGTAACCCAGCGGATGGAAATGCGTGAAGGTCTGAGGCATCTCCACCCACAGCCGCTGAATGTTCTCAGCCGAGAGAAGACTGATGGCGCTGATCATCATTGGCGCGCCGGTGGCTTCGTCGATGCGCGTCGGATGCGCCGCCGAATAGCCGGCGACCGCCGCGATGATGGAGATCACAATGAGCGCAATAATCAGATAGAAGAAGATGAAGACCGGATCGGGCAAGCGATTGCCCGTTTTCTCGATCCAGCCAAGGATCCCTTTTTGCGTTGGACTGCTAGCCGTCGCCATTGTTTGATCGCTCCTCGCCGCGCGCTGAAGACGGGAGAGATTGGCCGGATTTTCCCCGCTGATCAAATGGGCCGGGCGCTGCGACGCAACGAAACAGCGGCGCGCGGATGACGGCGTCGGTGATTTTGTGGCATGGTCCCGAGTCTCGATATCAGCAGATAGGAAGCTCCATGATTTTTCGAACGATCGCTGCGATTTGCGCCCTCACGCCCCTCTCAGCCCTCGCCCAGGACACCGCGCAAACGCCTGCGCCTGTTCTTGATGACGCGGCGATGATGACGCGGATTGACGCGCGTTACGATCAAACAGCCGATATCGCCCGCAAACTATGGGAGTGGGCTGAGGTTGGTTATCAGGAGGAGCGATCGGCGGATCTTTTGAAATCAACCCTGCGCAAGGCGGGATTCAAGATCAAATCGGGCGTTGCGAAAATTCCAACCGCGTTCACCGCCGAATATGGCGAGGCCGGACCGGTGATCGCGATCCTCGCAGAATATGACGCCCTTCCCGGCATCAATCAGGACGCATCGCCGACGCGCAAGCTGATTGACGGCAAAAACGCCTCCCACGCCTGCGGGCACAACCTTTTTGGCGCCGGCTCGGTGCAGGCGGCGATCGCCGTCGCCGAATGGCTGGAGGAGACAGGAATGCCGGGCCGCGTTCGTCTCTACGGCACGCCGGCCGAGGAAGGCGGTTCGGGCAAGGTCTACATGGTGCGGGAGGGTCTATTCAACGATGTCGATATCGCGCTTCATTGGCATGCGGACGATGAGAACTCCGCCGCGGCGCGAACGAGTCTCGCTAACCGATCAGCGAAGTTCCGCTTCAACGGCGTCTCCGCGCACGCCGCCGGCGCGCCGGACCGCGCGCGTTCAGCGCTTGACGGCGTTGAGGCATTCAACATGATGGTCAACATGATGCGCGAGCACGTCCCGCAAGACTCGCGCATTCATTATGTCATCACCGAAGGCGGCAATGCGCCTAACGTGGTCCCGGACTTTGCAGAAGTTTTTTATTATGTGCGCCACCCGGAAGCGGCGGGTGTCGAAGAAATCTGGACGCGGGTTGAAGACGCGGCGCGCGGCGCGGCTCTCGGCACCGGCACGGAAGTCGAATGGGAGGTTATCCACGGCAATAATCCGCTTCTCGTCAACGAGACGCTCGCCAAAATGATGGATGAAAAGCTCCGCAAGGTTGGCGGTGTTCAATACACGAAGAAGGAATTGGCGTTCGCTGAAAAACTCTTCAAAAGCTTTGACAACCCGCAGAACCTTCTCGGCAGCGAGGACGACATTCAGCCCTATGAAAAGTCGCTCGGCTACGGTTCGACGGATGTCGGCGACGTTTCTTATGCGACGCCGACAGTCGGCGTTCGCACGGCGACATGGGTGCCCGGCACGTCGGCGCATAGCTGGCAGTCTTCGGCTGCAAGCGGCATGTCGATCGGCTTTAAAGGCGCGAATGTCGCGGCGAAAGCGTTGACCCTGGCCGCGATCGAGCTTTTCGAAAATGAAGAACTGCGCGTCGCCGCGACCGAGGAATTCAATGAAGCGCGCGGACCGAATTACAAATATTACTCGCTCCTCGGCGATCGAAAACCACCGCTCGACTACCGCAAATAGGCGTTACGCCGGCGCGGCGAATTCGTCGTCGTCAGTCGGATCACAAACATCGTCGTCGGACGGCGCGCGCGGGTCCATCTCGAATACGCCCGGCGTCGTGCGCGGGACCGGCACGTAATCGGCCTGCGCGGTCGCCGGCGTCGGCCCGCGCCTCGTCATCCGGTAAACGCCGAAGACGAAGAGCGCGCTGTGAACGAGCGCGGTGTACGCGAAAAGCGCTGACGGGCCGGCGGCGGACATGATCGCCGGCGCGACGGCCGGCCCGACAACGGAACCGAGCCCGAAGACAAGCAACAGACCGCCGCTGACCGCAACGAATTCATCGCGCTCTGCGTGGTCATTGGCGTGCGCGGCGGAGAGGCCGAACATCGGCATCGCGAAAAAACCATATAAGCCCGCCCCTATGAGGAGGACGACCTGCGACGTTGCGGCGAGCATAAAGAGAAAGACGCCGCTCGCCGCAGCCGCCATTGCGACGCCGACCAGGACACGGCGACGATCGATCATGTCGGACAACAAGCCGAGCGGCCACTGCGCAAGAGCGCCGGCAATGATCGCCGCGCTCAAAAATGCGGCTACCATAGCGGTGTCATAACCGAGCGCCTGAACGAAGACCGGACCGACGCCCCAGAAGGCGCCGCTCGCCAGGCCAATGGCGAAGCACCCCGCCACCGCCAGCGGCGAAACGCGCATCAGCTTCGCCACGTCGAGCGTCGTTTTGACTAGCGGTTGAGGCGCGCGGGACCGGGTCAGGCTGACCGGCACGATCGCGAGCGAGATCAGGATCGCGACAAGCGAGAACAACTGGAAGCTTGCGGGGTCCGCAACGGTGAGCAGGAACTGGCCGCCGGTGATCGCAGCCAGGTCGACGATCCTGTAGATCGACAAAACCTTGCCGCGGTTTTCGTTTACCGCGCGTTCGTTGATCCAGCTCTCAACGATCATGTAGAGCCCGGCGAAACAAAAACCGGTGATCGCGCGCAGGACAGCCCATAATAGAAAATCAACGCTGAGCGGGAAAATCAGCGCGCTCGCCGCCGCAATCGCCGAAAGCGCGGCGAAGGCGCGGATATGACCCGCCCGCGCGACAATTCGCGGGACCAAGACGCAGCCCGAAATGAACCCGGCGAAATAGGCCGACATCAAAAGGCCCACTGCGGCGAGCGAAAAGCCTTCGAGATTGGCGCGCAACGATATGAGCGTCGACTGCAGGCCATTGCCCGCAAGCAGGATGGCGGCGGATAAAAGCAGCGCGGCGATCGCTCGAACAGTCGACGTCATAAGGCCCCTTTCCCATGCGCCGTAGAGCGCCGGACGCTCCGCGCGCCTATCATGGAGCGCCCCGCCGCGCCAAGCGCCGAAACAAGGCGCAAGCGAATCGGTTGAAAGCGCGGCGAATGTTTGCCACAGACCGGTCGCGCCCGCGGCAAAGGACAAGAGCCCCAATGGACGGAGCAAAACTGATCGACGGCAAGGCGATCGCAGCCGGCATCACTGAGGCGGTGGCGCGCGACGCCGCGGTTTTCCAGGAGAATACGGGCGCCCCGCCCTGTCTCGCGGTCGTTCTCGTCGGCGACAACCCGGCGAGCGCGGTCTATGTGCGTAACAAGGGCAAGACGGCGAACAAGATCGGTTTCCGGTCGATCCAGAAAACGCTTCCCGCCGATACAAGCGAGGCGGAGATCGTCTCAGTCATTGAAAAGCTGAACGACGATCCCACTGTCAACGGCATCCTCGTTCAACTGCCATTGCCGGACCATGTCGACAGCGAAAAAATCCTCGATCTTGTCGATCCGAAAAAAGACGTTGACGGGTTTCATCCGATCAATGTCGGACGTCTCGCCTCCGGGTTGATCGAGAAAGCGCTTGTGCCGTGTACGCCTGCGGGCTGCGTCATTCTCGCCAGGGAAGCGCTTGGCGATCTGACGGGCAAGCATGTCGTCGTGATCGGTCGATCGAACATCGTCGGCAAGCCGGTCGCGCAGTTATTCCTCAACGAAAACTGCACAGTGACGATCGCGCATAGCCGGACGCAAGATCTTCCCGCCGTTGCGCGCGGCGCCGATATCCTTATCGCTGCTGTGGGCCGCCCTCAAATGGTGAAGGCCGACTGGGTCAAACCCGGCGCCTGCGTCATTGATGTCGGCATCAACCGCATCGACGCGCCGGAAAAAGGCGAAGGCAAGATGCGACTTGTCGGCGACGTCGACTTTGACAGCGTTTCAAGGGTCGCTGGCGCCATCACGCCGGTGCCCGGCGGCGTCGGCCCGATGACCATCGCCATGCTCATGAAAAATACGCTGACTGCAGCGCAACGCCAGGCCAGCTGACCAGCGCCCAATAGTGCGCGCCCGGATGCGCGTTTGGCCTGTCAGTCTTTGAATAGGCGCGGACGCCAGACCCCTAAAACCACATTGGCGATGGATACCCCCAGCACGACGCTCACGAGACCGGTCTCGTTTGAGGTTGACGCGTAAAGCTCGCTCGCCGGGATCTCTCCATTCGCAATGCGCTCGGCCAGCGAAGCCGTATCACGCGCCTTGGCGCTGACGACAAGAATCCCCTCAAACATCAAGACGCCGGAAATCGCCTTGATCCACACCCAACCCCGGTCGAGGAAAGCTTGGTGGACGACCATGGCGAGGATGCCTGAGCCTATCGCCAAAGCGAGCGACGGCAGCAGCACGAACTTGTTGATCGTGACGATGATTTGCCGTTGCTCGGCGAATGCCGCAGGCGCATCGACGGACGCCGTGAAATGAATGACCAGGTAGCAGCCAAGACCGCCGATAAGCCCGGCCGCTGCGATGGTGTGCGTGATTTTCAGGATTTGCCTGAGCGTCATAGGCCCATCTGCTTGACCGCAAGGTCGCGCATGATTTCTTCAGAGCCGCCGCCAATGGCGTTGACCTTCACCTCGCGATAGATGCGCTCAACCGGGTTGCCGCGCAGATAGGCCGCGCCGCCCCAGATCTGCATCGCCTCTGATGCGCAGTATTCGAGCGCCTTCGACGCGGCGAATTTTGCTTTGGAGATTTCCGCGACCGGCATCTCGCCCTCATTCGCCAGAAAGCAAATCTGATTAAGGTAGGCCTCAATCATATCGATGCGCGCCGACATGTCGGCGATCTTGTGGCGGATGACTTGGCTCTTGATCAGCGGTCGGCCGAAGGTCTCGCGCTCCTTGGCGTACTCGACCGAACTTCCCAGGCAAACCTTCATCATGCCGAGCATGCCGGCGACCATGGCGAGGCGCTCATGATTGAAGTTCTGCATGATCTGAATGAAGCCGAGATTCTCATCGCCCATGAGGTTTTCGGCCGGCACGCGCACCTCGTCGAAGAAGAGAGCCGCCGTATCGGACGCCCACCAGCCCATCTTCGGGCCGACATCCGCGCGCGAAAAGCCTTCTGCGTCCGCCTCGACGAAAAAGAGCGATATGCCGGCGAGCCCTTCATCGCCCGTGCGCGCGCCGACGACAAAATAGTCCGACTTCATGCCGCCGGTGATGAACGTCTTTTGCCCACTGATCACATAGTGATTGCCGTCGCGGCGCGCGGTCGTCTTCAGCCGCGCAACATCGGATCCGCCCGAGGGTTCGGTGATCGCAAGGCTTGAGCCTTTCCGGCCACTGACGATTTCGGCGAGCACCATGTCCTTGATATCGTCGGAGGCGAGCTTCTCGATGGGACCGATGGAAATGCTGCGACCGCCAAGCGCGGCCGGCACGCCGCCGGCGCCGCATTGACCAAACTCTTCCGAAAAGGCCGCGCGCATGAAAAAATCGTCAAAGCCGAGCCCGCCATATTTTTCCGAAACGCCGAAGCCGAAGGCGCCAAGCGCGCCGACCTTTTCGTGGAGCTCCCAGGGCACTTCGCCCGCTTCGTCCCAGGCGTCGGCGAACGGTTTGACTTCCCCTTCAACGAATTTGCGGACGGTGTCGCGGAAGGCGGCGCGTTCGGGCGTATCGAACGGATTGCGCATCAGAAAAGAAGCTCCGCAAGGCGCCGGCGCTGATGCGCCTCGTCGCCAAACTGCGAGGCGTGCCAGGCCGCACGGCGGCGGTAAAGCTGCGCATCGCAATCATAAGTGAAGCCGAAGCCTCCGTGAAACTGGATCGATCGGTCAGAGGCGAAGCTGAGGGTTTTGAGGGCCTGAGCCTTCGCCATGCGTGTCGCGACCTCGCCGGCGCCCTGATCATTGAAGGAATGGGCGGCGGCGTAAAGATGCGAGCGCGCCTGCTCATATTCCGTATAGATATCAACGGAAGGATGCTTCAGCGCCTGATAGGAGCCGATCGCGCGGCCGAACTGTTTGCGCGTGCGCAAGTAATCGAGCGTGTAGTCGATACAGGCGGCGCAGGCGCCGGTCATTTCAGCGCTGGCCAGCAGATTGGCGGCGAGGTCGATATGCGCGAGCGCGGCGCCGGCTTTCTCCGGCGGAGCGAGGCTGTCCTTGCTCACGCGAACGCCGTTGAGGCTCAGCGCATAGCTGCGCTTGGTCTCATCAATGATCGTCTCGCGCCGCCACGCCTCGCCAGGAATTGCGTCCGAGTTGACAAAAAACAGGACCGGCGCGCCGTCGAGCATCGCCGATAGGACGAGAAGCCGCGCGGCCCTGCCGTCCATAATAAATGTCTTCGCGCCCGACAGGCGGAACCCGTCGCCATCGCGCGTCGCGGTCGTCGCGATCGCGCCGAGATCCCAGCCGCCGCCGGGCTCGGAGAGCGCAAGGCTCGCCGCGGCGCCGGCGGCGATCTCGGGCAGAAGCGCTGATTTCTGGTCTTCTGATCCGCCAGCAAGGATCGCCTGGCCCGCAAGCGTTGTCGCAAAGAACGGTCCCGTCAGCATGGAGCGGCCCATGGATTCCATGATCGGCGCGACTTCGGCCAGCGTCAGCCCGACGCCGCCGAATTCCTCCGGGATGGCGACGCCAAGCCAGCCAAGTTCACCGATCTCTTTCCACACGCCTTCGTCGAAACCGGCATCGGACGCCATCAGTTTACGCACCGTCTCCATGGGCGACTTGTCCGCGCAGAATCGCGCCGCGCCATCGAGCAGGTCCGCCTGCTCTTCGGAAAAGCCGAGTGTGCCGAGATTTTCCATGGGCTATTTCTTCGGCAGGCCAAGCACATGCTCGGCGACAATATTGCGCTGGATTTGGCTGGTGCCCCCGCCGATCGTCGCAGAGAAGGCGTTGAGATAGCCGCGCGTCCAAAGTCCCTCGTCAACGGCGTTCTCATCGCCGACATAATAGCCGCCCGCCGCGCCTGTCAGCGTCATTGCAAATTCATTGAGCCGGCGCACAAACTCCGTCCACATCAGCTTGCTCGAAAGCGCGAGGCCCATGGGACGCTCCTGGTTGAGGGGCGCAATCCGCGCGCGCTCTCGGCAGAGCTTCAGCCCCTGCGCCTCGATCACGAATTCCGTCAGCTTGTCGCGCATGACCGGATCGTCAATCGCCGGCGCGCCAGCGCGCATCGCACGGCGGGCGAGATCGACGATCTGAAAGGCGTCGAACTCGGTCATCATATAGCCGCCGGCCTGGCCGCCCCGCGCGCCGCGCTCATATTCGAGGGTGCGCATGGCGACGAGCCAGCCCTCGCCTTCCTCGCCCATGCGGCAGGAGGCCGGAATGCGCGCATCGGTGAAGAAGGTCTGCGTAAAGCCGAATTCGCCGGTGAGCTTGCGGATGGGACGCGTTTCGACGCCCGGAATTTTCATGGGCGCCAGGAAGAAGGAGAGTCCTGCATATTTATTGGGCGCGTCCCAGTTGGTCCGGGCAAGGAGGATCATGTATTTCGCGTAGTTACCTTGCGTCGTCCAGATCTTCGAGCCGTTCAGCACATACTCATCGCCGTCGCGCTCGGCCTTCAATTGCGCATTGCCGAGATCGGAGCCGTTCTCCGGCTCTGAAAAACCCTGACACCAGATATCCTCGGCGGAAAGAATGCCCTTGATGTATTGCGTGCATTCTTCATCAGACCCCATGTCGAGGAGTAATGGGCCCGTCCAGTTAAGGCCGATGGCGTTGAGCATGATCGGGCACTCATGCTTGCGCATCGCTTTCGTCGCCGCGTCCTGAAAGGACTGGTCGAGCCCGCCCCCGCCATAGTCCGACGGCCAGGCGGCGCCGAGATAGCCCGCCTCATAGACCTTGCGCTGCCAGTCGCGCAGGAAATCAAACTGCCGATCAGTTCCCACCTCCATGAAGGTGAGCGGCAGCATGAAGCCGGGATCGGCTGGTTTATTCTCAGCGAACCAGGCGTCCGCGTCGGCGGCGAATTCGGCGAGGGCTTTGCGGTCGGTTTCAATCATTGCCCGCCTTGCGCCTTCATCATGAAATGCGCCATGGCCTCCGACGAGTTCTGGGGCCAATGGATATTTTCTTGCGCTGAAATCGCCTCCCAATTGGCGGCGATTTCATCCGCTGTTTGACGGTCCAGCGGCAGGAACACCCCTTCGGTCTCGCCGATATAGGCGCGCGAATAGCCGCCGCCCGCGCAGGAAAGAATGGCCCGGCTCGGCGCGCCTTCGGAGACGAGAAAGACCGCGCCGGCTGTGATTGCTTCGGGCGTCAGCATTTCCAGGACCGGCTCAGGGATACCGATATCCTCCGTCATCCGCGTTTTCGCCGAGGGCGAGACGAGGTTGACGCGGATATCATATTTCGCGCCTTCGAGATGCAGCGCATTCATCAGCCCGATCATGCCGGCTTTGGCCGCGCCGTAATTGGCTTGCCCGAAAATGCCGTGGAGCCCCGAGGGCGAGGACGTAAAGAGGATGCGCCCATACTGTTTCTCGCGCATATGCGGCCACACCGCATGGGTGCAGATCGCCGAGCCCACAAGATGCACGTTGAGGACGGCGGTGAAGTCGTCGAGCGTCATCTTGTGGAACGACTTGTCGCGCAGAATGCCGGCGTTGTTGATCAGGACGTCGACGCGGCCCCATTTTTCGAGCGTCGCCTCGACCATGGCGGCGACTTCGTCCGCCTTCGTTACGTTGGCGCCGTCGGCGATAGCCTCCCCACCTGCGGCAATAATCTCGTCGGCGACTTCCTCAGCCGGCGAGCTTGACCCGCCCGTGCCGTCGCGCGCCGCGCCAAGATCATTGACGACGACTTTGGCGCCGCGCTTGGCGAGCTCAAGCGCATGGGCCCGGCCCAAACCAGCGCCCGCGCCAGTGACAATCGCGACGCGATCTTTGAAAGATATTTCAGTCATACAAATCTCGATTTTTCGTTTTCGATCTTTTCAATTCTCTCTTCGAGTGCTTTTTGATTCGCGGCCTGAAGAATTGGCGCTTCCAGAAATTCTGGAAGTACGAACCAAAACGCGTTTCCACCCGGCTGCGGCGTGCCAGTTTGTTGAGCGTTGCCTTTTGTATTCTGGTATTCGCTACTTCCGTTCCAGCGAATGCCGCACGCTAACTTTCCAGACTTGTTTTTTAGAACGGCGATAGAGTAACCATTAGATTTGCCGTCATAGACAATGATTTCTGGCATCCAATCGCATGAAGGATCGCCGCCTTCGACGTGACCTTTCTGTACCAGATCTGGGGGCGTAAACCGTCGTTCTTCATCAGCCCGTTTTCGTTTAAGACCAAACACTCAACAACTTCCTCTCTAAAGTTTTGTTGTCATCGGGTGGGATCCATTTTACAGATACGCGTTCTCACACCACCTCGAACAATCCCGCCGCGCCCATGCCGCCGCCGACGCACATGGTGCAGACGACGAACTTCGCGCCGCGGCGCCTGCCCTCGATGAGGGCGTGGCCGACCATGCGCGCACCGGACATGCCATAAGGGTGGCCGATGGAGATGGCGCCGCCATTGACGTTTAAGAGCTCGTCGGGAATGCCGAGCTTGTCGCGGCAATAGATGACTTGCACGGCGAAAGCTTCGTTCAATTCCCAAAGCCCGATATCGTCCATGGACTTGCCGGTTTTTTCAAGGAGTTTCGGCACCGCATAAACCGGACCAATGCCCATCTCGTCAGGATTTGTGCCGGCGACCGCCATGCCGCGATAAAAACCGAGGGGCTCAAGACCGCGCTTTTCGGCCTCCTTCGCCTCCATCACAACGGCGGCGCTGGCGCCATCCGACAATTGCGAGGCGTTGCCGGCTGTGACGTTCTCGCCTTCGGCAACTTTCTGGCCGCCCTTGAAGACGGGCTTCAGCCCGGAAAGACCTTCAAGGGTCGTGCCCGGACGATTGCCCTCGTCTTTGTCGAGCGTCACTTCCTTGTCGGAGGTCTCGCCGGTTTCCTTGTTCGTGAATTTCATCACCGACGGCATCGGCACGATCTCATCGTCGAACTTGCCGGCTTCCTGCGCCGCGTGAGTGCGCTGTTGCGACTGCAGCGCATATTCGTCCTGGCGCTCGCGAGAGATCTCGTAACGGTCAGCGACGATCTCAGCGGTTTCGATCATCTGCATGTAGGTCGCGGGCATGTTCTGCAGGAGCCAGGGGTCGGGCCGCACGAACATGTCGTTGGTCTGGTTGGTCGAGATCGATTCAACGCCGCCGCCGATGGCGACCGCCATATTGTCGACCATAACCTGTTTCGCCGCCGTCGCGATCGCCATCATGCCGGAGGCGCATTGGCGGTCGAGGCTCATGCCGGCGACGCCGATGGGAAAGCCGGCGCGCAGCGCGCTCTGGCGGGCGACATTCTGGAAGGCGGTGCCCTGCTGCAGCGCGCAGCCCATGACGACGTCCTCGATTTCTTCAAAATCCAGCTTGGCGCGCTCAGCGGCGTGCTTGATGGCGTGGGCGCCGAGCGCCTGGGCCGTCGTCGCATTGAAAACGCCGCGATAGGCCTTGCCGATGGGGGTGCGGGCGGTGGAAACGATGACGGCTTCTCTCATGGGACGGGCCTCCTTGGGGGTGGGATAACGCTGAGGTTTGTAACCAATTGGCGCGGCCCCGACAAAGGTCAAAAGCAGCCTTAATCATCACAAGAAAAGGCGCGCCATGCCGCGGCGACAGGAGGGGCCTTTTGATCTAGGCTCTGCGACCAACATCGAGCATCTGCCATGAAAAAGATCATCATCGCCATCAGCGGCGCCTCGGGCGCGATTTACGGGGTGCGGCTTCTGGAAAAGCTGCGCGCCAGCGACGACGTCGAGACCCATCTCGTCATGAGCCAGACGGCGATCATGAATCTCGGCCTCGAGACAGAGTGGAGGCCGGCGGATGTCATCGCCCTCGCCGACCGCCATTACAAGCATTCCGATATCGGCGCGGCGATTGCATCGGGCTCGTTCAAGACCGACGGCATGGTCGTCGCGGCGTGTTCGATGAAGGCCTTATCGGCGATTGTTCATTCCTATGCGGACAACCTGATCGCGCGGGCGGCGGATGTGTGCCTCAAGGACCGCCGTCGCCTGATCTTGATGCCGCGCGAAACCCCTCTCCACGCCGGCCATTGCGAGTTGATGCTGAAGGCCGCGCAACTCGGCGCCATTATCGCGCCGCCGATGCCGGCGATGTACGCCAAGCCGGAAACGATCGATGATCTGATCGACCATTCCGTCGGCCGCATTCTCGACCTTCTCGACATCGAGAATGATTTCGTCAATCGATGGCGCGGCGCGGCCGATGCGGGCCAGGTGACGGACTAGCGTCGCCTTACGTTTAACGCGCAATCGATGCGGCCGCGCCGTAAAGCGCAGCGCCGTCTGCAATGATGAGGGCCACAGGGACCGGCGCCATATAGGCTTCCATGCGGCCCTTGCTGACGAATTCCTTCGTAAAGTCGCTGGCGAGGAATAAATCCCTGATCTTCGGCAGGATGCCGCCGCCGAGCGTGACGCCGCCGCGCGCGCCAGTCGCCAGCACCGCGTCTCCCGCTGTCCGTCCGAGGACGGAGCAAAAGACATCCAGCGTTTCAACGGCGCAGCGATCATCGCCCGCGCTCGCCGCGGCGGTGATCGCCTCGGCGGGCATCGCAGCGTCGGGCTCGCCGTCCAGCGCGCGAAGGCCTGCGTAAATATTCTCAAGCCCGCGCCCGGAGAGAAGGCGCTCAACCGAGACCCGCGGATGCTTGCGCGCAATGACGCGCATCAGTTCAAATTCGCGTGTCGCTTGCGGCGCGAAGGAGACATGTCCGCCTTCGGTCGGGAAGATGACCTCGCCGGCCGGCAATGGCGCGATCAGCGCCTGCCCGAACCCCGTGCCGGGACCCATGACAAGGCGCGGCGCGGCTGGGTCGGCTTCGCCGGCCTTGACCACGATGACGGCTTCCTCAGGCAGAAACACAACGCCGGCGGCGAGCGCGTAGAAATCGTTGATCACGCGCAAGTCGCGAAGGCCCATCGCATCGCGAATCTCGTCCGCGCGAAAGCGCCAGCTTGAATTCACAAAGGCGATCTCGTTGCCGATGATGGGCGCGGCGACAGCGAAACAGGCGCGGTCCGGCTTCTCCAGCGCCGTCTCCAGATAGGCGGCGGCGGACTCGCGCATGGTTTTGAAGTCGTCCGCGCTCAAGACCTGCATGTTGCGAATGGCGATGGCGCCGGCTTGCGTTTCTGCAACGGCGAAGCGCGCGTGGGTGGCGCCAATATCAGCAACGAGGACAGACTCAGCCATCCGGGATCCGTTCATTACAAAAAAGCGAAGCGGCGCCGCCTGGCGCATGCCGCTTTTGTTTAAGCCGTCGCGGACGCATTGGCCATGGCGCGCCTAGCGCGTTTGGCGTCTCGCCCGGTCGCCCCGCATCCGCTATCGTCCATGACCATTGAAAAAGAGCGCCGGGAGGGCCCATGAGCGCAACAAGGACGTCGGCGGGAGCCGACGGCATGAAGCGCGATGCGCCGTGGTGGCGCGGAGCGGTGATCTATCAGATTTATCCGCGCAGCTTTCTTGATTCGAATGGCGACGGCGTCGGCGACCTGCCCGGCATTTGGCACGGGCTCGACTATGTCGCGAGCCTCGGCGTCGATGGCGTCTGGCTGTCGCCCTTTTTCACCTCGCCGATGGATGACTTCGGCTATGACGTCGCCGACTATCGCGGCGTCGATCCCGTCTTCGGAACGCTTGCCGACTTTGACGCGATCATCGACAAAGCCCATCGCCTTGGCCTCAAAGTCATCATCGACCAGGTTTATTCCCACACCTCCGACGCCCACGCATGGTTTCAGGAGAGCCGGCGCGACAAAACCAATCCGAAAGCGGACTGGTATGTCTGGGCCGATCCGAAGCCGGACGGCGCCCCGCCAAACAACTGGCAGTCGGTTTTTGTCGGCGCCGCGTGGGATTGGGACGCGCGCCGGCGCCAGTATTACCTGCACAATTTTCTAAGGAGCCAACCCGACCTCAATGTACATAATCCCGAGGTGCAGGATGCGCTCCTTGACGTTGCGCGGTTCTGGCTCGACCGCGGGGTCGACGGGTTTCGTCTCGACGCGATCAATTTTGCGATGCATGACCCGGAGCTTCGCGACAACCCGCCGGCGCCTGACGACGGGCGCGCGCGCACGCGGCCCTTCGACTTTCAGGACCATGTGCGGAACATGTCGCATAAGGGTATTCCGGCCTTTTTGTCGCGGCTGCGCGATGTGACGGACCAGTATGATGCGATCTTTACGGTTGCGGAGATTGTCGGCGCCGATCCGCTCGCCGAGATGAAAGCCTTTACCGCGGGCGAGACGCATCTCAACTCCGCTTACAATTTTTCGTTCCTCTACGCTGATGCACTGACCCCGGGCCATGCGCGCGCATCGGTTAGCGCATGGTCCGGCGCGCCCGGCGAAGGCTGGCCGTCCTGGGCGTTCTCAAACCATGACGCGCCGCGCTGCATCAGCCGTTGGGCGAGCGAAGATCGCCGCTTGACCGTTTCAAAACTCTATTTGCTGTTGCTGATGGCGCTGCGCGGCAACGCCTTTCTCTATCAGGGGGAAGAACTTGGCCTGCCGCAGGCGATCGTTCCTTTCGAGTCGCTGCAAGATCCGGAGGCCATCGCCAACTGGCCGCTGACGCTGGGTCGCGACGGCGCGCGCACGCCGATGCCCTGGCGCACTGACGCGCCAAACGCCGGCTTCTCCAACGACGCGCCTTGGTTGCCCGTCGATCAGCGCCATGCCGCCCTCGCAATTGACCGGCAGGAGGCCGATGCGCAATCGACGCTGCATTTCACGCGCAAGCTGACGGCGCTGCGCAAGGCCTCCCCAGCGCTACGCGTCGGAGAGATTGAATTCATCGATGCGCCAGGCGACGTGCTCGCTTTTTATCGCCGCGCCGGCGAAGAGCGACTGCTCTGCGTTTTCAATTTGGGCGAGGCCGGCGTTGACTGGCGCCCGCCCGTCTCCGGGGCCTTTGAGAGGATAGCGCAACTCGGCTTTGACGATGACGCCGCTTACCCGCCGCCCTCCATGCCGGCTCATTCGGCCTATATCGCGACGCGCGCTCCATAGACCGGCACGGGTTGCATTCTCGCGCATAACGCCAGAAAGAAACGCGCATGAAATATGACGTGATCATCATCGGCGGCGGGCATGGCGGCGCGCAATGCGCGGCGAGCCTGCGCCAATTCGGATTTGACGGCTCCATCGCGCTGATCAGCGCCGAGGGCGTCCCGCCCTATGAACGCCCGCCCCTGTCGAAGGAATATTTCGCCGGCGACAAAAGCTTCGAGCGGATTCTTCTTCGCCCGGCGGCGTTCTACGCGGAGAAGCGGATCGATCTGCGCCTTGGCGAAACGGTCGTTGACATCAATCCTGAGAACCACAGCATCACCACCGATATCGGCGATGTTTATCAGTATGGGAAGCTTGTCTGGGCAGCGGGCGGCGCGCCGCGCAATCTGCCCGTTCCCGGCGCCGCGCTCGAAGGCGTCCATGTCGTGCGCGACAAGGCCGGCGTCGATGCGCTCATAAGCGACGCCAAAGACGCAACACGCATTGTCGTCATCGGCGGCGGCTATATCGGGCTCGAAGCGGCGGCGGTCTTGCGCAAGGCCGGCAAGACCGTGACCGTGCTCGAAGCCCAACCGCGCGTTCTCGCGCGCGTCGCTGGCGAAACGCTGTCGCGGTTCTTTGAAGAGGAACATCGCCGACAGGGCGTCAACATTCGCCTCAACGTGCAGATCGAAGCCATCACCGGCGACGCCCGTGCGACGGGCGTGCTCCTCGCCGACGGTGAAGAGATCGCGGCCGATCTCGTCATTGTCGGCATCGGCATCGACCCGGCCATTGGACCGTTGCGCGCCGCCGAGGCCGCCTGTCCCAACGGCGCCCTTGTCGACAGCTATTGCCGCACAAGCCTCCCCGACACTTACGCCATCGGCGATTGCGCCGCTCATGAAAACGCCTTCGCCGGCGGGGCGGTGATCCGACTGGAGTCCGTCCAGAACGCCAACGACCAGGCGCGCACGGTGGCGAAACATATCTGCGGCAAGGAAGAGCCCTATGCGGCGGTCCCGTGGTTCTGGTCGAACCAATATGATCTGCGCCTGCAGACTGTCGGCGTCTCCGCCGGCCATGACGACGCGCTTCTGCGGGGCGACCCGGAGGCGCGGTCATTCTCCGTCATCTATCTGAAGGACGGAAGGGTGATCGCTCTCGATAGCGTCAACGCCCCGGCCGACTACATGGCGGGGCGCCTGCTGGTTACGAAGGGCGCAGCGCCCGATGCGAGCGCTCTCTGCGATCCGGCGACGCCGTTGAAAGATCTCGCAACGCGTTAGCCTGCTGTGAAAAAACGGCGACCCCTTGGGCATGGGCCGCCGTTTCAAGTTCGGAAGGTGTCCTAATGATTGAAAAGGACGCGGGGCATATGGGCGAGCAATGTGACAGCCCGACAGACGAATTGCGTCAATTTTGCGAAATCGGGTGTGGCAAATGAGCGTAGGGCGAAGGTCGGCGCTTCGATGTCATCCGCCCCGGGCAATTTCCTTCAACGCCACGCCAAGCGCCTGGTCCGCCGGCGCGGCGATATCCGGCTTCACGCCAACGCCCTGCCAGTTGCCGCCGGTGATCGGATTAACGCTTTTGGCGGTCACCGACCACAGAACGAAATGCGGATGGATCGGCAAATAGTCGAAGGGGTGCGCGCCGCCGCCCGAAGTTTCCCCGACGATCGTCGCGCGTTCTAGCGCCTGAAGGTTATAGGCGAGCGCTTCCGCCGCGGAGAAAGTCTTGCGCGACGTCAGAACATAAACCGGCTTGGCGCCGCCGAAGCGCGCGCCCGGCACATGAGGCAGCGTAAAGCGCTGGGTAAGCGCATCGCTTGGCCGGTCATAAACGCCGGTCAGCGGCTCGCGCCCGCCGTCGAAAAGGTAGCTCGCGACCAGATCGGCCATATCGCCAATGCCGCCGCCATTCTCGCGGAGATCGATGACCAGCGCGTCCGTGTTGGCGACGACGTTCATGGCGGCGGCGACCGTGTCAGCGCCCATTGCGATCGGCGCAAAGACGCGCAAATCGAGATAGCCGATATTGCCTTCGAGCCGCCCTGCAGTCTCGACCCCAAAATTGAGATGGGCGCCGTAGTATTTCTCCATTTCCGCTGCGCCAAACGCATCATCCGCCGGCGCCGACAAATCGATGGGCGTTTTTGAATAGTCGACATTCAGATGGCCGTCGCTGGTGAGCGCCTGAAGCCTTGCGCTCAACGCATCTGCGAACACCTCGCCTTCCGAAAGACCTGCAAACCGACCCGCCGCGAGATCCGCTTGCAGTTGATCAGCCGCAGATTTGCCGACAGCCGGCTCGACATAGTCTGTCTTAAGATGCTCCACGATTTTTGAGATGACCGTTTCGCGGTCCTGCGGCGTCACCGGCGGCGGCGCGCCAAATGCGGCGACCGGAAACATCAGGGACACGAACGCTAGTACGAAAACTTTCACTCGTTATCTCCGCTTACGGATTTTTCTTGATCCCGGATACGCGTCGCAAAGGGGCGCTTTTCTAGCGCCTCAATCGCTTCCGCCAGAAGCTGGCTGAGCGGATGGGACAACTCGCGATCGAGCGCGTCGGCGGCTCGCGCGGTCGCGCGCCATCGCTCCTCAAGCCATGGCGCGAGATCCTTTCCCTTCTTGGTCAGCGTCACGATGCGGGCGCGTTTATCCGTGTCCGCCATAAGTTCGACGAGACCGTGATCCACGAGCCGCGAGATCGTCTGGCTGGCGGCGGAATGGGAGATGCTCGAGCGCGCGGCGATGTCTTTGATCGAAAGGCGCTCGCCGGCGGACAGCGCCTTCATCACCGGCGTGTAGCGCGGCGTGTAAAAAGGGTGGTCTTGGCGATAGATCGCCTCAACGTCGCCGTCGAGCAACTCAAGGAGCCGGCGAAGCTGGGTGCCGAGGCCGTCTGCGGGTTTCTGTGTCATATAAGCGCTTATATAAAAGCGCTTATATGTATGCAAGTCCCGGATCAGGGCGTTGAAGTGACGAGATCGGGAATCTCTCAAATCTGCGCGAGCGATGGTGGCCCGCATGCAGGAACACAGCGCGCGAACTCAGAATTTTGGATGGGATCGAAACGGAAATGGCGCGAGTGACGGGACTCGAACCCGCGACCTCCGGCGTGACAGGCCGGCGCTCTAACCAACTGAGCTACACCCGCGCAAATCGGGTATGGCGCGAAGCCCTGAGGCCGACCGCCAAGGAGGCGCGGTATGCCAATCGCGCCGGGCGCCGTCAAGCGGAATTGGCTCGCCAGCAGCGGAAATCAATCGGGGCCCATTCGCAATTTTGCGGAAACGCGCAAGCCGCGCCGGTTCGGGATTGATCGCGAGGCCTTTAGGGAGTTTGATGACGCGATGAGAGACTTGTCCGGGGGTCGAGCCCGCCGGACCAACCACAGAGGCGGATCGGGGATCGACCCCACGCCCAGCGGCGGAACGTTCCGGCGCCCGGCCCGTTAAACGGGCTTGCCCGGAGCGGCGGTACGCCGGCGGCGGATCGGGCCGATCGCAGAATCCAGACCCTGGCGGGTCAAGAACGCGCCAAGCAGGCCGCCTCGCCAACGGGAAAGGATACGCCGCCATGGAGCCATCTGGAAAATCGGTGCGCTGCGCCGCTCTTGTGGGACCGCAAGGATCCGGCAAGACAACGCTTCTTCAGGCGCTGATCGCGCGCGCCGGAGCGGAGGCGCCCGCCCTTGACGCGAGCGCAGAGGCGAAAGCCTTCTCCATGACCACCGAGCCCAATCTCGCGAGCTGCGCGTTTCTTGACGATGAGTGGGCGTTTATCGATTGCCCCGGGTCTGCGGAACTCATGCATCTCAGCCTGCCGGCGATGCAGGCCGCGGACATCGTCATCATCGTCGCCGAGCCGGCGCCCGAACGCGCCGCCAATCTCGGCCCCTATTTCCGGTTTCTCGACGCCCATGCGATCCCGCATGTTCTGTTCGTCAACAAGATTGACGATGCGCATACGCGTGTGCGCGATCTTCTTGAAGCCTTGCAGGCCTATTCAGAGCGCACGCTCGTCCTGCGCCAGACGCCGATCCGCGAAGGCGACAAGATCGTCGGCGCGATCGATCTCGTCTCTGAACGCGCGTGGAAGTATCGCGAAGGCGAAGCCTCTGAGCTTGTCGAAATACCAGCCGCGGCGAAGGACGATGAAGCCGAACGGCGCGAGGTGATGCTCGACGCGGTCGCTGATTTCAATGATGATTTGATGGAGCAGATCCTCGAGGACAAAACGCCGCCGAGCGACGAGATCTTCGAGGTGATGACCAAGGAGTTGCGCGAGGACCTTGTCGTGCCGGTCCTTCTCGGCTCCGGCCTTCACGGCAATGGCGTCACGCGCCTCTTCAAGCTGCTCCGTCACGAAGCGCCGAATGTTTCGCAGACCGCCGAGCGGCGCAGCTTCAACGGCGCCAATGCGGCGGCGAGCGTCATCCGCACCGCGCATATTCCCCATGCCGGCAAGGTCTCGGTGATGCGCGTCTGGCGCGGCGCGCTGCGCGCCGGCGACGCCATTGAAGGCGCGCGGGTATCGAACCTCATTTCGCTCAATGGCGACAAGCGCGAGAAAATCGAGACGGCGCCGGAAGGAGCAGTCGCAGGCCTCGCCAGGATGGAAGACCTTTCCGCCGGCGACGTCATCGTCGACGGAAAGGTGCAGCATGGCGAACAGCAAACCGGCGCGTTTTCGCCGGTTTTTTCTTGGGCGATCCGTCCCAAGAATGACCGCGACGATGTGAAACTCTCAACGGCGCTCAACAAGCTCGCCGAAGAAGATCCCGCCCTTTCGACTGACCGGCGCCAGGAAACGGGCGAATTGATCCTGCGCGGACAAGGCGATGTGCACTTGCGCCTCGCCGCGGCGAAACTGAAGAACCAATACAATGTCGATATCGAGACGGCGATGCCGAAGCCGTCTTATCGCGAGACCATCCGCGCGAACGCCGACCATCATGCGCGCCACAAAAAGCAAAGCGGCGGACACGGACAATTCGCCGACATCAAGGTGCGCATCAAGCCGCTCGGACGCGGCGACGGTTTTGCGTTTTCCGAAGAAATTCACGGCGGCTCGGTGCCCAAGCAATTCATCCCCGCCGTCGAGGCCGGGGTGAAGGAAGGCCTCGATGAAGGCCCGCTTGGTTTCCCCGTGGTCGATATCGGCGTGACGCTCTATGACGGCCAGCACCACGCGGTCGACTCCAACGAGATGTCGTTCAAGCTCGCCGGGCGACAAGCGATGCGCGAGGCTTTGCCCGAATGCGACCCGGTGCTTCTTGAGCCGATCTACAAGACTGAAATCTATGTGCCGAGCGAACACACGAGCAAAGCCCATGGCGTCATCAGCGGCCGGCGCGGGCAGATCCTCGGCTTTGACGCGCGCGAGGGCTGGCCCGGCTGGGACGTCGTCACCGCGATGATCCCGGAGCCTGGCCTCGCCGATCTCATCATCGAGCTGCGCTCCTTGAGCCAGGGCGCGGCGACTTTCCGCGCGGAGTTCGACCATTATCAGGAGCTCTTCGGCAAGGACGCCGACAAGGTCGTCCTCGACCGCAAGGCCGAGCGGGAAGCCGGATAGCCGCGCGCCTAGAGAATTGTTGGAGCGACTTTTCGGTCGCTGCCAAGCGCGCGAAAATTGGCTATAAGCTGTCCTCGATGACAGCATTCGCGAACGCCTGTCGGCTTCTCGCCGCCCTCGTGTTTGTTGCGCAGCTCGGTTTTGCGAGCGCGCAGCCGCACCACGCGGCGCACTCGGAAGACACGGCTCACCTCGTTTGCGGAACAATTGGCGACGCCTCGCCCGAGGCTGTCGGCGCCGTTCAGGCGCTTCTTGATCTGGAAACCGAAAATGCGCCGAAAGACGACGCCGGCGCGCTCCATTGCGTTTTCTGCGTCGTCAGCATCGCCTGCGCGCCTGAACCGGACGCAGCGCAAGTGGCGCTCGGCAGCGTTCCCGCAACGCGATTACAGCCGGTACGATCCGCTGAGGCGCAGACATACGCAGCCGGTTCCCCGCTCGGCGCGCGCGCCCCGCCCATCTCGGCCTGACCCCCGCGCCTTCCTGAAATCCTGAACGTCTATCTGAGCGTCAGCGCGCTTTCCGCGCTGCGCGAAACCGTTTTTGCGAGAGATCATGAAACATCGACACAACCTCTTCTGCGCGCTCATATTCACAAGCGCCGCCGCACCCTTCGCCGCAACCGCCCATGACGGCGACGGCGGCAAGGTTACCTACGCCAGCGATCACGCCCCCATCGGCGTGATGGCCGACCACCGCCACAAGCAGGGCGAGTGGATGACGTCGTTCCGCTATATGCGCATGGATATGGACGGGAACCGCGACGGCACTGATTCCCTCACGCCGGAGGAAATCGTCACCACTGTTCCCAATCCCTTTTTCGGCGCGCCCATGCAGCCGCCGACCTTGCGCGTCGTTCCGATCGAAATGCCCATGCACATGTACATGGCCGGCGTCATGTACGGCCTCACCGATCGCATCACGCTGATGGCGATGGGGATGTATATCGAAAAGGAGATGGACCACATCACCTTTCAGGGTCCGGTCGGAACAACGCGCCTCGGCGAATTCACGACGCGCTCGACCGGCTTCGGGGATACGACCGTCGGCGCCATCATCGGTCTGGATCACGGCGCTTACGAACACCGGCAGATCAATCTCGGGCTCTCCTTTTCTCTGCCGACCGGGTCCATCGGGGAGACTGATCAGATCCTGACGCCGACAGGCGCGACGCCCTCGCCGCGCCTTCCCTATCCGATGCAGCTCGGCTCGGGCACTTTCGACTTCAAACCATCGCTGACCGCGCGCACGCGCTTCGGCAAGGTGAGCATCGGCGGACAGGCGTCGGGCGTCATCCGCCTGGAGCGCAATGACGCCGGCTATGCGCTGGGCGACGTCTATGAAGCGACCGCCTGGGTCGCCTATGAGCCGGAACCCTGGATCTCCGTATCCGGACGGTTGCGCGGCGCAACCGCGGGCCAGATCGAAGGCGCCGACCCCTTGATCGCGGCGCCGGTACAAACAGCCGATCCTCTTAATCAGGGCGGGGAGCAAATCGAGGCGCTGGTCGGCGTCAACCTCGCCGGACAGCGAGGGCTCATCAAGGGCCACCGGCTCGCCGTCGAGGTGGGACTGCCGCTCTACCGCGACCTCAACGGGCCACAGCTCGAGACCGATTTCACGCTGACGATCGGCTGGCAGAAATCGTTCTGACGAAGCGCTTGCCGGCCGAGGATCTTGAAGTTCAATCGCCCTCGGCCGGAAAAGGCGGGATTAGCGGAACCAGCCGAGCCCCGGTTACGTTCCGTAGAAAAACTCCTCACGGACGATCTTGCCGCCCTCGACCGTGTAGACGCCGAGCTCTTTCATCTGGCTGCGTTCGCCGCTCTCTTTTTCGGTGATGTCAGCGTCGAAAATGACGCCGAACTTGTTGTCTCCGTGAAAGAAGGGCCCCTGCGCTTCGCTGCTATGCACTTCAAAGGCGCCGTACCACCAGTCGTGTTTCGCCTTGATGGCGTCGCGACCTTTTGTTTCGAGACCCATGTCCATTGGATCGGCGGCTTCGACCGACACCGCATTCTTGGCGTAGAGCTCTTGCAGAGCCTGCGCCTCGGTTCCGTTGCGGCAATGCTCAACGAGCTTACTGCCGACTGTCATCAGTTCTTCATCAAACATCACGCTCTCCCAAGCTCAATCGCCCCGCCTTGAAACGAGTTTACCGCGGCGGCGCCAACGCGCCAATCGGGAAAAGACAAACTGTCGATAGAAGAAGGCTTTCCCGTGCCTGTCCATTAAACGCCCTTTCCGCGTCGTCGCTATGAAACAAGGCCGTTTGGTTTGCAATTAAAAGCTTGCACACAGCTGAGGCGCTATTTTGCGTTCTCAGCAGGTTCTATGCGATCAAGCAAATACCTCGATATCGGGTATTCAGCTTTTGCGAGTTTCGAATTCTTGAAAGGCTCTTCTTGCTTTCCATCCGTGATAGCAAAAGCAATACGGTCCGCGAACTCCGTTTTTTCGTTAGAGTCAAAATGCGAAATCAGATTTTGAAATTCTTCAGGATTATCGAAGCCCCAACGCGCTACTTCGCTAAACACGGCCATTCCTGGTGCTTCACGCGCCTCTCTAATAAGTGCAACCAGATCAGCTCGTGAGTCCGGGTAGTCGGCCAAATAATGCCGAACTTTGCATATCGCTATCTCTATTGAGTCGTCCGCAGAATAGCATGAAGACACACCACACGCAGTCAACGACGCCGCGGAGACTGCTACAAAGATGAACACCCGCGGAAACTGCCAAAGCAATCTCATCGGTAAGGCGCGTCGATTTCCAGATTGCGCGCGATCTCGCGCTCCCAGCGGTCGCCATTGGCGAGCAGGCGCTCCTTGTCATAGAAGAGCTCTTCGCGGGTCTCAGTGGCGAATTCGAAATTCGGCCCTTCGACGATCGCATCGACGGGGCACGCTTCCTCGCAGAAACCGCAATAGATGCATTTCGTCATGTCGATGTCGTAGCGCGTCGTGCGCCGCGAGCCGTCATCGCGGGGTTCCGCCTCGATCGTGATCGCCTGCGCCGGGCAAATCGCCTCGCACAGCTTGCAGGCGATGCAGCGCTCTTCGCCATTGGGATAACGGCGCAGGGCGTGTTCTCCGCGGAAACGCGGGGAGATGGGGCCCTTCTCGAAGGGATAGTTCAGCGTCGCTTTCGGCTGCACGTAATATTTCATCGCGAGGCCGAAGGCTTTGAGGAAGTCGAGAAGCGCGAAGCCTTTCACCGCTTGTGCAAGGCGTGACATGTCAGTTTCTCCAGCTCTGGAAATGCGCCGCCAGGTCCGGGAAGGCGATCAGGACGCCGGCGACCAGCACCACCCAGGAAAGCGACAGCGGCAGAAAGATCTTCCAGCCGATGCGCATCAGCTGATCATAGCGATAGCGCGGCACGATCGCCTTCACCATGGCGAACAGGAAGAAGAAGAAAATGATCTTGGCGCAGAACCAGAAGACCGGCATCGGCCCGGCCGATAGGAACGGCGCCCAGCTTTCCGGCACCGGCGAATGCCAGCCGCCGAAAAAGAGGATCGTGAGGAGCGCGCACATCAGGACGATGTTCGCGAGCTCGCCGATCATGAATAAGAGGAACAGCGTCGAGGAATATTCGACCTGATAGCCGGCGACGAGTTCTGATTCCGCTTCCGGCAGGTCGAAGGGCGGCCGGTTGGTCTCGGCGAGCGCCGAGATGAAGAAGACGACGAACATCGGGAACAGCGGGATGAAGTGCCAGTTGAGCATCCCCGCTCCGCGCGACTGGCTGATCACGATCTCCGAGAGATTGACCGAGCCGACAAGCAACAGAACGGAAATGATCACAAAGCCGATGGAGACTTCATAGGAGACCATCTGCGCGGCGGAGCGCAGCGAGCCAAGAAACGGGTATTTCGAGTTAGACGCCCAGCCGCCCATGATGACGCCGTAAACGCCGAGCGAAGAGATCGCGAAGAGATAGAGGACGCCGACATTGATGTCGGAAACGACGAGGCCCGGCGCGACCGGGATCACCGCCCAGCCGACAAGGGCGAGGACAAAGGTGACCAACGGCGCGAGCACGAAGACGACCTTGTTCGCGCCGGCCGGAATGACGATTTCCTTGAAAACGAATTTCAAAAGGTCTGCGAAGGACTGCAAAAGGCCGAACGGTCCGACGACATTCGGCCCTTTTCGCATCTGAACGGCGGCCCAGACCTTGCGGTCGAAATACATCAGGAACGCCTGCGCGAGCAGCAGGCAGATGAGGATCGCCAGCGAGCCGCCGATGACGGAGGCGAGCCACCAGCCCGGCAGATCGGCGGGCCGCGTGACGAGATAAGTCCAGATGTCGTTCATGGACCCGCCTCTTAGGACGGATTGCGGCGCTAGTCACGGGGGGATGTTGAGCCAATTGGCCGCAAGCCCGCCGCCGCGAAGCGCGCGCTATTTGACGGAGATATCGCCGAGAAAGCTCTTCGTCTTGGAGACGGTGTCCGGCGAGCCATAGACATCGATTGAACCGACGCCGCTCAATGTCGCATCGACGGACGCGCTGGCGTAGATGCTCGCCTCGCCGAGCCCGGAGAGGGTGACATTCGCCGTCTCGCATTCGAGGGCCCGGGCATCCAGTTCGCCGACGCCGGACACCGTGGCGTAGAGATTGGCGCAGCGCCCGGCGAGCGTGACCTTGCCGACGCCCGACAGCGCGACGGAAAAATCGTCGGCGTCCACGCCCGCAACGTCGGCCTCGCCGACGCCGGAGACGTCAATGGCGGTCAGCGCGGGCAAGGTGACCACGGCCGTAACGCCCATCTGGCGCAGCTTGACGTCGCCGTCATTGCGTCCGAAACGAAGCCGCCCGTCGCGGACTTCGACATCGATGCGCGCCAGTTCTTCCGGCGGGCCGGAAACGCGGACCGAGTAATCGGGCCCCGTCTCGACCGTCAGCTCATAGACGCCGCCGACCGAAATCGCGTCGAAGTCCGCAAGCTCATAGTCTCGCGTCACATCATTGCTGCGATCGCGCTCGCCGACATCAAATGCGTGCTTGACGGCGAAAAAGGCGACCATCGCCGCGACAATGCCCGCCAGCACGACGCCGACCACGATACCAAAAAAAATGCGCATGGATTCGCCTCCCGTCTGACCCGTGCCGTTCTTTTACCATCACGGCGCCGCCGCGGGAACGCCGTTTAACGGCGATTGGAGACGGCGCGTCGCAAATTCCGCGCAGGAATTATTGGATATTGCCCATCACGGCGCGCGCCATAGCCCTTCGCCCGTCAGGGCGCAGGCAGCCGTTAAGCTCTGGTCAGTCAGTAGACCGTCAGTGTACGGTTACTTTTGCGAACATTGAATCGGATGTCGAAACTCTGTCCGGAGCGCCGTAAACATCGATGTCGCCCATGCCGGAAACACGCGCGTCGACTTCCGCGCTGGCGAAGACGCTGGCGTCGCCGACGCCGGAAAGGCGAATATCAACGACGCTGCATTCAAGACCTTCGGCGTCGAGATCGCCGACGCCTGACACCTGCGCGTCGAGGCTCTGGCATTTACCTGCAAGGGCGATGTCGCCCACACCGGAAATATTGATTTCAAAATCATCCGCGTCGACGCCGTCAATCTCGCCGTCGACGACGCCGGATACAACAATGCCGTTCAGCGACGGCAGGGTGATGTAAGCATCAACGCCGCGACGTTTGCGGCGCCAGCTTTTGCGCTCATCCTGCGAAAGGTCGAGAACGCCGCCCGAGACAGTGACAAGCGTTCGATCAAGCTCCTCGACTCGGCCTTTCAGCACCACTGAAAATTCCTCGCCGACGCGAACATCGATGTCGTAAACGCCCGAAACCTCGATGCTGTCAAAGCCTTCAAGATCGAGCGTGCGGGTGATGCGGTCTTCATCGCCTGCGGCGGCGCCCGCGCTGGCGAGAAGGGTTGCGGCGAATGCGGCGGTTGTTACGCGTTTCATGGCCAACGCCTCCCTGATTGAGACGGGGCTGATCCTAGCGTCAAAGACGGCGCTGAGAAACTCCGCCCGGCGCGGCGCTCCGTCCACTGGTCGCTTTGATATCGCTACATGATGCGGAAAGGCGCCTCGCGTACGGCCTCCGCTTCTTCCGCCTTCGCCGCCGCCAGCCAGACCGGGCGCATGCGGCGGGCGAACACCGCGCCCAAAACGACGAGGCCGACAAAGACGCCGAGCCCGGCGAGCGCGCCAGGCGCGCTGAACCCCGGCAACAGGCGCGCGGCGACGAACGCCAATACAGCGACGCCGGCCGCGACCGCGATATAGGGCCAGGGTTGGCGCCGTTTCGCGCTTTCAAGGGATTTGTGCAAAGGCGTGATGATCGCGGCCCCGGCGCCGAAGCCGACGACGAAGAAAAGGCTCGCCATGACGAGCGCGCCGGCGAGACCCGCCCAAAGAGCGCCCGCAGCGCTCGCGCCAGCGACCAGCCGCGCCGCCATCTTGGCGATAAGGAACGCCGCGCCGCTTGCCGCGGCCCCGGCGAGGATCGCAACGATGAGGTGTTCAAACGCGACATTGGCGCGGATTTCGGTGAGCAGCGCCTCGCGCTCCCGATCGACGAGCTCGCGATTATTCGGCGGCAAGACGGCCGAGGCCCGAGAGCGCGGCGGAGCATTCCGCCATGGTTTTTGAGGCGCGCGCGACCGGATTAGAGAGATAGTAATCCGCAACGCCGGACTGGAAGGGCTTGTCGGAAACCTCGCCCGGCGCGCCGACGCGGGAGAGATCGAACGGCGTTTCCTCGCCGCCGATCTGGTCGATCCGGCCGAGGCTTGGCGCGTCCTCGATCATCGCCTGGCGCAGCGCGAAGAGATCGTCATAGGGCAGCGTCTTGCCGGCGCGGTCAGAGAGCGCGCGAATGATCGCCCAGTCCTCGCGCGCCTCGCCCGGCGGGAACAACGCCCGCGCCCCCATCTGCGTGCGGCCCTCCGTGTTGACGTAAACGCCTGATTGCTCCGTATACGCGGCGCCAGGAAAGATAATGTCGGCGACCCGCGCGCCGGCGTCGCCATGATGGCCCTGATAGATCACGAAAGCGCCGCCAAGCGCCTTCATGTCAAACTCGTCAGCGCCGAGATTATAGACAACGTCGATCTCACGGGCCTCGCACCCCTTCAGGATGCCCGCAAAATCACGGCCTCCCTCTGCCGGCAGGAAACCGAGATCGAGTGCGCCGACGCGGGCGGCCGCATCGTGCAAGACGTTGAAGCCGTTCCAGTCGCCCGTAACGGCGCCGACGGCTTTCGCCAGTCCAGCGGTTTTTGCGAGGATCGCAGCGCCGTCGTCGCGGGCGAGCGCGCCCATGCCGATGATGATCGCCGGGCGCTTTGCCTCTTTCAGCGCTTTGAAGAAGTCGCCCTCGCCCTTTGCGAGCGAAGAAAGCGTCGCCGGGCCGGCGCCGAGCCAGTCATAGCCATAGGTCAGATCGGCCTTGTCGCCGATGAGCCCGATCTTGAGGTCAAGTTTGGCGAGCCAGCTTTTGCGGATGCGCGCATTGACCATCGGCGCCTCGATGCGCGGATTGGTCCCCACAAGGAGGATCGCATCGGCCTCTTCAAGCCCTGCAATGCCGGTGTTGAAGAGATAGCTGCGTCGGTCTTCGCGTTCGCCTGCGCTTGTCGCGATCTTGGCGCCCACCTGGCGGCAGTCGAGATTGGAAACGCCCAAGGACGTCATCAGATCTTTCAGCGCCTTGATCGGTTCGGCCGGAACGAGATCACCGACAAGGGCCGCGATGCGCTCTTTCGGCGTCGATGAGAGTTTCTCGCCCGCAAGCGCGAGGGCCTCATCCCAGCGCGCCGGCTGAAGCTTGCCGTCCTTGCGAATATAGGGACGATCAAGCCGTTGCCGACGCAGCCCGTCCCAGATGAACCGCGTCTTGTCGGCTATCCATTCTTCGTTGATGTCTTCATGCAGGACCGGAAGGATGCGCATCACTTCGCGCCCGCGCGCATCGACGCGGATGTTGGAGCCGACGGCGTCCATGGCGTCAATGGTTTCAGTCTTGCGCAATTCCCACGGGCGCGCGTTAAACGCATAAGGCTTGGAGGTAAGAGCGCCCACCGGACAAACGTCAATGAGGTTGCCCGTGAGCTCGCTGCCCACCGTCTTTTCAAGATAGGTCGTTATTTCTGCGTCCTCGCCGCGATTGACGAGTCCCAGATCATCGACGCCGGCGACTTCCGTTGCGAAGCGCACGCAGCGAGTGCACTGGATGCAGCGGGTCATGATCGTCTTGATCAGGGGACCCATGTGCTTTTCTTCAACGGCGCGTTTGTTCTCCGCATAGCGCGAGCCGTCGCGGCCATAGGCCATGGCCTGGTCCTGCAGATCGCACTCTCCGCCCTGGTCGCAGATCGGACAGTCGAGCGGATGATTGATGAGGAGAAATTCCATCACCCCTTCGCGCGCTTTCTTCACGAGGGGGGTGTTGGTGAAAAGCTCTGGCGGCGCGCCCTCAGGGCCGGGGCGCAAATCGCGGACATTCTGCGCACAAGAGGCGACCGGCTTCGGCGGTCCGCCTTTCACTTCGATAAGGCACATGCGGCAATTGCCGGCGACCGAAAGGCGCTCGTGATAGCAAAAACGCGGGATCTCCTCGCCGGCTTCCTCGCAGGCCTGCAGGAGGGTCAGATCCTTGTCGACCTCCACTTCACGGCCGTTGACCTTGATGACGCGCATCTCGCCCATCGACGGTCCTTTCTGTCTTGTCGTCTCGTGTTTCGGGGGCGTGGTGTAAACGCCTTTTGACGCCAGCGCCAGAGCGCGCGTTGGCGCAGCTTCGGCGGCTTTTTAACGGCCCGCGCCAGCGAGACGCGTCGACAGATCAGCGATGCCGGCGGCGATCTTCTCGAGCGCCGCTTCTTGGCGGCTGGCGGCGAGGCGCGCGCTTTCATTCTGCAGGCCGAGGCGCTGGATTTGCGCGGCGCTGCGTTCAAACTCCTGATGCATGAGGCTGATCTCTTCGCCGACGCCGGCGAGGCTGGCGTCGAGCCCCGCGATCAGCGTTTCCAGTTTCGAAAGACGCTCTTCCAAAGCGCGCTTTTCTTCCGACATGACCCCCCTCTACTCTCCGCTGAAATCGGTCGCCCACTTGACCGGATTCCGCCAAGCGCCGCAACTCACAGATATAGACGGCGGCGACGCCTATCGCGTCTGCTTTAAGATGTATTCCGGGTCGGCCTGCGAGCCGACCATGTAGAAATACTCCTGCACCTTTTCAAAGCCGTAGCGAGCATAGAGACGCTGTGCGCCCTCGTTGTCCCGATAGACGCTGAGATAAAGATGGTCGAAGCGCTCATTGAGCCAGTCGAGGCCGGCGTTCAGCATCGCCTTGCCGATGCCGGCGCCTTGCCAGTCGGGCATGATATAAAAGCGCATCAATTCGCCGGAGCGCGCAGGCATATCCTCAACAGGCAGATCGCACGGGCCCGCCACGAGATAACCGACCGGCGTCTCTTCTTGAAAGGCGATGAAAACGCCGTATTCCGCGTCGGCGAGCAGCTCTGCGTAAACCGCCGGCGAATGTTTGTCGCGCAGGAAGGCGTCGAGATCCTCGCGCGCATAGAGATGCCCGAACGTTAAGGCGAATGTGTCGCCGGCCAGTTTCGACAACGCCCCTGGACTGATCTCCGGCGCCGGACCATCGATGCGAATGCCGCCTGCTTGCGTCGTCATGGCTTGTCGCCCTTTGTTTTTTGTCGCCCTTCACCGCCATGCAAAGCAAAAGGCGCGTCCGGCCATTCCGCCGGGCGCGCCTTTGCAGCTTAGCGTCTCGAAAACGAGAGTTAAAGAACGCGTTCCTTGAGGTCCTTCGCGACCCGGAATGCAACCTTTTTCGAGGCCTTGATCTTGATGCGCTCGCCCGTCGCCGGGTTGCGGCCCCAGCGCGCGGCGCGGTGGCGAACCTGCAGGATGCCGAGGCCGGCGATGCGCAGCTTCTTGCCTTTTTTCAAATAGCCGCCGATGCGGTCGACATAATCAGAGAGAAGCTCTTCAACCTGCTTTTTCGGCAATTCGTGGGCTTCTGAAAGCTCGGCCGCGAGATGTTTGTATGTCAGCGTATCGGGCAACGCCTTCTTGGCGGCTTTCTTCTTAGCAGGCGCTTTTTTCGCTGCGGTTTTCTTGGCCGCCGTTTTGCGGGCGGGCGCTTTCTTTTTCGCCGGCGCTTTTCTCGCCGCGGTCTTTCGTTTCACTGCCATTTAGGAATTCCTTTGCGAATCATATCGATCGAAATGCAGAGAAATCACGAGATTCGCTGCAAAACAAGGCTTTTTGCGATTCATCGAAAGATGCAACTCGCGAATTTGAGAAACTTGGCGCCGTTATTCGGCCGCGACGCCTTCAAGATTTTGCGGCACGGCCACATGCGGCCGGTCGGCGCGATAGGCGTTGATGCGCTCTTCGATCTCGCCGCGGAAGTGACGGATCAGCCCCTGCACCGGCCACGCGGCGGCGTCGCCAAGAGCGCAGATGGTGTGGCCTTCGACCTGGCCGGCGACGTCAAGGAGCTTGTCGATTTCCTCCGTCGTCGAATTGCCTTCCGCCATGCGCTCAAGAACACGCCACATCCAGCCCGTGCCCTCGCGGCAGGGCGTGCACTGGCCGCAGCTCTCATGCTTGTAGAAATAGGAGATGCGTGAAATCGCCCGGACGATATCCGTTGAATTGTCCATGACGATGACGGCGGCCGTGCCCAGCCCGGATTTCACATCGCGCAGCGCGTCAAAGTCCATCAGAACGTCGTCGCAGATCTCGCGCGGGATCAGCGGCACCGAGGAGCCGCCGGGTATAATCGCTTTCAGGTTCGACCAGCCGCCAGTGACGCCGCCCGCATGGGTTTCGATCAACGTCTTCAGCGGGATCGACATTTCCTCTTCGACATTACACGGACGGTTCACATGACCGGAGAGGCAATAAATCTTCGTGCCGTGATTATTCGGGCGGCCGAACTTCGTGAACCATTGCGCCCCGCGTCGCAGGATCGTCGGCACGACCGCGATTGATTCAACATTATTGACCGTGGTCGGACAGCCATAGAGACCGGCGCCCGCCGGGAATGGCGGCTTCAAACGCGGCTGGCCTTTCTTGCCCTCAAGGCTTTCAAGGAGCGCTGTCTCCTCGCCGCAAATATAGGCGCCGGCGCCGTGATGGACGTAAATCTCGAAATCCCAGCCTGTCCCGCAGGCGTTCTTGCCGACAAGGCCGGCTGCATAAGCTTCGTCGATCGCCGCCTGCAGCGTTTCGCGCTCGTCGACATATTCCCCGCGAATGTAGATGTAACAGGCGTGCGCCTGCATCGCGAAAGCGGCGATCAAGCACCCCTCGATGAAGAGATGGGGATCATGGCGCATGATCTCCCGGTCCTTGCAGGTGCCCGGCTCGGACTCGTCCGCATTGACGACAAGATAGTGCGGACGCTCGCCGATTTCTTTCGGCATGAACGACCATTTGAGACCGGTTGGAAAACCGGCGCCGCCGCGCCCGCGCAGACCCGAATCTTTCACCTGCGTGATCAACCATTCCGGCCCCAGCGCCATCAGATCCTTGGTGCCGTTCCAGGCGCCGCGCTGTTTCGCCGCTTCCAGCCGCCAGTCCTGGAGGCCGTAAAGATTGGTGAATATCCGGTCTTTGTCTTGGAGCATCGTTTGCAAATTTTCTGTGGTCAGCCGCTGACGAAAAGCGCCAGCAAGGAAAACACGATCAGCGCTGCACCTGCTAACAGAATTGTCCCGTCAACGCCAAACATATATCCGACGACGACGCCGATCGAGCCCAGCGCCAGCAGCCCGATCCAGAGATAGAACAACCACGCCAATACGCGCCCGCCCGAGCCCTGCCACCATTTCCGGTTCTCCGGATCGAGCTCCGGAATATAATGCGGGCTTTGTTTCCTGTCCTTGCTCACTTCAGCGCCTCTTAAGGGTGCGACGATGCGTCGGGGGGTCTTGGCGATCCGTCGCCAATGTGCGGCCGTACACTTTCATATAGGAGGTAATAAATGACTGGCACACTTTTGATGATCACCACTCTAATCGCGACGCTCGTTGTTGGCGGTGTTTTATATATGCGCAGCCGCAGGAAAGCCAAAGAAGCTGGCGTCGCAGGCGAGGAAATGAAGACACTCGCCGAAGACGCGAACAGTAAAACCAGCGAGGCGCGCGAGGAACGCGCGACCGCTTAAAAGTTTAAAAAGGTTCTATCAGACCGTTGAGCCCGGTCGAAAAAGCCAGTCCGCAAGGGCTGGCTTTTTTGTTATGCGCATCTGGCGCGCGCCACCGCCAACAAATATCGCGCAGCATGCGGCGCGTTTCATTTCTCGACCAGTTCAACGCGCCGATTCTTTCCGCGCCCGCCGTCCGTCGCATTCGTAAAGATCGGCGCCAGCGGACCCACCCCATGCGCCTCAAGTCGGCTCGGTGCGATGGCGTAATCCTCAACGAGCGCGCTGCGCACCGCAGCTGCGCGGTCGGCTGACAGTTTCTGGTTATAGGCGAACGCGCCTGTCCAGTCCGTGTGGCCGACGACATAAAATGACGCATCAGGAGATGTGGCGAGAAGTTTTGCAATCTCTTCGAGCGCAGGCGCTGACTCCGATTTCAAGGTCGCTTCGTCATGCTCGAAGAACAAGCCGTCGAGCACGGTGCGACCGCGCTCTTCGATGTCCTTGCCCATGGCTTCCGCGTTGGCGGTGACGAGACCGGTCTCGGCCGCTTTCGTCTCGACGATGGTGATGAGCGCGGCCACCTCGTCGGCGGAATGCTGTTCGAGAGAGACAAGGGCGTAAATCACATCGTCGGCGCGTTCCTTTTTGCCGAAAACAGCGCCGGTTCCGCCGCTCGTCGAGGTGCCGGAGACGAGCTTTCCAACGGGCCCGGCGCCGAACGGGTTCGCGCCGTAATAGACCCCGAGCCAGCTCCCGCCGCCGATATCACCCTTCACGTTCCCCTCCGGGAACATGCCCTCGGCGATGATGTCGAATCCCGCCTCCTCAAGGGCGACCTGGTAGTTTTTCCAGACCTCCGCGTGGGTGCGTCCATTGGTGAGCGAATAGAAATTGCGGGTGACGCGGCCTTCGGTCTCGATCCACTCATCAATGGCGCGGTAGCCGGTGACTGGCCCGACCGCGATCTTGTACGGCAAATAGTTGTCCGTCTTGCACCATTCGAGAACGGAACCGGGATACCGCTCCAACGCGCCGTGATCGGCGCAGCCTTCGGCGTCTGCGGCGTTGACGGCGGCCGGCGCAAACAGCGCTGCAACGGCGATTAGGGCTCTCTTCATGGATAACTCTCCCCTGTTATCAATTGAGCGATCTGGCGCAGCGGCCCTCTCCCGGCACCCGCTTTTTATTCGGCGCCGGCGGCCTCCGGCGCATTCGGAATTTCGGTGAGCGGTTTCGCCGCTGAGCCGTCATAAAGGCTCGGATCATTGAGCGTCGTGTTGTCGCCCTCAGGATCAGAGGTGTGGCGCTTCGGGTTTTGCGTGCCTTGTTTCACATCCTTGCTGGCGCGCAGATCGTTCAGCAGCTGCTCGAAATTCTCCGGGGTCAGATCTTCGTAATAATGATCGCTCTCGTCGGTAGAGATCTGCGCCATGGGCGCGTTGCAACAGGCGCCCAGGCATTCCACTTCGAGCCAGCTCAGCTTGCCGTCATCGCTGACGGCCATCTCCGGGCCGATCACGGACTTGCAGACCTCGCGCAGATCATGGGCGCCGCGCAGCATGCAGGGCGTCGTCCCGCAAAGCTGAACGTGGAACTCGCCGACAGGCGCGAGATTGAACATCGTGTAAAAGGTCGCGACCTCGTAAACGCGAATATACGGCATCGACAGCTGTTCCGCGATCGCCTCCATCATCGGGATCGAGATCCAGCCTTCCTGTTTCTGGCCGCGCCATAAAAACGGGATGACGCAGGACGCCTGGCGCCCTTCCGGATACTTCTTGCGTTGCGCGTCGCACCAAGTCTTGTTGTCCGCGCTCCATTCGAAACTCGCGGGCTGGTTTTTTGCGGGGCGGCGAAGCGCCATGTCGGGCCTCCGGATTCCTGGAGCGTTGATGATTGGCCGCCTCTCATAGACGATCCGCCGCGAAACGGAAGGGTCGGCGGCGGCGGCGCTTCGCCTCGCCTGTTGAGGAACGCGGGGGGCCGGCGCGCCAGCCGATGAGGACCGGCGCGCAAGTTCGGGTTTGACAATGTCAAAGAGCCGTCCGCATCGACGGGGCTACGCCAGCCATGCGCACCGGCGCTGACAGCGAGCCTTTTGGGGGATAGGCGCCTAAGGGTTCTTGAGCCCGTCGGCGCCGCGTCTCTGCGGTCCGCCTGCCAACACAAGGAAGATCATAGGCCGGCGGCGCAATGCGATCATAACTATCGACCAAATGCGGGATACATCGAATTTTTCGCGCGACAGGTGAAATTTTGGGCGGCTCCGCTCAACTTCCGGATGTCCGCCAACCTCATTCTGAGGCGTTTTCACGCAGTGAAAGCCTCGAAGGATGGACGCGAGCCCAGCGCCTTACCAACCATCCTTCGAGGCTCGCAGCTGCGCCGCTCGCACCTCAGGATGAGCACTCCGCGCCCGGCGAAAAACAAAACCTAATCGAGATCGATCTCGTTGAGCGCGGCGGCGTCTTCGAAACAGCCAAGGCAGACCACCTTGATATTGTCCGCGCCGAGGGCGTCGAAGGCCTCCTGGCTGAGATTGTTGCAGTCACTGCAAACCGCATCCCAGACGCCGTCCTCCCCGCGCGACCACCAGAAGCCTTTCGGCTCGCCGGTCTTCAAGGACTCGATGATGTGCACGCAGACGAAAGTCTGCGGCTGGCGGCCATGGGTGCCGCAGGAAACAAGCGGAACTCTCTCAGTCATCATCATAATCAAACGCGATTGTTGCGCATTTATGCCCGGCTTGCGTGATCTGCAAGTCGAGGCGATCGCGCGCCTCACCGGCAAGCGCCAGGCGAAACGGCCGGGCAAGCTCGACATAGCGCGAGAACCGCGCCGATCCGCCGCGCGGAAAGCCGCGCCCGCGCAAGGCCTTCACCGCCTGCTGCACCGCGTCGCAAAGATGACTTGAATTCACGTGATCGCCCGAACCGCCGTGATAGGGATGGTTGGGGCGGAAACCGGACTCTTCCGTGACAAGAGCATCGACATAGGCGCCGTCGTCGTCATGCGCCGGCGGGGCGACAAAAACCTCCGCCGCAGTGTCGACGCCGACGTCGCCCGGCGCGGCGAACACGAAGCCTTCCGGCGCCGGGCTCGCCAGGATCTCAGCCTTCGCCTTCGCCCGCCAGGCCTCAAAATCGCGGGTGCGAAAGACGACGCCCGCGCCTTCGACGTCATAAACCGGCGCGCCGTCGGCGGCGAAAAACCTGCAGGAATAACCGACTTCATCGTCAGCGTTGTGTGAAAGCCCGCGCGCAGGGTGAGCCGCCCCCTCGCCGAGATCGTGGGCGCGCCAGCGGAACGCGGTCAGCGCGCTCCATTTCGTCCCGTCGAGGGCGCCAGCAAAACGCGAGACGCCAGTCAGCGCGAAATAATTCGTCGCCTGCAGCGCAATCTGGTTCGCCGGATGCAGCTTGAGCCACGGCCATTCATTCGCGTCGTCGCTGCAGCGAAACGCGATGGCGCTGTCATTCTCGCGCTCAAATCCGTAGGCGAAGTCGCCCTGTTGCTGGCGGGTCATGAGGCCGGAAATAGCACTGACGAGGTCAGTCCGAAACCTGCTACCGGTCAATCTCGCCAAAGACGATATCGAGCGAACCCAAAATCGCTGAAACGTCAGCGAGGAGATGCCCGCGGTTCATCCAGTCCATGGCCTGCAGATGCGGATAGCCGGGCGCGCGGATCTTGCAGCGATAGGGCCGATTGGTGCCGTCGGCGACGAGATAAACGCCGAACTCGCCCTTGGGCGCTTCAACGGCCGCGTAGACTTCGCCCTCCGGCACGTGAAAGCCTTCCGTATAAAGCTTGAAGTGATGGATGAGGGCCTCCATCGAGCCCTTCATCTTGTCGCGTTTCGGGGGCGCGACCTTGCCGTCAAGCGTCATCACCGGACCCGGCGTCTTGCGCAGTTTGGCGATCGCCTGCTTCATGATCTTGATCGACTCGCGCATTTCCAGAACGCGGATCAGATAGCGATCATAGCAGTCGCCATTCTTGCCGACGGGGATCTGGAAATCATAGTCGGCGTAGGTCTCATAGGGCTGCGCGCGGCGCAGATCCCAGGCCATGCCCGAGCCGCGAACCATGACGCCGGAAAAGCCCCAGGCCAACGCCTCTTCCGCCGTGACGACGCCAATATCGACATTGCGCTGTTTGAAGATGCGGTTGTTGGTGATCAGTGTTTCGATGTCGTCGAGCCGACCGGGAAACTGGTCGCACCAGGCGTCGATATCGTCGATCAATTCGGGCGGCAGATCCTGATGCACCCCGCCGACGCGGAAATAGGCCGCGTGCATGCGGCTGCCGCTGGCGCGCTCGTAAAACACCATCAGCTTTTCGCGCTCTTCAAAGCCCCACAAGGGCGGGGTCAGCGCGCCGACATCCATCGCCTGCGTCGTGATGTTCAGAAGATGGGAAAGGATCCGTCCGATCTCGGAATAAAGCACGCGAATGTGCTGCGCGCGCTCGGGAACCGTGACGCCGATGAGCCGTTCGGCGGCGAGGCAGAAAGCGTGCTCCTGGTTCATCGGCGCGACGTAATCCAAACGATCGAAATAAGGGATCGCCTGCAGATAGGTCTTGTGCTCGATCAGCTTTTCGGTTCCGCGGTGGAGAAGACCGATATGCGGGTCGACACGTTCGACGACCTCGCCGTCAAGCTCGAGGACGAGGCGCAGAACGCCGTGTGCGGCCGGGTGCTGGGGCCCGAAATTGATGGTGAACTCGCGCTCCGACGTTTTGTCAGAGGTTGAATCTTCAACATTCAGCGTATCGATGGTCATCGCAAAACCGCACTTTCCAAATCACCGGCTAAGCCTTGCGCCCATCCAGCACCTTTGCCCTGGAGGGTCAATGCGGCGCGGCGCGCAAGCCGCAGGACCGCGACCCCTCCACCACCGCCAGAAATGTCGGCTCCGCGGCGGCCTTCAACCGCGCGAAGCCGGCATAGCCCGCGTTCTCGATTGGCGGCAGCGGCGCGGCGCGGAAACGTTCTCCTTTGCGCGCCAGTCCCGCAATACGCCCATCGCCGTCAACAATGGCGATCCAGAGCGGCGCCGGCCCCTCGTCTATGCGCGCTGCGACGCGATGACCGCCGCCGGCCAGCGGCGCGAGGCTCGCCTCGCCGTCAAGCGCCTCGCAAACGGACGCTTGCGCCGGCGGCAGGACAAGCGTCGCCGGCGCGCCCAGCCAGTCGCCCCAGTCGCGCCGAAAGAAAGACGCCTCGCGCCGACGGTAATCATCGATCACCACGCCGAGTTTCTTGTAACCCGGCGCCGGGTAAAGCGAATATTGCGAATCGTCGACGTCGAGCGCCGCCGCCAGTCCGCCAAGCGCAATCATGCGATTGTGGTCGGCCG
>JBCBSE010000022.1:0-48668 GCA_039819305.1 Pseudomonadota bacterium
AAAACGCGATGGAGCATTCCTATGCGAATGTGCATCGCGGCCTGCACCTTCTCTCTAACGAGGCGACGGCGGCGTTCGAGGATGCGCGCAAGATCGCGGCGGATTTTCTGAACGCGCCGAGCCCTGACGATATCGTTTTCACCGCCGGCGGCACTGACGCCTTCAATCTCGTCGCCTACGCCATGGGAGTATCGGAAATCGGCGAGGGCGATGAAATCATTCTCTCCGTCATGGAGCACCATTCGAATATCGTCCCCTGGCACCTCCTGCGCGAGCGCAAGGGCGCGGTGCTGAAATGGCTCGACGTCAGCGAAGACGGCGAGATCGACCTCGACGCCTATCGCGCGCTCTTCACGAGCCGGACCAAGCTTGTCGCGATCTCGCATATGTCCAATGTGCTCGGCGCATCGACGCCGGCGAAAGACCTGTCGCGCATCGCTCATGAGCACGGCGCGCGCATCCTCATCGACGGCTGCCAGGCGGGCGTCCACGGGCTCGTCGACGTGCAGGATATCGATTGCGATTTCTACGTCATGACCGGCCATAAGCTTTACGGGCCGACCGGGGTCGGCGTTCTGTACGGGCGGCGCGACGCCTTGTTCGACCTGCCGCCCTTCCGCGGCGGCGGGGAAATGATCGATGCCGTGACGACTGACGCCGTCACCTATAACGATCCGCCGCACCGCTTCGAGGCCGGCACGCCGCCGATCCTTGAAGCGATCGGTCTCGGCGCTGCGCTCGACTGGATGCGCCAGACCGGCCTTGAAAAAATCGCCGCCCATGAGGCCGCGCTCACCGCCCACGCGCTTGAGGAAATGTCGAAGCTCAACTTCGTGCGCGTCTTCGGCCGCGCGCCCGGCAAGGCGCCGATCTTCGCCTTCACTTTTGACGGCGCGCACCCCCATGACGTTGCGGCTATTCTCGACCGCACCGGCGTTGCGGTCCGGGCCGGACACCATTGCGCGCAGCCTCTAATGAAACATCTCGGCGTTAACGCGACGGCGCGGGCGAGCTTCGCCGCCTACAACACCCATGAAGATGTCGATGCGCTGGTGCGCGGCCTTCAAAAGACCCGGGAAATGCTTAGCTAAGGACCTAAGATGGATCAGCAACGCGACTTTATCGATGTAAATGCGAAAGCGCCCGAACAGCCGGCCGCCGAGGAATCGGCGGGCCAGGCGGAGACGGGCGGCGGCTCGTCGATCCCGGAAGCTGAGCTTTCCCGGATCACCGCCGACGTCATTCGCAATTTGAAAACGGTTTACGATCCGGAGATACCGGTTGATATCTATGAGCTTGGCCTTATCTACCGCGTCGATCTTTCCGATGACCGTCTTTTGACGGTCGACATGACGCTCACAGCGCCGGGCTGCCCGGTCGCCGGCGAAATGCCCGGCTGGGTCGAGGGCGCGGTGCGCGGCATCGAAGGTGTTGAAGACGTGAAGGTGAACATGACGTTCGATCCGCCCTGGACGCCCGAGAAAATGTCGGATGAAGCGAAACTGGAGCTCGGGTGGCTGTAATGGCGAGACCAAGACCTAAAGTCGTAACCCTGACCGACCGCGCGGCCGCGCGGATGGGCGAGATCATGTCGAGCGCGGATGAAAACTTCATCGGCGTCAAGATCGGCGTGAAAAACGGCGGCTGCGCCGGCATGGAATACACCATGGACTATGCGACCGAGGTTGGGCCGCTCGACGAGGTCGCCGAGGAAAACGGGATCAAGGTGATTATCGATCCGAAGGCGATCCTCTTTCTGATCGGCACGGAGATCGATTTCGTGACCGAGAAACTCTCCCAGCGCTTTGTCTTTAAGAATCCGAACCAGACCGACGCCTGCGGCTGCGGGGAGAGCGTCACCATCATCCCCCAACGCGAAGACGCTTGAGGCTGTCGCGCCCGTCAGGCCGCGTCAATCTTTGAACGGATCTTGTTCCGGGCGGTAGCGGAGCCCACCGTTTCCTCATCGACGACAGTGTTGCGCCCGGCGTTCTTCGCCGCGTAGAGGCATCGGTCCGCGCGCTCAATCAGTGTATCGTCATTGTCGGCGTTTTTCAGCGACGCGACGCCGATCGAGAGGGTGATCATGCCGAGATCTTCATTGGTGCGCCGCTTCTTGAGCCGCCGGTTTTCGACAGCGCTGCGAATGCGGTCGGCGAGCATGATTGCGTTTTCAAGCCGCGCGCCCGGCAGGATCACGCCGAACTCTTCTCCGCCATAACGCGCCAGCGTGTCGCCGCCGCGGATATTGCCGCCCATCACTTCGGCCACGAGACGCAACACCTGGTCGCCTGTCTGATGACCCCAGGTGTCGTTAAAGGCTTTGAAATGATCGATATCTGCGAGCAGGAGCGAGAGCGGCTCGCCGCTCGCCTTCGCCTCTTCAATAAACTGCTTGATTGCCTGATCGAACCGCGCGCGGTTCGCGACGCCGGTCAGCGGGTCCTTCATCGCTTCGGCTTCGATCGCGACAACGCTCTGTTGGAGCGAGGATATCTCGCTAGCCGATTCTTCAAGCCGCGATTCGAGTTTTTCATTCTGGTCGGCCATATTCTTCGCGACCGAAATGACGCTTTCCAGAAGCGCGCTGACCGCCGGATAGTCCTCAGATGATTGCCGCAATTGATCGCCGATATCGCCGAGCTGCGCGGAATTGCCAATCGCGGTCTCGCCGGTTTGCTCGATTACACCATGCAGGTCCATGACTTCGGCGTTGAGCCGCCCGACGAGGTCAACAACGTCGCGCGACAGGCCCCCGCGCTGGATGTGGTTGCGAAACAGCGCATCGGCGTCTTGTTGGCTGACCCTGCCAAACGCGTCGGTCGCGATCTCGATGTCGCGAGAAAGCGCCGGACGGCGCCCGTCAATATGCGCATACCAGACTTCGAAATTGCGCGGGCTCGCCGGGAGGCCGGTCTTCCTCAGCGCGCCAAGCGTCAATTCGGCAATCCGGTGCGTCGCCTCTGCGCCGGCGTTCATGCGTTCATCCCCGATAACCGCTTGTGCATTCGCGCGATAGCGGCGAATTGGATTCTCGCGGACGCTAGCGCGTCTGGCGTAAAGGAATGGCTAAGTCGCGCAAGTCCGGCGCCGGCGTTTTGGCAATCTTTGTGAAAGAATGATTAACCGGCGACAGCGCGCGTTAAGAATTCAGGAACGTGATCGCCGAGACCGACAACGGGTTCATCGCCGCCTTCCTGGCGGCGCTTGCCGCCGCGACGGCGCCCGCCGCGCTCGGATTGCCCCTCATTTCGGGGCGGTTCAGACGCGCTTTCTGACGCTTTTTGTGCAGGCTTTCGCGATGTTTTCTTTGGTTCGTCGGACCGCTTGGAGCGCCCGCGCGCGCTTCGCACCGGTCCGTAGTCTTCGAAGAACTTTTCAAAGTCGAGGGCTTCGATTTCGTCGCGGCCGATGGTCTGAAGGATCGCCTTGTAGGCCTTCTCATCGTCGGGCGCGACCAGCATCAGCGCCGCGCCTTTTTTGCCAGCGCGGCCCGTGCGGCCGATCCTGTGGACGTAATCGTCGGAATGGATCGGCGTGTCGTAATTGAAAACATGGCTGACATCTGGAATGTCGAGGCCGCGCGCGGCGACGTCCGATGCGATCAGGAACTGGATTTCGTCATTGCGGAATTTATCGAGCGTTTCTGTGCGGAACGCTTGCGCGAGGTCGCCGTGAATGGGCCGGGCATTGAAGCCGTGTTTCTGCAGCGACTTTGCAACCACATCTACCGTTGACTTGCGGTTGCAGAAAATGATGCCGTTTTTGACGTCCTTGTGGGTCATGACCTCGCGCAACACCGCGCGTTTCATTTTATCGTCTTTGGACGGCAGGCGCACGATGCGCTGCGCGATCGTCTCCGCCGTCGTCGCCGGCTTGGAGACTTCAACCCGTTTGGGCGCCGACAGGAATTGATCCGTTATCCGCTGAATCTCCGGCGGCATGGTCGCGGAGAAGAAGAGCGTCTGGCGGGTGATCGGCGTCAGTTTGAAAATGCGCTCAATGTCGGGGATGAAACCCATGTCGAGCATGCGGTCCGCTTCATCGACAACCATGACTTCGATGCCGGTGAGCAACAGGCGCCCGCGCTCGAAATGGTCGAGCAGGCGGCCCGGCGTCGCAATCAAAACGTCAACGCCGCGCGTCAACTTCGCATCCTGATCGCCGAACGAAACGCCGCCGATCAGAAGCGCCATGGTCAGTTTGTGATTGGCGCCGTATTTTTCAAAGTTCTCCGCAACCTGCGCGGCGAGTTCGCGCGTCGGCGCCAGGACGAGGCTGCGCGGCATGCGCGCCCGGGCGCGGCCCTTAGCAAGGCGCTGGATCATCGGCAGCGTAAAAGAAGCGGTCTTGCCGGTCCCGGTCTGCGCAATGCCCAGAACATCGCGGCCCTCAAGGGCGGGGGGAATCGCTTCGGTTTGAATCGGGGTCGGGGTTTCGTAACCTGACGCTTTGATAGCGTCGAGCAGCTTCGGCTCAAGGCCGAGTTCAGCAAACGTCAAAATATATCTCCGTCATCGAGGCCGGACATTGATCCGGATACGCGCAATCGGCGGGGCTGGTTTAACCTAACGCCCCGCTCCTCCGCCGAATGGCGAGCGATGCGTCGTCAACAGCAATGCGGTGAAGCGAGGCGTATGGTCGCGCTGGCGTCTTATCGTGGGACCCGGTGAACCCGGGCCGATTGCGCGCGCTGCATCGCAGCATTGCTTGGCGGGGAGGTAGTCGCCTTTGTTGAAATTGTCAACCAATCGGCGGGCGACCGGCGCCCATGCGCGCTTTACGGCGCGGGGTTTTGAACTTCTGCGAAAGCCGCGTTGACGGCCTGCTCCATCTCGTCGCTCCACTTGATCTCCAGGCTGTCGAAGATTGTCTGCAGCTGGTCCTCTCCATGGGCCCCGAAAATGTTGGAGGTCAGGAAAGGCCGCGACGTTACGAAGGCCATGGCGAAAGCCGCCGGATCGCAATCAAAGCCCCGAGCGATGTCGATATAACGGCGCACCGCCGTCTCAACGCCTTCCGTTTCATAGCGCTGCATCCGGTCCATGAATGCCTTGCGCGATCCTTCTGGCCGGGCGCCGCCGAGATATTTCCCCGAAAGGACGCCCTGGGCGAGGGGGGAATAGGCGAGGAGGCCCACATCTTCCCGCATCGCGATTTCCGCGAGACCGGTTTCAAAGGTGCGATTGAGGAAATTATAGGCGTTCTGGATCGAGACGATGCGCGCGAGCCCGTGCTCGGCTGACGCGCGCAAATGCGCCATCACGCCGTAAGCGGTTTCGTTGGAGACCCCGACATGGCGCACCTTGCCGGCGCTGACGAGATCGTCGAGGGCGCGTAGCGTCTCCTCTATGGGCACGCTTTCGTCTTCATGATGAACATAACCATATCTGGATGATCCGAAGAGCTGGACGCGCCGGTCGGGCCAGTGGGTCTGGTATAGATCGATATAGTCCGTCTCAAGATTTTTAAGGCTGCGCTCGACCGCAGCGACGATCTGGTCGCGCGTGAGGCGGCATTCCTCGCCGCCGCGTATCCAGTCCATCTGACTGCGGCCTGTGACCTTGCTGGCGATGATCGTGTCGGTGCGGTTCTTTCGCGCCTTCATCCACCGACCAATGATGCGCTCCGATTCGCCTTGCGTCTCCGCGCGCGGCGGGATCGTGTATAGCTCCGCGGTGTCAAAGAAATTGAGGCCGCGATCGAAACACGCGTCCATCTGCTTTTGAGAGGCGGGCTCATCGATCTGATCGCCCATCATCATCGTGCCAAGACACAAGACGGGGACATGAAGATCGGTTCGGCCAAGACGGCGGGTTTGCATGATGTTTCTGATCCGGCGTTTGCTGAAAATCGCCACCATACCGGGCAAGCGTTGAGAAACAACGGCTTGGCGCGCGGTTGAAGCGCCGTGCGACAATCACCATTTGGTAAAGTATTGCATCCGCAGAAAAGGACCGGAGCCATGAACGAAACGCGCAAGGTCAAAATCAGTTTGCTCGCTGCAACATCCCTGTTGTCAGCTGCGGCGGCTTTGGCGCCGGCCCACGCGAACGATCTCGATGCGGCGGCGTTTCCGACAATCGTCGAGGCGCCGGCGGTCGCCGCCCATGACGAGGCGGTGTTGAAAAACGACCGCGTCGGCGTCGCGCAGCGCGCCGGTCTGATCGCCATCGGCCTCGGCGCGCTTGGCTGGCTCGTCAGGCTCATCGGTCCTAAAAAAGTCATCCGAGCTGTGGAAAAAACCGCTGAAGCGACAGTCAAAGCCTCGAGTGCGGCGGCGAAGACCGCGATCCGCGCGGTCCGCTCTCCCTTGCGATTCGCGGCTTGGATGGCGGGCCTCGCGCTATTCGCCCTCGCAGGCGTCGGCTTCTACGATATTGAATGGATCGGCGGGCTCATGGCCGGCGCCGCCATCACGGGACTGTCCGTTTTTGGCGCCCTCAAAAGCCGCGCGGCGTTGCGCTTTGCGCCGGTTCGCCATCGCCGAGCGCCGCAAGAAAAAAGCGAAAAACATTAGGAAAATATAGACTTGCAGGCCAAAGTTCGGGCGGCATGCGATTAGAAGTCGCGTCGCAGGCGCGCTGGCCCGGCTTTTGCTCGATACCGCTTCGAATTCACACTCCTAGAGATCTTTGCACTGCACCCTCCGCCCCGCCTTATGGCGGGGCTTTTTTTTGGCGCTGCGGCGGGCATTTCTTGAGGGGATTTCAAGATGATCTTGTTGCGCCGGGGGGGCGCATCACGATAACCCGCTCCTATGTCCGGCGTTCTCATTGCTCCATCCATTCTCGCCTCCGATTTCTCCCGCCTTGGCGAGGAGATCGCGGCCGTTGACGCCGCCGGCGCCGACTTCATCCATATCGATGTGATGGACGGGCATTTCGTTCCGAATCTCAGCATCGGTCCCGCTGTGATCAAGGCGGTGCGCGGCGTCAGCGAACTGCCCTTCGACACCCATCTCATGATCGCCCCGGTCGATCCCTTCATCGACGCCTTCGCCGACGCCGGCGCGTCTATCTTGACGGTGCACCCCGAAGCCGGCCCGCATCTCCACCGCACGCTGCAGCGGATCGCGAGCGCCGGCATGCGCGCTGGCGTCGCGCTCAATCCCGGAACGCCTGTCAGCGCCGTGGAGCCGGTGATTGATGACGTTGATCTCATCCTGGTGATGTCGGTCAATCCAGGTTTTGGCGGACAGAAATTCATCACCTCGCAGCTGCGCAAGATCGAACAGGTCCGTGCGCTGATCGATCGGTCAGGGCGCGATGTCATGCTCGAGGTTGATGGCGGCGTCGATCCGGATACGGCGCCGAAAGTGATTGCGGCGGGCGCGACGGTCCTCGTCGCCGGGTCCGCCGTTTTCCGCGGCGGCCCGTCGGAGTACAGCGCAAATATCGCCGCCCTGCGCAAAGGCGGCTGACCCTGATGTCGCGCCCGGCCCGCTCCAAAGATCAGTCCAGGGACGTTCTTGGCGCTGTCCAGCGCGCGTGGGGAGAGAGCCCGTTTTATCAGGCGCGCTTGCGCGGCCCGGCGCCGGACCGCTTTGTCTCGGCGCCTGAGGATCCTTTCACGCCGGATAAACAGGTTGCAGACGCGCTGATCCGCGGGCGGCTCGCCGTCGGGTCGGATGATCTCGATTGCGATGGCGACCTTGTCGAAATCTGGGATCTCGTCAAACCCGGCGCCGCCGCGCACGCCTTCATGCAAGAGTTCGTCTGGCTCCGGCATTTGCGTGCGGTCGGCCCAGACGGCGCGAGCGCTGCGCGCACGCTGATGCGCGGCTGGCTCGACCGCTATGAGAAATGGTCGGCCGAAGCGTGGGATCCCTATTTCGTGTCCGAGAGGCTGGTTCAGCTTTGCGCCCATCACAAGCTGATCCTCGCGGGCGGCGACGCTTTATGGCGATCGCGGGTCTTGACGTCCGCTGCGCGCCAGACGCGCCATCTCGCCAACGCCGCGCACCGGGCGGAGACGGGCCTTGACCGGCTGATGACAGCGCTCGGCCTTTGCGTCGCCGGGCATTGCTTGCCGGGCTGCGATGCGCCGGCGATGCGCGGGCTTGAAATGGCGCGGCGCGAATTGCGTCTGCAACTGCGCGCCGATGGCGGGCATGTCAGCCGCAATCCCTCGCGCCAGTTGAAGCTCGCCGTGCGCATTCTGACGGCGGTGCGCGCGGTCGAGGCGAGGGGGCGACCGGCGCCCGGTTTTCTCAAACACACCATGTTGCGCGCCGGGGCGATGGCGTCCTTCTTTCGATGTTCTGACGGCCGCCTCGCGATCTTTAACGGCGGTTATGAAGATGATCCGAAGGCCGTGTTGGCGATCGAGCGCGCGCTTGATCAGGACAACGCGCCAACGGGGTTCGCGCGGCACACAGGCTATCAGCGCCTGAGCACCGGCAAGACGTTGGTGATCGCCGACACGGGCGACGACGTCGCGCCGCAGCCATTCAAAAGCGCGGGGTCCTTGCACGTCTCGTCGGGGCGCTGCCGCATCATCGTCAATTGCGGCAATGGCGGACACCGCGCATCGGAATGGCGCGATGCAATGATGCGGCCCGAAGCCCATTCAGCGCTCTCCTTTGATCTCGCCGCGGGGCGTGCGCCTGCGCCGGGTCCGGTCAGCCATCGCCGCGTCGAAGATCCAAAGGGCCTGCTTTTGGACATCGAGCGCAGCCTCCTGATCGCCGAAGCGGTCGAGACCGACTGGCGCCGGCGCTTGTTTCTGGCCGCCGGCGGCGCGGACTTGCGCGGCGAGGACCGGCTTCTCGGTTTTCCAGAAAAGATCGCTGCTGCGGGCGTTTGGCGGTTTCACCTTCACCCGACGGTCAAAGCCTCGCTGGCGCGGGACAAAAAGTCGGCGCTCTTTTTGCTGCCGAACAAAGAGGGCTGGCGATTTAAATCAAATGCAAGTCAGCTTTCTCTTGAAAAATCCGTCTATTGCGGCCGCGGCGACGCGCCGGTCGCCACCGAACAAATCGTTTTGCGGGTCTGCGCCCTGCCGCCGCGCGCCGACGGGCAGGTTGTTGCAAAATGGGCGCTTCGTCGCCTCGATGCGGCGTGAGGACTTCAATTCTGGCGCGTTTCGTTTAACGATAGTCTCGCTCGCAAATCCTTCACCCTCGGCGCCGGCCCATGTCGTTCCTGCAAGATTTTCTCGACCGTTTCTCATCCGGCGCCCGGCGCGCGCGTCCGGGGGCGGGTCTTTCTGACGACCTCTCGCATCTGTTGCCTCGCGAGCCGCGCAAGATCGATCTGCGCGCGGCCCGGCGCCTGTTCGCGGACCGCCGGGTTCTCGTCACGGGCGCCGGCGGCACCATCGGATCGGAACTCTCGCGCCAGATTGCGGGGTTCGGGCCGGAGCGCTTGACCCTTCTCGATAACGCTGAATTTGCGCTTTACCAGATTTCGCTAGAGCTTGGAGAATCCGGGTACGGAGAACTGATCCGATCGACCCTCACCGACATCTGTCGGCCCGATCACTTGCAGCGCGTATTTGAGCGCGACGAGCCGGAAATCGTCGTCCACGCCGCCGCCTTCAAACATGTGCCGATCGTTGAGGAAAATCGCTGCGCCGGCGCGCTGACCAACTGCTATGGCGCAAAACTTGTCTTCGACGCGGCGATTGAGCACGGCGCGGAAAGCGTCGTTTTCATTTCAACCGACAAGGCGGTCAATCCGACAAGCTTCATGGGCGCGACCAAAAGGATCGCGGAGCTTTACGCCCAGGCGCTTGACGTCGCACAAAACGAAACGCGCTTCGTCACAGTGCGCTTCGGCAATGTGCTGGGATCGACCGGGTCTGTGGCTCCCTTGTTCCGCCGGCAGATCGAGCGCGGCGGCCCGGTGACGGTGACCCATCCGGACATCTTGCGCTTCTTCATGACGACGCGGGAGGCGGTGCAACTGGTGCTGCAGGCGGCGAGCCTTGATAACGCGCATAATCTGATCGTCGCCCATGACGGACGCGTCTTCGTGCTCGATATGGGCGAACCGGTGAAGATCGTCGATCTCGCCAAGCGCATGATTGAATCCTACGGGCTGAAGCCCGGCGAGGATATCGAGATCAAGTTTACAGGGCTGCGCCCCGGCGAGAAACTGTTCGAGGAAGTCTTTCTTGATACGGATAAGCTCGTCAAAACGGGCGCGGACGGGGTTCTATTGGCCTCGCCCGCGATGATTGATCTCCCGCTTTTGAACCCGCGCCTGCAGGACGTCATTGATTCTGCGCAAGCCGCAGAGCAGGACGCGCTTGACGAGGCGGTGCATCATCTGGTGCCGGAGTTCCGCGCGACGGCGCAGTCGGAAACGCGCGCCGGCCATCGTTCGGATCGCTAAGGAAAGCGAATCCCCGTTGAACGGGCTCAAGGCTCAAAAGACAGGCAATAATCGTTATGACCGATTTTCACCCCATCAAACGGGCGCTCATCTCCGTTTCCGACAAGGCGGGCGTTGCGGCTTTTGCAAAGGGTCTCGCCGCAGCCGGTATTGATCTGATCTCTACGGGCGGCACGGCGGCGGCCTTGCGCGGCGAAGGCCTGACCGTGCGCGACGTATCGGAGGTGACGCAGCACCCCGAAATGATGGACGGCCGGGTCAAGACGCTCCATCCGCGGATCCATGGCGGGCTCCTCGCGCTGCGCGACAATGAAGAGCATCGCGCAGCGATGGAGGAAAACGGCGTTGCGCCGATCGATCTTCTTGTCGTCAATCTTTACCCGTTCCAGGAGACCCTGCGCGCTGGCGCCGATTTTGAGACCTGCATCGAGAATATCGACATCGGCGGGCCGGCGATGCTGCGTGCAGCGGCGAAAAACCATCGCTATGTCGCGGTCGTCACCGACCCCGCTGATTATGAAGGCGTCATCGCGATGATCGGCGAACATGGCGGCGTTCATGCGAAGACGCGCCGGCGCCTCGCGGCCAAGGCGTTTGCAATGACAGCCGCCTATGACAGCGCAATCTCCGGCTGGCTCGCCAGTGAAAGCGGGGAGACGTTTCCGCGTCATTTTGCGCTTGGCGGCGAGCGAGCGAGCGCCTTGCGCTATGGCGAGAACCCGCATCAGGAGGCCGCGTTCTATCATACCGGCGAGGCGCGCCCCGGCGTTGCAAGCGCGCGCCAGGTGCAGGGCAAGGCGCTCTCTTACAACAATCTCAATGACACTGACGCGGCGTATGAGCTGATCGGCGAACTTGGACGCGACCGGCCGGCGGTCGCGATCATCAAGCACGCAAACCCCTGCGGCGCCGCGCTCGGCGAGACGCTTGATGAGGCTTATGAAAAAGCGCTGCGCTGCGACCCGGTTTCGGCCTTTGGCGGCATCGTCGCGCTAAATCAGCCATTGACCGGCGTAATCGCGGAGAAGATCACGAAAGTCTTCACCGAAGTCGTCATTGCACCGGGCGCCGACGACGACGCGCTTGAAATCTTCGCGAAGAAAAAAAATTTGCGGCTTCTCCTGATGGACGGCCTGCCGGATCCCGCGGCGCCTGGTCTCTCCTTAAAACCGGTGGCGGGCGGCTTCCTATTACAGTCTCGCGACGCGCGATCCGTGAGTGCGAACGAATTGCAAATCGTCACCAAGCGCAAACCGTCGGACGCGGAGATCGCGGACATGCTGTTTGCGTTTCGCGTCGCCAAGCATGTGAAATCGAACGCCATCGTTTACGCCAAGGACGGCGCAACGGTCGGCGTCGGCGCGGGCCAGATGAGCCGTCTTGATTCAAGTCGCATCGCCGCGCGCAAAGCGCAGGACGCCGCCGAGGCCGCCGGCCTATCGGAGCCCCTGACGAAAGACAGCGTCGTCGCCTCTGACGCATTCTTTCCGTTTGCAGACGGTCTTCTCGCTGCGGCGGAGGCGGGCGCGCACGCGATCATTCAGCCTGGAGGATCGATCCGCGACGAGGAGGTCATCGCGGCAGCCGATGAGGCGGGCCTTGCAATGGCGTTCACGGGCCTGCGCCATTTCCGGCACTAGCCCCATTCAACGCTGGGGCCCGTATTTCGCCTCGATCTGCCTCAGGCATTCGGCGAGCGAGCGCTCCGGCGCCGGTTTGTAGCGGCGCCCGGCATGCGTCAGCGCGTCCATGCGATCAATGCGAAACATCCGGAAATCATCGCGCAATTCGCACCAGGCGATGAGCGTCCACACCTTGCCCCAGAACCAGAGGCCGAGGGGTTGTATGCAGCGCTGCGATTGCGCGCCTTCTTCGTTGCGATAATGCATCGATAAGGTTTCACGCGCGTCGATCGCCGCATCGATAAAATCGAGTCTTGCGCGTAATCGCTCGGTGATTCCCATCGGCGGTGCGAAGATTTTCGTGTCTGCGACGCGGGCGCGCTCGGCCTCCGGCAGCACCGCCTCGATCTTGATCAGCGCTTCTTCGGCTGCGCGCGCCATTCCCGCGCCGCCCCAGGCGCGCACCATCCGCGCGCCTGCGACAAGGGCGACAATTTCGTCGCGCGTGAACATGAGGGGCGGGAGATCAAAACCGCCGCGCATAACATAGCCGACGCCCGCTTCACCATCGATCGGCACGCCCGTCGACTGAAGATCGACAATATCGCGATAGATCGTCCGCTCAGAGACTTCCAGTCGTTCGGCGAGCGCGGCGGCCGTGAGGAGCCGGCCGCCTCTCAAATGCTGCACGATCTGAAAGAGGCGGTCGGCTCTGCGCATGGATCAGGCCTCGAAGATCCCGATAGAATTGCCTTCCGTGTCGACGGCGTAGAAGAACGATCCCGCAGGGATCTTTACGACGTCGGAAACAACATCGCCGCCGGCGTCTTTAACGCGCGCCATGGCGCTTTTGAGGTCGCCCGACACGGCGAGATGGGCGGTTATGCCTTCGCCGTTTTTCGCGGGCTTGCCAGGATAAAGTTGGCCGGCGGCCGCGGCGCCGCCGGCGTAGGGCAGAATCGCCATGGGGTTCGGCCCTGTATTGTCGTCTTTCAGCGGTTCGCCGAGCAGGGCCTGGTAAAATCCCTTGGCGCGCGTCATGTCGCTCACGGGGATTTCGACCCATACGAGGCGATTTGCAGGTTGATCGGTCATTGGCTTGCTCCTTTGTCTTTGCATTGGACCAAGCTTTTCATGACATACCCCTCCTGACAGCGTTCTGTCAGGAGCGTTGCGTGATCATGCGCCGATCAACGCGCGGACGCGTTTTTCAAAGAGCGCAAATTTCCCGACGCTGACGCTGCCGGCGAGTTCAAGCTCGCTGATGGACCGGTAAAACGCGCCGATGCGGTCTGTGCTGCATTCCTGCCAGCGTGCCAGCAGCATGCCTGACCATTTGGCGGGCGAGCCCTTGGGCTCTTTCTGGGCGAAGGTGATGACAGCGCGCGTCAGTTCCGTCTGCAGGCCGCTCAAATTCTCGGCGAACTGGCGCACAGAGATGCGGTCATAATGGTCTGGCGGCGGATCGTGGCGTGCTTTCTCGCGCAGCGTATCGAAATAGAAGAGCCGGCCAACGGCGAAGTAAAGCGCGCCGACGCCAGGGTTTGACCAGCCGACGTCGCTCGCAAGGTCGACAATCTCAAGCGCGTTCTCAAGCGCCGGCAAGGCCGCGGCCTCGCGCGCGATCTCCTCCGGCGCGCCTTGCGCGCGCCAGTGATCAAATCGCTCCGTGAGCGACGCGCCATCGTCGGCGCCGAGAATGTCGGGCAGGGCGGTTTTGAACTCTGAAACCGGCGCTGCGTATTTGCTGACGAAGGCTTTAATGCCGTGCCGCGCGATATCGGTTTCGAAATCCTTGTCGTTCAGGAGGTGGAAGACCTGCTCGCGCAAGACATGCGCGGCCTCCTGATAGAGCTGCGTCTGCAGATCGGCGCTCGCTTTATTATCGAGCGCGTTGACTGCCTCGGCGAAGGACTTCAGGTGATAGACGCCGCGGGCCGCTTCATAAGCGAGCGCCATCGTGCCGAAGTCGTCGTCGGTCATTTCAATGACGCGCTGCAGGAAGGAAACCCCGCAGGTGTCGAGGATCTCATTCGCAACGCGCGTTGCAATGATCTCCCGGCGCAGGCGATGGCTGACGATCGGCTTTGTGAATCCATGCAAGGCTTCGGGAAAATAAGCGTAGAGTTCGCGTTCAAATGTCGGATCGTCCGGCGCCGCCGAAGCAATCAGTCCATCGAACACCCACAGCTTGCCATAAGCGAGCAGGACCGAAAGCTCGGGCCGGGTAAGTCCAAGCCCCTGTTGGCGAAGCCCCGCCATCTCGTCGCTTGCTGGCAGGTTTTCCACTTTTCTGTCGAGCCGGCCTTTGCGCTCCATGGTCGACATCAAACGCATGTGAACATCGATGTCTTCGACGGCTGACGCTTCCATCAATGTAATCGCGCGGGTCTGATCGTAATTGTGGCGCAAGACGTGTTCCGCGACATCGTCGGTCATGGACGCAAGAAGATCATTACGGTCCGCTTCCTTTAACTCGGCCTGTTCGATGGCGGAGGATAGAAGGATCTTGATGTTGACTTCGTGGTCCGAGGAATCGACGCCGGCGGAATTGTCGATGGCGTCGGTGTTGATCCTGCCGCCAGCGCGCGCAAACTCGATGCGGCCCAGCTGCGTGACGCCGAGATTGGCGCCTTCGCCGATCACCTGCGCGCCGATTTCGCCGGCGTTGATCCGCACAGGGTCGTTGGCGCGGTCGCCGACGCGCGAGTTTTCTTCCGATTCCGATTTGAAATAGGTGCCGATGCCGCCAAGCCAGAAAAGTTCGACCGGCGCCTTCAAGATCGCCTTGATCAAATCGTTCGGGGCCAGCGCGCCAGGCTCGACCCCAAGCGCCTCGGCCATTTCCGAGCTGACGGAAACCGACTTTGCCGCGCGTGAAAAGACGCCGCCGCCCTTCGAAATAAGGGACTTCTCATAATCCGCCCAGGAGCTGCGGCCCATCTCGAAGAGGCGTTTTCGCTCCGCATAGGATTTCGCTGGATCGGGGTCCGGGTCGACAAAGATATCACGATGATCGAAGGCTGCGATCAGTTTGGTATGTTCCGACAACAGCATGCCGTTGCCAAAAACGTCGCCGGACATGTCGCCGACGCCGGCGGCGGTGAACGGCTCGCTCTGAATGTCTTTCCCCATTTCGCGGAAATGGCGCTTAACCGCCTCCCAGGCGCCGCGTGCGGTTATGCCCATCACTTTATGGTCGTAACCGGCCGATCCGCCGGATGCGAAAGCATCGCCAAGCCAGAAGCCGTAATCGAGGGAGATCGCGTTGGCGGTGTCGGAAAATTGCGCCGTTCCCTTGTCGGCGGCGACGACGAGATAGGGGTCTGGATCATCCCACAAAACCATGTCGCGGGGCCGCTTCACCGCGCCCTTGACGATATTATCGGTAAGATCGAGGAGGCCGCGGATGAAGAGCTTGTAAGCCTCGCGACCCTCTTCATAGACCGCGGCCCTGTCGCCGCCGGCGGGAAGCTGTTTCGGGTAAAACCCGCCTTTCGATCCGGTCGGTACGATCACCGCGTTTTTCACGCGCTGCGCCTTTACGAGGCCAAGAATTTCCGTGCGGTAGTCTTCCTTGCGGTCCGACCAGCGCAAGCCGCCGCGGGCCACAGGTCCGAACCGCAAATGCACGCCGTCGACGCGCGGGCCGCAGACAAAGATTTCCCGGTAGGGCCGCGGATCAGGCAATTCCTCGATCCTGGCGCTGTCGATCTTGAAGGAGAGATAGGTTTTCGCCGCGCCGCCATTCTCACATTGATAATAATTCGTGCGCAACATGGCGCCGAAGACGTTCAGAAAACGCCGGAAGATCCGATCCTCGGCGAGACTCTCAACCGAATTCAGGCTCTCCAAAACCGACTTTTCGGCATTGTTCCATTCTTCTTCGCGCTTTTGCGCTTTCTTGGGCCCGGACGGATTGAAGCGGGCGTGGAAGGCGGAGATGAGACCGCGCGCGATCGACGGGTGGTTGCCGAGGGCGTCTTCCATGTAGCTCTGCGAATAAGAAAAGCCCGCCTGAACATTATATTTCGCGACAGCTCTTAAGACCCAGGCCTCGCGCCAGGTGACGCCGGCAGTGAGGACCAGCGCATTAAAGCGGTCGTCTTCGCTCCGTCCCTGGAGAATCGAAGTGATGGCGTCTTCGAAGGTCTCCTTGACCTCGTCGAGCTCGATGGCGACGCCATGATTTTGTTCCGTATGGAAATCGTGTATCCATGCCCTGTCCGGACTTCCGCCCTCGGGCCGCACTTCGTATCCGGCTTCCTGCATGACGGAGAGCCCGAGATTCTCGATGGTCGGAATCAGGCGGGATAACGGAAACGGGCCGCCGTCGCGATAGATCTTCAGCCGCACCGCATGGGCCGGGTCGCCTGCATGGCGATAGGCGCGCACAAGAAACGGCTTTTCTTTCAAATTTTCGAGGCTGCCAATGTCGCGCAAGGTGTCGGCGATCTCGCCGCGTTCGCGGTAACCGGCGCCGAATGCGCGCACATATTTCTCGTAGAGCGCAACCGGCGTCGCCCCGTCATGGGCGCGGCGCATCGCCTCGAGCAGATCGTCGGCCCAGTTTCGGCAGATCTTCCTGATCTCGGCGGTGAGCGCCGGCGCGCCGGGTCCTTCCGGCGAGCCGGGGTCAATGGCGATGATGAAGTGCACGCGCACCAGCGCGGCGTCGCCGAATGACGGCGAAAAACTGGTCAGGGTTCCGCTGACGGAATCGGCGAGAAGCGCGCCGATTTGTTCGCGTACGTCTGAATTAAACCGGTCGCGCGGAATGAAGGCGATAGCGCTGACAAAGCGGTCAAATCGGTCCCGGCGCAGAAAGAGTTTGGCGCGCGGGCGCTTGTATAGTCGCAAGATTCCCAGGCTGATGTCGCGCAATGTCGGCGTATCGATCTGGAAAAGCTCATCGCGCGGATAAGTCTCCAGAATGTTGATGAGGGCTTTCTCATTGTGGCCGCCCGGACTGAAATCGGTGGAGTCGATGACCGTTTTGATCTTCGCCCTGATCACCGGGATATCCGCAGCCGGACGGAAATAGGCGTCCGATGTAAAAAGACCGACAAAACGGTCTTCGCCGGTGACCGATCCGTCGATGTCGAATGTCTTGACGCCGACATAATCAAGATAGGCGCGCCGGTGGACCAGTGATTTCGTATTCGCCTTCGCGATAATGATTGGCTCGTTTGAGCGCAAAAAGGCTTCAAGGGGCGCTGTCATGTCGCCCGCCTGCTCATCGCGACCGCGCAGAACCCGGCGCTCAGGATCTTTCAAAATGCCAAGATCCTGCTCGCCCCGGTGTTGAAATCCTATTTCAGCATCGCTGACATCGGCGTCAAATCGGCGAAAGCCGAGAAACGCAAACCGGTTGTCCCAAAGCCATTTCAGAAACTCGATCGCCTCGCGTTGCTCGTCGGCTTTCAGGCCCGGCAGGCGCGATCGCTCCAACTGGGCGATCGACGAGGCGAGCTTTGCGCGCATCGGCTCCCAATCGGAGACGGAGACGGCGACATCGCTCAGGACATCCTCGATTTCCGCTAATAGCCGGTCGAGTTCGCTCTCGCCGACCGGCGGATCCATTTCCGCGTGAATCATTGACTCGCGGATGGATCGTTTCCCGCCCGTGATCTGGCGATCGCCCTTGTCGTCGCGCTGAACGTCGATGACGGCGTTTGAGAAGAACGAGACCGGCTTCCCTGCCTCCGTTAAGGCGGCGGATATGGAGTCGACGAGGAAGGGTTTGTCGTCTGTTACGATATCAAGGACGAGCCGGCGTTCGCGCCACGGATCGCCGCTTTCAATGCGCAGGCTGACTTTGTTTTCGTCGGGATTGCGGTTTTCAGCGTGCGCCCAGGCGGCCGCTGCGCGGTGCAACAAAGACTGCGGCTCGGCCCAGATCTGATCTTCGCCGGTCGCGTAGCGCACAAGCTGTTCAAGATAGCGCGCGAAGGGTTTTGTCAGTTCGCCATCTTCACCGATGTCGCCGATTTTTTGTTTTTTGGCCTGGTCTATGACGTGAACGAGAATCTCGTCGTCGACGTCGGTCAGGAAGCCCTCTGGCATTGTCCCGCCTCGTAGAATGTTCCCATGCAGTATTGGCCGCTCTCATAACGTGAGCGCCGCTTTCATGTCTAACGAAATAGCGAAGAAAAAGGAGGCGCGTCGGACGCCTTATCCCACTTGACGCTGGACGTTGGGAGTTGCGTGCGGGGCGTCGCCGACATCGACAGGGCTGCGCAAGGTGGTCGTGCGCGGATGCCGGCGTCGCGCCGCCTTTTCAATCGTGCGGTGCAACATGAAAAGACCGGCGGCGCCGATCCCGATGGCGAGCCCGATCAGCGCCATAGCGGCGGTGTCGCCAGCGCGCGCGGCTGCAAGGATCGGGAATGCGGCGCCGGGGATCGCCATCGCTGCCGCGCTGTTAAAATGCGCAGAGAAAAACGCCGCCGCGCCGAAGGCGCCGAGCAGGGTCAGGACCATCGCCTCGGCGAGAACGGCGCCGTCCGCGCTCGCCGGGGTCAGCAAAATCGGCGCGCTCGCAAAGGCGACGCCAAGAACGCTGGCGCAGGCTGCAAAGGATGCGCGCCAACGAAACGGGCGCGCAGCGATCGCCGCGCCGGCGCGGAACCGCGCCTGAAGGCTTCGACACACCCAAAGCGCACCAAGAAGCATGGCGGTCCAGACGGCCGCCCGGATCGGAAAATCGCGCCCGATCGTGACCGCGAGGTAAATGCCGGCGCCGGCGACAAGCGCGAGGCCGGCTGCGCTCCAGCGCGATAACATATCGATGCTGTCGAGCTCTGCCGCGCGCGAGGCGCGCTTGCGGCGCGGGCGCGGGGCGCGCCCGGCGTCCAGGGCGAGCTCCTGTAGTTCTTTTACTGTCTTTTCTTCGTGGGCCACACTTGGCAAGGCGCAAGTCCTCTTGAATCGCCGCTGCGTCCAATGACACGCTTCAATCGTTAATCGAGCGTTAAGGCTTTGACTGCCGCGATTTGCGGTCAGCGTCGAGCGGCTATAGAAAAAATTGTGGGACCGCCGGTCTTTGCGGGCGTGACCGGCGGCCCCGATGCGCTTCACTTCAAGCGCACCGAGCGGAGCGAGAAGGGAATTCCGGACTCCGCTCGATCTTGTCGCGTGAACGATCCGGGGGCTGCGCCGCCGGTCGTTTGCGTGACTCATAGGTAATGCGGATCAGGCCCGGTGTCGCCGGTCGGCGCCTTCACAGCTCCGTGAGAGCGGCAGTTGTGATCGGCGGGCGCTACTTGATCGGCGTGAGATTGACTTCGATGCCGACGCCGGCGCGCTGAACGTCGCCGCGCAAGGTCAGGGCGTCAATATCAAAGGCGTTTATCGACAACGCTGCAACGACATCCTGCGCTGCTGCTTCGGTGTCGCCGATGGCGAGCTTGGCGCGTCCGCGCGCGACATAGACGTCAACGGAGAAAAAGCCCGCCTCTTCGGCTGTATCTGCGTTCTCGATGACTTGCGGCCAGGCTTCTTTCGCCGCGTAGACAAGCGCCGCTGTCAGATGCAACTCGCCAGCGCCCGGAGAGTGTTCGAGTGCGGCGGCAATGGCCTCCTCGGCGAAGTCCGCCTTGTCGCCGGCGAGCCAGGCTTCCGCGGCCTGGGCCAAAAGACGCGCGCGCACGAAATCATCGCCGGCGTCCTTGCGTTGAGCGATCATCTCAAGCCGCGCGGCGGCAAGCTTTGGGAACCCCGCGGCGATGTCGGCCATAGCGAGGCAGTGCTGCGCATCTGCGCCGCCGCCTTCCTGCGTCCAGATCTGCGCCGCGCGCCGCCCGGTCTCCAGATCGTTTTCGATCAGGAGGAGGCAATCGACATAGCGCTCCGACGCGTCTTCTGGCGCCAGCGTGAAGGTCGAAAACAGCGAAAGCAATGCAAGCTTGATCACGCCGGTGTCTTAGCCGCCAATGATGTCGAAAAAAAGCCCGGCCCCGCGCGGTTACTCCGCCGCGTGGGCGCGCACGCGTTTGCGTTTGGCGCGGGTCTCGCCCGCGCGCTTGCGTTTCGGTTTGCCCGGCGCCTTGTCGGCTTCCGGCTTGGGGTCGCTGGCGTCGTCAGCCGAAGCGGCGTCATTGGCCGGAGCGGTTTCCGGGAGAAAGCACGTAATGCGCGCGCCCGCGCCTTCGCTGGAATCAAGCTTTGTCCAGCCTCCATGCAGGCGCACGAACCGATCGACCAGCGACAGCCCGAGACCGGCGCCGGCGCTCGGACCCCGGCTTTCAAAGGCGTCGAAGACCTTCGCCTGGTCCTCGGCCGAGACCCCGCGGCCGGTGTCTTCGACCCATAGCTTGATGACGCCGTTCTCGCGGCGCCCGCCGATGGTCACACGCCCGCCCGCGCCTGAATAGGAGAACGCGTTGGAGAGGAGATTGAAGAGGATCTGCTTGATGCGGCGCTCGTCGATCATCGCCTCGCCGATATCTTTCGGGCAATCGACTTTCAGCTGCACCTGCGTGTCTTCGGCTTTGAGCGCTGAGAAGGTCGCGGCGTGTTCGAGGAGCGCGCGAATGTCTGCGGATTTGCGCTCAAGCTCCAGCTTGCCGGCGTCGATGGCCGCGAGGTCGATGATGTCGTTGATGAGGTCGCGCAAATGATAAGAGGCGGAGAGGACGCTCGCCACATAGTCTTTCTGCCGGTCATTCAAAACGCCGAACATCTGGCCGTCCAGCATCTCTGAAAACCCGATGATCGCCGAAAGCGGCGTGCGCAGCTGATAGGAAACATGGTCGACAAATTTCGATTTGAGCCGGTCGGCGTTTTCCAAGATCGCGTTGCGCTCTTTCAGCTCCTTCTCCCGCTCCTTGGAGTCGGTCACGTCTAGGAAATGCACGAGGGTTGCGCCGTCGGGCAACGGTTCCGCGCCCATCGTGACCGAGCGCCCGCTGCGCAAAGCGAGTTCAACGCCGGCGATCGACTGGCGGTGTTCAGGTGACTTCGAGGTGACGACGCGCCGGATAAGCTCGGCCTTGTCGCCGGCCTCTAAGGCGCGGTCGACAATTTCGTTGGTAATCTGATCGATATGTGGGGCGGCGTCGAGTCGTTTTGCATCAAGGCGCCATAACGCCTCGAAGGCCTTGTTGCGCAGGCGCAGAGCCCCGTCGGCGCCGAATACCGCGACCGCTTCGGAGAGGTTGTTGAGCGTTGCTTTCTGAACGCTGATCTGCGTGTTGAAACGCGCCTCGAGCGAGACTTTTTCCGTAATGTCTTCAAACGCGACGACGACGCCGCCCAGCGGGTGATGGGCCTTGGCGACGCGCAAGGTGCGCCCGTCGGGGAGGTTCCAGATTTCGTCCGGCGCGGCGCTGTCCTCGGCGCGAGCATCCGCGTCGCCCGTGTAAAGTGCGAGCTCACGCTCTTTCCAGGCGTCATAATCGGCAGGCTCGGGGAGTTTCCCGTCAAGGCGCAGCGTGTCGAGGATTTCGCCGTGATAGGAACGCCCGGAAAGCGCTGCGTCGTCGAGGCTCCACAGCGTTTGGAAGGCGCGATTGTGATAGATAAGGTTCTGGCTGGCGCCGAAAATCGCCACCGCCGTCGGGATCTGATCGAGCGTGCGCTGGTTGGCCTCGATGTGCTGGCGCAGTTCGGTTTTGGTCTTGTCGAGTTCGCTCGCATCGATCGCGAGCCCGCCGAGCGCCGCGTCGCCGGCGCCGTGAAGCGGGGTTTCGATAACGCGAAAGACACGCCGCTCGCCATTGGAATTGACGACGATCCCGCCCTCGGCCGATTTGCGCCCTGCCGAGGCCTCTTTGGCGATTTTGCGCACGGACGGATCGAGTTCGATCTGTTGACGGATGACATCGGCGACCGAGCTCATCTCGACAGCGTCGGCGTAAGCCCGGTTCACCCAGACCAGCGCATGATCCGCGCTGCGCCGCCACGCGGGGACCGGCGATCGCTCAAGCAGCGCATGTGAGCCGTGAAGATCAGTCGCGCGCTCGCGAATGGCGCCCACGATCGCGCCGTCCTCAGCCATGCGCACGGCCGGATCCGTCATCCACAAAGCGACCTGTCCGCCGGCGACGCGCCCGTCAATGTCGATCGACCGACCGTCCGGGGTCACCACGGCACCGGAAAAGGCAACGCCGTGGGCGCGCAAATCGATGAGCTTTTCGCGCAAGGTCTGCGTTTTTTCAGTGTCGTCGTCCTCAACGGGCAGGCCGCCGAGGGTGTTGAGGAGGGCGTCAACCGGCTTTTGCGATCCGCCGTCGTCTTTGGAAAAGGACAGGAGGGAGGCGAGCGCCGCCGGCCCGCCGAGAATCTTCGGATCGCCCCAGCCCGATTGCACCGCTTCGTTGTCATCCTCCCAGACGAGGACGAGGCCCGGATGCGCCGACAAAACAGCGTCGGCTTTTTCGAGGCGCGCCTCCATTTCCGCGAGCCGGTTTGACCAGTGCATCGATTGATGGCGAGTGGAGGCTGAGACCCTGTAGGCCCAGATCATGGCGGCGCAGGCGAGCGCGACGGCGCCCAGGGCCGCGGCCAGCAACGGATCGATGGTCTCAAGAACGGACGCCGCGCTCGGCGCCCCGTCGGACGCAGGCTCCTGCGCGTGCGCGAGCGCACCTACCAGCGCGAGACTGTTCGCGACCGCCAGGCTGCCCGCCGTTTTCATCAACGCACGCCGCATCAACGCCTCAATTGAGGATTTTCGCGAGAGAGGCGAAAATCACTCCATTCCATACCAGATTCGTCCAGATATTGCGTCTGGAACCCGACCGACCCGCAATATGATATGGTTCGGTCCCGGCTCGCTAGGCGTACCGGCCCGAAAAGGGCGCTTTGCCGCGTTAAGTTTTCAACAGATGGAGCGGCGCGCGTTTCGGTGCCGCAGCAAACATCGCCCAACGTCGCGAGGACTGCGGCGGCGCCTGCCGGCGCGCCGCGCTGTTCTTCAAATTAATACCGGTAGTGGTCCGACTTAAACGGGCCGTCGACATCGACGCCGATATAGTCGGCCTGTTCGCCGCTCAGCTTTGACAAATGCGCGCCGATCTTGTCGAGATGCAACTTCGCGACTTTCTCGTCGAGATGCTTCGGCAGGATGTAAACTTCGTTCTTGTACTGATCGCCCTTGGTCCACAGCTCGATCTGGGCGAGCGTCTGGTTGGTGAAAGAGGCGGACATGACGAAAGACGGGTGACCCGTCGCATTGCCGAGATTGAGAAGCCGGCCCTCCGACAACAGAAGCATTCGCTTGCCGTCGGGGAAGGTGATCATATCGACCTGGTCCTTCACATTGGCCCATTTGTAGTTTCTTAGGCCTTCGACCTGAATTTCGTTGTCGAAGTGTCCGATATTGCCGACGATCGCCATGTCCTTCAGCGCGCGCATATGGTCGACGGTGAGGACATCCTTGTTGCCGGTGGCGGTGATGACGATGTCAGCGCGCGGGGCGCCTTCTTCCATGGTCACGACCTCATAGCCGTCCATCGCGGCTTGCAGCGCGCAGATCGGGTCGATCTCGGTGACCATGACGCGCGCGCCGGCGCCGCGAAGCGAGGCCGCCGAGCCCTTGCCGACGTCGCCATAGCCGGCGACGAGGGCGAGCTTGCCGGCCATCATCACATCGGTGCCGCGGCGGATGCCGTCGACGAGCGATTCTTTACAGCCATATTTGTTGTCGAATTTCGACTTGGTGACGGAGTCGTTGACGTTGATCGCCGGAAAGGGAAGCGTGCCGGTCTTCTGGCGCTGATAGAGACGCAAGACACCGGTGGTGGTTTCTTCCGTCACGCCCTGAATGTTGGCCTTCACCTTGGAATACCAGTCAGGCTGTTTCGCGATCCGGCGTTTGATCGTTTCAAACAGCGCCTTTTCTTCCTCGTTGGACGGATTATCGAGGATCGAGGGGTCTTTTTCCGCGTCCGCGCCGAGAAGAATGAGCAGCGTCGCGTCGCCGCCATCGTCGAGAATCATGTTGGCGGTTTCGCCATCGGGCCACTCAAAGATCTTGTCAGCGAGGTCCCAATACTCTTCCAGGCTCTCGCCCTTGAAGGCGAAGACCGGCGTGCCGCTCGCCGCGATCGCGGCCGCTGCATGGTCTTGCGTTGAATAGATATTGCAGGAGGCCCAGCGCACTTCCGCGCCGAGGGCCTGCAGCGTTTCGATGAGAACCGCGGTCTGGATCGTCATGTGCAGCGAGCCGGCGATGCGCGCGCCTTTCAGCGGCTGGCTGGGCCCGTATTCCTCGCGAGTCGCCATCAGGCCCGGCATTTCGGTTTCTGCGATTTCAATCTCGCGGCGGCCGAAATCGGCGAGATTGAGGTCCTTGACGACGTAATCATGGTGGCTGGGAGCGGTCATGGTCGGGGCGTTCCTTCGCGAAAAATTGGTGTCAGAAACCCGCGATATAACAATGCCGGACGGCGCGAGCAAGGGACATATAAAGATTTCTTTATGTGATTTACTGCGCTTTGCCAGGCGCGCCGCAGGCTGGCAAACTAAACCGGCGGGCGGCGAAACAGACGGAGGCGTTCAGTGTTCAAAAGCGTAATCATGGCCGCGTCAGCGGCGATCCTGGCCGGGTGCGCGGCGACGGGGGCGGGCGGTTCCGGCGACGACGCGAACATCGCCGATGATCCGCGGCTCGGGGCGCCGGCGGACCGGATCTGCTTTCCGAGAAATATCAATGGCTGGCGCGTCATCGACGGCGACGATGACGGCGTCATTTTGCGCGTCGGCGTCAATGACGAATATCGGGTCGAATATTCAGGGCCGTGCCGCGCGGCTGATTTTCGCTTCGCCAACGCCATCGGGATTGAGAACCGTCCCGCCGGGGGCTGCGTCAGAGAAAACGACTTTCTGATCGTTCAAGCTCCGGGCGACATCGTCAATCGTTGCTTCATCACGCAAATCAACGAGTGGGATGAAGATGCGGGCGCGCACGAGGACGATCCGGAAGCGGACGTCTCAGAAGGATGACCGGCGTTACGCCGTCTCAGCCGCGAGGATGGCCCTGAGCCCCTCGCGGTAAGTCGGAAAAGCGAGGGCGACGCCCAACGCTTCCTTGATGCGCTTGTTTAAGACGCGCTTATTGTCCGCATAGAAACTGCGCGCGATTTCAGACATCTCCGCCTCGTCGATGGGAATGAGCGGCGGCGGTTCAACGCCGAGCAGTTCGCACGCATATTCGATGACGTCCTGCGGCGGAGCCGGCTCGTCGTCAGCGAGATTGTAGATGTCGTGCAGGCCCGGCCGGCCCATGGCGCGTTCAAGCGTCGCGGCGATATCCTCAACATGCATGCGCGAGAAGACCTGGCCTGGCTTGACGATGCGCCGCGCATTGCCGGCGCGAACGCTATCGATCGCCGATCGTCCCGGTCCATAAATTCCCGGCAGGCGGAAAATGCTGGTTGCGACGCCGACGGTGCGGCCGAAAGCGAGCCACGCCGCTTCGGCTTCGATGCGGCGGCGCCCGCGGGGCGAGGTCGCGCGCAATTGCGATGTCTCATCGACCCAGGCGCCGTCATAGTCGCCATAGACTCCGTTAGTTGAAAGATAGCCGATCCATTGTAAGTCGCCGGCGCGTTCCGCCAGCGCTTTTCCAGAGCCGGCGAGGGCGGGGCAGCCAGCTTCTCCCGGCGGGGTTGAGATTAGCACATGCGTTGCGCCGGAGAGCTCATCAGCGTCAACCGCGCTGCCCTCCCAGATCACAGGCTCCACGCCGTCCTCTCGCATGCTCTTTGCTTTTTCCGCGCTGCGCGTCGTGCCTGCGACGCTCCAGTCGGCTGCGCCCCGAAGGTGCCGCGCAAGCGCGCGCGCGGTATAGCCATAGCCGAAGATGAAAAGTTTTTTGGTCATTTCGTCGTTTGCCGCTGCGCGTCGAATGACACATATAGAAATTCGTTGTTCCCGGCGAAAGCCGGTATCCAGAAACAATCTGCAACTGGGTCCAGACTGTCGTCGGGAAAAAACGTCATCGGACCTTAGAAAGGCGTCGTTCTCATGCCTCGTCTCTTTGTCGCGTTGTCTTTGCCGGAGGTCGTCGCCGATGCGCTCACATTCCTGCAATCAGGCGTCGACGGCGCGCGCTGGCGTCCGGTTGAGAATTTTCACCTAACCCTCGCTTTTATCGGCGACGCTGATCGGCACGGGTTTGACGCCGCGCTGCATGCGCTGGCGGACGTTGAAGCGCCCGCTTTCGAATTGACGCTCGCCGGCGTCGGCATGTTCGGCGAGCGCAAGCCGCGCGCCTTATGGGCCGGCGTCAAGCCGTCCGAGGCGCTTTCGCATCTTCAGAAAAAAGTCGAGAATGCCCTGCGACGGGCGGATTTCAAACTGGAGCGGCGCCGTTACGTCCCGCATGTCACGCTCGCTTACCTCAACGGCGTGCCCGCTGAGGCGGCGGCGACCTATTGCGCCGAACACGGACTTTTTAGCTGCGGGCCGTTCCCGGTGGAAACCTTTCACCTCTACTCATCACAACTTGGCGGCGAAGCCAGTCATTACGAAATCGAGGCGAGCTATTCGCTTTCGTTCTCCAGGTGATCGAGAAAGCCTTCCGCGCCCCGTTCAATCAGATCAAGAACACGTTCAAAGCCGGCGTCGCCGCCATAATACGGGTCGGGCGTTTCCCGCTCGTCGCAATCGGCGAAATCGAGGAACAGGCGGATGTCGCATTCCCGGTTCGGCGGCGCCAATTCGAGGAGATCGGTTTGATTGCCGAGATCCATGGCGAGCAAATAGTCGAACTCGAAAAAATCCGCGTCCGTAACTTTTCGCGCGCGCTGATGAGAAAGGTTGTAGCCGCGGCGCGCTGCGGCCCGCATCATGCGCGCATCCGGCGGATCGCCGGCGTGCCAGGCGCCGGTACCGGCCGATTCAATATAGAGTTTCAGCCCCCGTGCGCGCGCTTTCACCCGCAACACGCCCTCAGCCGCCGGCGAACGGCAGATATTGCCAAGGCACACGAACAATATGCGTTTCATTAAAAGCCCCGCGGATCGGCCTTGCGGCGTCGCGTGTCTTAACTCGTCTGCGCGCGCCGTCTAGAATACGCATTTTTCCAGCAAAGGATATCGCTTCATGACGCTTACCCCTTCCGCGGTCGCCCGCGCCGCCGCCGCCCAGATGTATCGCGGCCTCGATAAGGTTCTCGAAAAGGCCGCCGCCCATTGCAAAGCGCGCGACATTGAGGAGAGCGTCTTTCTGAATTGGCGCCTGGCGCCGGATATGTTTCCGCTGGTGCGCCAGGTGCAAATCGCAACGGATTTTCCGGCCCGCGGCCTGTCGCGTCTCGCCGGGGCCGACCTGCCCTCGATGCCCGACGAGGAGACGAGCTTTGCTGAGCTGCGCGAGCGGATCAAGAAAGCGCGCGAGCATATTGATGCGCTTTCCGATGAGGCTATTAACGCCGATCCCGATCAGCCGATTACGGTTCCGGCGGGCAAGGAAGAGATGACCTTTCCACGTCTCGCCTTCCTGCAGCATTTCGTTCTGCCCAATCTCTATTTTCACGTGACGACCGCTTACGCGATCCTGCGCAGTCTCGGCGTCGAAATCGGCAAGCGGGACTTCCTCGCGGCGCCGAAGTAAATGAGCGGGGCGCCGCGCATCGTCATCCTCACCGGTTCCGGCGTTTCGGCGGAGTCGGGCGTCGCCACTTTTCGCGATGCGGGCGGGATCTGGGCGAAATATGACTATCGCGATGTGGCGACGCCGCAAGGCTTTGCGCGCAATCCGGGCCTTGTTCACGAGTTTTATAATGATCGCCGGCGCGCTTTGCCGGCGGTGCAGCCGAACCCGGCCCATATCGCGCTTGCCGACTTGGAAGCACGTCTCGCCGAGCGGGACGGATGGCTGACGCTGGTGACGCAGAATGTCGATGATCTGCACGAGCGCGCCGGGTCAAAGAACATCCTGCACATGCATGGCGAACTCCTGAAATCAGAATGCGCGCGCTGCGGCCAGGTTGACGCGTGCGCTGACGACCTATCAACGGAAAAGACGTGCATCGGTTGCGGGCGCGCCGGCGGGATGCGCCCGCATGTTGTCTGGTTCGGCGAAATACCGCGCTTCATGGATGAAGCGATGGACGCAATTCTTGGAGCCGATCTTTTTGTCTCCATCGGCACGTCATGCTCGGTCTATCCCGCGGCCGGTTTCGCGGCGGAGGCGCGCGGCGCCGGCGTCGCCGCGATGGAGCTCAATCTAGAGCCATCAGAAAATGCCTATCTCTTTGAGGGGAGCCGCTACGGGCCCGCCGGCGAAGTGGTGCCGGCCTGGGCCGCCGAAGTCATTGCGGCGCTTGATTGACGGCGCATCGTCGCCGAGCCGATCGCTGCGGCTTAAACGTCGCCATCGAACATTTCGCGCAAATTCACCGATGAGCGTTCGCCGATATCGTCGAAATTCTCCGAGAGCCAGGCGTCTGCGATGGCGTGTCCCTTTTCGCGCAGCTCCGTCAGAAAACCCCAGTCGGTCCTAAACTTCGAAGAGATGTCGTAATCGACAAGCGCCTCGTCCGAACGAATCGAATGAATGCGTACATCGCGCAGCCGGTCGTGATATTCTTCCTTCAGCCAGCCATCGTCCAGCAATTTGTGCACGAATGAAATCGCCCTGAGTTCGCGCAACAGGGACGAGTTGAAGCTGATCTCGTTGATGCGGTTCATGATTCCCGAAGCGCTGGTCGGCACGTCGTCGCGATCAAGCGGGTTCACATGAACGATGACGATATCGGAAGATTCCGCATTGTAGAAAAACGGAAACAGGACGGGATTGCCCATATAGCCGCCGTCCCAATAGGCCTCGCCGCCGATTTCCACTGCCTTGAAGAGGAACGGCAGACAGGTTGATGCGCAGACGACATCGCTTGAGATCTCGTTCGTTTCGAAGACCTTGACTTTGCCGGTGCGCACATTCGTCGCCGAGGTGAAAAGTTTCGTGACCTGGCACTTTCGAAGGCTTTCAAAGTCGATGCAGTCTTCGAGGATGTCGCGAAGCGGATTGATGTTGAACGGATTGAATTGGTACGGCGAAAAAGCCCGCGTGACGACGTCGAACATCTGGTAGCTGAACTTGTTGATGGCGTCGGTCGCAAAGGTCATCGGAAAGGGTGAGCCGGCGACCGGGCTGTAATAGCGCCCCGCATCGGATATCGCGCGCCAAAGTTCCTCAAGTGCGTCGCGGGCGCCGACTGCGCCGTTTTTGTGCAAGCCGTAAGCGAGCGCGGCGGCGTTTACCGCGCCGGCGCTAGAGCCGGATATCGCCTCTACTTTCAATCGGTCATCCTCAAGCAGGCGTTCGGCGACGCCCCAGCTCACCGCGCCATGGGCGCCGCCGCCCTGAAAGGCGAGGTTGATCTTCTTTGTGTTGGAGGCCGCCACTATTGCGCGACCCAGCCGCCGTCAATCTGCAGGGCGGCGCCGGTGATCTGCACGGCGTCGTCCGTGCACAGAAAAGCCGCGAGGGCGCCGATTTGTTCGACGGTCACAAAGTCTTTGGTCGGCTGCGCTTCAAGAATGACTTTCTGCACCACTTCTTCCTCGGTCATGCCGCGAGACTTCGCGGTGTCGGGGATCTGCGCTTCGACGAGCGGCGTTTTTACGTAGCCAGGGCAGATCGCATTGCAGGTGACGCCCGCTTCGGCGCCTTCCAGAGCGATGGTTTTGGTCAATCCGACAATGCCGTGCTTCGCGGCCACATAGGCCGACTTGTAAGGAGAGGCGACGAGCCCGTGCGCCGAGGCGATGTTGATGATGCGCCCGAATTCGCGCTTCTTCATGCCGGCCATCACCGCCTTGATGGTGTGGAAGGCCGAGACGAGATTGATCGCGATGATTGCGTTTAGCTTTTCTTCCGGAAAGTCTTCGATTGGCGAGACATGCTGAATGCCGGCGTTGTTGACGAGCACATCGACCTGGCCGAAGGCCGTTTCCGCTTCCGCCATCAGTTCGCGGATTTCCTCTGGCTTGGTCATGTCCGCGCCGTTATAGAGGACCTTCACGCCATGCTTGTCTTCAAGGCCGGAACGGACGCCTTCGATCTCGCCCTCGTCGCCAAAGCCGTTCAGCATCACATTGTAGCCCTTCGCGGCGAAGGTCTCTGCGACGCCGAGCCCGATGCCCGAGGTTGAGCCGGTGACAACGGCGTTGAGAGAAGCAGTCATGGACGAACCCTTTCTTTTTCAGCCAGCGCTTTGTAGGTGTTGCGGGCTCAAACGCAACTCACGAAGACGCACGATCGCAGCGCGCGACGCCGCGGCGCCAATAGAGACTGCTTTATGAATTCCGTGACCCATCTTGAATGCTCGATGACGGGCGAGCGCTTCGAGGCCGGCGTTCCCCATGGCCTCTCCAAGGTCGGCCGGCCTTTGCTCGTACGATACGACATGGACGCCGTTGCAAAGTCGATCGACAAGAAAACGCTCGCGGCCCGCACTGAGGGCTTCTGGCGCTACGCTGAGTTCCTGCCGGTAACGAAAAAAGAAAACCGCATCTCCCTCGGCGAGGTGATGACGCCGCTGATGCGCCTGACGGGCGCCGAAAGACGGCTCGGCGCGGGCGAGATCATCGTCAAGGATGAGGGGCGCCTGCCCACCGGGTCGTTCAAGGCGCGGGGCCTCGCGCTCGCCGTCTCCATGGCGAAAGAGTTCGGGATCGGACACATGGCGATCCCGACCAACGGCAACGCCGGCGCCGCGCTCGCCGCTTACGCGACGCGGGCCGGCATCAAGACCACCGTCTTTTGTCCCGACGACACCCCGGCGGTGAATGTCGAGGAGATCGCGCTTCAGGGCGCCGACGTCTATCGCGTCAATGGCCTCATCAACGATTGCGGCAAGATCGTCGGCGAGGGCAAAGAGAAGGTCAGCTGGTTCGACGTCTCAACCCTGAAAGAGCCCTATCGGATCGAAGGCAAGAAAACGATGGGCCTCGAGCTCGCCGAGCAATTGGGCTGGGAGTTGCCCGACGCGATCTTCTATCCGACCGGCGGCGGCACCGGCCTTATCGGCATGTGGAAGGCCTTCAACGAGCTTGAAGCCATGGGGTGGATCGGCTCGAAGCGGCCAAAAATGATCGCTGTGCAGGCGACAGGCTGCGCGCCCATCGTCAAGGCCTTTGAAGACGGCGAGGAGCACGCGCCCCTCTGGGAGAACGCGTGGACCGCGGCGGCCGGCATTCGGGTGCCGATTGCTGTCGGCGACTTTCTGATCCTGCGCGCGGTTCGCGAGTCGAACGGCTTCGCCATCGCCATCGAAGAGGAGACGATCTTCGAGGCCCGCGACCGCATCGCGCGCGAGGAGGGCGTTCTATTATGTCCCGAAGGCGCAGCGACTTACGCCGCCTACGAACAATCGCTTCGCGACGGGCGAATCGAGAAAGACGCGCGGGTCATCTTGTTTAACTGTGCGACGGGGCTCAAATACCCGATGCCGAAAGTGACAAAAACAGTCGATCGGACGGAGCCCGTGGATTACGGGCGGTTTTAATCACGCTTCCACGCACTGATTTGTGAGGCGTCTGGCGCTCGACAAATCCGATGAAAAAGCGCATGGCGAATGCGGGAGGGGATGGCATGCTCAAAATTCTCGCCGCCATTGCGGTTCTTATTGTCGCGACCTTGCATGTCGGCTTTCTGGCGCTGGAGATGTTCTTCTGGGACCATGAGGTCGGCCGGCGCATCTTTTCCATGACGCCCGAGGAGGCGGCGATCACCAAAACCCTCGCCGCCAATCAGGGGCTTTATAATGGCTTCCTCGCAGCGGGCCTATTATGGGGCCTTATTGCGGCCAAGCGCGACGTCATCATCTTCTTTCTTCTCTGCGTGATCGTCGCCGGCGTCTTCGGCGCGGCGACGGCGAAAATTACAATCCTTTTCACGCAGGCCGCGCCGGCCGCGCTGGCGCTTCTCCTGACCCTCGCCGCGCGGCGCAACGCGGACGCCCCATGACCGCTGTCGCCCGCGTGCTCGCGCGCCCTGTCTATGAGATCTATCGCACGGCTTCAGCTGCGGGGTTTCATCTCGCCGGCTGGCGATTTGAGGGTAAAATTCCCGATGCGGATAAATTCCTCGTTGTCGCGGCGCCTCACACCTCGAACTGGGATCTGCCGATCATGCTCGGGATCGCCGCGCATTTTCGCCGACGGCTGCATTGGGTGGGCAAGGCGAGCCTCTTTAAACCGCCCTTCGGCGGCGTGATGCGCGCGCTGGGCGGCGTGCCGGTGGAGCGCGGCGCCGGCGCCAATTTCGTGAGCGATATCGTCGATGAATTTCGCGCGCGCGAGCGCTTCGTAATCGGGATCCTGCCCGAAGGCACGCGCCAGAAAGTGCGCGAATGGAGATCCGGTTTCTATCATATCGCGCAGGGCGCGGGCGTGCCCATTGTGCTCGGTTTCGTCGATTACGCGCGCAAGGCCGCCGGCGTCGGTGGCGTCATCGAGCCCTCCGGCGACTACGAGGCAGATCTCGCCCGCATCAAGGCGTTTTACGCCGGCGTCACGGGCAAACACCCCGAACGGGCGTGAGCCCGGCGGGCCCGGCCGCTCAGGTAAGGCGTCGTTTTCCCCAAGGCGGCTGCGTTAGGCTCTGATCGCCGCGCGCCGGACCCTGCCTGGGGAAAACATCGCCCTCAGCCATGTCGAAGAACCGGGCGATGATTTCGCGCCGCTGAAAAAGGCAAGGTAAACCAGTGCTTTGTCATGAGCCCGCAATTGTCGCCGTGAATTTTACTGGACAAAAGAACAAAAGGGGAATAAAGAACAAAAATAGAACTTTTTGACGATCTCAACGGGAGAAGAGAGATGGAAAACGAAACCTTGCGCGACATCGTCGGACTCGGCGTATTGCTCGTCGTCATCAGCGCGGCGCAGGCATGGGGCGCGCTGTTGGGGGCGTAAGGCTTCCGGATTGGCGTCTGCGTCGGGCGTCGGAATCGAACAGGCGCGGATGAAGCTGGGGATTCGCCCGAGCCCAAGCCGGGGGCGAGGCGCGCGTCTGACGGAATGGGAACAGGCGGCGGGCCTAGATGGCGCACTTCATTCATCTTCATCTGCATTCAGCCTATTCGCTCTCTGAGGGCGCGATCCGCGTCGGCGATCTCGCCGCCATGTGCCGCAAGGCTGGGATGCCGGCGGTCGCGGTCACCGACACGAATAATCTCTTCGGCGCGCTTGAGGTCTCAACCAGCCTCGCCGGCGCCGGCGTCCAGCCCGTCATCGGGATCCACCAGGCTTTTGCGGCCGAAGACTTTCATCTCTCCCTGCCGCGGGGGGCGCGCCCGCCTGCGCTTGTTCTGCTCGCGCAAAACGAGACGGGCTATGAAAACCTCCTTAAACTGACGAGCGATGCGTTTCTTGATAGCGTCGCGCCGGAGGGCGCCTGCTCGGCGCTCGCTCGTCTTGAGGGCCGCTCCGACGGATTGATCTGCCTGACCGGCGGTTTTGACGGGCCGGTCGATCTCTTGTTGCGAGAGGGACGCGGGGGCGAGGCGCGGGCCGCGCTCGAGCGCCTGGCGGCGCTTTTTCCGGACCGGCTTTACATTGAACTGCAGCGCCACCCGGCGCGCGCGAGGAAAAGCGCGGAGAGCGGTCTTGTTTCGCTCGCCTATGAGATGGCGCTGCCGCTCGTCGCAACCAACGAGCCCTTCTTTCCGACCCCTGACGATTACGAAGCCCATGATGCGCTCCTCTGCATCGCAGAAGGCGCTTATGTGCATCAGGACGATCGCCGCCAGGCGACGCCCGATCATTATTTCAAGACGCCGGCGGAGATGGCGGCGCTGTTCGCCGATTTGCCCGAAGCGATTGAAAATACGGTCGAGATCGCGCGCCGCTGCGCCTATCGCCCGCGCTTCCGGGATCCGATCCTGCCGCGCTTCGCGGCTGACGACGGAGCCGACGGCGCCAAGGCCGAGGCCGCCGAGCTCGAGCGCCAGGCGCGCGAAGGATTGAAATCGCGCCTCGCCGTCATCGAGCCGGCGGCGCCCGCCGAGGCCTATTGGGCCCGGCTGAAGACCGAGCTCGACATCATCAACGACATGGGGTTTCCGGGCTACTTCCTGATCGTTTCGGATTTCATCAAATGGACGAAGGCCGAGGGCATTCCCGTGGGACCGGGCCGCGGGTCCGGCGCCGGCTCCGTCGTCGCCTGGGCGCTCACAATCACTGATCTCGATCCCTTGCGCTTCGGGCTGCTCTTTGAGCGCTTCCTCAATCCCGAACGCGTCTCAATGCCTGATTTCGACATCGACTTCTGCCAGGACCGGCGCGATGAGGTGATCCGCTATGTGCAGGAGAAATATGGCCGCGAGCGCGTCGCGCAGATCATCACTTTCGGCAAGCTGCAGGCGCGTGCTGTCCTGCGCGACGTCGGCCGCGTCCTCAACATGCCCTTCGGCCAGGTCGACCGCATCTGCAAGTTGGTCCCAAACAATCCGGCCAACCCCTTAACCCTCGCCGAGGCGCTGGAGACAGAGCCGCGGCTTAAAGAGATGCGCGAGGAGGAAGAGGCGGTCGCGGCGCTTATTGAAAAGGCGCTGCGCCTTGAAGGGCTCTATCGCCACGCCTCGACCCACGCCGCCGGCGTCGTCATCGGCGACCGGCCGCTCGACGAGCTGGTGCCGCTCTATCGCGATCCGCGCTCGGACATGCCGGCGACCCAGTTCAATATGAAATGGGTCGAACCCGCGGGCCTTGTGAAGTTCGATTTCCTCGGCCTGAAGACGCTCACCGTCATCGACCGCGCCGTCGCCCTGTTGAAAGCGCGCGGCGTCGAGGTCGACATGACGCGCCTGCCGCTCGACGACCGGGCGACGTTCGAGATGCTGGGCGAGGGCGCGGCGACCGGCGTCTTCCAGCTGGAAAGCGCCGGCATGCGTTCGGTCCTGCGCTCGATGAAGCCCGATACGCTGGAAGACATCATCGCGCTTGTCTCCCTTTACCGGCCGGGCCCGATGGAGAACATCCCGACCTATATCGAGCGCAAGCAGGGCCTGTCGGACCCGGATTATCTCCACCCGCTGCTCGAAGACGTGCTCAAAGAAACCTACGGCGTCATCATCTACCAGGAACAGGTGATGCAGATCGCGCAGATCCTATCGGGGTATTCCCTGGGCGAGGCGGATCTGCTGCGCCGCGCCATGGGCAAGAAGAAAAAAGAGGAGATGGATAAGCAGCGCGCGCGCTTCATCGAGGGCGCGGCGGAAAAGGGCGTCGACAAGAAAAAGGCCTCGTCGATTTTCGACCTTGTGCAGAAATTCGCAGGCTACGGCTTTAACAAGTCCCACGCCGCAGCCTACGCCTTCATCGCCTTCCAGACGGCGTGGCTTAAAGCCAACTACCCGGCGGAGTTTCTCGCCGCCTCGATGTCGCTTGATCGCGCCAACACCGACAAGCTCGCCGTCTTCCTCAAAGAAGCGCGACGGTCCGAGGTCGAGGTGCGCCCGCCCCATGTCAATCATTCAGAAAGCGATTTCACGGTCAAGGACGGCGCCGTCGTTTACGCGCTCTCCGCCGTCAAGAATGTCGGCGAGGCGGCGATGGGGCTGATTGCTGAAGAGCGCGCGCAGAACGGTCCTTTCACGGATCTTTTCGATTTCGCCGAGCGCGTTGATTTAAAAGCTGTCGGCAAGCGCGCCGTTGAAAATCTCGCCCGCGCCGGCGCCTTTGACGGGCTCGCCGCCTCGCGCGCGCAAACCGCCGCGGCCGCCGATCTCCTGATCCGCTATTCAGCGCAGGCCGCCGAAGAACGCGCGAGCGACCAGGGCGCGTTGTTCGCGATCGATACCGCGCCGGCGCTCGACAAGCCGCGCCTGCCCATCGTCGAGGAAGCGACCGCCCAGGAGCGCCTTGACGAGGAGCGCGCCGCGATCGGCTTTTATTTCTCCGGTCACCCGCTCGATGATTATGAAAAAGAACTTGCGCGCCTGAAGGTGGTCCGCTCGTCGGATGTCGCAGAGCGCATGGGCGCCGGCGCCAGCGCCTTCAAAATGGCCGGGGTCGTGCGCGTCGTGCGCATGCGCCGGTCAAAATCGGGCCGGCCCTTCGCCTGGGTCGAGCTTTCCGACGCGGCGAGCGATTATGAGGTGACGGTCTTCTCTGAGGTCATCAACGCCGCGCGCGACCTCCTTGAGCCCGGCGCGCTCGTTCTTGCTGATGTTGCCGCGGAGGACCGGGACGGGGAGGGCGATATCCGTTTCACCTGCAACGCGCTGCGCAATCTTAATATCGCGGCGGCGTCCACGGCCTCGCAGCTGCGGATTTCAGTGACGTCGGAACGCGCGCTCGACGCCGTTCGCCGCCGCCTTGCTGCGGTCAAGCCGGCGAGCCCCAATGAGCGAGGCGACGTCGTGATCGCGCTGCGCGTCGGCGAGCAGGGCCGCGATGTCGAGATCACCCTGCCGGAGCCGGCGGCCTGCACCCCGGCCATGCGCGGGGCGCTGAAAGGTGTCGACGGGGTCGCCGACGTCGAATTGCTCTAAGGCCGGGCGGCCGGGGCAGGTTTTTCGTCGCCGCGCAAGGCTTGTCCGGCGCAGTTGCGCTTTTTCCCGCAAGCGCGTATAGGCGCGCCATCTCTCACGCGAGGCCATCCGAAAGTGGCCGGCCGGAGCGTTTCGCTCCTTCCGGTTTTAGGGCTCGCGGCGGCAAAACTAGTAGGAGCAAGCAGATGGCGCTGCCAGAATATTCTATGCGTCAGCTTTTGGAAGCTGGCGTGCATTTCGGTCACCAGACCCACCGCTGGGACCCGAAAATGAAATCGTACATTTTCGGCGACCGCAACGGCATTCACATTGTCGATCTATCCCAAACCGTGCCGATGTTGCATCAGGCGCTCGTGAAGATTCGCGACGTTGTCGCGGGCGGCGGGCGCGTCCTCTTCGTCGGGACGAAGCGACAGGCGCAAGGCCCGATCGCGGAAGCGGCCCAGCGCTGCGCGCAGTATTATATGAATGTGCGCTGGCTCGGCGGCACGCTGACCAATTGGGAGACGATTTCCGATTCAATCCGCCGGCTGAAGGATCTTGAAGAGAAGCTGGAAAGCGGCGGCGCGGGTTTCACAAAAAAAGAGGTCCTCGACCTTACGCGCCAGCGCGAAAAGCTCGAAGCCTCGCTCGGCGGCATTCGCGACATGGGCGGCTTGCCGGACCTCATGTTCGTGATCGACGTCAACAAGGAAGCGATCGCGATCAAGGAAGCGAAAAAACTTGGCATTCCGGTGGTCGCCGTCGTCGACACCAACTGCTCGCCCGATGACGTCGATTTTGTCATTCCGGGCAATGACGACGCCTCGCGCGCGATTTCGCTGTACTGCAATCTTGTCGCCGACGCCGTGATCGACGGTCTTGGCGAGAGCCAGGCCGCGCTCGGCGTCGATATCGGCGAAGCTGAAGACGTCCCGTCCGAGCCCGCGCTGGCGGCTGCGCCCGAAGAAAAACCTGCACAAGCAGGCGGCGAAGCGGCCACCGAGACCAAAAGCGCCGCGCCGGCCGAACAGCAAGCGAGCGCATAAGAGGGGCCGCGCTGGCCGCCCGCGTTCAACAATCTGTCGCGAACCCCGGTTAAGGGCGCGGCGGAGCATTGGAATTTTTAAAGATCGGCGGGTCCGAACAAAACGGGCGCGCCGTTAATGCAAACGACAGGAGCACAGGAAGTAATCATGGCTCAGATCACGGCTGCAATGGTGAAGGAGCTGCGCGAGAAAACCGGCGCAGGCATGATGGACTGCAAAACCGCGCTGAACGAGACCGACGGCGATATGGAGGCCGCGGTAGACTGGCTGCGCAAGAAGGGCCTCGCCAAGGCCGCCAAGAAAGCCGGGCGCACAGCGGCGCAAGGCCTCGTCGCGGTCAATGTTGAGAAAGAAGGCGCCGGCGCCATCGGCGTCGTCGTCGAGGTCAATTCCGAAACTGACTTCGTTGCGCGCAATGATGTTTTTCAGAAGATGGTCGGTGACATCTCCGCGACGGCGATCTCCGTCGAGGGCGATCTCGACGGCCTGCGCGCGGCCAAATATCCGGGCACGGACAAGGCCGTCGACGAACATATCGCGGAAATGGTCGGCCAAATCGGCGAGAACATGGCGCTGCGGCGCGCCGCCGGCATTTCCGTCGGCGAAGGCGTTGTCGCGACTTACGTGCACGGCATGGTGACGGACGGAGCCGGCAAGATCGGCGTTATCGTCGGCCTCAAATCATCGGGCGATAAGGCCAAGCTTGATGCGCTCGGCAAGCAAATCGCAATGCATGTCGCGGCCGCGCGCCCGCTCGCCGGGACCATTGCCGATCTCGACCCGGCTGTGGTCGAGCGCGAAAAATCGATCCTCGCCGATCAGGCGCGTGCTTCCGGCAAGCCGGAGCAGATCATCGAAAAGATGGTCGAGGGGCGCCTGCGCAAATTCTATGAGGAATCGGTTCTGCTTGAGCAGGTTTTCGTCATCGACGGCGAAACCAAGGTCGCCAAAGTGATCGAGAACGCCGCGAAAGAGGCAGGCGCGCCGATTGAGTTCGCCGGCTTTGTCCGTCTTGAACTCGGCGAGGGCGTCGAGGCGGCTGACGACGAAGACTAGCGCGCATGCGGGCCCCGCCCGCATTTGACGGCGCCCAACAAAAAGGCCAAAAGCGCCGCCGAACGGGACAAGGACCGTTTGGCGGCGCTTTCACATCCGCGGCCAGTCTTTGCCCAGTCATTGCCCAGTCTTTGCTTTGGCGTCGAACGCCGGCACAGTAATGGGCGTGTATCTGACGAGGCGAGTTTCAAAAGCCCATGACCGACCCATCGCCGCAATCAACCTCTAAATCCTCGCGTTACAAACGCGTCTTGCTGAAGGTGTCGGGCGAAGCGCTGATGGGGCCGGGCCAATACGGCATCGACCAGGACACCGTCGAACGCATCGCCCGCGAGGTGCAGGCTGCGAAAGCGCTCGGGGTTGAGCTTTGTCTCGTTATCGGCGGCGGCAATATCTTCCGCGGGGTCTCGCCGGGCGCGCAGGGCATGGAGCGCGCAAGCGCTGACTATATGGGCATGCTCGCGACCGTCATGAACGCGCTTGCGGTTCAGAACGCTCTGGAAAAGATCGGCCTTTACACCCGCGTCCTTTCGGCGATCGAGATGACGGCGATCTGCGAGCCCTATATCCGCCGGCGCGCCTTGCGCCACATGGAGAAGGGCCGGATCGTGATCTTCGCCGCCGGCACCGGCAATCCGTTTTTCACCACCGACACCGCCGCCGCGCTCCGGGCCGCTGAAATGGGCTGCGATGCGCTGCTCAAGGGCACGCAGGTCGACGGCGTTTACTCGGCCGACCCGAAAAAAGACCCGAAGGCTGAACGCTTCGAAAAGCTCACCTATCATGAGGTCTTGATGCGCGATCTTCGGGTGATGGATCAGGCCGCGATTTCACTGACCCGCGAGAGCGGCATTCCGATCGTGGTCTTCCCGATCGGCGCGGAGGGCGGCGTCGTCGGCGCGCTGACCGGCGCCGGCCCCGCGACGATTATCGCCGACGATTAATCCGTTTTCGCCTGAAAAATGGCGTATTATGCGCTGATAAGACGAACTAATTCAGGAGAGGCAAGAAAATGAGCAGCGGTTTGGACATGAAGGACCTCCGCAAGCGCATGGACGGCGCCGTTGCGGCGCTGAAGTCGGAGTTCGGCGGCCTGCGCACGGGTCGCGCCTCGGCGAGCCTGGTCGAGCCGATCAATGTCGACGCCTATGGCTCGAAGATGCCCATGAACCAGGTCGGAACGGTCTCAGTTCCCGAGCCGCGGATGATCACGATCGCGGTCTGGGACAAGTCCCTCGTCGGCGCGACCGAGAAAGCGATCCGCGAATCCGGTCTCGGCATCAACCCGGTCGTTGACGGGCAAAATATCCGCATTCCGATCCCGCCGCTGACCGAGGAACGCCGGACCGAGCTGACCAAAGTGGCGGCGAAATACGCAGAGGCCGCGAAGGTTGCGATCCGCAATGTGCGCCGCGACGGGATGGAGCAGATCAAGTCCGAAGAGGGCGGCGAGGACGAGCAAAAGCGTCTCCATGACGAGGTGCAAAAGCTCACCGACGACTATGTGAAGAAAGTCGACGAGGTGCTCGCGCACAAGGAAGAGGAGATCATGCAAGTCTGATGGCGCGCGCGGGTGGCATAGCGAAAGGCGCGGGCGGGGGCGTCGCATGAGTGCGATCGAGGCCCCGGCTGATATTCAAGCGGCGTCCGGCGGCGCCGCGGGCCTTCGTCATGTCGCGATCATCATGGACGGCAATGGCCGCTGGGCGAAAGCGCGCGGCCTTCAGCGCACGGACGGCCATCGCGAAGGCGTCGCGGCGGCGCGCCGCGCAGTCGAGGCGGCGCGCGAACTCGGCATCGAATATCTGACGCTATATTCGTTTTCGACCGAAAACTGGCGCCGTCCCGCCGGCGAGGTGCGCGATTTGATGGGCCTCTTGAAAGAGTTCATCGTCCAGGATTTGCCGCGCCTGAAAAAGGAAAATGTGCGCGTGCGCGTCATCGGCGACCGGCGCAATTTGTCGGCGGATCTCAAAATTCTCGTCAATCGCGCCGAAAAGGAAACGCGGGACAGCACCGCCCACACCCTGCAGATCGCCTTCAATTATGGCGGCCGCGACGAGATCATCCGCGCCGCGCGGGCCCTCGCCAACGCCGCGCGGCGGGGCGATCTGAAACCGGAGGAGATCGACGAGGCCATTTTTGAAACCTTCCTCGATACTAAGGACGCGCCCGATCCCGACCTCGTTATTCGCACCAGCGGCGAGAAACGCACGTCGAACTATCTGATCTGGCAGGCGGCGTACGCAGAATATGTGTTCACAGATGTTCTGTGGCCGGACTTCACGGCCGAAACCTTCGCCGACGCGGTTGCAGAATATCGCGCGCGCGAGCGGCGCTATGGCGGGCTGGGCGCCGGTTGACGACCCGCAAGCCAATCGAAAAATCCGTTGCCCGCGGCGACGCGGAGGTGCGCCGGGCGTTGCGGCTCCGCATTCTGTCCGCCGCTGTCCTGATCCCGCCAGTAATCCTTGCAATCTTCTGGGGCGGGCGCCTCTTCACGGCGATGGTCGCCTTCGCCGCGATGTTGATGGTTTTCGAATGGACGCGCATGGTCGAGGGCCGGGCTTATTCCTGGCGGTTTTATCTCTTGAGCGCGAGCGCGGCTGCGGCGCTGATTGCGGCGAGCGCCGGCGCTTATCTCTTTGCGCTCGGGGTCGCCGCGCTCGGCGGCCTTCTCGTGCTGGCGCCGATCGGCGGGTTCACCATGTGGCCTGCGATCGCCGCGCCTTACATCGTCGCGCCGTCGGTGGCGCTGATCTGGCTGCGCTTTGATCCGGTTTATGGCGGGGCGCTGACGGCGCTTGTGTTCATCACCGTTTGGGCCGCTGACACCGGCGCCTTCATCTTCGGCAAGCTGCTTGGAGGCCCGAAAATATCTTACGCGCTGTCGCCGTCAAAAACTTGGGCCGGCATCGGCGGCGGCGTCGCGGGCGGGGCGCTGATGGGGGCGGCGGGCGCTTATTTCTTTTTCGGGCCGGGCGCGGCGCTTGGCTTCCTGTTGCCGGGCGGGATCTTGGGCGCGGCCTCGGTCGCTGGCGATCTCGCAGAATCAGCCTTGAAAAGACGCTTCCGCGTCAAGGACATATCGGGTTTCATCCCGGGCCATGGCGGGGTATTGGATCGTCTCGACGGCATGATTTTCGCCACAGTCACCATGACGAGCGTGTATTTGCTCTATACACTGTTCGGAAAACTCCAGGGGTAGGGGAATGGGTTTAACCGCCGCCGCCGCGCCATCGCGCAAGGTGACGATATTGGGCTCGACCGGCTCGATCGGCGTTTCGACGCTTGATCTGCTCGATTTTGCGAAAGCGAAAGGCGAGGCCGAGGTCGAGATCGTCGCGCTGACCGCCAATTCCAATCTCGACGCGCTTGTCGCGCAGGCGAAGAAATATCGCCCGTCTTTCGTCGCCCTCGCGGATCCCGCGCTGGGCGATGATCTCGCTGCGGCGCTTTCCAGCGAGGGGATCGAAACCGGCGCCGGCCCTGAGGCGCTTGAAGAGGCCGCGCAGCGGGACGCCGACTGGGTGATGGCGGCGATTGTCGGCGCCGCCGGGCTTTATCCGACGCTGCGGGCCGCTGAGCGCGGCGCTGATATTGCACTCGCTAACAAAGAGTGCCTGGTTTGCGCGGGCGAGGTGGTGACAGCCGCCATCGAAAAGGCGGGCGGGCGCCTTCTGCCGGTCGACTCAGAGCATAACGCTATCTTCCAGGTGTTTGACTTCGAGCGACCGCACCGGATTTCGAAATTGATCCTGACCGCGTCCGGCGGCCCGTTCAGAACCTGGTCGAGTGAAGAGATGGCGGCGGCGACGCCGGCCCAGGCCGTCGCCCATCCGAATTGGTCCATGGGCGCGAAGATCTCGGTCGATTCCGCAACGCTTATGAATAAAGGGCTCGAACTGATTGAAGCGGCGCATATTTTTCCGATCCCACACGAGCGGATCGAAATCCTGGTTCACCCCCAGTCGGTGATCCATTCGATGGTCGAATATGTCGACGGATCGGTGCTCGCCCAGCTTGGCACGCCAGATATGAGAACGCCCATCGCAACGACGCTGGCCTGGCCGGACCGCACGCCCAGCCCGTCAAAGAAACTCGACTTCGCCGAAGTCGCCACTTTCACATTTGAGACGCCTGATCCGAAACGCTTTCCCGCCCTTCGTCTCGCCCGCGAGGCGATCGGCGCGGGCGGCGTGATGCCGGCCAGCCTCAACGCCGCCAACGAAGTGGCTGTCGCCGCGTTTTTGGATGGCGCGGTCAAATTTCTTGATATCGCCGCAATTAACGAGCAGGTACTCGAGACCGTCAGCAGGGCGGGCGCACCGCGATCGCTGACCGCGCTTGAAGACGTGATCGCCGCCGACGCGGAGGCGCGCCGGCTGGCACAGTCTTGCGTCGCCGCCCGGGCGGCGGCTTAGCAGGGCGAAAGACAGAAGTAATGAGCGTAGCCGGATTGTCCCTGGAATCCCTTCTTATCCTGCCGATTACGCTGGTCGCCTTTCTGGCGTTGTTGACGCTAATCGTGTTCATCCATGAATTCGGTCATTTCTCTGTCGCGCGCTTGCTCGGCGTGCGGGTTGAAGTTTTCTCGCTTGGCTTCGGCCGGACGCTGGCGAAATGGGTCGACAAGGCCGGCACGGAGTGGCGCATCTCGCTTTGGCCGCTCGGCGGCTATGTGAAATTCTATGGCGACGCCAATCCAGCCTCGCAGGCCTCTGACGAGGTCGCGAGCGAGAAGGAAGGCGCGCGCCCGGTCACAACGCAGTTTCCTCGTCCTGGCGAGGCATCGGCCGCCGGCGCCGGCATGACCGCCGAAGAGCGGGCGGTCTGTTTTCATTTCAAACCGGTATGGGCGCGCGCGCTAATCGTCGCCGCCGGTCCGGTTTTCAATTTCATTCTCGCAATTGCGATCTTCACGGCCCTGTTCATGTCGGTCGGACGATATGAGACGGCCCCTGTCGTCGGCGCCGTCGTCGCCGGCTCGGCGGCGGAACAAGCCGGCCTTGCGCCAGGCGACACGATTGTCGGCGTCAACGGACGCTCGATTTCAAAGTTCCGCCAGCTTCAGGACGCGGTCCTTGTCAGCGGCGGGCAGACCGTTGAGCTGTCGGTGATTCGCGCCGGGGATCGGTTGACGGTCCCGATTGCGCCGCAGCGGGTCGACATGACGGACCGCTACGGCAACGCCGTCGCCATGTGGCAGATCGGCATCCAGGGCGACGTGAGCGCCTACACGTTTGAAAAGTATGGATTCGCCAAGGCGCTTCAGGCGAGCGTTCACGAATTGTGGCGCGTTTTGTCAATCACGGTGCGTTATATCGGGCGCATCGTCGCCGGCCAGGAAGACGCCAGCCAACTCGGCGGGCCGATCAAAATGGCCCAATACGCCGGACAATCGGTGATGTCCGGCTTCGACGAGTCAGGCTATTCAGAGCCTCCGTCATTCTGGACCAAGCTAAAAGTGTCGCTTGCTGACTTCATATCTTTGGCGGCGGTTGTATCGATCTCCATCGGCTTCCTGAATCTTTTGCCAGTGCCGGTTCTCGACGGAGGTCATCTTGTGTATTACGCCTATGAGGCTGTCGCAGGGAAGCCGCTGGGGGTCAGGGCGCAAGCGATCGGTTTTCGCGTGGGCATCGTCTTGCTGGCGTCGCTCATGATCTTCGTTACGTGGAACGACATCAGCAATCTGATTTCATCGATCAGTTAGGACTTCTGAATGAGTTTGAATGTGTTCGGGGGCGTGTTGCGGCGCATCTGGCTTTGTGCGTTGACGGCCATGGCGGCGGCGACAGGACCTGCTGCGGCGCAGCAGGCGCCGTCGCCCCTTGCGAGCGAAGACGAGGTCCGGCTGCATTCCGGATCGGCTCCGATCATTCAAGGCATTCAGGTCACCGGCAACCAACGCATCGAACCGGAGACCGTCGCGTCCTATTTGCCGCTGGCGCCGGGCATGCCCGCCGAGCCGGAGTTGCTCGACGTCTCGCTCAAGACCCTTTTCAATACCGGCCTCTTTTCCGATGTGACACTGGAAATGCAGCCCAACGGCAACCTGCTCATCGAGCTGCAGGAAAACCCGATCGTCAACCGCGTCATCTATGAAGGCAATCGCAAGATCAAAGAAGACAAGATCACCGAGGAAACACAGCTCACCGCGCGCTCGATTTACACCCGCGCGAAGGTGCAGGCGGACGTTCAGCGGATCATTGAATTATATCGCGCTAAAGGACGGTTCGCAGCAACCGTGACGCCAAAAGTCACGCCGCTTGATCAAAACCGAATCGACGTCATTTTTGAAATTGACGAAGGCCCGAGAACCGGCGTCGCCAAAGTCAATTTTGTCGGCAATGAGGTGTTCACTGACAATGAATTGCGCGGCGTCGTTTTGACAAAGGAAAGCCGGTGGTGGCGGTTTTTCTCCAGCAACGATAATTATGATCCCGATCGCCTCGAATTTGAGCGCGAGCTATTGCGCCAGCATTACGGCAACAATGGTTATGCCGACTTCCAAGTGCTCTCGGCCGTCGCCGAGCTAACGCCGGACCGCAAAGACTTCTTCATCACCTTCACTGTCGAGGAGGGGCCGAAATATACAGTCGGCGAAGTGCGCGTGAAGACAACGCTCGCAAAACTCGATGAAGACACGCTCGAACGATTTGTCCCGATCAGAAGCGGCGAAACCTTTGATGCGGAAAAGCTCGAAAAGGCGACGGAGGCGATCACCTTCGCCACCGGCGCTACGGGTTATGCGTTTGTCGATGTTAATCCGCAGCTGACGCGTTACGAAGACACGCAGACGATCGACGTCACCTTCCTCGTCAATGAGGGGCCGCGTGTTTATGTCGAACGTATCAATATCGAGGGCAACACCCGCACGCTGGACAAGGTGATCCGCCGAGAAGTGCGCCTCGCCGAAGGCGATCCCTTTAACCGCATCCTCGTCGACCGCTCAAAAGCCCGCGTGCGCTCGCTCGGCTTCTTTGGCGAAGTTGAAATCGAAGAACGCCCCGGCTCCGCGCCTGATCGCACCGAACTCGACGTTAAGGTCCAGGAGCAATCAACCGGGTCTTTCTCCGTCGGCGTCGGCGTGTCCTCGACGGAGAATTTCATCGTCGACTTCTCCGTGCAGGAACGCAATCTCATGGGCCGCGGACAGGCGTTGACCTTCCGCGTTCAGGCAAGCTCGCGCACGCGCCTTGTCGACCTTCAATTCACGCAGCCCTATTTTCTCGGCCGCAATCTCGTCGCCGGCGCTTCGGCGTTTAATCAGCGCACGAATTTCCGCGAATCGGGCTTTGTCCGGAACCGGATTGGTTTTGGGTTGAACGCCGGCTTCCAGGTTTCGGAATTCGGTCGCGGCGGCGTTTCTTATCTGCTGACTAAGGACGATGTGGATATTGATATTCTCAACCAGAATATTATCAGCGCTGACGACGATCCATCATCGGTCCTGTTGCCGGGCACGGAGCCGGTCAGCGTTACGCAGACAACGGACCTGGCGGGAAACCCAATCCAGATCGTCGTCGCCAATACCTGCGATTTCGTGATCCAGTCCCTGTCGCCGACCTGTCAGTCTCGCGGCAATTTTCTCTCGTCAATCGTCGGTCTCAGCCTCAGCTTCGACACGCGTGATGATCCGATCACCCCGCGCAACGGCTACCGCGCCGGGGTGTCTGTGAGGTTCGCTGGCCTCGGCGGCGATGTTAATTATTACCAGGCTGAAACCTCGACCGCATTTTACAAGCCGATCATCGGCAACTTTATCGGCGCCCTGAAAGCGCGCGCCGGCTATATTGATGGCTACGCCGGGGATGAAGTGCGGCTATCGGACCGGTTCTTCGAGGGCGCCGCGTCGTTCCGCGGTTTTGAGGTTGCAGGCGTCGGACCGCGTTTCATCGCGCCGGTGCAGGCGATCACAGATCCGGACACCGGCGAGGTGACGGGCCAGGTCCCGCAAAGAGACCGCGACGGCCGGCTTCTCGGCCAGGCGATCGGCGCCAAAGCCTACGCAATCGGCTCGGCGGAGATCCTCCTGCCCTTGCCATTGCCGCCGGAATACGGCATCCGGGCTGCGATTTTCAGTGATTTCGGGGTGGTCGGCCTTGTCGATGACTCGACCAAGATCCTGAACAATGACCCGACGCTCTTTATCGATATCGACGGCGACGGGATCGGGGATCTGGCGCCGGTTCAGGACGAACTTGCGTTTCGGGTGACGGCCGGGGTCTCGGTCAGTTGGGATTCGCCATTCGGACCCATCAGATTTGATATTGCGGAAATTCTCCGCAAAGAAGTGTATGATCGGACGGAGGGCTTTCGCTTTAGCGCCGGAACCAGCTTCTAGGCGCTGGGACAACAGTTAACGTGTTAAGAGGTGTAAGATGAGAATGAAGCTTTTTGCGATGGCGGGCGCCGTTATGGTCGCAACCGCCGGTTTTGCGGGCCACGCCGTCACGAGCAAAGCCGAGGCCCAGAGCAATGCTCAAGCGCCAGTGATTTTGACGATCAGTATGGATCGCGTCATCGCGCAATCGAAGGCGGGTAAGACAATCCCGACGCAGGCCGAAAGCGTGCGTAACGACGTCGCCAAGGAACTTGAAGCGGAGGCCGACAAGCTGAAAAAAGACATCGAGAACTTTCAGAAAAATTCTCAACTGATGTCTGAAGAAGTTCGTGCGAAGACCGGCCAGGAACTACAGGCTCGCGCTCAGGTCGGCCTGCCGCAGCGCGCGCAGATTGTCGAACAGGCATTTCGCTACGCTGTTCAGAACGCGCAAGGAGAAATCCTGAAAGAGAGCCAGCCGATCCTGGAAGATATCGTCAAAAAGCGCGGCGCGACAGTTCTGCTCGACAGCACGCAGGTTATGTATGCGGCGGTTGAGACTGACATCACCCAGGAAGTGATCGCCGCTCTCGACAAGGAAATCGACAAGGTCGAGGTGCAGAAAATATCGCTCGCGGAAATCGAAAAGCAGATCCGCGAAGCGCAGGCCAAGGCGCAGGCCGACGCTGCGAGAAACCAATAAGGCGCCGGCCGTCATCCGCGTGATGACCTTTCGCCATAACACGTCAAACAGCCGGCGTCCTCAGGGGCGCCGGCTTTTTGCAACAAGGACGCAAGGTTTGGCGCGCGATGGTTGATCTGCGGTTTTTTGAAAAGCGCGCCGCGCTGTCGCTAGAGCGCGCCCTGGCGCTTGCAACAGAGTTCGACGCCGATTGCGTGCTCGCCGGCGCAGGGCCTGATCAGATCGATAAGGTCGCCGCCGCCGGCGACTCCGACCTCAAAGGAGCCCTGGTCTTCTGCGACAACCGCAAGGCGGTCAGCGCCGCCGCCGGTCGCAGCATTGGTCTGTGCCTGACAACGCCGGCCCTCGCCGAGGCGCTCGGCGGTGTTGTCGGCGCCATTTTAAAAACGCGCTATCCGCGCGCCCTGTTTGCGCGTCTCGCCGCTCAGCTGTTTGCACCGCGCGCCGATGATGCGCCCGGCGAGCCCGAAATTGCATCAGGCGCGCGCGTCCATGACAGCGTCGCCATTGGCGCGGGCGCCGTCATCGGCGAGGGCGCAATCATCGGGGCGGGCGCGGTCATCCGTCCGGGCGTTGTCATCGGGGCGGGATGCGAAATCGGACCCGGCGCAACGATCGGGTTCGCCATTCTCGACGAGGGCGTGCAGGTCCTTTCAGGCGCGCGCATCGGGGAGGCCGGCTTCGGCTTCGCAGAAGGACCGCGCGGGATCGAACGCATGCCGCAGCTCGGCCGCGTGATCATCGGCGCGGGGGCGGAGATCGGCGCCAACACCACGATTGATCGCGGCGCGCTTGGCGACACCGAGATCGGCGCCGGCGCCAAGATCGACAATCTCGTTCAGATCGGCCACAACGTGAAGATTGGCGCGGGCTGTATTCTTGCGGCGCAAGTTGGCGTATCGGGAAGCTGCGTAATCGGCGACGGCGCCATTCTCGGCGGTCAGGTTGGGGTCGCCGACCATGTCTCGATCGGCGCACATGCGAGGGTCGCAGCGCAGTCGGGCATCATGCGCGACATCCCGGCCGGAGAAAGCTGGGGCGGTTATCCCGCCCAACCAAGCCGCGCTTGGCTGCGCAGCGTTGCGGCGGCGTCCGCAGTCGACAAGAAGAGGCGAAGCAGAGAATGACGCAAAACCCATCCG